>JBFFBV010000038.1:0-35135 GCA_041560205.1 Candidatus Sulfomarinibacter sp.
CAGCCAGGCTCCAGCTACTAACGCGGACCGCGTTAGTCCAACTCAGAGGAGCCCACGATGGAGACCAGGCAGCCTGCGGCACTCGCCGGGGTCCTCCTTAGTGCTGCTCCCTTCCGGGCCTGACACGATTCGAAGGACGACGATGCGCAGGGCCCGAGCTCCATGTCGGGCTCGCGAACGATCTGTGGCGGAGAGGGCGGGATTCGAACCCGCGGTGGAGTTGCCCCCACACACGCTTTCCAAGCGTGCTCCTTCGGCCTCTCGGACACCTCTCCGGACATCTGCTTGTGCTGTCAAAGAAGGTGGCGGAGAGGAAGGGATTCGAACCCTTGGACCTCGTGAAAGGTCAACGGTTTTCGAGACCGCCCCGATCGACCACTCCGGCACCTCTCCGCGATCGGGCCCCGCATTT
This sequence comes from Candidatus Sulfomarinibacter sp., assembly GCA_041560205.1. Taxonomy (GTDB): domain Bacteria; phylum Acidobacteriota; class Thermoanaerobaculia; order Thermoanaerobaculales; family Sulfomarinibacteraceae; genus Sulfomarinibacter. Next base: position 413 of record JBFFBV010000038.1, read on the forward strand.
TACGACGATTGCCGTTGTTTGGCAAAGAAGCTCCTGAGGAGGGCGCTGCTCCGCTCCGCCTCGAGACCGCCACGGTGGGCGAGCGACCGCCCGAGCCGGGGATCGGTGGCGAGATCCAGCACCGTGCCGCAGGCACCCTCTCGCTCGTCCTCGGCACCCCATATCAGGAGCTGAAGGCGGGCCGCCCGGCAGGCGGATGCGCACATCGGACAGGGCTCGAGGGTGACATAGAGGGTGCAGTCGGAGAGACGCCAGTCCCCCACGGCACGGCCGGCCGCCTGCAGGGCGATGAGCTCGGCATGGGCCGAAGGATCTGCATCCTGCTGCCGGCGATTCCCGGCACGCGCGATGATCTCACCATTTCGAGCGACGACGGCACCGACCGGCACCTCTCCGCGAGCGGCCGCTGCCTCGGCCTCGATCAGGGCTTCGCCCATGAAGTGTCGGTCGTCGTCATCGAAGACCCAATCCGGGAGCACGGGTCGAGAATAGCAAAAGGGCCCCGATCCGGGGCCCTTCGAGACCTGTCGACTTTGGTTTGGGCTACTTCACTTCGATTCGGTCGCCGACCGCCAACGGCGCCCACGCGCGGGTGATGAGGGCGGTCGAGTAGTGTTCGTCGGCGATCAACACCCCGACCTCACCCATGACCAAACGGGGCATGCCCTTGACCGGGTTGTCGCGGAAGACGGTGGCAAATGTACCGGGGTAGACACCCTCGGCCGACCCGAGATCGAGGAATACCAGCCAGTGGGTTCCGAGATCGATCTGGTCGTCCCGGTTGTAAGTGATGTAGCCGGTCGGCTTGCCGTTCGGCTCGTCGCAGCGATCCGAGGGATCGGGATCGATCACCAGGGGCACCGGAATCGGCGTGAAGGGCTTCAGCACGCTGCCGATCACGATCGGATCACAGGCGTAGGTGATCTCGGCAATCGAGGTGTCCTCCTGTGCGCACAGGACCTTGAGCTGTCCGACCTGACTGTAGACGACGCCGAGGTGGGAGTTCGACACCGGGTGGTTGAGGGGTCGGAGCCGGTTGAGGATGAAGAAACGGTCGCCGGCCTCGACACCCTGGTTGGCTCCGCCGTCGATATAGACGATCTCACCTTCGGAGTAATGGTCCTGGTACTGGATGCGCTCCGAAGAGGCGACCGTAAATGGGAAGACACTCTCGTCCTGCACCAGCTCCGCGAAGCAGTAGACGTCGGCTGAGCTGCCGAGCGGGCGAGGCATGACGCCTTCCATGTCACCGAGGTCATCGCCGTACTCCGAGGTCACGGTCTCATCGAAGGGCACCTCCGCCTCGGCCACCGGCGCCTCCTGCACCGCGAGATCGATCACCACCGGATCGCCCGGATAGATCCAGTGCGAGTCCTTGATGTAGGGGTTTCGTTCCCAGATCTGCGGCCACAGGAATGGGTCGCCCAGATAATGGGCCGCGAGATCCCACAGGGTGTCGCCTTTGACGATAGTGTGCACCATCGCGCCCTCGGGAAACTCGGTCGGAGGATCGTATGGGGTCCAGTGGCCATCAACAAAATGCAACGGCTGCGGAGGCGGAGCAACCGACTGCGCCACTGCCACTAGAGGTAGGAAAATGGCAATGATGGCGAACTGAATTTTAGCGCTCATAAGCCCTCTCCCCGCTGGACATACCACTACTTGAGGTTAACCTATGGGCGCCCGATCCGTCAATCCTCGGTCGTTTTTTTCAACTCTTCGAGACGCTTTTTCCATTCGGCGTCGCGCTCTTCGATCAACGTTTCCAATTCGCTAATCTTGACGTTCACGGTGCCGATCTTTGAAAAATTTGGATAATTATCTCGGATATTTTCGAAGCGCCACAATGCGCCGACAAAACGCTTATTCTTGAAATAAAATTGACCGACCGTGTACTCGTGCTCGGCCAGTAACTCCTTGAGACCATTGATCCTGGATTCGGCTTCCGGCATATACCGCGAGTTTGGGTAGAGATTGATGAGCTGCTGATAGGCCGCCAACGCCTCGTGGATATCGCTCAAATCTCTGTCCGGCCGAAGCTTTCTCGCCGAGTAGGTGTGACCCACCATCAGCAGGGCATAATCGCGGTCTGGATCGTTGGGATATCGGTTGGCGAAATCACGATACCGAAGCCGGGCTTCTGTGAGATTCGTCACATCCTTCTTCACCGAATAGGTGTCGGCCACCCGGAGCGCCGCCTTGTGGCCGAGGGGGTCGTTTGGAAAGCTGTCATAAACGAATGCGAAGAGCTCGCGCGCCTTCTGGTACTCCTTGTCGGCGTACAGTGTTTCCGCCTGTTCGAAGATCGTCTCTTTTTCCAGGTTCGCCAGCTGATCCAGAAGCTCGTCCTCGCTGTTGCGGCCGCTGGCGCAGCCGAGCGTGAGAACAGCCGCCGGCAACAGCACGACGGCGATCCGTTGCACGGGCGTCATTTCCTACCTCCATCGGTCGCGGCGCCGCGCATGTCGGCAATGGCGGCTGCCCTGTCCTCGAGGCCGAAGATGGCCGACCCGGCGACCAGTGTGGTCGCTCCCGCCTGGGCAAGCGCCGCCGCATTGTCCATACAGACCCCGCCGTCAACCGCGATGTCCTGCAGCTGAGCGCCGGCAATCTGCCTCAGCCGCCGTATCTTGTCGAGTGTCTGGGGGATGAAGGCCTGCCCGCCGAAACCCGGGTTGACCGACATGACGAGGACGAAGTCGGCCCACGGCAGCGCCTCCTCGAGAAGGCCGAGCGCGGACGCGGGGTTGATGGCGATGCCGGCCTCGACCCCGGCCGAGCGAATGTTTTCCAGCGTTCGTTGCAGATGATGGCAGACCTCGACGTGGACGGCGATCCGGGCCACCGGTACTTCGGCGAGGTCGGCGATCAGGGCGTCGGGATCGGTGACCATCAGGTGAGCGTCGAGCGGGATATTTGTCCGCGACGCGATGGCGTGCACGACCGGTGGTCCGAAGCTCAGGTTCGGCACGAAGTGCCCGTCCATGATGTCGAGATGGAGCATGTCCGCCCCGCCGTTCGAGATGTCGGCGACCTCTTCGGCGAGCCGTGCGAAATCGGCGGACAGCAGCGAAGGCGCGATACGTATGCTCATTGGCTCACCCACACGGTGATGATCTCTGAGGGGGCAACCGGCGATCCTGCGGGTGGATATTGGCGAAGGACGAGCCCGGACGGGATCCCCGGGTAGTTCACCTCGCGAGCCCGACCGAGGCGCAGCCGGTGAAGCCTGCAAAACCGCTCGACGCGGTCGAGCGGTTGCGAGACCAGCGAGGGCATGACCCACAGCTGCTTTTCGGGAGCGGTGTTCACCAACAGGTCGACCGGGGTCGTTGGGGCGACCTGCTGCCCGGCCGGCGGTCCGGTCGCGATCACCCGATCCGCCGCCCCCTCGCCTTCGACCCGGGCGCGAGTTCCGGGAGTGAGACCGGCACGCTCGACTTCGCGCTGGGCCGTGTTGAGCGAGCTCTCGCGCACATCCGGCACATCGATCGTCTTGCCGCCGAGGCTGACGCGAACCGTCACCGACGAACCCGATTTCACGTGAAAGCCGGGTGGGGGCTCCTGGTGGGCGATCGCTCCGGGAGGAACGACGGTCGAAAACACACCCGGCTCGTCGATCATCAGCTCGAGACCGAGGTCGTGCACCCTTTGTCGGGCCTCCTCGAGCGTCTGCTCGCCGAGATCGGGCACCGCGAGGGTCCCGCGGTGGACGGTGTGGACCAGCGCAAACCAAAAGACGATGCCGGCACAGAGCAGGAAGAGACATGCGGCCAGAAGACGTTTCGCCATCGGCGCAAACCTTAGCACGGTCGGCAACCGCCCTCAGCCCCTGATAAAGAAGTTGCGGACTTCTTCGGGCAGCCGCACGACGATGTCGTTGAAGGTCACGACCACGATGAGCAGAATCAAAAGGTAGAAGCCGACCTCGAGGATGCGCTCCTTGACCCTGAGCGGGAGATCTCTGCGGATGATGCTCTCAAAGGAGAGGATCGCGAGATGACCGCCGTCCAGGATGGGTATCGGCAGCAGGTTGAAGATGCCCAGCTGGAGCGAGATGATTCCCATGAACATGATCAGGGTCTGGAAACCGCTGCGCGCGGCGTCGCCCGATATCTGGGCGATGCCCACCGGACCGGACATTTGACGGATCGAGGTCTTGCCGGTCAAGAGCTGCCCGATGATCCGAAATGTCTGGTAGGTCATCTTTTGACATTCGACGGTGGCGGCCCGAACTGCCGCCAACGGCGCGAGTTTTTGAACCACCGAGGGAAGGAGCGGGCCGACGCCGATCTTGCCCTCGTCCCCGCGTTTTCTGGCCGTCATCTCGAATGTCAACGCCTGGCCGTCACGGATGACCCCGATCTCGACCCTCTTTCCGGCCAGGGGCTCGATCAGACGCGGGAGATCGTAGTACTGCTCGACCGGCTGGCCGTTGACGCTCACGATGCGGTCTCCAGCCTCGACACCAGCGGCCTTGGCGGGCTGCCCCGGAACCGGCTCGATCACCGGCTCGATCCGTGGCTCGATGCCGGATATTCCGAAGCCGTAGATCTCGTCTCGATCCAAGGTGATCGGTATTTTCGACAGAACCCGCTCCCGTTCCACCTCCACCATGAGCTCGCCCTTGCCCGCGGTCAGCAATGCGATTTCGAGCTCGCCCCAGTTGGCGATGGCCCGGCCATCGACGGAGCGAACCGCGTCTCCCTCGCGAATACCCGCGAACTCGGCGGGTGACCCCGGCGCGACCCAGCCGACCACCGGGGGCTCGTCTCGATACGCTGGGACCTCGACGCCGATCGCGAAGGCGACGGCCACGAAGCCGACCGCCGCGACGATGTTGGTGAGCGGGCCGGCGAGGAGGATCAGGGTGCGTTTCCAGCGCGGGAGAAGCTCCATCTCGGTTGCGCCGTCGCCGACCACGTCCGACTCGTCGGGACCGAGGCCGATGATCCGCACGTAGCCACCCAGCGGGACGAGCGAGATCCGATAGTCGGTGCCCCCTCTCTCGAAACCCCAGAGACGCTTTCCGAAGCCGATCGAGAACACCTCGACCGGTGCACCGAGCAGGCGGGCCACCACGAAGTGGCCCGCCTCGTGGATCGTGATCAGAACACCAATGACGAATATGAATGCGGCTGCTGTCAGCATCGACTCTCCGAACCCACGCCGGCGGCGAGGTATTTCCGATTTTCTTGGCGCGCGATCTCCCGGGCCTCGCGATCGACGGCGAGTGCCTGGTCGATCTCGACCAGGGGAGCGTTTCGACCGCCCCATCGCTCCATGGTCGCCTCCACGGTAGCCGCGATCGACGGGAGCGAACAAAGCCCCTCGAGGAAGGAGGCCACGGCGACCTCGTTGGCGGCATTCAGCACGGTCGGCATCTCGCCGCCCTCGCGCAGGGCCGAACGGGCGAGCCCGAGAGCGGGAAACTTCGAGGCATCGGGCGACGCGAAGGTCAGCGGCTGTGCAGCAACGAGATCGAGGCCCGGGGTGGAGCTCGGCAACCGATCCGGCCACGACAGCGCCCAAAGGATGGGAAACCGCATGTCGTTGGGCGCCAACTGGGCGATCATCGTGCCGTCGACGCGCTCGACCAGCGAGTGAACCACGCTCTCCGGATGGAGGACCACCGCAATCCTGTCCTCCGGCAACGCGAAGAGGTGATGCGCTTCGATGACCTCGAGACCCTTGTTCATCATCGTCGCCGAGTCAACGGTGATCTTCGGACCCATCTCCCAGGTCGGATGGGCGAGAGCGTCCGCCACGGTCGCCTGCGCGATGCGGTGGGCGGGCCAGGTCCGAAAGGGACCACCGGATGCTGTCAGAATGAGACGCGCCACCTCTGCTTTCGAGGTCGTCCCGAGCGCTTGATGAAGGGCGGCGTGCTCCGAGTCCACCGGCAGCAGGATGATGTTCGCCTCTTCGGCGGCAGCCATGACCAGTGTGCCGGCCATGACCAGGGTCTCCTTGTTGGCAAGGGCGATGTCTTTCCCTGCCCGTATGGCGGCGAGAGTGGGTGCGAGGCCGACCGCGCCGACAAGAGCCGAGACCACCATCTCTGCTTGCTCACAGCAGGCGACCTCGGCCAAGCCATCGTCACCGACCACAACTCGAAGGTCCCCGAACTCTGTCCGAAGGGACCGTGCATCCTCGTCGCGAGCTACCGCGACGAGGGCCGGCCGGTGTCGGGTGATCTGTTGCCGCAGCGAGTCGATGTTGCGTCCGGCGCCCAGCGCGACGATCTCGAAGTGGTCGCTGAAGGTGTCGGCCACCGAAAGGGTCGATCGCCCGATCGACCCGGTCGATCCCAGCACGGCGAGCCGTTTCATCGGATGAGACCGGTCAGCAGGAGGTACCCGAGAAAAATCGGCGCCGGATAGAAGAGGCTGTCGGTGCGATCGAGGAGTCCTCCATGCCCGGGCAGCAGGCTCGACGAGTCCTTGATCCCGCTGTCCCGCTTGAACTGGGACTCGATCAGATCACCCAGGGGCGCGGCGGCCGCGAGGATTGTCGCCAGCGCGGCGACGTGCACCGCGCTCAGATCGAGATCCAGGATGTACGCAGCGGCAAAGGCCGCGAGGTAGGTCGTCACGACAGCTCCCGCCAGGCCCTCGAAGGTCTTGTTGGGGCTGATCTGCGGTGACATCTTGCGGCGGCCGAAGTTCTTGCCGACGTAGTACGCGCCGGAGTCGCCGATCCAGATACACGCGAGGAAGAAGAAGAGCAGCTTGACGCCGTTCGGGTCGCTCGGCCACAGCCGCAGCCACCCGAGGCAGGCGGCGGTGGCTCCGAGATAGAGAACGGCGAAGCACTCGACCGCCACCCCGGTGAGGCTTCCCCTCGGTGATTCGGGTCGAGCCAGGCGAACGGTCGGCAAGATCACAAGCGCGGCCAGCACGGCGGTCGCCAGACCGTTGACTCCACCGAACCAGGACGCGATGAGGACAGCGGCCAAAAGGGCAAGCACGATCCAGCGCCCGGAGATGACATCGGCGGCCCGCGCCAGCTTGAGGTACTCATCGCAAGCGAGAACCGTCGCCACCGCAAGGATGGTGAGAAAAGACCATGGGGGCAGCCAGATGATGGTTGCCACGAGAAGCGGGATCGCTGCCGCCGCAAACAGCTCGCGCTTCACGATGGAGTCCTGGGCTCACCGGTCGGGGTGAAGACGTTGCCGTCCTCGATGAGACCGCCGAATCTGCGTTCCCGTTGCTGAAACTCGAAAACTGCCGACAGGAGATCGAGCTTGCTGAAATCCGGCCACAGGACCGGGCAGAAGAAAATCTCCGCGTAGGCGACCTGCCAGAGAAGGAAGTTCGATATGCGCTGCTCACCGGAGGTGCGGATCAAAAGGTCGGGGTCCGGGCACCCGCTCGTGGCGAGGTGGGAGTTGATCCACTGGTCGTCGACATGCTCCGGGCTCAGGTCACCGGCGATGGCCTCGTGCACACTGTCGCGAATCACATCCGTCAGTTCCTGCCGTCCGGAGTAGTTGAGGGCGATCTGAACGAGGGTGCCGGTACATTCGGCGGTGCCGTCGACCGCCCGGCGCAGCTCCTTCTGGACCGAGGGATCGAGCTGGTCGATGCGACCGATAGGGCGGAAACGGAGGTTGTTGGCGCGAAGGGTTTTCAGCTCTCGTTTGATGTACTCTTTGAGCAGGCCCATCAGGGTCAGAACCTCGTGGCGCGGCCGTTTCCAATTCTCGGTCGAAAAGGCGTAGAGGGTGATGACCTCGAAGCCGAGCCTGGCGGCGGTCTCCACCGTTTCGCGCACCGCCCGGATTCCGGCCCGGTGACCTTCGACACGCGGCAGCGAGCGGGCCTGCGCCCAGCGACCGTTGCCGTCCATGATGATGGCAACGTGACGGGGCATGCGATCTGGGTCGAGTCGCTCCAGGATCTCGCGTTCGCGGGTGCCTTTTTCGGCGATCTCATCGAGGGGCTGCATCACAGTGAACACCAGGGCTAGGGAGTCTACCACAGGGTCTCGTCGAGGCGCCGTGGCTGACCGATGGCGGCGCGTCACGTGATCGCGGGACAGGCTCGATAGTACACATGCTCGAGGCACAGGCCCTCCGGTGGTGCAGTGCGAATCGGCGAACCGGGTTGCGGGGTCTCGAGGAGCTGTCGCACCTCATCCACCGGTCGCTGGCCGGTGCCGACTTCGAGAAGGGCCCCGACCATGCGCCGGATCTGGTAACGGAGGAAGCCCTCGCCGATGAACTCGAGATCGAAGCCTTGGCGGCGGGCGCGGTGACGAACCCGATAGAGCGTGCGAATGGTCGATCCCGGCCCGGGGTCGGGCACCGTAAACGAAGCCCAGTCGTGCCGACCCTCGAAGGCTTCGAGCGCGGCTGAAAAAGCGCTCGGGTCAGTGATCTTGTTAACCGTCGCCGCCAGCGGCTCGTGCCACGGGAGGAGCTGTCCGCCCCATCGTCCACGATAGGTGTAGAGCTTGCCGAGCGCGCTTCTGCGCGCGTGGAATGAAGGGGGCACGGAACCTGCGGCCCGCACGCGTATCTCGCGGGGAAGCCTCGCGTTGAGGCCGCGCACCAGCGCTTCCGTCGGTATGGGTCCGGGCGGGTCGAAATGAGCGACCTGGCCGGCTGCGTGCACCCCGGCGTCGGTGCGGCCCGCGCCGGTGACCGACACCTTCGAACCGCGGAAAAGCGCGGAGAGCGCTCTCTCGAGCTCGCCCTGCACGGTCCGTTGACCGCGCTGCCTCTGCCAGCCGTGAAAGGAACGGCCGTGGTATGCCAACTCGAGCTTGATGCGAAGCGTCATGCGGCCATCCTCGCACGGATGCTGGATACGCGATAGAGCGCCCTTCGATGGGCGGCTTGCTCCGATTTCGGTCACGGTTTTTCCGCGTGGCTGGCGAGACGGTGGCCGCGGGAAGGGCCGGCAACGCTACAATGAGTGCACATGCTGGAGCTGGTTTTCGAAGATGGCGGCGTGTCACACCGGGTCCCGATCAAGAACGGCCTGACCCTCGGTCGCGCCAGTGACAACGACGTGGTGCTTCGGGACTTCTCGGTGTCCCGCCATCACGCGAGGGTCGACGAGAAGGACGGCGAGTTCCAACTGGTCGACCTCGAGTCGACCAACGGTATCCGAATCAACGAGTCCTTCGTGCGCTCGGGCTCCTTTGGGGTCGGTGACCTGCTCGGCGTGGGGAGCTTCGAGCTCAGGGTCGAGGACGCGGCCACCGACACCGGTGGCCTGTCGTCGGCGACCTACCTGCGACCCTTGTCCGAGTTCAACCAGGACTACGGTCTCGAAGGGCAGCCGCAGGAGATCTCCAAGGAGATCGGCGCCCGTGAGCGGGTCTTTGAGATCCTCGCCCAGGTGGCAAAGGTCCTGATCGAGGTCGAGGAGCTCGACCCGGTTCTCAAAAAGGTGATGGACCTGGTCTTCGACCAGCTTCGCGTCGATCGCGGCTTCATCGTGCTCTTTGACGATGATGGCGAGCCCCAGCTCGAGCTCAACCGGGTGCGGGAGTCTGAGGTCGGCGAGGAGACCGAGGTCCCGATCTCGCGCACCATCCTCGACATGGTCTCGCAGCAGAAGGTGGCCATCCTCACCCACGACGCCCAGGCCGACCAGCGCTTCGAAGCCGGACGCAGCGTCCGCATTCACCAGATCCGCTCCGCCATGTGCGCGCCGCTGTGGCACCGCGAGCGCGTGATCGGCGTGATCTACGTCGACTCGCCCTTGCACGTGGGGTCCTTCTCGGCCTACGATCTCGACCTCCTCACCGCCCTCTCCAACTACGCCGCGGTGGCCATCGAGCGGGCCAAATTGAACGAGCGCATCCGTCGCGAGCGAACGGCGCGGGATCGGCTCGAGCGCTACCACTCGCCGGCCGTGATCGAGGCGGTGCTCTCCGACTCGGGCGCCGATCGCGCCTCCGTGACCCTGCGCGAAACCTCGATCCTCTTCGCCGACATCGTCGGCTTCACCGCCCGATGCGAGACCCTTCCACCGGAGGATGTCGCGGCGTTTCTCAACCAGTTCTTTTCGCTTGCCGCCGACGTCATCTTCGAGCATGGTGGGACGCTCGACAAGTTCATCGGTGACGCGGTGATGGCCTTCTTTGGCGCGCCGTTGCCGCAGGATGATCACGCCACTCGTGCCGTGCAATCCGCTTACGAGCTCCTGAAAGCGCTCGAGGCGTGGAACGCCGAACGCGAGGCGGCTGGAGACGACCGCATCGACGTCCGCATCGCCGTCAACTCGGGGCCGGTCGTGGTCGGTGACATCGGGTCGGCGAGCCGTGTCGACTACACCGTCCTCGGGAATACGGTCAACGTCACTGCCAGGCTCGAGGAGCACGTGGCCGCGCCGGGCACCGTCGTCCTCGGGGAGACCACCCAGGCGGCGGTCGCGGATCATTTTCCGACCGAGCCTCTGGGCTCTGTCCAGCTCAAGGGCCTGAGTCGCAAGATCAACATCTTCCGTCTCGCAACCGAGGAGATCAAAAAGCCCAAGGCCAAGAAGCGCAAGGCCAAGAAGTGATGCGCCTCGACGATCTGGTGTTTGTCACCTCGAATACGGGCAAGCTTCGCGAGGCCGAGGCTGTCCTCGAGCGAAGGCTCGCACACCGCGGGCTCGACCTCCCCGAACCGCAGACGCTGGATTTGACCGAGGTCGTGCGAACAAAGGCCAGGGCAGCCTTCGAACGCCTCGGGCGGCCGGTGCTGGTGGAGGACACGGCCCTGGAGCTGGCCGGCCTCGGAGGATTCCCCGGGCCCTTGGTGCGCTGGCTGCTTTCGAGCGTGGGACCGGAAGGCATTTGCAGGATCGCGGGTTGTTTCGGCGATCACGGTGCGACAGCCCGCTGCCTGGTGTGCGCCACCGACGGCGAGGTCGAGGTCTTTGGTGAGGGGGCCGTGAACGGCCGCATCGTTTCACGGCCCCGGGGTGAGGGCGGCTTCGGCTGGGACAGCGTCTTCGCGCCGGCCGAAGGTGACGGCCGCACCTACGGTGAGATGGCGGAGGACGAGAAGAACCGCATTTCCCATCGCCACAAAGCCTTCGTCGCGCTCCGTAAGACCCTCGCCGCACCCTGACCGCCCCTCCGCCCGGGATACAGGATTCACCCACTCGCCCTTCCACCCGGATACAGGATGCAGGGCCACCCACCCTCCCGGGCTTCGGATACGCTCTCGATGCATCCTGCATCCTGCATCCTGCATCCTGCATCTGGCTTCGTGCTAGTCTCTCCGCCATGCGTCAGGAGCTGCTGTCCAAGGAGAGCGCGGAGATCTGTGGGATGTTCGGCCGCATCGCCCATCGCTACGATCTCCTCAACCGGGTGCTCTCGCTCGGGCGAGATGCGAGCTGGCGTGACGAGGTGGTGCGAAAGGTCGCGGAGGCCGGGCCCCGGCGGGTTCTCGACGTGTGCACCGGAACTGGTGATCTTGCCCTCGCGATGCGTGATGCGGCCGTCTTCGGCGCCGATTTCTGCCTGCCGATGCTCGGTCGAGCCCGCGCTAAGAGCGCATCGCGGGGGAGCGCCGTCTCCTGGTGCGCCGCCGACGCCCTCTGCCTGCCGCTGTCGGACGCTTCGATGGACGTGGTGACGGTGGCCTTCGGCATCCGGAACTTCGCAGATCTCGACACGGGGCTGGGCGAACTGGTGCGGGTCCTTCGACCGGGCGGCATGCTGCTGGTGCTGGAGTTTTCCCGCCCTCGCGGGCTTCTCGCGCCACTCCTCGGGTGGTGGGTCCGCACCATCCCTCCTCGCGTCGGGCGGGTCTTGTCGGGAGATTCGGAGGCCTACTCCTATCTGCCTGCCTCCGTTGCCACATTTGCCGAAGGTGAAGCGCTCTGCCGCGCACTGGAAGACGCGGGGCTCGAGCGGGTCGGGGCGAGACGATTGACCCAGGGAGTGGTCTCGTTGTACGAGGGCAGGCGAGCAGCCTGATGGAGGCGGTGTGATGGACGGTGAAGCAAAGAAGCTCGACGGTTCGCGAATCGCCGCCGACATCCGTCATGAGGTCGGGGCGGAGGTTGCCGCCCTCGTCGAACGCGGTGTCACTCCCCGGCTCGACGCCGTGTTGGTTGGGGACGACCCGGCGTCGAAGGTCTACGTAGGCTCGAAGGCAAAGACTCTGAGCGCCCTCGGTATGGCGTCGCGGACCCACGAGCTGCCAGAAGACGCGCGGCAGGCGGAGCTCGAGGGGCTGATCGATCGGCTCAACGAAGATCCCGAGGTCGACGGCATTCTCGTCCAGCTGCCCCTGCCCGAGGGGATCGATACGGCGGCCATTCTCAGCCGCGTCGATCCGGCGAAGGACGTGGACGGCTTCCACCCCGAAAACGTCGGTCTCCTGCAGCAGGGCCGGCCGAGGTTGGTGCCTTGTACGCCCTCGGGGATCATGGAGATGCTGCGGCGCGAGAAGATCGAGATCCGAGGCCGACGGGCGGTCGTTGTCGGACGCTCGGACATCGTCGGCAAACCGATGGCGGTCCTCCTCCTGCACGAGCACGCCACGGTGACCGTGTGCCACTCGCGCACTCGGGATCTGGCGGAGGTCACGAGACAGGCAGACATCCTGATCGCTGCGGTAGGCGTGCGCTCGTTGATCGGGCCGGATCACGTGGCGGATGGGGCGGTGGTCGTCGATGTCGGCATGCACCGGGTCACCGATCGGGAGACTGTCGAACAGCTCTACCCGGGCAACGAGAAGAAGTTCGCCGCCTTCGAAAAGCGTGGTGCGGTGCTCGCTGGAGATGTCGATTTCACCCGCGTCGAGCCGAAGGCCGGGCGCATCACGCCGGTGCCCGGTGGGGTCGGCCCGCTGACAATTGCGATGCTGACGGCCAACACCGTGAGCGCCGCGAAGCTTCGCCGACGACTGTGACGGGTCGGGCCTGATTGGCGCGCGCGTCCCCGGTCGTTCTCAGCGTGCGGGGCGCCCCGCGCACAGACGGTGGATCTGCGCCCAGGCACGGTCGATCTCCCGCGAAAGGTCCTCGAGGTCGCCGCGGTTGTCGACCAGGACATCCGCCAACTCCTTCTTCTTGGCCAGCGGAAGCTGGGCGCTGAGCAGCCCCTGTGCGCGCTCGGCCGGGACACCACGATCGAGGGCCCGCCGCAGCTGCTGTTCGTCATCACACCACACAACCATCAGCACGTCGTAGTCGCGGTAGGAGCCGGTCTCTACCAGTAGGGTCGCCTCGATGACCGCGATCGGCCGGTCGCTGACCGCGGCGAGCCATCCGTCGACGGCCTCCCGAACGAGCGGATGGATGGCGTTTTCGAGGCGGAGACGGGCGGACGGATTGCCGAGGACCGTCTCCGATAGGGTGGCGCGGACCACACCGCCTTCGTCGTCGAGCACCGTGTTCCCGAAGAGCTTTGCGACCGCTTCCGCACCGGGCATCCCCGGTTCGTAAAGCTCGTGCACCGCGTCGTCTGCGTCAAAAACAGGAATGCCTCGCGCTGAAAGCAGCGACGCAACCGTCGATTTACCCGTGGCGAGTCCTCCGGTCAGGCCGACGGTGCATGGCCTCCGGTCGTGCGTGTTGTGGGAAGTGTCGGACGGCAATGACGCACCCTGCTTCAGTCGGCGGGTCCCTCAAGCCACTCGGTCTGATAGTCGTCGGTGTGAGGAACCACGCACAGAAACCGCACCGCGTCCGAGCCGCGGTTTTCGTACCAGTGGTCGACCCCGGCGGGGATGAACACGCTGTCACCGGGTCCGACCTGGTGCTCGCGCTCGTTGAGGCCGATCGACATCGTGCCCTGGAGGATGACCTGCTCGTGCTCGATCTGGTCGTGGCGGTGGCACGGGATGCGGCCTCCGGGGTCGAGCGTGAACTCCCGGGTGATGAAGTTCGGGACCCCGCTCTCCGGACCGAGGAGGACTTTCAGCCAGGCCCCGCGGCAGCGCGGGACCGACACCGATTCGACCGAATCGAGTGTGCGAACTGTGGGGCGTGGTGGATGGGTCATGGCGGCCTCCAGGCTTGGCCGATTGTACCCTGTTTCTGCCCGAGATTCCGGTCCTGGAGGCGGCGCATCGGGTCGACCGCGGTAGTGACTTCATGCATCGTGCGGGCTAGGATGAACGCCAATGCTCGAACGACTTTCGGTCCGCGGCCTCGGCATCATCTCTGCCGTCGAGCTCGAGCTCGAGGAGGGCTTCGCCGTGCTCACCGGCGAGACCGGAGCGGGCAAATCGCTGCTGGTCGAATCCCTCAAGCTCCTCGCCGGTCAGCGTGCCCAGTCCGATCTGGTGCGGACCGGGGATGATCGTCTGCAGGTCGAAGGTGTCTTCATCGTCGACTCGGCCTCGCCCATCGATGAGATCCTGGACGATCTCGGCCTCCCACGCTCGGACTCCCTGGCGCTCCGTCGCGAAATTACGGAGGGGGGGCGCGGCCGAGCCTGGGTCAACGATGTTGGCGTTACGGCCGGTGCCTTGCAGCGCCTTGCACCACATCTGCTCGCAATTCACGGACAGCACGAGCAGCACGGGCTCGCGGACGGCGCTGTTCAACGTCGGCTGGTGGACGACTTTGGGTCGCATCAGGAACTCGCGGCCGAGACTCGGCACCTTTATGCGGTTTGGCGTGAGGCCGCGGACGAGCTCGAGCGCTTGCGGACGCAGCAGGCGACGCGGCGTGATCGGCTGGACACCATCAGCTTTCAGGTTCAGGAGATCGATGGCGTCGACCCGATGGAGGGGGAGGACGAGGAGCTGAGGCGTCGGCGCCAGGTCCTCCGTCACTCGGCCCGGCTCGCCGATCTCTCCTCGTCAATGCTCGATAGGCTCAGCGACGGAGAGTCGTCAGTCGTCGACGGGCTCGCGCATGCGGAGCGCGAGGCGGAGGCCATCGCCGAATGCGGCGTGTCGCTGGACAGTGGCGTCGATCGCCTGCGTGAAGCCAGGGTCCACGTCGAGGATGTCGTGCGGGAGGTGCAGGCGCTCGGTGCCGATGCCCCAGCTGATCCCGGCGAGCTCGATGCCACCGAGTCGAGGCTGCACGCCCTCGACCAGCTGATGCTCAAGTATGGGTCGTCTCTGGCGGAGGTGCTGGCTTATCGCGAGGACCTCATCCGGGAGCGCTCCGACCTCGAATCGGTGGAGGACCTGCTGGAAGAGGCGGAGCGCACCACCAACCGGGCACTGCGCGAGTTCGATGCGAGCGCCTCGGCGCTCGATGCGGCACGTTCGGCGGCGGGCTCGGAGCTCACGGCGGCGGTCGAGGAGGTTCTGGCGCGCCTCGAGATGGGTGGCACTCGTCTTGAGTTCCAGTGGCGGGCGCGCGCCGATGCCTCGAGCCCACTGACGAGGGATGGGGTGCACGTCGCCTTCGACGGCGACGGCGTGGAGGAGTGTGAGCTATTGATCGCAGCCAATCCCGGCGAGGAGCTGCGGCCAATGGCGCGGATCGCTTCAGGTGGCGAGCTGTCGCGCGTCCACCTCGCGCTTCGTACGGTGCTGCGAAAACGCCGCGCGGCACGCGGCCTCACCCTGCTCTTCGACGAGGTCGATTCGGGGTTGGGCGGGGCCACCGCCGCCGCACTCGCCGAGCTGCTGGCCGACCTCGCGGATGATGATCAGGTGCTGGTGGTGACCCACCTGCCCCAGGTCGCAGCCAAGGGAAGAGCTCACTATCGGGTCGAGAAAGTGGTCGAGGGTGGCCGCGCGACGACGCGGGTCCAGCCCCTCGGGGGCGATGATCGCGAGGCCGAGGTGGCGCGGATGCTGGCCGGCGACGAGCTGACCGAATCCGCGCGGACCCACGCCCGCGTCCTTTTGGGGGAAGGATGATCCGCCTCCCCTTCGTCGAACCGGGAGATGTCGCCGACGCCATCCAATCTGGAGCGCCGACCGTCGCCGGTGGCGGTGTGTTGCTCGTGCCCACCGAGAGCTTCTACGGGTTGGGGGCCGACCCCAGGAGCAAGGCGGGCGTCGAGCGGATCTTTTCAATGAAGGCGAGGCCGTCGGAGCTGGGTCTCCCCGTGTTGTGTGCGGATTGGCAGCAGCTGGAAACCTTGGTGGTCGTCCCCGATCGCTATCGAAGCAAGTTGTCGCGCCTGTGGCCTGCGGCTCTCACCGTGGTCTTGCCGATCGTGACCGACCTGCCGGCCGGCCGCAGTGGCACCCTCGCGGTGCGGATACCGGATCACCCCGAACTCCGCGCCCTCCTGTACGGGGTCGGGCCGCTCACAGGGACCTCGGCCAACCGTCATGGTGATCCGCCCTTCACGACGGTCGATGGGGCTCTCGGGTCGTTGGCTGGGACGCCGGACATCGCCCTCGACGCCGGTGCGACGGCGGGGGGAGAGGTCAGCACTCTCGTCGATCTCGGCGGTTCTGAGCCCGAAATACTCCGGTCCGGAGCCTGCTCCTGGGAGGAGGCCTACCCGGACGGTGGTTGATCTCTTTGCGGGCGCCATGATGGCCTCGAGAGCCAAGCCGCGGAGACCTGTGGAAAAGGCTGTGGAAAACACGTTAAGGCAATGTAAAAGCAAACACTTCTGTGACGCGACCTGCTGCGGAGTGGTTCACGTTAAGCTCTTATTTTTCAACGACTTCCTTGGATGTCGTTCATTTTGAGGCCGTTGGAGTAGGGACACATTTTTGATGGATCCACAACCCCCTGATTTTTGGGCGCTTGCGGCGCGCTTTTTCGGCTTGGATGTTGCTGCCCCAGGAGGGCGTGTGGTAGCGTGCGCTCCCCGACCGCGACCCTGCTCTGACGGCTCGCGAGCAGGTGGTCGGGAACCGTTCAAAAGTCCACCGAGCTTCGCTTCGAAGGGCGATTCGGGTCGGATACCAGCGAAACCAGCACCGGGGAGTGATCGATGATTCGCAAGGTCAAGGGCACCCGCGACATCCTGCCGCCGCAATCGCGATTGTGGGTGGAGGTCGAGTCGGTGGCTCGACGAGTGTTCGAGGGCTTCGGCTACGACGAGATTCGGATCCCGCTGATGGAGTCGACGGATCTTTTCGTACGATCGGTTGGCGAAGACACGGACATCGTCGCCAAGGAGATGTACACCTTCGCCGACCGCAAGGGACGCTCCCTGACCCTCCGGCCCGAGGGGACGGCCGGGGTCGTCCGGGCCTACATCGAAAACGGTCTCGGTCAGCGGCCCCAGCCTCTCCGCCTGAGCTACGTGGGGCCGATGTTCCGCTACGAAAAAATGCAGCGTGGCCGGTACCGGCAGTTCGCACAGATCGGCATCGAGCTCTTCGGCGCCGCAACGCCTCAGGCTGATGTCGAGGTACTGCTGGTGCTCCACAGCTTCCTGACACGTCTTGGGTTTGACGACCTCGTGATCGTGCTCAACAACCTCGGTGATCCGGAGGATCGACCCCGCTTCATCGAAGGTCTCAAAGCCGAGCTCGGCCGCCACCGCGAGGCGCTGTGCTCGGATTGTCAGAGACGGTGGGAGGCCAACCCGCTGCGCATTCTCGACTGCAAGGTCGAGCGATGCCGGGAGCTCGTCGCCGACACCACGCCGATTGCCGATGTCGTCAGCGCCGAGGCCCGCGATCACGTCGATGCGGTTGCAAGCGCCCTCGTTGCTCTCGAGATCCCGGTGCAGCGCGCGCCTCGGCTCGTGCGAGGCATCGATTACTACCTGCGAACGGTCTTCGAGGTGGTCTCGCCGGCGCTCGGTGAGGACACGGTGATCTGCGGCGGCGGCCGCTACGACCGTCTGATCGCCGAGCTTGGCGGCCCGCAGGTGCCGGCGACCGGCTTCGCGATCGGAGAGGATCGTTTGATCGAGGTGTTGCCCGAGGCCTTCAGCCGCGCCGTGCTCGATCGCCCGGTGGTGGCGGTGTTGCCGATTGGCGAAGCGGCGAGCGCGCCGGCGCTGGCCGTTGCACGTGGCCTGGTGGAGCATGGTGTCGCAGCCCCGACCGAGGTCACGGGCCGCTCGCTCAAGGCCGGCCTCAAGTGGGCCGGCAAGATCGAGGCGCGGGCGGCCGTGATTCTGGGTGAGGACGAGATCTCCGAAGGAGCCGCGATCGTTCGGGACCTCGAGAGGGGTGAGCAGGAGAAGGTGGCATTGGACAAGGTGCCGGAGTACGTGGCGCAGCTGATCGGTGCGGAGGCAAATACATAGGCCCACGATCGTGTCGGGATCGGGATCGGGATCGGGAACGGGAACGGAGCAAGACATGACGACGAGCGCGTGGGACAGACCGTGGTGTGCGGACCTCGGGCGCGATCAGCTCGGTGAAGTCGTCGAGGTCGTGGGCTGGGTGCGCCGCCGCCGCGACCTGGGCGGTCTCGTTTTCGTCGACCTGCGCGACCGCAGCGGTCTGCTGCAGCTGGTCTTCGAAGACGCGATGGTAGCCGCGGGAGAGAAGCTCTCGGCCGAAGATGTCATTCGCGTCCAGGGCACGGTTCGCGAACGTGCCGAGGGGCAGGCCAACCCCGAGCTGGCGAGCGGCGAGATCGAAGTCAAGATCGAAGAGCTCGAGGTGCTCAACGAGGCGGCGACGCCTCCGTTCGTGGTCGAGGACAGGGTCAACGCCTCTGAAGAGCTTCGGCTCACCCACCGGTACCTCGACCTCAGACGACCCGAGATGACGCGAAACCTCGTGCTGCGCCACCGCGTGGTGGCCGAGATCCGGCGCTACTTCGACGAGATGGGTTTCATCGACGTCGAGACTCCGATCCTGACCCGGTCGACACCGGAAGGCGCCCGCGACTTCCTGGTCCCATCGCGGATTCACAAGGCTTCGTTCTACGCCCTGCCGCAATCGCCACAGCTCTTCAAACAGCTTCTCCAGGTCGCCGGCTGCGGGCGCTACGTACAGATTTCGAGGTGCTTCCGTGACGAAGACCTGCGCGCCGACCGCCAGCCAGAATTCACCCAGGTCGACGTCGAGGCCTCGTTCGTGCGCGAGGAAGACATCTTCACGCTCATCGAGGGCTTGTACACCCGGATCTTCCCAATTGTCGGCATCAGGCCCGAGACACCGTTTCCACGGCTCGGCTATCGCGAGGCGATGGAACGCTTCGGGACCGATCGACCTGACACCCGCTTCGGTCTCGAGCTGATCGAACTCGCGGAGATCGCCGAGGGATGCGGCTTCAACATCCTCGAGCAAGCGGCGGCGGCGGGCAGGGTCAAGGGTCTCGTAGTGCCGGATGGCGCGAGCCTGTCCCGCAAACAGCTCGATGGGCTCTCGGACGTGGTTCGACCACACGGGGCCGCCGGCGTTCTGTGGTTCAAACGCACGCCGGATGGCTTCGCCTCGCCGGCCAAGAAGGCGCTTGGCGAGGACGGCGTCCAACGCTTTCTCGATGGAGCGGGTGCCGAAGCAACGGATCTCCTGCTGGCGGTGGGTGGGGACGAGGGCGTGGTCTTTGCCGCCCTCGGCGCCCTCAGGCTCCATCTCGCGCGCGAGCACGAGCTCATCCCTGAAGGGCGTCATGACTTCCTGTGGGTGACCGACTTTCCGCTCCTCGAGTGGAGCGAGGAGGACGGGCGTTTCTTTGCGATGCACCATCCGTTCACGTCACCGCGCGAAGAGGATTTATCGCTGCTCGACACCGATCCTGGGGCCGCACACGCGCGCGCCTACGACGTGGTCATGGACGGTGTCGAACTCGGCGGCGGTTCGATCAGGATCCACGACCCCGACCTGCAGCGAAAGGTCTTCGCAGCACTCGGCATCGACGAGGACGATGCGAAAGCCCGCTTCGGCTTTCTGCTCGAGGCCTTCCGCTACGGCGTGCCGCCCCACGGTGGGATCGCCCTCGGGCTGGATCGGATGGTGATGCTGATGGCGGGCAGGGACTCCATCCGGGATGTGATCGCCTTTCCGAAAACGACCTCGGCGACCTGCCTCATGACGCGCGCACCGTCGGGGGTTGATGCACAACAGCTCGACGAGCTGGGCCTGCGCAGCTCTGACGAAGAGTAACGACGCCTCGGGGCTTACTCGGGTGCCTCGTCGATCGTGAACGCACCCCGCTCCACCTCTGCCAGGAGGCGACGGGCTCGATCGGCATGCTCTGGGGCAACCAGGATCTCGACCTGACCGAGGCCGTCGAGCGTCAGGCCGTGGGTCTTCCGCAAGGCCTCGCCGCGGGTCGAGCTCGGGATCTCGTGGGCCGCGAGGAATGACCGTACCTGGGTCTCCTCGACTTCCCCCTGGGCGGTGTAAACGACGACCGGCTGGTTGTCCATCCATCGAAGGTAACACACCGTCTGGTTGACAGTTCCCCCGCCCGTTGCTATGCTCCCATCCCCCTTTTTCGAGGGTTTGCTCTTTGGAATACAACGAGATGAAGACGGGTCGGAAAGCGTCCAGGGGACCACCCGTCAGTAGTCCCCGAGAAGGTGTTCCGGCGACGAGGTCGGAGGACCCGAAACGGGATTCAGGCGCGTAGCTCAGCTGGTTAGAGTGCTACCTTGACACGGTAGAGGTCAGCGGTTCGAGTCCGCTCGCGCCTACCATTTGATCCGTGAAGGCGCGTAGCTCAGTTGGTTAGAGCGCATCCCTCACACGGATGAGGCCCGCGGTTCGAGTCCGCGCGCGCCTACCACCTCAGGATCTGAGGCCCGACCCCGCGGTCGGGTTTTTGTGTTTTTGGATCGCACGTGGCGCGCGGTTCACCAGGAGTTGAAGATGGCGGAGACAATTCGGGTCGGCTTGCCGGACGGCAGTGAGCGGGAGTTTCCCGTCGGGACGTCCGTCCTCGAGGTGGCTGAGGCCATCGGCCCCCGGCTTGCCAAAGACACGGTGGCCGGTATGGTCAACGGGAGCCTTGTCGATCTTCGCACACGGCTCAGCTCCGATGTCGACCTCCGCATTGTGACCAGCAAGGACCCCGAGGGGGGCGACGTCATCCGCCATTCGGCCGAGCATGTACTTGCTGACGCGGTCAAACGCCTCTGGCCTGGAACGCCGATCGACGCCGGCCGCCAGGATCACTCCGAGAAGTACCAATACGACTTCCGCTTTCCGCGCGCTTTCAAACCCGAAGACTTCGAAAAGATCGAAGCCGAGATGGCTCGGATCATCGCTGAGGACCTCGAGTTCGAGCGCCAAGAGGCCGATCGCGAACAGGTTCGGAAGGTGATGACCGAGCGCGGCGAGGACATCAAGCTGGTGCGCCTCGACGACATCCCCGAGGGCGAGACCATCACCCTGTATGAACATGGCCCCTTCCTCGACCTCTGCCGCGGCCCGCACGTGCAACGTACCTCGCAGATCGGGGCGGTGCGGTTGCTGGAAGCCTCCGGCGCCTATTTCAAGGGCGACGAGCGTAACGAGATGCTGCAGCGCATCTACGGCACCGCCTTCGCCTCGAAGAAGGAGCTCGAGGCCTACTTCGCGCGCCTCGAGGAGCTCAAGCGCCGCGACCACCGCCGCCTCGGCCGGGAGCTCGACCTCTTCTCCTTCCACCAGGAGGCGCCGGCGAGCCCGTTCTTCCACCCTCGCGGGGCCATCGTCTACAACGCACTGATCGATCTGATGCGCGAGAAGTACTCGAGCTACGGCTACGAAGAGGTGATCACCCCGCAGATCTTCGATGTCGAGCTGTGGAAGCGCTCGGGCCACTACGAGAACTACCGCGACGACATGTTCTTCGCCGATGCCTTCGACGAGGTGGAGGAGCGCTCTTCGAGCGTCAAACCGATGAACTGTCCGTCCCATTGCCTCCTCTTCGGGGGCACGGCGCACTCCTACCGCGACCTCCCGCGCCGGATCGCCGATTTCGGGCGCCTCCACCGCTACGAGCGCTCGGGCGTCGTGACCGGGCTGACCCGGGTGCGGACCTTCTCGCAGGACGACGCCCACATCTTCTGCACCCCGGAGCAGATCGAAGCGGAGATCACCGACCTCTTCGATTTCATCTTCGAGATCTACGGCCTTTTCGGCTTCGATGATATCCGGGTCTTTCTCTCGACCCGACCCGAAAAGGCGATGGGCGACCCCGAGGTCTGGAAGCACGCCGAAGAGGTGCTGGAACGGTGTCTGAAGGGTCGCGAGGACGTCGACTTCACCGTCAAAGGGGGTGAAGGGGCATTCTACGGACCCAAGATCGACTTCGATGTCCACGACGCCCTTGGCCGCTCCTGGCAGCTGGCCACTATCCAGCTCGACTTCCAGATGCCCGAGCGATTCCAGCTCAGCTACGTCGACTCGGACGGCGCCGAAAAGAGGCCGGTGATGATCCACCGCGCGATCTTCGGGTCACTCGAGCGCTTCTACGGCGTCATGCTCGAGCACTTCGGCGGCGATCTCCCGCCCTGGCTCGCGCCGGAGCAGGCGCGGGTGCTGCCGATCACCGACGCCGTCAACGAGTATGCGGAAAAGGTCGCTGCCGCGATGACCGCGCGCGGCCTGCGAGCCGATGTCGACCGAAGGTCGGAAAAACTCGGCTACAAGATTCGCGACGGAGAAACCATGAAAGTGCCCTACCTGTTGGTAGTGGGGCAACGTGAGGCCGATAACGGGAGCGTTTCCCTCCGCCTGCGGCACCGTAGAGATGAGGGGGTGCACCCCTTGGACGAGGTTGTCGACCGGATCGAAGACATCGTCAGAAACCGCTCTTTGGAGCTGTGAGGCATTTGCAGAAAAGGAGCTCATCATGCCGAAGTTGAAGACCCACCGTGGCGCCGCCAAGCGGATCAAGAGAACCGCGAGCGGCAAGTTCAAGCGGCACCACGCGTATCACTCACACATCCTGACCAAGAAGACCCGCAAGCGGAAGCGCAAGCTGCGCTCGTCCACCATCGTCGCCCCGGGCGACGCCAAGGTGCTCGAGAAGATGCTCGCGGCTCAGAAGTAGGGAGGCAGCATGCGCGTCAGAAGATCGTCCAATCGCAAGGATCGGCGCAAGAAGATCCTCAAGCTGGCGGAAGGCTATTGGGGCGGCAAAAGCCGCCTCCACCGCACCGCCAAGATCCAGGTCGATAAGAGCCTGCAGTACGCCTACCGCGACCGCAAGCAGCGCAAGCGGCAGTTCCGCTCGTTATGGATCACCCGCATC
Organism: Candidatus Sulfomarinibacter sp.; assembly: GCA_041560205.1. Lineage (GTDB taxonomy): Bacteria > Acidobacteriota > Thermoanaerobaculia > Thermoanaerobaculales > Sulfomarinibacteraceae > Sulfomarinibacter. Next base: position 23,407 of record JBFFBV010000038.1, read on the forward strand.
AATGCGGCGGCTCGGGAGAACGGCACCACCTACTCGGCGCTGATCGCGGGTCTCAAGAACGCGGGCTGCAGCCTTGATCGCAAGGTCCTCGCCGACCTCGCCGTCCGCGACCCGAAGGCCTTCAGCCAGATCGTCGAGCTCTCCAAGCAGGCCGAGAGTTGAGGCCTCGTTGAGCACCGACAGACTCGACGAGGTCCGTAGCGCGTTCCTCGCCGACCTCGAGGAGGCCGGCGGTGATGCGGAGGCCGTGGAAAAGGTGCGCATCACCTACGCGGGGCGCCGCTCGGGCCTTCTGAACGAGCTCACCGCGGTCCTGCGGGACCTGCCGAAGGAGGCGAAGCGCGACTACGGCCGCGCCCTCAACGAGCTCAAGAAGGACATCGAGAGCCGCCTCGCCGACGCCAGAGAGTGTGCCGCCTCGGAAAAGGTCGCCGCCGGGAAGGGTCAGACCAAGGGCGTCGCGGGCGCCGTCGATGTCACCTTGCCCGGCACCCCGGTGCAGCGTGGCGCCCAGCATCCGGTCCACATCGTGCGACGGCGTATCGAGGAGATCTTCCTCCGCATGGGCTACGACGTCGAGGCAGGCCCGGAGGTGGAGGACGACTGGCACAACTTCGAGGCCCTCAACATTCCGCCGGATCATCCGGCGCGCGATGACCAGGACACCTTTTATCTGCCGCAGGGCTACCTCCTGCGCACCCATACCTCGCCGGTGCAAGCGAGGGTGATGGAGAGCCGTCAGCCACCGATCCGTATCGTGGTTCCCGGCCGCGTCTATCGCCGCGACTCGGATCTCCGGCACTCGCCGATGTTCCACCAGATCGAAGGTCTGCTGGTTGACGAGGGCATCACCGTCGGTCACCTCAAAGCCACCCTCGAGGCCTTCCTCCACGCTTTGTTTTCCGATGACGTCGAAGTCCGCCTCCGTCCCGGCTACTTCCCCTTCACCGAACCGTCGGCCGAGGTCGACATCTCGTGCATCTTCTGCGATCAGAAAGGATGCGGTGTCTGCTCGGGTTCCGGCTGGATCGAGATTCTCGACTCTGGAATGGTCGACCCGAGAGTCTTCGAAGCGGTCGGGGTGGACTCCGAGCGCTTCACCGGCTTCGCCTTCGGTCTCGGGCTGGACCGTATTGCGATGTTGGTCTATGGCATACCGGATTTGCGCCAGCTCTTTGCCGGGGACCAGCGTCTGACGAGGCAGTTCGCATGATCTTCGATGCCGAGTGGTTGACCGAGCTCCTCGACGGCGCGCCGGACACGGATACCCTGGCCGAGAAGCTGACTGACTGCGGCTGCCTGGTTGAGCTGCGTGAAGAGGGTGAGGGCGCCGAGAAGTGGGACGTCGAGGTCACCACCAACCGCCCCGACGCCATGAACCACCGCGGTCTCGCGCGGGAAGCCGCAGTTGCAACGGGCTGCCGTCTGCGACCGGTCGACTTCGACCTCTCGGAGAGCGACGAGGACGCTGGGCAGCTGGCGACGATCGAGATCGCCGACCCGAAACTGTGCTCGCGGTACGTGGCGCGCGTGATCCGCGGCGTCAGCGTCGGCTCCTCGCCGGAGTGGCTGCAGCGCAGGCTGCGCAACTGCGGCGTGAGGCCCATCAACGCGGTGGTTGATGCGACGAACTACGTCCTGCTCGAGCTCGGTCAGCCCCTGCACGCCTTCGACCTCGATCTCGTGCGCGGTCGGCGCATCGTCGTTCGGCCCGCCGAGGAGGGGGAGCAGCTCGAAACCCTCGACGGAGAGGAGCGTGAGCTCGACCCCTCGATGCTCATGATCGCGGACGGCGAAGGCGTGGTCGCACTGGCCGGGATCATGGGTGGCGCGGACTCTGAGATCAACGACGACACGACCGACGTGCTTTTGGAAAGCGCACACTTCGACGCGTTGTCAGTGCGGCGGACCTCCCGCCGTCTCGGCATGCACACCGAGGCATCGCACCGCTTCGAGCGCGGCACGGACCCCGAGATGGCGGCGACCGCGTGCGACCGCGCTGCAGCGCTGATCGCCGAGCTCGCCGGTGGCCACGTGTGTCGCGGCCGGATCGACGTCCACCCCCGGCCGTGGGAGCCGACGCGGATGGAGTTTTCGATCGCCGCCCTGTCGGCCTTCACCGGCCTCGACATCCCGGCCGATCGGGTGGTCGAGATCCTCGAAGGGCTCGAGTTCTTCCCCGAGCTCGAGGGGGACACGGTCCGGGTCACGGTGCCGCCCCACCGGGTCGACATCGAGCGAGTGCCGGACCTCTACGAGGAGGTGATCCGTCACGTTGGCTATGGCGCCGTCCCGTCCGAGCTCCCGGTGCTGCCGACCACGCCCGGACACCGAAACGCCAACTGGCAGCTGATCGACAGGGCTCGGCAGGCTGCGGTGACGGCGGGCCTGGTCGAGATCATGACCTGGAGCTTCATCGATGCCGAGGTCGATGCCCTGGTCCCATCGCAGCCGATCTGCCCCGGAGAGCCGCTCCCGCTGCAAAACCCGCTCGCCCAGACCCAGGGCGTGATGCGGCGATCGCTGCTGCCGGGCATGCTCACCGCGGCCGGCGCCAACTTCAACCAGGGGGAACAGGAGCTCTCAATCTTCGAGCAGGGACGCGTCTTCAACCGCGGAGACGACGGAGCCCGGGAGCACGAGCGTCTCGGGGTGGCACTTTCCGGCGGAGACGGCGCGCACGACCACCTTTTTGCGCGTCTCAAAGGGATCGTCGACGACCTCGCGAGCCGAGTCGGTCTGCCCTCGACTCAATGGCGTGGGGGCGGTGGGCCGTGGTTGGATGCCGATGCCGGCGCCGAGCTCGTTGCCGAGGACGGCACCGTGATCGGATTTGCGGGATTGCTCTCCCCGGAGTTCTCCGATCGGTGGGACCTGCGACATCAGGTAGCGGTGGCCGAGCTCGATCTCGGGCTGGCCGAAGAACCTCCACTGGCCCGCTTCGAGGCTCTGGCGAGACATCCGGCGGTGGTGGTCGATATGACGGTCGAGCACGGGCCGGAGCTCAGCTACGCCGAGCTCGAGACCGCGACCCGCGAGTTCACCACCGAACTCGTCGAGGAGCTTGGTTACGTGACACGCTTCGTGCCCGGCGAGGATGTGGTGCGAACGACCCTCCGGCTGGTCTACCGCCACCCGGAGAAATCGCTGACCCAGGACGAGGTCAACACCGCGCAGGACGAGCTGCGGAAGCGTCTTGCCGAGGCCCTCGGGGTCGGCTTCGCCTGAGGAATGGGAGGATCGATGGCAATGGATGCGGTGCTCAAGGAGCTCGAGTCGAGGATCGAGGAGCTGGTGAAGGCCTACCAATCGGCAAAGACCGCCGAATCCAAGCTTGCCACCAAGGTCGAGAAGCTCGAAGCCCAGCTCGAGTCCGAGTCGGATCTCGGGAAACGAGTTCACGAGCTGGAAAAACAGCGTGATGACCTCGGCAAGCGATTGACCAAGGTTCTCTCGCTGATCGACGGCACCCTCGCCAAAGAGAGCTGATCACTCTCGGGCCGCCTCCTGAGTGACGAGTGAGCCCTCGATCCGGTCGGCGATGGCCGGATGATCCAAGCGTCTCAGCACCTGTGCCCGCATCAGCTCGGTCTCCGCGCGCGGTGAGGCGCCTTGCCAGGAGTACACGAGCAGCAGGACGGCGACGGTCGAAATCGAGACGAGAGGCAGCCACCGAGACCGGTTTCGGACGAGGCGTCCCCCCGCCCAGACGAGGGCCGCCAGAGCGGTCAAAGCTGTGCACAGGACGGCCGCTGATCGATTCATCGCGGCACCAGAGCTCAAGAGGTTGGCGAAGCCTGCCCCGTCGGCAAGCGATGGGAGGACCAGCTGAGCCAGCGGCGAGCCGAACTCCGGTGGGAAAAAGGGCGTCAGGACAATCGTCAAAACGGCGTTGGTGCCGGAGACCGCGATGAGGATGGTGACGATGATCGCACCGCTTCGTCGTTCGCCGAGCTTGACGGCCGCCATGAGTGCTCCAGCCGTGAGCAAGGGCACGATGGGCACGAGGTGGCGGGCCGCGGCGCACCAACCCGCCTGCCAATCGACGAATGCCGAGGCGAAGACGATGTAGACGACCGAGGCGATCACGATCGGCCCGGCGCCGCGCCTTCGGTTCCTGATCATCCGCCAAAGCCCGACCGGGGCCAGCAGCAGGAGAGGGCTGTAGCTGAAGATCCCCCGGCGTGCGCTGAACAGTACGCCCCACAGCGCCTCGAGGGACGGTCGGGAGACGCCCAAGACCCCCTGGGAGTGGATCGTCTGAAACTCGTCGAGCGCCTTGAAGGAGTACCCGGTGACCCACGGCGCACCAAAAGCGAGCTGGTGGTACACGAAGGCCGGAAGCGCCCCGGCACAAGCGCCCGCAACGGCACTGGCCAGGTGCGAAGGGGCGGTTCGTCGGACGAGAAGGGTCGCGAAGATCACAGCCACGAGAAGAACGGTCGGGTACTCGGTGGCAACGGCGTATCCAGCCGCTGCGCCGCCGAGGGCGGCACGACCGGCGGTGAGGGGCATCGAAAGACCTGGAAGTCCGATGAGCAGGAACCAGGCCAGGGTCACGAGGAGCGCGGCCGGAGCATGGCCGAAGAAGACCGTGCCGTATGTCCACAAAGGTGTGGCGAGCGCAGCGGTCATGGCGACCGCCGCGCGACTGTCGGGATCGGCATCGGGCACCTCCGCGCCGATGAGAAACGCCAGACCGGCCGAGGGCAGGGCGACGAGCAGGAGCGTGAGGAAGTGGCGCAGGGGCCAGTAGGCGGGCAGGTCCGCCTGCGACGCGCGTGGCAGCACCGGGGTGATGACCCATATCGCCGGAACCGCGGCAATCGAGAGCCCAGGGGCCTTGTCGGAGTAAATCCTGCCTTCCCGAATGGCGACGTCCTCGGACAGCCCCCAGACCCGCGCCGCGTCTTCGAGGTCGAGGCGCGCCCAGAGGGCGATCGATGCGGCGAGCTCGATCCGCCCAACCTCGTTGGGATTCGTGGCGGGCGTTGAGCCCGCGAGCGGCAGAACATAGAGGGCCACCACCAGCAGCAGGGGCGGGCCGATCCACCACCGGAGCCGAGCGCCTGCGTCGCTTTCGTGGCGATCGATTTCGGTGTTCATCTGCCCATCTCCCGGTCGGCCTCCGATCTCCACACGGGGGCGGGAACCGAATTCTCAGGCGGGCCGGGGAGCGGTTCAGGGGTGGTTCTCATGGCTGCATTCGAGTGTATCTCAGTGTTCTCCAGGGAGCTTCTGGAGGTGAAAATAAAGGCGCGGTGACGGGCGCTATCTGTGTGGCGAGATAGAATTTGCGATGCTGTATACTCGTGGTGGGAGGGACTTTTCGATGGCGACCGTCCGAGCCACAGTCGAGATCTTCGGCCAACGGCTCGGCCTGCGTGCGGACGGTGACGAGGCGCGGGTTCAGGAGATCGCGCGCTTTGTCGATTTCCGGATGCGGGAGGTGGCCGATCGCAGCTCGAGTGTGGACACGGTCAAGATCGCGGTCTTGACCGCCTTGAACATTGCCGACGAACTGTTTCAAGAACGAGAAACGGATCAGGACACCCGGCAAAAGAGATTGGAGAAGCAGGCCAAACGTCTCGTGACAAAGATCGAAGAGGCCATGAAGCCCGGCGAGTCCGGGAAGGAAAAGTGAGAACTCGGAGGTTCCTACTCGGTTGGTGATGAGTGAAACTATCGTTGAACCAACACCTATTTGAGGGGTTGCCGGGTTCTCTCGCTCTGATGCCTGCCGCACGGCGGGAGATGGGCGGGGGACAGGCACCCACCTGTGGTTTCGCAGGTTCAAATAGGGTTGCTCACACGGCCGAAGCGGGGACCTCCATTTCATCCTCTTGAGACTCCTGTCTCCATCCTGAAGCCGGTTGCACTGATCGCTCCTTGACATGGGGGTGCATCGTGGAACTACTACCGGTAGCAGCCGTAGGCCTGCTGCTGCTCGCTCTGATCGCGATGGTCGTGGTGTGGGCGCTGTGGAGGCGTTCACGCGGCGCTGCGGCTCGCCTCATCGCAAACGCCGAAAAAGAAGCCGAACGGATCGCGGTGAGGGGCGATATCGAAGGGCAGCGAATCCAGAAAGACGCCGAAATCCTCGCGCGGGAACGCCTGCTGGCGGCCCGCACCGAATTCGAACGTGAAACCCGGGACCTGCGGATCGAGCTCTCCGGCCTCGCCAATCAACTCGACGAGCAGAAGACAGAGCTCGATCAGAAGGCGGGGGAGCTTGCCGAGCGCGATCAGGCCGTGATCGCCCTCGAGACGGGGATCCAGGAGCGCGAGGGACGCATCGCTGCCGTTGAGCAGGAGCTTGAAGAGGCGATCACAGAGCAGCGTGCGAGGCTCGAGCAAATTGCCGGCCTCACGGTCGAGCAGGCCAAGGCCGAGCTCCTGCGGTCGATGGAGAACGAGGCGCGTATCGACGCCGCCAACGTGGTCAAGCGGATCGAGGACGAGACCAACGAGAAGGCCAAGGAAAAGGCGCGCCGCGTGATCTCCATGGCCATCCAGCGCATCGCTTCCGAGCACGTGGTGGAGAGCACGGTGTCGGTGGTCGATCTGCCGTCGGACGAGATGAAAGGACGGATCATCGGACGCGAAGGACGCAACATTCGCGCCTTCGAGCAGGCGACCGGCGTCGATCTGATCGTCGATGACACGCCGGGTGCGGTGATCCTCTCCTGTTTCGAACCGGTGCGGCGCGAAATCGCCCGCCAGGCCTTGGCCAATCTGATCCAGGACGGGCGGATCCATCCGGGTCGTATTGAAGAGCTGGTGGCCAAAGTCCAGGGAGAGATGGAGGAGAAGCTCCTCGCCGACGGTGAGGCGGCGGCCCTCGAGGTCGGGATCCCCGATCTCCATCCTGAGCTTCTCAAGCTTCTGGGTCGTCTGCAGTTCAGGTCTTCGTACGGGCAAAACGCACTCAAGCACTCGATGGAGGTTGCGTGGCTCAGCCACCACATGGCGGCGGAGCTGGGTGCGGACGGTCAGGTCGCGAAGCGAGCCGGTCTCGTCCACGACATCGGCAAGGCGGTCGACCGCGAAATGGACGGGACCCACCTCGAGCTCGGGCGCGAACTGCTCAGAAAACACGGCGAGACCGACCACGTCATTCACGCAATGGAATGCCACCACGGCGACTACGACCCGCACTCGGTGGAAGCGGTGCTGGTCACCGCGGCCGACGCCCTGTCGGCGGCGCGTCCCGGCGCACGGCGCGAGATTCTCGAGAACTACATCAAGCGGCTGGAAAAACTCGAGAGCATGGCGACCGATTTCAAAGGGGTGGAGAAAGCCTACGCCATCCAGGCCGGCCGCGAGCTTCGAATCGTGGTCGAATCCGGATCGGTCTCCGACGAGGACGCCATCTGGCTCGCCCGTGACCTCGCCAAGAAGGTCGAGGCCGAGCTCACCTACCCGGGCCAGATCAAGGTCACCGTGATTCGCGAGACGCGGGCGGTGGAGTACGCCCGTTGATCCGACTCCTCTTCGTCGGCGATGTGATGGGTTCGGCCGGACGCCGGGCCGTCAAGACCCAGCTCGAGTCGGTCGTCGATCGCGAGCGGGTCGATTTCGTGGTCGCCAACGTGGAGAATCTGGCCGGTGGTTTCGGAATCACGACCAAGGCCTTGGAGGAGCTCGACGCGCTGCCGGTCCAGGTGTGGACCACCGGCAACCACGTATGGGACAAGAAGGAAGGGGTGCCCCTTCTCGATGCCCACCCAAGCCTGCTGCGGCCCGCCAACTATCCCGACGGCAATCCCGGGCGCGGTTGGTGTGTGGAGGAAACGGCGTCGGGGGTCCCCGTCGCCGTGGTCAACCTCCAGGGGCAGGCCTTGATGGGACCCATCGACAACCCGTTTCGCAGGGCGGACGAGGTCCTTGAAGAGATCCGGGACGCCCATTCGGAGCTCAAGGTGATCCTGGTCGACATGCACGCCGAGGCCACCTCCGAAAAGCAGGGCATGGGCTGGTACCTGGACGGGCGTGTCACGGCGGTGCTCGGCACACACACCCACGTGCCGACTGCGGACGAGCGCATCCTGCCGCAGGGGACCGCGTTTCAGACCGACGTCGGGATGACCGGACCCTACGAGTCGATCATCGGCATGCGGCCGGAGAAAATCCTCGAGCGCTTCCTCTACAACACGCCTCGCCCCTTCGAACCGGCCAAGCGCGATGTCCAGCTCCGCGGTGCTCTTGTCGACGCAGACGAGTCCACCGGTCGCGCCACGGCGATTCGTCGTCTTCGGATCGACGTCGAGTAGCCAGGGGTCTCATGTCCGGTCCCGGGCGGCTGCCGACAACCCTGCTGGTGGACCTCCCCAACTGGGTCGGCGATCAGATGATGGCGATGCCCGCCGTCAATCGCCTCGTGGAAGGCAACCGCGGCGGCCGCACTGTGCTCCATACCCGTCCTCACATGGTGCGCCTCTTGGAGGAGGTCTTCCCCGGGACCATCGTCCTTGCCAGTCCGCTGAAAGCCTCCCCCCTCTCGTCAGCACAGGCCGTGCGAGAGACCGGTGGCCGCTGCCAGGTCGGGCTGAGCCTCCGCAACTCGGCAAGGGCCAAGATCCTCATCCGGTTGTGTTCAAGGTGGTGTGTGGGCAGTCGCGGCGAGGGCGCGTTCATGCTCCTTTCGGAAGCCTGCGCGATCCGTGGAGATGGCCACCAGGTGCACGACGGCGATGCAATCCTGGCCGCTTTGGGGCTCGAAAACGCGGATCCGGAGTGGCGCCCTCCTCTGCCGGGTGCTCTCGAGGATGAAGGAGCAGCGTCTCTGCGCGCTGCTGGCGTCGGCCGCGAACGAGCCATCGCCATTGCGCCGTCGACCGCCCGCGGTGAGCTCAAACGGTGGCCTGTCGAGCGCTACGGCGAGCTCGCCGCCCGCATGTCGGCACGGGGTTACAAGCCATTCGTGGTGATCGGTCCCGGCGAGGAGCCGATTCACGCCGACCTGTGCTCTGCGGCGGGCCGGAAGATTCCGGTGGTCGGTGGAGATCTCGATGTGGCGGGGCTGGCGGCCGTGGTTGCCGCGGTGCCGGTCCTGGTGGGCAACGATTCGGGTCCGATGCAGGCGGCGGCCCGCTTCGGCAACCCGGTGGTCGCGATTTTCGGGCCGACCGATCCCGGCCGTACCGGGCCCCTGGGATCCGGGCACCGGGTGCTCGCAGGACCATTAGATCTCCGTGATCGGATCCGAGGGGTTGCGGTCGACGAGGTGGAGGCGGCGGTCCTCGATCTCCTCTGAATGAAGAGCGCGTGCCGCATCGACGACACCGGTGCCACTCTTCACATTGTTTGCCCCGAGGGCGTCACTGAATTGGGAGGCGACGAATTCAAACAATGTGAAGGGTGGCACCACCCCGTCGAAGCGGGAGGCGCGAAGAAGCTTTGAGGCCCCGTGGTACCGTTGGTACGGTGAAGTTTTCCCGGTACGCGGTTTCCCTGGTGCTCGCCGGTGGCGTGCTGGTTGCTGGCGCCGTTGCCTTCCCGTATTTCCCGCGTGGTACAGACCTGTACGTCCACATCCTGTGGCCGTGGCAGGTGATGCGCTGCCTCGCAACGGGGTCTCTGCCCGTCTGGCTCCCGGACCTCAACGCCGAGTTCGGGTCGCCCGGCATCGGACTGTACTCACCCCTGAGCCCTACGATCTGCGGTGGACTGGGCCTGATTCTCGGCACGGGCGGGCGTGGGGTCCGGGCCGCGCTCGTGCTGGCAGCCCTGGCGATGGTGGTGGTGGCGCCAGGCCGGAGCCGGGGAGGGCGACTGGCAACGGCTGGGCTGGTGGTCTTTTCGCCGGCGATGCTGACGGAGTTTTTCGGGCGGTTCCCGGTGGCCCAGCTCCTTGCAGCCCCTCTCGCGTGGGTGCTGATCGAGCACGCGGTCGCCCGCAGGTGGCGCTGGGATCGCGACGGCCTTCTCCTGGGACTCCTATGGTTGATGCACGCGCCGACCACGGTGATGGTCGGTCTCATCAGTGGCGCCGCATCGCTGGCGGGCCCCTCGGTCGAAAACCACCCATCCGAGGGAGGGAGAAGAAGGCGCCCGATCCTGGACCTCGGTCTGGCCGTGCTCGTGGCGGCGGGATTGACGATGTGGCATTGGTGGCCGCTGCTGGCGGCGGCGCCGGACTTCCCCCTCGGGTCGGCCTTGACAGGGGGCGAGCACCACCCGCTCCGCAATCTCATCGGGGTCTCCGGTCCGCATCTTTTCGAGATCAACACTGCGATGGGATGGGCCGCTATCGGTTTCCTGACCGCGCTGCTTTCGAGTGGTGCGTGGCGAACCCGTCGCGGTCTTCTCGCCGTCGCGGCGATTGCTCTTGCCAGCCTGCCCTCCGCGCCGCTGTGGCGGGTGATCGCGCCTCTCGCGTGGCTCCAATTCCCCTGGCGATGGATGGGGCCCGCGGCCCTGTTGGCAGCGACGGCGGTCGTGGAGCAAGTGAGGCACCGAGGGCGGGTCCCCCTGGTTGTGTCGATCACAGCCTTCCTGATTCCGGTCGTGGCGGTCCCCGCGGTCCAGTTCGTGGCCGACCCCGCCCTCGGCGTGAACACCGAGCCGGTGACGGCCGGTGAGCGCGTCGCGGAGACCTTTGGCGGCAACCCGTTGCTGGTCGATGTCAGGGAGCATCGGCCCCTGTGGTGGGAGGACCTCGGCCCGACGATGGCCCTCCTCGGTTCACGGCGGGCGGTTGTGGCGCCTGCCGGCGGCACGGCGCAGGTTGTCGACTGGCGGCCTCTTCGGCGAAGGTTGGAGGTCGAAAGCCCTCGACCGGGGGCGCTCGTTCTTCGACTGCTCGCGGACCGCCACTGGCAGGCTGCCGTCAATCGGCAGCCGACAACGATCGGCCGATGGGGCGCCGCGGTGGCTGTGGATGTACCCGGTGGAAGAAGCGAGGTGGAGGTTCGGTGGAGAAGGGACCCACGCGCGTCGGCCGGTGTGGTGGTGTCAGCGATATTGCTGGTTGGAATGCTGATCTCCAGCCGCCGTCACAGGTTCATGCTCCGTGCTGCCGAACCCCGTCTCTGACGACGACGCGGCCTCCTTTGACGACGTGGCGCACCGGGTTGACGCCGTAGTGATAGACGAGGTGGTGGTAGGTCGGCCCTTCGAGGACGATGAGATCGGCCCTTTTCCCCTCCTCGATGCTGCCGATCTCCTTGGCCCGACCAATGGCCGCAGCGGCATTGAGGGTCGAGGCCGTGATCGCCTCGGCGAGACTGAGGCCCATGCCGAGAGTCGCGAGGGCGAGGATCGCGGGCATGGACTCGGTCGGCGAAGACCCGGGGTTGCAGTCCGTCGCGAGCGCGACCGCACAGCCCGCGTCGACGAGCGAACGCGCCGGGGCCCACGGCGACCGGAGGAAGAACGACGTGCCCGGCAGCAACACCGCGGCGGTTTCCGAGCGGGCGAGGGCTGCGATGCCCTCTGGGGTGACGCACATGAGATGGTCGGCTGAAAGCGCCCCGAGCTCGACCGCCAGCTCGGCGCCGCCGAGTGGGGTCAGCTCGTCGGCGTGGAGGTGGATGCGCCAGCCGTGATCATCCGCGTCGGCGAGCAGTCTCCGCGTCTGTTCGAGGTCGAAGACGCCTTCCTCGCAGAATACGTCCACCGCCTCGGCAAGACCCAGGCGGGCGATTTCGGGATGAATCTCGTCGATCAGCCTGCGCACCCAGATTTCCGGGTCGTCACGATGTTCCAGTGGGATCTCGTGCGCCGCC
>JBFFBV010000039.1:0-34685 GCA_041560205.1 Candidatus Sulfomarinibacter sp.
GACAAACCGGTGCCAGTGTCTGTGCACAGCGCGGTGTCGAACGTTACGCCGAGGTCGGCCGGCCCGGGAAGGCCCTGCACATCGATCGACGTTTCGCTGACACGATCGACATTTGCACTCGGTGCGACGTACGTGCCGATGCTCACCAACACCTCGTCGGCGAAATCCTGACCGTTGATGGTGATTGCATTGGGATTCAGACCAGACGGAGATGTGCCGGTCTCTTGCAGGATTACTGGACTCACCGAAAGGACTGTGGGCGAGTTACCCAGGATCGTGAAGTTTCCTCCTGATGCCTCGAGGCCGCTCTCAAGCAGCACAACCTTGAACGATCCTCCCTGGCCGGAACACTGGGTCGCGAGATCGTCCGGGATCTTGACCACGAGCTCGGTACCGGAAACGCTGATGACCTCCATCTGGTTGTTGCCCAGGAAGACCTGGAGCGGATCCTCGAAGCCCGAGCCGTAGATGATCACGACATCGCCGAGCCCACCCTCTTGCGGCGCGTTGCCGGTGATGTACAACGGCTCGCCGTAGGTGAAGCTGTTATAGAGCGCCTCGTTGCCGGAGGTCATGTTCCTGACGGTGACGGTCACCGACACCGGCGGCTCCTGCTGCTGCTGACTGTAGTCGGGCGAGGTGCAGGTGATGCGGTCGTTGTCGGCCGGGGTCGTGTCGTTGAAGACATTGACGTCGAGCGCGGTCAGGTCGCCGAACTCCACCTGCACCGGGGCCTGGAAGCCGCTGCCGAAGATCGTCACCAAGGTGCCGCCGTCGAGCGGACCGGAGGTCGGCGAGATCGAGGCGATCGCGGGCGTCGGATTGTCGGCCAACACGATGAAGGCGTCTTCGAGAGAGATGACTCCGTCGACCGTTGCCACGGTGACGTCTTGCGGGTCGTCGGCGGTCAGCGGAATCGTGCTGAAGCGCGGCGTCTCGACCTGAATCTGGGAGCCGTCGGGCGACACCGAGATCACCGTCCCGATTCTGACGTCATCCGTCGAGCTCGTGAAACTCACCAGCAGGTCGGAGGCGACCGAGCCGAAGCCCTGGCCGAGCACGCTGACGACCTCGCCACCAGAGGAGCGGCCGGAGCTCGGCTGCACCCCGTAGATCTGAGGGCCGCCGCCGGGCAGCAGGACGAAGGCGTCCGGCAGAATGTCGCTCTCCTGCGAGCCGGTGCCGGCGTTGACGTTCACCCGGACATCGGCTGTCTGCTGGATGTTGGTGTCGGTGCCGGTGAAGGCGGGCGTCGCCACGGTGATGAAGCCATCTGCGCTCAAGGGATCGCTCTCGACCACGTCGAGAACGATCGCCTCATAGGCGAAACCGTCGAGGTCGAAGAAAACCTCGACCGGGGCCTGGATGCCCTTGCCGGTGATCTCGACCTGGTCGCCGCCGGCGTAGGAGCCGCGGCGCGGGTCGACGCGGGTGAGCTGGAGGGCATCGGTGGTCAGGCGGTCCTTATAGATGACCTGGATCGATCGGCTCGCACTGCTGGAACGCGCGCCGATGGAATAGGTGTCAGCCGTTTCCGCGACGAAGAACACGGTCGCCGTTCCACCCTCCGTGAGGACCGAGGCCGATGTCCCGGAACCACTGCCGAAAACAAACACGCTGTTGGGATCGAGCCCGGCGGCGTCGAAGTTCACAACCGTCCCATCAGGGGCCGCTGACCCGTTGAGCGTCACCGTCGCATCCACCTGGATGACGGTGCCGACGAATGGATTGGTGCTCGAAGCGGTGAGCGAGGCAATGCTCCACGCCTCGGGCACCACGGTCGGCGCCGGCTTGGCGCGAGGGCTGTCGGCCGAGCACCCAACCATGACGACGAGCGTCAGGAGAGCGATGTACGGAATAAACCTCTTCATGGCTTCAAACCCCCACTCTTACTGTCCCAGACAGAAGAAATTGAACGCGATCGGGATCGGGATCGTCGAGACGCTCTTCCCCGACACCGTTCTGCCGAACATCTGCAGCTCCAAGCTCTGACGGATGTTGGTGTTCCCGGTCTCCGGGTCCACCCCACCGTTCTCGGGCAACAGATAGGCCAGCGGGATCTCGCTCAGGAACTCCAGCGGGTAGATGCGGTAGTTGTCGAGGGCCGCGTTGCCGCCGGCGGGCACGTAGACCGTCTGATCGTAGGTCCACTGGGGCGAAGAGACCGAACCCCCATCCGTACGATAGGGGGTGACGACCCAACGGTCGATCTGGACATCCATGTTGGGGCTGGTCGCCCCTTCAGGGTCTTTGGTCGCCGAGGTGACCGACATCTGTTCGACGGCGATGTCACTCGCCTGGAGGCAGATGTCGACGTCCGGGGTGTAATTGGTGATTTCGATGGTCAGAAACACCTTCGCCTCGGTGTCGTCGAGGCTGCTGCCTCCACCGCATGACCACACCGTCAGGGCGAGGGCGAGCGTGACGAAGACGGGAGTGATGCGCTTCATCTGATCCTCCACCTAATACTTCACGATTCTCGGGGTAATGAAGATCAGCAGCTCGTCGTGCCGTTTGAAGACCCCTTTGTTCTTGAACAACCACCCGAATATCGGGATCTTGTGCAGACCCGGGACCCGGTTCTCGTTGTCCTGATCGTTGATCTGATAGATCCCGGCGATCACCGTCGTGCCACCGTCGCGCACCAGAAGCTGGGTCTCGGCATCGCGGGTGAAGATCGGCGCGTTCTGGCCGCCGACCACCCCGACACCAATCACGGGCTCCTGTTTCTTGATTGCGATATCGAGGTTGACCGTGCCTTCGGCGGTGATCTGCGGCGTCACCTCGAGGCGCAGGGTCGCGTCCACGTACTGGACGGTGACCGTGTTGTTGGCCACCGTCTGGACCGGGATCTGCAGACCCGACCGGATCGAGGCCTGCATCAGGTTCTGGGTGGTCACGCGCGGCGTGGAAACGATCCGCACCAGGCCGTCGGATTCGGAGGCCGACAGCAGGAAGTCGAGGTTGAAGGTGTTGAGGATGTCTCCAAAGGTCATCGACAGCACGCCGGCGCTCCCCCTCGGCAGCTCGACCCGGCCATCCATGGTGATCTCGTTGGGGAACTTGAGCCCCGTGTCGTTGCCATGCTCCGCGTCCATCACGCCCGAGAAGCCCCAGCTGACGCCGAGCTCGCGCGAGAAATCGCGGGTGGTCTCGACGATCCGGCCCTCGATGACGACCTGCGGCGTCGGCAGATCGAGCGAGTCGATGAGCCGCAGGATGCCCTCCACCCGATCGACCACATCGCGGATGATCAGGGTGTTGGTCCGCTCGTCGACGGTCACTGATCCTCGGGCCGACAGGAGATAGCTGTCGCTCGACAACAGCGACGCGATGTCCGAAGCCTTCGAGTATGAGATCGGCTTGAGGATCGTCTTCAGCGGCTTGGCCTTCTCCTGCTCCAGCACGAATGCGGCACGCGCGCTTTTCTCGGCCGCGAGCTTGGAGATCGGCGCCACGCGGAGGACGTTGTTCTCGAGCACGTAGTCGAGGCCGTTGATCTTGAGGATCAGATCGAGGGCCTGGTCCCACGGCACATCGCGGAGCTCGACCGTCACCGAACCACTGACCGACGGGTCGAGCACGATGTTCATGTCGGTGAGCACCGAGAAGGTCTTCAACACGTCCTTGATGTCGGCGTCCTTGAGGGTGAGCGTGATCGGCTCGCCCGTGAACTGCTGCTCTTCGGACGAGACCTCCGTCGCCGCGTAGCCTTCCGCGGCCGTTGTCGGGCCATCGAGGACGGTCACCGCCTCGGCCTGCTCGATCAGCTGCGAGCTGTCGGCGACCCAGGGGCTGCGCTCGTTGGTCGACGGGCTCTCCACAACCGCGGCCTTGGCCGGCTCGTCGGGGAGATCGAAGATCGCCGACACGACCTCCTGCGCAGGCTCGGGCTCATCGACGGGCTCGGGCTTCGAGCGGGTGATCTCGATCGTCCCAGCGGACGCGACCTCGATCGACTCGGAGACCGCCGGCAGGGAAGCGCCGTTGGCGCCGACACTGACGGTCGCTCCGCTCGTCGTTTCGTCGATGGAATACTCGGCCTCGCTCCGAAGATCGATCACGATCCGTGTGATCGGCACCGGCGTCGCCTGGAACTGCGCCACGCGCACCTGGCTCACCATGGGGGAGTTCACCGGCAGCAGGTGGCGGTCGACGCGGTTGATCACACCGTCGAGATCGAGCACGAGGCGTCGCGGATCGGGCAGGGTGAATGCAGCGACCGAGATCGGACGATCCGATTTGAGCTCGACCACCACGCCATCGCCGGATCGCATCGGCACGACCTCGAGCAGGCTCGGGGTCCCGGCGAAGGTCGAGGGTGAGGCGACCTCAGCCGAAGCTTTGCGGCTCGGTGATGCCACCGGGACCTCTTCACGGGCGACGGATGGCTGCACCGTCGAGCCGCGGTCCCCGAATGAGGTGAACGAGAGCTCGAGCCCTTCGGCGGTCCGGTTCATCGCCAGCTGCGCCGGTTCGTTCAACCACACGGTCAGCCGGGACACTCGCTTCCCGAACTCGTCGACATGGTTGAGCTCCGCGCGGTCGACCCCGAGATCGGGTTCAACGATGAGCCCGGCGCCCTGCTCCCAGCTCGCCTCCGGAAGCTCGACCACCCACACGCCGGGTTGAGGCGAGTAGTGGACCGTCTCCAGCTCCCCCGTCGCCCGGACCCGGAGCACGGGTCCAGAAGGCCCCGCCTCCACACCCATTCCCGCGATGACAGGAACGGGCTCCTCGGCGAGGAGCGGCATACCCAGCAGGACACAAGCTGTAGCCGCTACCAGGATGCGGACGTTTTTCATCATCATGCCGTCCCCCATATTTCCTCTCAAATCACGGCTAGTCCGTGATTTCTCGCACTACTTCCTCGTACTGCTTGCGCCTGGCGGGGTCATTCACATCTTGTCTGAAGACCACCTTCTTGGGCTGAATCTCGGCAACTTCCCCATTGAACAGCTTCGTTCCGGGGCGAATGATGTAGGACACGTTGTCGCGACCGAGGACGAAGGCCAGGATCCCGCTCGGGGTTTCGATGATCCCCTCGAGCCGCAGCTCCTCGATCATCATGCCCGGCAGGCCGGGCGGCCGGGCCTTTGCGGGCCCCTCTTCGGTCTCTTCGAAGCCCTCCAGGAGCGACCTGAAGGGATCTCTCCGTCCCGCGGGGTCATAGCTGAAGATCCTCCCTTCGAGGACCTCCTCCTCACCCCGCAGGATCTGCTCGATCCCGGACACATCGACCTCTTCGTCGACCAGGGGCGAAGCCTCCTCTTCGGCCGGCGGTTCCGCCTCCTGCGCCCAGAGCGCTCCCACGGCCGCCATCAACACAATCAAACCACACGAGAGAAGAATCTTGCGGTTCATTGCTGCGTCTCCGGCGTTGTTTCTTTGAAGATATATGTGCGCTGCACGAAATCGGCCCTGATGGTGAATCCCCCACTACCGGAGCCCCTGACCGGATTGATGGTCAGCTCGGTCACGTTGATGATTCGGGAAAAGCGGCTCAAACGGTCGAAGAAGAGGCCGAGCTCGTGGTAGGTCCCGTCGAGCGCGACCCGGATCGGCCACTCGATGAAGAAGTCACGGTCCTCGAAAGAGCCCGGTGTGAACCGGGTCAGACGGAACCGTCCCCGCTCGGTGAGCTGCTTTGCTCTCTTGATGAGATTGTCCGTTTCGCGCTTCGTCGGGAGGATCCGCCGCAGACGCTCGAGCTCGATCTCGTAGTTGCGGATGTCCTCCTCGAGCCGCGGCAGATCGGCCTTGGCCGCTCGCCCCTTCTCGATCTCCCGCTCGAGCTCGTCGATATTGGTCTCGAGCCGCTCGATGTTGATCCGGATGTCCTTGAACACGTAAATGTTCAACACCACGAACATCGCGACGCCGAGAACGACACCGACGATGGCCGCGACGTACCAGGGCTTTGCGTTGAGATCTATCGCCATGGTGTCAGCCCCCCGTCATTGACCGGAACCCGCGGCCTGCGAGTCCCCAGCCGCCTCGATCTCGGGCGGAGAGTTATCGAACACGAAGGTCAGACCGAAGCTGAAGGTATCGCCCCGTCCACGGGACAGATTCTTCAGCACCGGCTCGTCGAAGAAGGGCGATCCATCGAGGTTCGAGATATAGTTGGCGACCGCGTTCTCGTCCATCGCGGCGCCCGAGATCTCGACATTGTTCCCCTTGAGCTTGAGTTGCGTCAGCCACACCAGCTCGGGAAGGGCCCGCGAAACCTCGTCGAGAATGCGGACCGGCCCCTGTTGGTTGCGCTTCAGCTCGTTGATCACGTTGATCTTGTGGCGGAGCGCTTCGCGTCGAGCTTCGAGCTCCTCGACTTTCTTGATGTACACCAGCAGCTCGTCTCGCTCGCGCCGCCGCTGACGCTCGACCTCCCGCAGCTCCGATCTCTTGCTGGTCAGCAGCCACCACTGGGTCCCGACGACGACCAGGGAGATGGCGAGCACGATCAAGAGAATGATGTCGCCTTGCTTCGCGCCCAGTGAAAACTGTGGGCGTTCGGCCTGGACCGACGCCGCCGCCGGAGTTTCCGCAACCAGATTGATCTTGATCATCGCGTCACTCTCCGACCCTGCGCACCGCGAGGCCCACCGCCACCGCCATCGCCGGAGCGTGCCGGTTGATCCATTCTGGATCGAAGTCGGACTCGCTGTAGCGGATGTTCCGGAACGGGTTCATCACTTCGACTGCGACCTGGAAGCGCTCTCTCAGGACCTCGTCGAGATTGAGGATCTGGGCACTCCCGCCCGCGAGAACCACCCGGTCGATGTGATCGACCGAAGAGGTCGCGACAAAGAAGTCGACGGTCTTCTGCAGCTCGGCCGTGAGGTCTTCCGACACGCCGTTGAGCACGCTGAGAACCTGCTGCAACGTGTTCTCACCGACTCGCTCGCCCAACTTGAGGCGCTCCGCGTCGTCCCGCGAGAGGCTGAGCTCGCGCTGGATCGCTTCGGTGTACTGGTTGCCGCCGAAAGCGACATCGCGCCAGAAGATCGACGTGCCGTGATAGAGCACGTTGATATTCATCACCGACGCGCCGATGTTGACCAACGCGATCGTCTCGGGATCCATTTCGTAGTTCGCCTCGAAGGCGTTCTGGAGGGCGAAGACGTCCACATCGACCAACACCGGGTCCTTGCCCGCCTGCACGATGACCGATGTGTAGTCGGCGATGCGGTCCTTCTTCACCGCGACCAGCAACACGTCCATCGTGTCGCCCGCGTCGGATTCCAGGACCACGTAGTCAAGGTTGACGTCATTGATGTCGAAGGGGATGTACTGCTCGGCCTCCCATTGGATCGACTCCGCCAGCTCGGCGTCGGTCATGGCCGGGAGTTGGATTTTTTTGATGATCACAGAATGGCCCGACAATGAGCCACCAAAATGTGGATTCTTGATATTGTTTTCGGCAATCAAACGGGACAAGGCCTCGACAACAAGTGACGAGTCCATTATCGCGCCATCGACAATCGCTTCCGGAGAGAGATCTGCAATTGCCGCATGGAGAAGTTGAAATTCACCGCTCTTGAGCGGCTTCAACTCTACGATCTTGATCGCGGACGATCCGACATCGCAACCGACGACTTGTTTTTTTGGCTTTCCAAACACGGCTTACACCTTAATCGCAGAAGTTTTTCTGGACAGGATCATAAACCCCTCTACTTTGAAGGCTACCAAAGGCCTCCTCTAAGGTCAAGAACAGAGATCACAACAAGAAAGGCTCCGAGTGACGTGCGACATACACGGCCCACTGTCGAGCGGAATTGTCGCTGAGAGTTCGGGGCGCGGTTCGCCGAATTCTTGTCCCTCGGCATGCCTCGAATTTTGGCAAACAATTCCACGTACTGTGGACAGAATATCGACCATGACCCGTCGCCTTTCAACCGAGAATTACCCCCCTTCAATTCGAGCATCAGTCGGCGCATCGACGCCTCCGATGACAAAAAAACCTTTCCGAGTGCGACGCTCGTACTTGAAAAACAGAGCCACGTGTGTTATGAAATTCAACCCCCATGAGGGGACCTCGAGGAGGATCAAGAAAATGGCGCAGCGATGTGAAATCTGCGGCAAAGGACCGATGACCGGAAGCACCATCTCCCACGCCCACAACGTGAGCAAGCGCAGGTGGCTGCCCAACATCCAGCGCGTGCGCGCGATGGTGGACGGCACGCCGAAGTACATCAAGGCGTGCACGCGCTGCATCCGCTCGGGCAAGGTCACCAAGGCCCCACGCATCTGACGACAGCACAACCCCCGCGGTCATGGGCTCGCCCCCACCTGACCGCGCCGCTCGACCCTCAGCATTCCTTTCAGACCCTGGAGACGGTTGAGGATCCGCGTCAGCTGTGCCGCGTCGTGGACGACGATGGTCATGGCCGCAAATCCCGTGTCATTGCGCTCGGTACGGAGCCGGCAGCTGAGGATGTCGCTGCCCTCTGAAGAGATCGTCTGTGAGATCGAGGCCAGCATCCCCGAGCTGTCGTTAAACGACATGTCGACGTCGACCTGCGATGTCGGCGCGCTGGCGGCCGCCGAGCTCGGCGCCCACTGCACCTCGATCTCGCGCTCCGGGTGATACAGGAGATTCCTCACGTTGGGGCAGGCTCGGGCGTGGACCGCGACGCCCTTGCCGCGGGTCACGAAGCCGACGATCTCCTCACCGGGAAGCGGTTTACAGCACTTCGCCAGATAGACGAGAAAATCGGCGTCGCCCGAGACCTGGAGGGCGTGGTCGTCGGTCGATGGGGGAGCGGATTTCCTTTTGGGAGGAGCAGCCCCTTCGTCGGCGGCCTCGTCGCCCTCTTTGCGAAAGGTCGTTGTCAGCGCGGTCACCGGCATCTTGCCGAAGCCGATCGCAGCGACCAGATCGTCCTCGTTCGCATAGCCGCCCGATCTGATCAGCTCGGCCATGGCGTCTCCCCCGCTCACCGAACGCAGCGAGGTGCCGAGCTTGCGCAGCTCGCGATCGACGAGCTTCCGTCCGACCTCCAACGCGCGCGCCTTCTCCTCCTTCTTGAGCCAGGCGCGGATCTTCGATCGGGCGCGATTGGTGGCAACGATGTTCAGCCAGTCATGGTGGGGGCGCTGCCGACTCGAGGTCGTGATCTCGACGATGTCACCGTTCACGATCTCGGTCTTGAGCGGTACCCAGCGCCCGTTGATCCGCCCGCCGACACACGTATGGCCAACCTGGCTGTGGACCCGATAGGCGAAGTCGAGGACCGTCGCCCCGCGGGGGAATGAAAAGACATCACCTCGAGGGGTGAAGCTGTAGACCTCGTCCGGATAGAGATCCACCTTGAGCGAGTCGATGAACTCGCGCGGCGAGGAGCCTTCGGAGTTGTCGAGCAACGAACGCAGCCACGCGACCCTCGAGTCCTCAGCGGGCGCGTGGGAGCCCTTTTCCTTGTAGCTCCAATGGGCGGCGATGCCGTACTCGGCGATCTTGTGCATCTCGTCGGTTCGGATCTGGATCTCGAAGGGATGCCCTTCCGGGCCGATCACGGTCGTGTGCAACGACTGGTAGGCGTTCGGCTTGGGAATGGCGATGTGATCCTTGAGGCGGCCGGGTACCGGCGGCCACTGCTGGTGGATCAGACCGAGCGCCGCATAGCAGTCGGCGACGGTCGACACGATGATCCTGAAGGCGAGGAAGTCGAAGACGTTCGCGACATCGACCCCCTGCCGCTTGAGCTTCTCGAAGATCGAGTAGAGATGTTTGATACGTCCGTGGATGCTGCCGTCGATGCCGTTTTCTTCGAGGAGATTGCCGAGGACACCCTGGATCTCCGCGAACCAACGGTCGGCGGCCTCCTTGCGGTCCTCGACCTCGTCGTTCAGCTTCTCCGCCTCCTTGGGGTGCAGATAGCGGAAGCAGAGATCCTCCATCTCGGTCTTGATGCTGCCGATCCCGAGACGGTTGGCGATCGGCGCGAAAATATCGAGGGTCTCGCGGGCGATGGCGATCTGTCGGTCGCGGCGCAAAAACCCGAGCGTCCGCATGTTGTGCAATCGGTCGGCCAGCTTGATCAGAATCACGCGGAGATCATCGACCGATGCCAGCAGCAGCCTGCGGAAGTTCTCCGCCTCGGTCGCCTCGCGGCTCGAGTAGCTGGACTCGAAATCCGCCATCTTGGTGAGCGCCGAGACCAACCGCTCCACCTCGGGGCCGAACTCGATCTCGATCTCCTCGGCGGTGGTCGGCGTGTCCTCGAGCAGGTCGTGCAGCAGCCCGGCGGCGACGGTCTCCTCGTCGAGCTCCATGTCAGCGAGGATCCACGCCACGGTCAGAGGATGGGTCAGATAGGGCTCCCCCGAGCGCCGGATCTGACCCTGATGGCGGTTGGCGGCGAAGACGTACGCGTGGCGCAGGAGATCCTCGTCCAGATCGGGACGATAGTGCTCCATGCGGTAGAGGATGTCCTCGATGCGAATCTTCGCCGAGGCGGCGACTTCACCGGCCATCTAACTATTTTATCCCTCGGGTCAAGAAAAGCCCTCCCCGTGCCCGTCTCCCTCTCCGTATCCGTGCCCGATGTGATGGCTGTTACACAGCGAGAGGGCCACAGGGGGGCTCTGAAGGGCAATTTGAATTCGGAACCCGGAATTCGGAACGCCACCCGCCCGGGCGGGACATGGCCCACCCCTCCAGCAGCCAGGATCGTTACTCCCGCAGGAGCAGCATCGATGCCGCCCGCTCCGGCGGGATATCCGATTGCCCACCCACCCGTCGATTACAAAGAGCGGGCAGACGGAAATTCAGAATTCAGAATTCAAAATTCAGAATTCGTATCAGCGGCGTCCCATCGCCCGCCTGCGCTCGCGGCGCGCAACGAGGATCTTGTTCATCGCCAGGGCCACCGGCGAGGCGACGAAGATCGACGAGTAGGTACCGATGAGGATGCCGACCAGGAGGACGAAAGCGAAGGTGTTGATGACGTCACCTCCGAAGATGTAGAGACTGAGGACCACGACGAGCGTGGTTCCAGAGGTGATGAAGGTCCGCGACAGCGTCTGGTTGATGGACAGGTTCATCAGTGGCTCGAGGTCCTCGCCGCGCCGCAGCCTCAGGTTCTCTCGCACCCGGTCGAAGACCACCACCGTGTCGTTGACCGAGTAACCGACCAGGGTGAGGAGGGCCGCCACGGTCGGCAAGTTGATCTCGCGGTTGGTCACCGCGATGGCGGTCAGGGTGATGAGCACGTCGTGGAAGAGGGCCGCCACGGCGCCCACCGCGTAGGGCAGCTGGAATCGGATCCAGATGTAGACCAGCATGCCGACCAGCGAGAAGGCGATCGCCAGCATCGCCTTTTTCTGCAGATCCGCACCGACGGCGGGACCGACGCTCTCCGCGCCGAGCAACGAGTAGGCGCCGACCGCCGCGGTGTTCTCGAGCTCGGTTCGAGCGGTGGCGCTGAGACCCTCGACCTCCGCGAGCTCATCGAGCGAAGCGAAGATGCCGTTGGTCTTTCGGTACTCGAGCACGGCCTCGGCCATCGGGCCGTAATAGGCCTCACGCGCCTCGACGTCTCCGCCCATGCCGTCCGGGTCCGCGCTTTCGAGGAGGCCGAGCAGCTCGAGCGAGCCCTGGCGATTGAGATCGAAGCGGTCGCCGAGATCCGCGTTCAGGTCGCGATCCAAGAGCTCCAGGATCGGCCGCGTGAAATCGCCTTCCGTGCCCTCCGGGTTCTCGACCCGGATCAGGATCTCGTTCTTTTCGGCCTCATCGAACTGCTGGATCATGGGGGTGCCGACGGTGAGGTCGGAAATGGCCTCACGGAGATCGCCGAGATCGGGCTGCTCACGAAACTTGAGGGTGACCTGCGTGCCACCGACGAAGTCGATGCCGAGGTTGAGGCCCGGTCCGAGGAACTGGTAGGCCAGGCCTCCAGCAATCGCCAGCGTCGACAGCGTCAGGGCAATCTTCCGGTAGGAGAGAAACGGGATGTTGGTGTCGCCAATGATGCGCATGGATCAATCCAATCAGATGCTCAGGCTCTCGACGCGCTCGCGGCCGGCGAGCACCATCATGTAGATGGTGCGGGAGACGAAGACCGCCGTGAAGACGCTGGCCAGGATTCCGATCGAGAGGGTCACCGCAAAGCCCTTGACCGGGCCGGTGCCGAAGTTGAAGAGGAAGAGGGCGGCGATGAGGGTCGTCAGGTTGGCGTCGAGAATGGTGCCGAAGGCCCTCGAAAAGCCCGTGTCGATGGCCGCCCGCACCGTCTTGCCGACCCGGAGCTCCTCACGGATGCGCTCGAAGATGAGCACGTTGGCGTCCACCGCCATGCCGATGGTGAGAATCACCCCGGCGATACCCGGCAGGGTCAGGGTGGCGCCGAAATAGGCCATGGCGCCGAGCAGGATGATGATGTTGAGGACCAGCGCGACGTTGGCGTTGAGACCCGACAGCCGGTAATAGACAAGCATGAAGAACATGACGATGAGCAGGCCGGCAACCGCCGCCCGCACCCCTCGCACCACCGAGTCGCGTCCGAGAGACGGTCCGACGGTCCGCTCTTCGAGGTAGATGATGGTCGCCGGCAGGGCGCCGGCGCGCAGCTTGAGGGCCAGGTCTTCGGCATCCTCGATCGAGAAGTTGCCCGTGATGCGGCCGTCGCCAGGTATGCGGGACTCGATCGTCGGCGCCGAGATCACCCTGTCGTCGAGCACGATCGCCATCCGGGTGCCGATGTGGGAGCCGGTGTACTGGCCGAACTTGTCCGCCGCGTGTGGCTGGGTGGAGAAATTGACAACCGGCTGGCCGTATTCGTCCTGGCTGCGCCTCGCGGAACGCAGCTCCTGACCCGAAATGATGGCGGCCTTCTTGAGCAGGTAGTAGTCGACACCGAGGATCTCGCCGTCGAGCCCCTCGCGGTCGCCGGGCAGGATCTCGGAGTCGGACGGCAGGAACCCGCCAACACCCGAGAGCAGGCTCTGACGATCCGGCGCGGGCCCCGCGACGACTTCCTGAAACTCCAGGAATGCGGTCGACGAAATCAGGTCCTTGACGCGAGCCGGGTCGTCCACACCCGGCAGCTGGACCAGGATCCGGGGGCTCTCCAGACCCTGACGCTGGATGACCGGCTCGGCGACGCCGAACTGGTCGACCCGGTTCCAGATCGTCTCGAGCGACGAACGGATGGCCATGTCGCGCACCGTTCGGTCCATATTGGGTGGCAGCTGGAAGGTCCACGTGCCAACCCCGGGTTTTGCCTTGTAGCCCGGGACCCAGTTGTCCGCAACGTCTCGCAGGGCCGCGGTGTCGGCTCCGGCCGGCACGCCGACCGTGAAGCTCAGATCCTCGATATTGCTCTCCCCCTGGGAAAGCTCCAGGCCCTGTTCCCGGGCGCGGCTGACGAGGCGCTGGGACGCGTCGTCGAGCTCCGCCTTGATCGCGTCGTCGGTCTGGACCTCCAGCACGAGGTGGATGCCGCCCGAGAGGTCGAGACCATAGTTGATCTTCTCTCCCGGCGGATAGAGCGACCACACACCGAGGGCCACCACCACGAGGATCAGTACGATTCGCCAGACAATTTTCGTGTCCACACTCGCCTCCGCTTCAGGATGAGCCGTCGTCCGCACCAACGGGCCCGCCGATGGCGCTCTTTGCGATCCGGATCTTGGTGTTTTCTGCGATCTTGAGAAGCAGCGTCTGGTCTTCGACGGCGGCCACGGTGCCGTAGATGCCGCCGGAGGTCACGACCTTGTCGCCCTTTTTGAGGGCCGAGATCATGGCTTCTTTTTTCTTCTGCTGCTTTTTCGCGGGCATGATGACGAGGAAGTAGAAGACCCCGAAGATCAGGGCAAACATCATCATCATTGACAGGGGGCCTCCCCCGGCTCCAGCTTCCATGATTCACCTCACTTCAGTGGGCATTCGGCGCCCTCTCGCGGCCTCCACGCGAGGCCTCCACCCGGGCGCGAAACCGCGTGTAGCGGCCCGCTATGATAGCCTCCCGAGCCTCTCGCATCAAGCTCAGATAGAACCACAGATTGTGCATCGTCAACAGAACCACCGAGGTGACCTCGTTGGCGGTGAAGAGGTGGCGAAGCGCAGCGCGGGAGTAGACCTCGCAGGTCGGGCAGGAACAGCTCTCATCGAGGGGTCTGGTGTCGTCGGCATAACGCGCGTTCTTGATCACCAGCTCGCCGGCCGAAGTAAAGACCTTGCCCGTGCGGGCGGACCTCGTCGGCAGCACGCAATCGAAGAGATCCACCCCGCATGCGACCGCGTGCAGGATGTCCTCCGGGTACCCGACCCCCATGAGATACCTCGGTCTCGAGTCAGGGAGCAAGGGCGCGGCCATCTCCACCGCATCGTAGAGGGCCGATGTCGGCTCCCCCACCGCCAGACCACCGATGGCGTAGCCGTCGAACGCGGCTTCGGCCAGGGCCTCGCTGGAACGCCGACGCAGCTCCGGATCGAGCGAACCCTGCTGGATGGCGAAGACGCCACCCCCCCAGCCGTCACCTTCTTGCCGGAGCTCGCCCGCACGGGCGAGGCCGCGCAGGGACCATTCGACGCTGGTGTTGGTCGAGCTCGAAGCCCGGCCACCGTCCACCGGGTAGGGGAGACACTCGTCCAACACCATGGCGACGTCCACCCCGAGACCGATCTGGGTCTCGATGACGTTTTCGGGGGTCAGACGGTGCTCGTCACCATCGATGTGCGAGCGAAATGTCACCCCGTCGGGGTCCATTTTCCGGCGTCCGGCAAGCGAAAAGACCTGGAAGCCCCCCGAGTCGGTGAGGATCGGGCCCGTCCATCCCATCAAGCGATGGAGCCCACCGAGGCGTCCGATGCGTTCGGCGCCGGGGCGCAGGAGGAGGTGGTAGGTATTGCCGAGAATCATCTCCGGGGCGAGGCGAGCGAGCTCCCACGCGGCCATCCCTTTGACGGTTCCGGCGGTTCCGACCGGCATGAAGGCCGGGGTGCGCACGACCCCGTGGGGCGTCGTCAGCTCGCCGGCTCGAGCGGAGCTCTGAGGATCCTCACCGGTGACGGCAAAGGGCAGCATCGAAAGAAGGTATCGGCCAGGGCGCCGGGATCAGCCGACGCCTGCAGAGGCGTCGAAGGTCTCCAACTTCACATCGGCGCCGAGTTCGAGTTGAAAGCGTGAATCCTCGATTTCCGGGTTGATCACCATTTTCTTGAACTCGTAGCGGGTGCTGTCGCCATCGGCTTCTCTGTACTCGATCACCACCGGCAGGAGGAGCCTTCGATCGACTTCGATCTCCACCGACCGCAGCTTCTTGGAGAGCATCGTGCCGACCGGCTTCAGGGTCAGACGATAGTGGGCGCGCGCGCCAGGATCGGCGAGCGTGATGCTGAAGTGGGACGTCAGATCGTCCAGCGGCTGCGTCCCCGCGAGGACCCGCACGAAACGCCGCTGCTTGTTGGAAACCTTGATCCGTTCCGCCCGAGACTGCGCCGGATGGTAGGTGGTCACCGTGTCGTCGGCAAAGAGGACAACCATCGTGGCGGGCTGGTTATAGTCCCAGCGCACCACGTCGGGGGCGCGAAAGAGAAAAACCCCGGTCGATTCGGCGGCTTCCAGGAGCAGCGAGCTCTGCTTGAGTTGAACGAACTCGGCTTCGAGCGTCTTGAGCGCCCGTTGACGCTCGACAACGCGCTCGATCAGCGCCTCGAGCTTCGCGCTTCCCTCGAGATCGTCGATCGACACCGTTTTCGGGGCCGGCCCCGCCACCGACTGGAATCCCAGCACCAGCAGCCCCGAGAACACGAGAAATCGTCGCAAAACTTTCACGGCGCGTACTTTAGCACAAGAACAATGGGACTCATAGCCCTCCGCTCGGATCGCGTGTCGCGTCACATCGGGTCGCGAGGACCGGAAGGTGTCGTGTCCCTCGGGTCCAGGCTCCATGCCTGGCCTCCGTCGCAAAAATGCCACAGGAGGGTGGCGCTCAATCCATGAGATGATCGGAGACATGAGTGGCGGATTTGACCGCCGGCTTGCAGCGCTCCTCGCGGTTTTCACGATACCCATCGTTCTCGGTCTGCTGTGGGTGACCACCCGCGAGAGTGTCCCACCGGAGCCCCGGGCCCGCGCCGACCTGAGGACCTCCATCAGAGGGCCGCTCCAGCAGAGACTCGCAAGCGCCTTTCCCGGCTCTTTCGAGACCGGGATCCAGCTCTTTTGGGAGGAGGGAGACGGCTGGGTTTCGCCCGAGGTCTTGGAATGGTGGGTCCGAGTCGTGGAGGATGACGGCCTTCAAGAGCTGACGTGGGAGAACGCCGAGGGGATGCTCTCGAGGTTCAGGCCGACGCCGTCTCCGGCCTTCGCGACCTTTGCGAAGCGCCGAAGGTGCGCCGTCGTCGGCCCTTCCCGCAACCTGGTCTCTTCGAACTATGGCGCCCAGATCGACGCTCACGATGTGGTCATTCGAATAAACCGCGCGCCCACGGCCGGCTTCGAGTCGGACGTCGGGGTCACGACGACCCACCACCTGATGTGGCCGAAGAGGGAACTTCGCGAACCGGAGTTCGACAGGAGCGCCTTCCTCCTCATGACGCCAATCACCGCCGGCATAGAAGACCTTTTCTCCTGGATGCGCTATGTCGTCGAGGACGAGCTTCGCTGGGGGACGGAGCGCGTGAACGTTGTTCATCCGGAGTTCGTGAAGTACCTCGACGACAAGTGGACACGGGGCGAGGGGGCATATCCCTCGACAGGATTTATCGCCCTGATGTTGGCGGTGCACGTCTGTGACGAGGTCGACGTATTCGGCTTCGGCGCAGACGCATCAGGCAGGTGGGACCACTACTACGAAGAGGACCTGGGCGAGGCGGTGTGGTTTCACCCGGCCACCGTCGAGAGTCGGGTGCGGCAGGAGCTGGAGCAGAGGAGCATTCTGAAGGTCTTCCGGGGATCTCGTCCGGAAGTCGAGCCACCTCTCGAGGAGGGCGCGGCGATGGGGGACGCGGAAGGGACGCAGCCCCGATGAGGCGCGGTGTGGCCTTCTGACGATCGACGCACACCACCAGGGCCTTTAAGGAACGCGTTCCGCCGAACCGAAACCCGCGAATTCACCCCGTCCGCTACTCGCTCACGCGCACGCTCACCAGGCTCATCGGAACGATTTCGAACACCGGCCATTCGTCGCCCGAAGCTCCGCGATGACGCGGTGACAGGCGAATGATCTCCGTGACCGCTTCGTCCTCGATGTTCTTCCCCGAATCGGCAACGAGAATCCGCTCCAGATTGCGCTCTCGGGCCGACTGGAGAAGTGCTCGGGTGCCGGCGGAGTTGATGAAACGGCGCGGACCGACGGCGTCGGCCCCGACCAGGACCACGACCGACGGCTCCTGCAACGCATCCGACGCCGCCGAATCGGGGCGCGAAACCGCGGTCCCCGATCCTCCCAGCCGGCGCGCCTGGTCGGCACCTCGACCAGACGCCGTGCCGTCGAGCACGACCACCGACCCATTCCAGCCACGTCCCCACGCTCCTTCCAACACGGCGGCCACCGCAGACGACCGGGAGATGGTGACCACCGTTCGAGATCCCTTCACGAAAGGCCAGGCACTGGCAGCGAGTCGATCCGGGAGATCCTGGAGCACTGTTGCCCGCCGCTCGAGCCGTGCGACACACGAAGCGGGGCTCTCCACCGCAGCCATCCATGTCGTCATGGCCCGCAGATTGGCCATCGCCGGTTGGCCCTCGGCGAGCAGCTTCAGGCCCTGGTGGAGGCTGTCAAGGCGCAGCCTGCCCTCGAGACCGAGCAGGCCGTGAACCAGCGCCTCCTCGATCTCCGCCGCCCCGTGCTCGCGGTCGTTCGCCGCGACCCGGAAGAGCTCGAGGATTTCGTCGCGGTGCATGGGAGGATTGTAAACTCGGGAGCGCTCCTCAGAACATCGAGACAGGTGCCACTCTTCGCATTGTTTGCCCCGACGCACTTCCGACAGCGGCGCCATCGAATCAAACAATGCGAAGGGTGGCACCGGGGTCGTCGATGCGTGACGCGCGTTTCACTGAGGCGATCGGCGTGGTACCGTTCTCACCAGCGAGCAATCTTCCGCGGGAGGCACCATGAGCGACCAGAAACCACAGATTCCCAAGGCGCCCAAGCTGAGCCTGAGCGCGGAGGTCGGGATGGGCCACTACTCGAACTTTGTCAGCATCGCCCACAACTTCTCCGAGGTGCTGCTCGATTTCGGGCGGACGCTTCCCGGTCGTGAGGACATCCCGGTGGTGGCCCGGATCATCATGAACCCCTTCCAGGCCAAGCAGCTGCTGCGCGCGCTGAGCCATAACGTGCAGATGTACGAGAACAGCTTCGGGCCAATAGCTGACCCACCGGCAGGCGCCGACGAGACCCAATCGGGTGGCACCAATTAGCCGCTCTGAAGTTGAGAGTTAAGCGTCAAGAGTTAAGGGTAAAGCCCACCCCCCCCTGCACGAATTTTGGCCCGCCTCCTCTTAACTCTTCACTCTTCACCCTTAACGTACTTCGCGAGGCAAAGAAAAGGGGCGCTCCACACGGAGCGCCCCATGTTTCGAGTCTTCCGCTGTTACTGCTCGAGCCGGAGAATCACGAAACGGTAGATGTCGGCGCGCGGGCTGTAGACGTACAGGCGCACGTAGCCACCGTCCTCGACATCCGCAATGACGGCACGCAGCTCCGAGGGATTGGTGACCGGTACACCGTTGGCCTCGGTGATCACCAGACCGGGCGTCATCCCCTCCTCGCCGGCGGGCGACAGCGGCCGCACGCGGGTGACCACGACACCCTCGATGTCCTCTTCGATGCGGAAGTTCTGCCGCGCCATCGGGTCGATGGCGACGACCGTCACACCGACACGCTCGAAGACATCTCCCTCGTCTCCCGGGCCCTCGGCCGGCTCGGCGTCAGATTCGACGGGCTCCCGCTCC
Source organism: Candidatus Sulfomarinibacter sp. (assembly GCA_041560205.1). Classification (GTDB taxonomy): domain Bacteria; phylum Acidobacteriota; class Thermoanaerobaculia; order Thermoanaerobaculales; family Sulfomarinibacteraceae; genus Sulfomarinibacter. The sequence continues at coordinate 18,912 of JBFFBV010000039.1, forward strand.
TCGAGGGTCGCGGTCAGCTTCTTCGACGCGCCGTTCCGCATCACACCGAGCTCGACCTTGGTGCCCGGCGGCATCGCCGAGATCGTATCGATCAGCTCACGGGTGTTCTCGATCGGCTCGCCGTCCACTGAGACGATGACGTCACCGTGACGCACGCCCGCCCTGTCGGCTGCACGACCCGACACGACCGACTCCACGAGGGCGCCGTCGCTGCTCTCGAGACCGAAGGCCTCGGCCTCGCCCGGGTCCAGGTTGTTGATCGAAACGCCGAGATAGCCGCGGACCACACGACCTCTCTCACGAAGCTGGGGCAAGATGCGGCGCGCGACATTGACCGGGATGGCGAAACCGATGTTCTGCCCGGCGGCATTGATCGCGGTGTTGATGCCGACCACGTGACCGAAGAGATCGACCAGTGGTCCGCCGGAGTTTCCGAAGTTGATGGCGGCGTCGGTCTGAATGAAATTCTCGAAGGAGTTCGACTCGGCCGACAGACCGAGGGCCCGCCCTTTGGCCGAGACCACGCCGACGGTCACGCTGTGCTCCATCTCGAGCGGGTTGCCCGCGGCCATCACCCACTGGCCGACGCGGACGGCCTCGGAATCGCCGAGGGAGAGGTGATCGAACTCGCGATCCGGATTGACTACCCGCAGGAGGGCGAGGTCGGTGGCCGGGTCCTTGCCGACGACCTCGGCATGGTACTCGGTGTCATCCACCAGCCGCACCCGGATCTTGTCGGCGTCCTCGACCACGTGATGGTTGGTGATGATCTCACCGCTGCCGGTGATGAAGAAGCCTGACCCTGAAGACCTTCGGACCTGAGGTTCACGCTGACGGCCATCGTCCCGCGGACCGAAGAAGAAGTGGAAGGGATCGTTCGGAGCACCGCGACGGTTCTCCGAGGGGTCGCGAACCTCATCGGAATACACGGACACCACTGAAGGCACCACGTGATCGGCAAGCGTCGCGAAGTCGGGCAGGGGCACGCCGTTGGCGGTGGCCGCCGGCACCGTCTCCGGACGGTCTGCGACCACCGGTCGCGTCACGTCGAGCCCGCCGGACAGGACCATCCCGAAGAGAATCGCCGCCACGACGACCGCGGCGAGGGAGAATACTTTCTGAGCATCGCTTTTCATTCACGAACCTCCAACTGACGACCGGCGCTGGCGCACCGGCATCTCACACGCAGTGCAACAGCAAAAGCCTTGCCAAGTTTCCGGTTGCGGCCATTTTCTCAGGAATTGGGGCCTCGAGGGCCGGAATTTGACAGCTTTTTGCATCGTGCGGGGCATCTGCCCGCGATATACGCTCCCAGAGGAGCTTGGGTTTCTGCCATTTTGGCGCGGAAGATGGGCTTGAGTGCTTGAGGCTTCAATTGACCTGATTCTGCCGATCCAGCTGTCACGCCCTGGGGTGGGCGGGCGGTCCTCAGGTTCTCACGACCTCAGAACCTGGGTGGGAGGGTGGAATCAGTCCGCGATGCGGATCTGGTTTTTGCCGTTCTCCTTGCCGCGGTACATCGCGAGGTCGGCGGCGCGGAGGAGAAGGTTCTTCTTGAGGTCGGTCGTTCCCTGGCGGGGGAGGTGGTGGGGGTAGACGGCGATTCCGATCGAGCTCGTGAGCGGTTTGCGCCAGTAGACGGGCCCCTCGGACCACGAGAAGGACCCCTGGAGGAACTGCGTGGCCGCCAGCTCGTCCTGGATCGTCTTCGCCACATCGCACGCCATCTCGAGATTGTGGTCCGGCAGGATGACCACGAACTCGTCGCCGCCGTAGCGCGCGAGGGTCGCCTTGTCGTCGATCACGGCCCGTGTCAGGAGCCACCCGAACTCCTTCAGGACCTGGGACCCGGCGAGGTGGCCGTGGGTGTCGTTGACGGTTTTGAAATTGTCGATGTCGAGGAAGAGCAGCGCCACCGTCGAGCGGGTGACATCCGCGCGGATCAGGTCCTCGCTCAGACGATGGTGGAAGAAACGATCGTTGTAGAGCCCCGTCAGATCGTCGCGCCGGGCCATCTCGGTCGCCCGCTGCGCGTCGAGGAGGTTTTCGATCGAGATCGACGTGTAGCGGGCGAAGATCTCGAGCATCTGCAGGTTGCGGTCGGTGTAGGGCTTGCCGTCGGAGCGGTTGAGCAGCTCCAGCACCCCGCAAACCGTTCGCTCGATGCGCACCGGCACCGCCACGACCCCTGTGGTGCGGAAGGCGTGATCTTCGTCGAACTTGGAGTAGAAGTTGGGATCGTTCTCCGGGTCCGACATGACGTAGGGATCGCCGGTACGGTAGACGTGGCCGACCACGCCCCGGTCGGCTTGGAGGCTTTTGCCCAACAGGGCGGAGCTCGAGGGTCCAAAGGCGGCCACGAAGTAGAGCTGGATCTCCGACGGCGAGTCGCCGCGTTCGATCGGCCGATCCATGAGGATCGACCCGGCTTCAGACGGCACGAAATCGTTGGCCTTCCTCAAAATCTCGCCGAGAAACGACGGCAGCTGCAGCTGCGACATGGCAAACGCCGAGTAACGTTTGCGGTCGAGGAAGGGCTCGAGATCGCCCAGGGGCAGGCTGTGAACCTCTGGAGGGCCCATTGAATCATCGTATCACGCACGTCGCATCAGGGCTCTCAGGCGCTCCTCGAGCTCGATGACGGTCTCGGTGTGATCCGCGCGTCCCGGGGCGAACCTGATCGCCTCGAGCTCGCGGCGCAGCTGCTGCATCTCCCCCTCGAGTGCGCGGCCCTTGCTCCGCGCTCGCGCGTCCATCCACCACCTCTCGAGAGCGACCTGGAGCTCGCGCGCCCTCTCCGCGGGGCTTTCGTCTGCCCGTCGCGGGGGCAGCTCGCCCCTCCGCCGGCGCGCCACGAGCAGTGGGACCACACCGCCGAAGGCGGCTCCAACGGCGAGGGCTGCGACGATCCACACCCACAGCGGCACGCCTGGTGCGGCATCACCTTCGCCCGGAGGGGTCCCGGTCGCATCGACGTCGGCGACGGCCGGCTCGGGTTCGACGACCACTGGAGTGGGGGTTGCCGGGGGCGGATTGACCGTCAGCCGGAGCGGTCCGAGGGTCTGCCTCCGGTAGTGGCCCACCGCCGGATCGAAGACCGCCAGGATCACGGGGTCGAGCTCGATCTCCCCGGCGCGTCGCGGCACCAGCGTCGTGTGCCAGGCACGGCTGCCGTGGATTCCGGCGTCGTCCACGGTCACATCGCTTGCCTCCTCGGGGGGATAGCTCTCGCAGTCGACGCACGCCGGCCACTGGGCCGGCGCTTCCACCAGCGGCAGATTCCCGGTCCCGCGAAGCTCGACGGTCAGCACGGCCGAGTCTCCGAATTCGATCGTCTCGGGTTCGAGGCTGACCCGATAGCGAAGATCGCCCACTGCCCCGGAGTAGCCCTCGGGCGGGCGGGGACGCTGCGAGACCTCGACTGCAATCCGATCGGTCGATCGCTCGACCACCTGCTGCGGGCCAAAGAGGCTGGCGGAGCGGAAAGCGATTCTGGCGTCCACAGCCGGCACCTCCAGCTGCCCGGTGCGGAGGGGGACGAGCACGTGGCGAGCGACCACGAAGCGGTTGAAACGAAGGCCGTCGACCTCGACCACCTCGCCGGTGACCCGCTCGGGCGGTTCGACCCTCTGCGCCCACCAACCCGGGTACGAGGGCGCCGTCACCCACTCGAAGCCGTCGACACCGCCCGAGGTCGTGTCGAGGACAATGGTCGCCCTGACCGCTTCGCCGAGCACGACCTGCCGGTCATCCACGAGCTGCCTCAGGATCACACGCACCGAGCGGCTCGGCTGGCGACGCTGCGCGAAGTCCTCGAAGGGATCGAAGGGGAATCGTCCCGGCCGACGCTGCGGCCGCTGCGGCAGGATGCTGCCGGGCACGACATCGGCCCTCAGGATCTCGGACCCGAGCTCGGCCCCGTCGATGCTCACCGTCACCGGTCCGACGGCGGCGCCACCGACCTCGAGACCCTGCAGGACATAACTGAAGCTGACGGACCTGGTGGATGCGCCATTGATCCACGAGAACTCGGTCTTGGTCGACGGCCCCGAGATGACCTCCAGGTTCTCGAGCGGCCCGAGATCCACCTCGGGCGTCCCCTCCGGCTCGAGGACCCGCACCACCAGCAAGGCGGCGTCCTCGATCCCGAACTTTCGGGGATCGAGCTGCACCTCGAGGCTGGGCTCTGCAGCCGCCACGACCGTCGCTCCGGCCGCCATCAAGGCGGCAGCGGCAAGGAGCCGACGGATCACCAGTCCTTCTCCACCTTGCCCGCCTTCGGCGTCGGCGAGCGCAGCGCTTCCCGTGCCTCGGCCTCCGCCCGCTCGAGGGCGGCAAACAGCGGTTGGTTCGGATTCGGCGTCGGCGTGGGTGCGGCTTGCTGACCCTGCGAGGGAGTTGGCGTCGGTTGTTGCTGCCCGTCCTCCTGCTGCTCCTGTTCCTGCTGCTGCTCGTCCTGTTGCTCGTCCTGCTGGTCCTGTTGCTGCTCCTGCTGTTGTTGCTGCTCGCGCATCTTCAGCGCCAGCTCGTAGTTGTGCTTGGCCGCGAGATCATCGGGGTCGGCAAGCATCGCACGCCGCAGCCACTCGAGGGCGGCGTCGGGCTGCGACTGTACGAGGGCGGCGGTGCCGGAGTTGTAGGCGGCGCCCGCCACCCCGCCTTTGTCCGCCGCATCGAGCAGCGGAGTCGCGGTTTCGAGCCGCCCGCCGGCGGCAAGGGCCGTACCGAGGTCGTACAGCCTCTCGGGTGTTTCGGGATCCAGCTCCGCAGCCCCGGCAAAGGAGGCCGTTGCCCTTTCGAGATCCTGCTCCCTCCACTCGGCCGCGCCGCGCCGGGCCAACCGGCGGCTGCCGCCCGGGATCAGCCGCTGCCACCACGAGGCGCGGGGCAGGGGGCCTTCCGCAGCAGGACTGTCGGTGGTCGCCGGCGGCGCCTCGACCCGCGGTGCTGAAGTAGCCGGGGAAACATCTTGTGCGGAGACCATTGCCGGCAGGGCGATCACGATCACCGCAGCTGCAGTCGCCAGACGCCGCCACGGCGACAGGGCAAAACCGACGACGAGCAGGACCGCCGAGGCGACGAGGAAGATCGGGAAGCGCTCGACCTTGCGAACGTTGCGGGTCTCCTCGACCTCGCGGGTGCGCAGGCGCGCCACCGCGTCCGCGATCTCGCGAACGACTTCGGGGTCACCGAGGGACACGATCTCGCCGTCGACCATGTTCGCGATCTCCGCCAGCACCTCGGGGTGAGCGCGGGTGACCACCGGTTGGCCGTTCTGGTCGCGCTTATAGTGCACGGCGCCGCGCTCGTCCCGCTCCGGGATGGGTCCTCCCCGTTCGGTCCCCGCGACGATCCCGAGGAGACCGACCCCGGCCTCCGACAGCGCCGTTGTCGCCATGTTCACGTCCCCTTGGAGGTTCTCTCCATCGGTGAAGAGGAGCAGCACGCGTCCCTCACCCTCGGGTGGGAGAAGCTTCAAGGCGCCGTCGGCGGCGCTCTGCAGATTCGAGCCCGGGAGGGCCACCATGCCGGGGCCGACACCTTCTAAAAAGACCGCGACCGCGCTGAGGTCCGTGGTCAGAGGAACGAGCGCGTAGGCTTCACCGGCAAAGACCACGACCGCCACCCTGTTGCCCTCGAGCTGGGGCAGCAGCCGAATCAGGGCCTCGGTGCTGCGGGTCAGCCGCGAGGGACGGAGGTCCTCGCAGAGCATGGAATCGGAGACGTCGAGCGCGACCACCAGGTCCCTCGTGCGCACCGTCTCCTCAGCCGGGAGCTCGCCCCACTGCGGCCTCGCGATCGCCAGTACCAACAGCACGGCCGCGCCGCACCATGTGATCAGCCTCGCGACACCCGTTGCGGGAATACCACCCATGAGCCGGCGCCAAACGCCGGGGGAGGCGAGCCGACGCTGCTGCAGGAGTCGTCGGCGATACCGATACAGCGCGAGTGCCACCGCCAGCGTGGGCAGAGCCAGAAGGGCGAGGCGCGCGGGCTCGGCGAAGCTCACCACGGCGTCCTCCCGGCCACGCCCTCGAGCACGACCCCTGCCGCGAGCAGCACCAGTGCGGCCAGGGCCCAGGGCTCGAAGCGCTCTCGATAACGGACGAGGCGGGTCGAGCTGAAGACCGTCTTTTCCATCTCGTCGATCTCGGAGAAAACGTCGGCCAATGCCTCCGGGTCGCGGGCGCGAAACGAGGTGCCGCCGGTGCTGCGCGAGATCTCCGCCAACAGCTCCGGGTTGATGTCGACCTCGACGTTCTGGATCTGCGAGAACTCGCGGCCCGTGCGGGGGTCGCGCATCCACACCGGGATCGGCACCTTGCCGCCCCTGCCGACCAGCACCGTGTGCACGGTGATCTCCTCGTCCCGGGCGAGTTCGGCCGCGGTCCGCGGGTCGAGCTGGCCGGCGTTGTTGGAGCCATCGGTGACCAGGACCACCACCTTGGAATCCGAGGTCGACGCCCGCAGCCGGTTGACCGCGGTGCCGAGCCCGAGTCCGATGGCGGTCCCATCGGGCAGGGTCCGCAGCTTGACCTGCTCGAGGAGGTGGCCAGCCACCTCGTGGTCGAGCGTCAAGGGGCAAATGGTCACCGCCGCTCCCGCGAAGACTACCAGCCCGATGCGATCGTGCGGCCGGCGGGAAAGAAAGTCGGCGATCGTCTCCTTGGCGACCCCGAGACGGTCGGTGGGCTGGAAGTCGAGGGCCGCCATCGACCCCGAAATGTCGAGGGCGATGACCATGTCGACCCCCTCCGCGTGCTCGAGCTGGCGCGAAAGCACCTCCTGGGGCCGGGCGAGCGATACCGCGAGCGGCGCGAAGGCCAGGGCCACCATCGTCCCGGCGAGGGTGGTCCAGCTGAGGCGCGAGAACCGGCGCCCTCTGCTTCGGCCGGCGATCGGAAAGGGATAGCGCTGCCAGCGGCGGCGGAGCAGCCACAGCGCCGCCGCCACCACACCGGCTCCGCCGAGCGAGAGCCACAACGGCACCGCCAAGCGCATCATCCCGCCGCCTCCAGCTCGACCGCTCCCTCCTCGTCCACCGTCAAGGAGTCCTCGAGGTGCTTGGCCGTTTCGCGGCTCGAATCGATGGCGCGGCGCAGCTCGCCGTCGTCGACCGGGAAGCGCCCGAAGCGAACTCTGTCGGCCATTGACATCACCGTCTGGATGCCGCGCTGGACGGCGTCCGGCCACTCGAGGTGACGCGCCAGCACGCGAAGCTCGAAGGAGGTCATCTCCTCCGCCGGCTTCCCGCTCGCACGCTCCAGATAGTGGCGCAGGCCGCCGGCAAGGCGGTCGCAAATGCTTTCGGCAGGCTCCCGACCAACGCGCCCTTCGAGCCGATCGAGGAGGGCCGAGAGCTCGTCAAAGGGCGCCAACGCCGGCGCCACCCCGCCAACGCCCGTCACGCGACGTCGACGGCCCCACCAGGCGAGCGCGGCAGCAGCCCCGAGAACCGGCACCGCCAGGGGCAGCACCCACTCCCAGGGGAAACCGCTCACGCCCACCGGGTCACGCAACGGCGCCGGTTGCGCCTCCTCCTCGGCGGGCAGGATCGAAAGCACGTTGACGGTGGGTGGATCAGCCGCCGCGACCTCGGTCGCCTCACCGTCGGCGTCACGCACGCCAGCCGCCAGGGAGGGCAGAGCGAGCTCACCAATCGCCATCGGCGCCAGCACCATCTCCCAGGCCGGCGGACGGGTGCCGGTCACCTCGCGTGGCGCCTCGACCACGGCCCACGGGCCGGCGTTCTCGATCCCGACCCGGAGCTCGCCCCACATCAGATCCTCCCCGCCCCGGGCCATGACTCGCAGGGGAACCCGGTCCCCGACCCTGAACGAGGCCTCCGGCACCGACACCTCGAGATCCGCCGGCGCAGCAGAACCGGCCACGGCCGCCGAAAGGAAGGCCAACAGGACAACGACAGCGAGCTCAGTGCGCACGCCGCCGCTCCCTTCGCTCGAGCATCGCGCGCACCGCCGGCAGATAGTCCTCACCGGTGTGAAGCTCGATCAGGTCCACACCCGGCGGCGGATCGTGCCGTTCAACCGCTCCCTTACCCCGGACGACGCCGCGGTCGCCGCATTCGGCGTCGACCACCGGAAGGCTCACCCCATCCAGTCCGCTCTCGAGCAGGTCGTCTCCCAGACGAACGACCACGACCTCGTGGCGCCCGGCCAGGGCTACCAGCTCGCGTCGCGGCAGGCCGCAGGTCTGGTCGGCGAGAATGATGACCACTCCCCGTCGGCGCAGCATGCGTCCGGCCGCCCGCACCGCCTGATCGAGGGCGGTGCCGCGCCCCCGGGGCTCCGCCCCGAGCACCTCGCGGACCACCCGCAGACCGTGCCTCCAGCCGAGGCGGGGCGGGATCACGGTACGGACGCCATCATCGAAAAGGATCGCCCCGACCCGGTCCCGGCGTGCCGCAGCCAGGGCGAAGAGACCCGCTACCTCGGCGATGAGGTCGTGCACGGTCATCACCTTGGAGCCGAAGCGCGTGGAGGCCGAGAGGTCGACGAGGAGGAGGACGTTGAGGTCGCGCTCCTCTCGGTAGCGTTTGACGTGAAGGAAGCCGGAGCGGGCGGTCACGTTCCAGTCGATGGTGCGCACATCGTCCCCGGCCCGGTACTCGCGCACCTCCTCGAACTCCAGGCCCAGCCCGCGGAAGGCGCTCTGGTACTGACCCGTCAGACCGGACTCCATGGCCTGCCGAGCCCGGATCTCGAGACGACGTACCTGGGCGCGGAGCTCCGCGCTCGCATCGCCGTTCGTCGCCTGCGGTCGGGGCCGGCCGAAGTAGGAGGCGAGGTTAAAAGGCAAATGCCACCTCGATTACGGACGCGGGCACGGACGCGGACGCGGGGATCAAGGAACCTCCACCGCGAGGAGGATTCGCTCGATGATCTCCTCGACGGTCGCGCCCTCGGCCTCGGCCTCGTAGGTCAGGACCAGCCGGTGACGCATCACCGACGGCGCCAGCTCCTTGACGTCCTCGGGCGTCACATACGCGCGGCCGCGCACCAGCGCCAGTGCGCGGGTGCCGATGGCGAGGGCAATGGAGGCCCTCGGCGAGGCGCCGAAGGCGAGCAGCGGCACCAGATCGCCGAGCCCGACTTCGGCAGGGTCACGGGTCGCGGTCACCAGGTTGACGATGTATGACCGGATGCGCTCATCGAGGTAGACCTCGCGCACCACCGGTTCGAGCCCCAGCAACTCCTCGACCGAGCTCAGCTCGCGCGGTGTGGGGAACGACTCCGCCAGGTGGTACTCGAGGACCTTTCGCTCCTCCTCCGGGGCCGGGTAGTCGACCAGCACCTTGAAGAGAAAGCGGTCGAGCTGGGCCTCGGGCAGGGGGTAGGTCCCCTCCTGCTCGATCGGGTTCTGGGTCGCCAGGACCACGAAGGGGCTCGGGAGATCGTGCGTCGTGTCGCCGATCGTCACCTGCCGCTCCTCCATTGCCTCGAGCAGGGCGGACTGGACCTTGGCTGGCGCACGGTTGATCTCGTCCGCCAGCACGAGGTTGCAGAACACGGGACCACGGTGTGGGACGAACTGCGAGGTTCTGGGGTCGAAGATCTGGGTCCCGGTGACGTCCGCCGGCAGCAGATCGGGCGTGAACTGGAGCCGCTGGAAGCTGCCGCCGATGACACCTGCCAGCGTCCTCACGGTGAGGGTCTTGGCGAGACCCGGCACGCCCTCGAGGAGGACGTGCCCGCGGCACAGCATCGCCACCAGGAGCGACTCCACGAGTCGATCCTGCCCCACCACGACCTCGGACACGGCCCGCTGGATCTCGCCGAGCCGAGCCGCCGCGCGATCGATCGCCTTTTCGTCCCCTCGAGCCTGAAGATTTTCCATATTTCCCCCGTCAGCCAGTTGGCCCAACGGCACATACCAGCAAGGATCGTGCCTGCGGGCATGCTTGTCTGCGCGCTCCCGCAGCGCGTCGTTTCGGCCGGTTGGATGTCAGAAGGGCATTGCGGCCATTTGCAGGGGGCAGCACAGGTGGCGGCCGCCGATTTCGAGCGCGTTGGTGCTTGGACGACTCAGGTGCCATTCTTCGCATTGTCTGAATTCGTCGTTTTCCAGTTTGGAAGACCGATGAGGGCAAACAATGCGAAGAGTGGCACCTCGCGCGCCGCGTCGAGACAGGCACGGATACGGATACAATTGAAGCGATGTCCGAAAAGAAGATCGGTCGCTACGAGATCGAAAAAACCCTCGGCCGGGGGGCGATGGGGGTCGTCTATCTCGCCCGCGATCCGATCATCGACCACCTGGTGGCGCTCAAGACCCTGAGGGTCGACCTCGACGCCGAGTTCGCCGACGAGTTCCGCGAGCGCTTCGTGCGCGAGGCGCGGGCGGCGGGGCGGCTCAACCACCCCGGGATCGTCACCGTCCACGACGTCGGCGAGGACCCCGAGACGGGTCTGATGTACATCGCCATGGAGCACGTCGAAGGGCGTGACCTCAAGCAGCTCATTACCAGCGGCCACGTCTTCCGGCCGTCCGAGGCGGCGCGGATCGTGGCCGACGTCGCGGTCGCCCTCGACTACGCCCACTCGCTCGGCGTCGTGCACCGCGACGTCAAACCCGCCAACATCATCCTCACGGCCGACGGCACCGCCAAGATCACCGACTTCGGCATCGCCCGCCTCGAGACCTCCAACCTCACGGTCGACGGGCAGTTCATCGGCACACCCAACTTCATGTCGCCCGAGCAGATCACGGGCAAGGTCGTCGATGGCCGCTCCGACATCTTTTCGCTCGGCGTCGTCCTCTTCACCCTCCTCACAGGCCAGCGCCCCTTCGGCGGCGACACCATGCACGAGGTCACCCTCCGCATCGTTCAGGAGCCGAGCCCGATTCCGTCGACGATCAGCGAGGAGATCCCTGCAGCACTCAACCCGATCGTCCTCAAGTGCCTCGAGAAGAACCCCGAGCGGCGATTCCAGACCGGCGGTGAGGTCGCCAAGGTGCTGGGCGCCCTCGCCCGCTCGCTCGTCAAACGAGATCCGGAAGACACCGGCAGCACGGGCATCCACCAGCCCGATCTCGCGACCCGCATTCACGGCAGCTCGCCGCAGGCGGCGGCCGCACGGCCGTCGCGAATGGCCGGGATCGTGAAGGGTCTCCGGGAGAAGATCCACCTTCCCGAGTGGGCCGAGTGGGAGGTCGAGACGCGGTGGGCCTGGAGCATCATCATCGCCGTCATCGTGCTCACCGCACTCGGCATTCTCGGCCTCCGCTCGAGGATCGATCGCGGCCCCTTCGCGGCCCCCTCCGTGGCATCCATCCGCAACCTCAACTCGGTGGTCCGCTCGATCCACGCAGCGCGGGCAGATTTCGAGGGCGGCAACCTGAGCGGTGCGCGCGGCTCGATCCTGGCAGCGCTCGACCAGGTCCCGAGCTCGCCGGCCGTCCGCGAGCTGGCGCGCGAGATCTCCGCAGCGATCGAGGTCGAACGCACCAGCGCTGAAAACCAGCGGATGGTCGCGGAGCTGGTGACCGAGGGCCGCCGCCTGTACCGATCCGGCAGCTATGTCGAGTCCAAGGAGATCTTTGGCAGGGCCCTCGAGCTCGACCCGCTGGACGAGATCGCCGGCTCCTACTTCGAGCTCTCCGAAGAGCGGATCCAGCGTGCGCGGGCTCGCCAGACCACGGCCAGCCGGACGAGCCGGAAGACGGGGAGCACCCAGGCCGCCGCCGTTGCCCCCCCGACCCCGACGCCCGAGCCGGGCATCGCCCGAGTGACCCTCTCCTTCGATTCACCCCTCAGCGCCGGCCTGGTCGTGATCACCCTCGACGGTGAGGCGCTGGCCGAAGTTCCCTTCGATTTTGCGTCCAAGGGCATTCTCGGCTTCAAGCGCAAGGGACGCGGCACCGTTCGAAGGGTGGTCGTGACCCCTTCGGGCACGCACGAGATCGGGGTGCAGCTGCTCGGCGCCGAGCACACCTCTCTCGGTTCGAAGACCTTCACAACGACCCTGGACCCAGAGAGTCGCTGGACGCTGCGCATCGATCTTCCTGACACGCGCTCCGAGCCCGGCTTCTTCCTCGTCCAGTCGGCCAGGTGAAATCCTCCGGCCTCCGCCGCCTCCAGCTCGACACCTCGTGGGGTGAGCTGGTGATCGTCGGCGGCTCCCGTGCCGGCGAAGGGTCGCTGATTCTGCTCCCCCAGCTCCATCTCGCCCTCGACGCCGGGCGCGCCCACCGCGCGTTGCCGGCGATGAAGACGGTTTTGGTCAGCCACGGTCACGCCGACCACCTCGGCGGGCTCGCCTACTGGGCGAGTCAGCGCCACCTCCAGTCGATGGGCCCCGCGCGGCTGCTCGTACCCAAGGCCATCGCCACCGACATCGAAACACTGCTTTCCACCCACGCCCGCCTCGAGGGCGGCGACGCCTACGAGATCGAGGTCGTGTCGGTTGAGGCCGACGATCGCCAGCCCCTCCGACGGGATATCGACCTCGTCTTTTTTCCAACCGACCACTGGGTGCCGACCCTGGGGTCACGCCTCCTGTGGCGCCGCCAGCACCTGATTCCGGAGCTCAGCGACCTCCCCGGCGAGGAGATTGCGCGTCGCCGCCGTGCAGGAGAAACCGTCACCGAGGCAACCGAGGCCAACATCCTCGCCTACTGCGCCGACTGCGGCCCCGGGATATTCGACACCCAAAAGGAGGCTCTGGAGGCGGAGGTGCTGCTCATCGAGTGCTCGTTCTACCGCCCCGGCGATCGTCAGCGCGCGACACGATACGGCCACATGCACCTCGAGGATCTGCTGGCTGCTGTCGAGCGGCTGGGGTGCCGACATCTCGTGCTGCTGCACGCCTCACGCAGGCACCGCCTCCGCGAGGTCGAGAAGATCATCGACGATCGTCTCCGTCCCATCCTCGACTGCTCGCTCCACCACCTGATGATCGACTGGGACTGAGGCCGTCACCGGCTGCGCCGGCGACGGAGTAAAGGGTAAAGGGTGAAGAGTCAAGTGTCCTTCCCAGCAAGCCATGCGCAATTAGAGTTCAGCTTTACTCTTTACTCTTAACTCTTAACTTCGAGGGCCTCAGCTCTCGAAGTCGCCGGCGGCGGTCATGAGGAGCTGCTTGGGGTGGAGGTGGGTGTGGATGGCCTCCATGACCTGGTCGCGGTCGATCGCGAGGAGCTCCTCGGGGAAACGGTCGAGGCGCGCAACCGGCTCGCCCGCCGACAGGGAGGTCACCAGCTCCCTGGCAACGCCCGCATTGGTCGCGAGACCGACGCGGTAGGAACCGGCCAGGGCCGAGCGCTCGTCCGCCAATTCGGCCTCGGAAGGGCCCTCATGAACGTAGGTCGAGATCACCTGGCGGCTCAGCTCCACCGCGCGATCGACGTTGGCCGCCGACACACCGAGCGATACGGCCCACGGACCGGCGACGTGGAGGGTACCGAAAAAGCGACTGTAGATCCCATAGGTCAGCCCGGCACCGTCACGCACCGCCACCCCAAGACGCGAGGTCAGGGTGGATTGGCCGAGGCACGAGTTGGCGAGGACCGCCGCCGGGTAGTCCGGCTGCCCGCGGAGCAGCCCCGCCGCATGACCGAGGAAGACATCGATGTTCGGCCGATCCGCGATGTGGATCCGTTCCTCCACCGATCCAGCCTCACCAGCTCCAGCCACCTCCAGAGGCGCCGGTCTGCCTCCCTCCCAATCGCCGAACTCCTGCTCAAAGAGCGCCGCCACACCTCCCGCCTCGACGTCCCCGACGACCGCGAGGACGAGGGTGGCTGGGTTGTAGGCCGCGGCGTGAAATTTCTCCAACTCGTCGCGGTGCAGCGACCTGAGCTCGCGCTCTCGGACCTCGATCGGCCGCCGGTGAAGTGGGTGGCCTTCCGGGTAGAGGCCCCGTGTCAGTGCGGCGAAGGCCCGCGCCGAGGTCTCGTGCCGCTCGCGCGCGAGGCTCCCCAGGACCTGTTCGCGAAGCTTGTCGAGCTCCCCGGCGGGGAAGCTCGGGCGCCGCAGCACCTCGACCAGGAGCCGCACGAGGCGCGGCAGCTCCTCAGCCAGGCCCTGAGCCGAAAAGGAGACGATGGTCGGAGAGCCCGCCGAGGCACGGATGACGAGCTGCAGCCCGTGATCCTCGAGTTCGCGCGCCAGCCCGAGCCGGTCGAAGTCAGCGGTGCCTCGGTCGAGCATCGCCGCCGCCAGGCCGGGCACCGCGAATCGCCCATCGGTGGCGTAGGCCGGGCCGGCGTGCAGCGTGCCGGCAATCGTCGCGGTCGGCGCGTGCGGGTTGGCGAGCACCACGAGCTGCGCTCCACCCGGCAGCTCGCGACTTTCGACCCGCTCTGCAAACGGCACCCTCGATCCCATCATGCCGACTCCGGGCTCTTTTCAGGCACGAAGCAGCCGACCGTCAGGTTGTGGTCCGTCAGATAGGTTGCTGCAACTCGCTCGAGATCACTGGCGTCGACCGACCTGACGAGGTCGAGCTCGCGCACGAAACGACGCCAATCCCCCATCGCCACGGCCTCGGTGACGCCACCCAGAATCTGCCCCGGCGATTCGTGGTGAAAGGCCAGATCGGTGCGGCTCTGGGCGAGTGCCCGGGCGACCTCGTCGGCCTTCGGCGGCGCCGCAGCCACCGCCGCGACCTCACTGCGGATTACATCCTCTACCTCGCGGTGTTCGACGCCGGGCGAGATGGTCGCGAAGATCTGGAACAAGCCCGGGTCGTGGAGCTCCATGGCGTAAGCGTGGACACCGAGGCAAAGGTTGCTCTCGACCAGCCGCTGATAGAGGCGCGAGGTGACGCCGTCGCCCAGGATCTGCGTCAGAACCGACAGCGCCGGGAGGTCTTCGTGCAGGGCCGGGGGAATGTGCCAGCTGAGGACCAGGTTGCCGAGCTCACCCGCGCGGTGGATGTCGAAGCGCCGCTCCCCCCGCTGCTCGGGCTCGCGGATAGTCACATCGGGAATCGGGCCAGGCGCCGGCCCGAGGCCGCCGAAACCGCGTTCCACCTCCTCAAGGGCCGTCGCTTCGTCGACATCTCCGACCACGATCGCGGTCGAGTTGTCGGGGTGATAGAAGGTGTTGTAGAAACCTCGCAGCACCTCGCCGCTCATCCGCTCGACGTCGTCTCTCCAGCCGATTGTGGGGTGACGGTACGGGTGCTCGAGATAGGCCATCGCGAAGGACGATTTCATGAGCAGGTCGAAGGGGTCGTTCTCGCCCGCATCGAGCTCGTTGAGCACCACCGTGCGTTCGCTCTCGAGGTCGCTGTCACGGACCAGGGCGCCGCGCATGCGGTCGGACTCGATATCGACCGCGAGCTCCAGCCGATCGACCGGCAGGATCTCGTAGTAGTTGGTCCGGTCGAGCCAGGTGGTGGCGTTGAAGGACGCCCCCACGCGGTGGAGCTCGCGGGCGGCCTCGGTGCCCTTGTCACGGTTGAAGCGCTCGGTGCCCTTGAACATCAGGTGTTCGAGGATGTGGGTCGCGCCGGTGTGGCCGGGCAGCTCGTGGCGCGAGCCCACCCGGTAGACGATCCCGAAGCCGACCACCGGGGCCACCGGGGTTGGTGCGGTCAGGACAGTGAGGCCGTTCCCCCGGTGGCGCCACTCGGTGATGCCGCCTTCCGAGTCCACTTTGTCGAAAGTTCCGTTCAATACTCCTCCAACCCGGAGGTGAAGAGTAAAAGGTTAAGAGTTAAGAGTAAAGGCGTTCTGACCAGCGAATCACCAGCCAGCAGGCCTTGACTCTCGACTCTTGACTCTTAACTGGGCGGGTGGGCGGAA
>JBFFBV010000040.1:0-34518 GCA_041560205.1 Candidatus Sulfomarinibacter sp.
ATCGACCTCGTCGGCGTGCTGCGTCGACCAGGCATCGATATCCGCAGCGCTCCCGATGTTCACCAGCATGTCGACGCCGCGCAGGAGCAGATCCACATGTGCGACATCCAGCACGATCTTCCCGCCTTGTGCCGCGACCAGACCGTCTTCCATGGTGTGCGCTATGCGCACCGCCGCTTCCACGTCGACCATGCGCGCCGCACCCTTGATCGAATGCGCCGCGCGCATCAGGGGTTCGACGTGCGAGGTGTCTTGCGGATTGGCTTCCAGCGCCAGCAGCCCCTGGTTCAAGACCGCCGCCTGCGCGACCGCCTCGGCCTGGAACAGTTCGAACATCGAAAATCCAGAGAGATCGCCGCTCATGACAACGCTGCCTGAAAACCTGCTGCCAGGGCCTCGTGATCGATCAGGGCCGCCCACCGGTCCTCCCACGGGACCAGGTGCGAGGTGTAGTTGCCCCGCGCCGAATCGACGGTGACCGGCGGTCGCTGGACCCGCCCCACCCGCATGACCTCGCCGAGCTCGCCGTCGAGGCGCCCGGCGAGGATGAGCGTCTGCGGCTCACCCTCGGAGCGGTACTCGACGCTGAGCTGGATATCGGCCCGGCAGCCCTCGCGCTCGCGGCACTCGAGGAGGCAGGACCAGTCGGTGTAGCTCGGGTTGGGGGTGCCGCGCATGCCGACCAGGAGCACATCGAGATCGGGCGAGGCGAGATCGATCGTGTCCACGGGGATCGCGTCCGGAATCGTCACCTGCTGCGGCTCCGGCAACGGCCGATTGGCCTGCCACACGCGCCACAGCCACAGGCCCGCCGCGACCACCACGACGAGCCCGATGGCGACCGCCACCACGGCCTTGCGGTTCGCCATCGCTACTCGATGGGCGTCGGCTGCGGCCGGACGTCGGCGCCGGTCACCCCGCCGGTCTGCACCGGCAAATTGCCGGGGTGGCCCGCGCCTCCGCCCCAGTTCTGAGTCGGCCTGAAGTCGGGTTCACGCCTCGTCTCCCGCCGCATCCAGATCACGCTCGCGCGCACGTCGGGCTGGGCCTTCCCCTCGGCCACCTCGGCCGCGAAGCTGTGGGTGAAGACACCGCTCTCGTCCGGGCCGAGGGCGCTGCTCACCATCACCTCGCCCTGCCATGGCTGGCCTCCCGGGACCGCGGCAGCCGCTTGCAGCTGGACGCGGACGTTGTTGACCATGGCCGGCGTGCGGTTGACGACCTCGCCCTCGACCGTCCAGCGTCCTTCGCCGGCGGGGCTGACGCGGATGCTGTTGAGAACCACGCCGCCCCCCTGCTCATAGCCCTCCGGGACGCCGCCTTCCGAGCCCGTGCCCTCGTCGGCCTCCTCACCCTCGCCGAGAACGCCGCTGCCGCGTACGTGGCGGACATCGCGGTCGGTGATCTTGAGGCTCGAGCCGTCGTCCTCGCCGACGGTCGACGCGTCCTTGAGCTTCCGGTTGCCCGAAAGCGTGCCCTCCGCCCCGGCGGCCTTTCCCGCCTCCGCATCCGGGGGGCCGGCTGCGGCGGCCTCGGCCGCACGCAGCGCGTCGAGGTCGACGTCGGCGACGTCGTAGGCCACCTGGGCGCCGTTGGGCAGCGTGATCATGATGTAGGAGCCGGTCAGCCGGTAGCTCTCGGCGGTAATCACGGTGCCGTCACGCATGGTGATGTCCACCGCCGCCGCCGTACCGGCGATCAGCAGCACGAGCGCGAGGCTCTGCACAACCCGCGGCATGGCTCAGTCCTGCCGCCAGTTGGTCACCACATGGCCGGTGACGTTCGGGAACTCCTCGGTCTCGCCCTCCGTCGCTTTGCTCTCGGTAAAGGTCACGTAGGTTGTCCCTCCGATCGTGTAATCCTCGACACCAGTATATATGTCGTCGTTCTCGCTGTAGTCGCCGAGGCCGCACTCGAACCACAGATCATAGGCACGGCCGATGCCGGCGGCCTTGCAGATGATCTCCTCGCCGAGGGCCAGGTTGGGCGTCGGCGTGGGGGTCGGGGTCGGCCCGCCGGCCGACGGAATGCACTCGTCGGGCACGTTGTGGGTGGCGAAGACGTTCGGCGTCGGGTCGAAGGTCGGGAAGAGGACGTGGCCGTTGATGACCGTGGCGTCGTAGACCACCTTCTCGTTGGGCCGCAGGCTGAGGTACCAGCCGTAGTTTCCGTTCGCGGGGTCGAGGGCCGAGTTCTCGCAGTCGAAGTCGCCGTCGAGCTCGTCGTAGTTGATGGCGACGAGATCGTTCTTGTTGCGGGTGTCAGTGTCGCCCACGTCGAGCAGGAAGTAGAAGTGATCGACCGGCAAGCCGACGTCGTCGTAGAAGTCGAGGTCTGCGCGGTCGCCACTGCCGAGGGCCACCGCCCAGGTGTAACCGGACCCGTCGAAGAGGGCGGGCACCGTGACCGGCCGGGTGAAGAACTGCTGTCGGTCGTTGAAGCCGGGGCCGCCCGAGGAGATCGTGCGGAAATCGAAGATCCGGGTCAGGGTCCCGGCGCCGCCGCCGGTGGCGCCCGAGTCTTCCGGACCCGGGAACTGGATTCGATACACGCTCCCATCGGAGTCGCCGAAGTAGATGCGGTCGTGGAAGCCGTCGATGTCGGAGTCGAGCGCGGTCGGGCTCCCGGGCGCCGACACACCGACGTTGACCTTGTAGACCTCGCTGCCGTCGTCGATCTTCACGCCGTAGATGAAGTTGCCGGTGTAGTCGGCCTGCTGGCGATCCCAGCCGCCGCCGAAGAAGGCGACGTACTCGTCATCCGGGTTGGTGGGATCGGAGCTGTTGTAGACCGCAATGCGCGCGATGGCCGGCTTGGACCACGTCCAGCCGAGATCCCAGAAGGGCGAGCACTGGGCGCCCGTCAGCCCCAATGGGCAGTTCCCGTCGTCGTCGTCCGTGTCGAACCACTCCCACAGGACCATCGGATAATCGCCGTCACAGCCGCTGGTGGTGCCGTCGATGCAGTCGGGGAACTGGTCGGAGGGGACCGTCGGCTCGTAATCGGGCGCCGATCCGATCGGGTCGGGCTGGGTGATGTCGAGGCCGACCATGCCGCGGCCGCCGCGGCGCATGGTGGCGATCGCCACCGTCCGCCACTCACGGTTGGTGTCGCCGTCATGGTCGATGAAGACGTCGCTGACCGCGATCAGACCGTCGACCATGTACTGCTGGGTCTCGCCATAGGTCATGCCGTAGAGCTTTCTCGCCACCGCGTGCGGCATGAAGGCGAGGAGCTCTGAGCCGTTGCCGAGGTCGTGCTGTTCGTGGTAGGTCTCGCCGGTGCCAGAGCGGTCACGGTCCCAGATGCCGCCGTCGAAGAAGTGGAGGAGGCCGTCGTTGGCGCCGGCCACCACCACCCGCCGCCGCTTGGCGTGGGTCTCCATGAAGGAGGGGTAGTCGTGGGCCGAGCCGTAGCCGTAGTCGAAGTAGAACATCGACCGGTTGGGCGGGCTGACGACCACCGGTTGCGAGTGGAAGATGTCCCCGAGAGCGGGGTAACCGTCCGGTCTCGCAGGAGTCCGCGGATCCGGTGTCGCACCGGTGTCGTTGTCCATCCAGATGCCGCGCACGAAGTTGACGACCTCCTGGGTCTCGAGGTTGGTGACGCCACCGGGGACGTCCATGATGGTCTGCAGGTAGAGGCGGAGCGTCGCGTTGGTCGTGACCTCGGTCAGATCGTGGCGCGTCCAGCCGGTTCCGGCGCCGCTGAGGTCGAAGGCCGACATCATGACGGGCCGGACAGGGGTGAAGGCGGCGAGCTGCGCGGACAGCCTGGCCGCCGCATTCCACTCGTCACCGCTCACCGCCTCGACCACCAGCTGCGAGGCGTCGACCTCACAGTCGTTGTCGACCGGCAGGGTGGGCTGGCTCTCGTCGAGCATGAAGCCGTAGAGGTTGCCCGGCCACAGCGACGACTCTCGCTTGCCCTGGAAGAAGGGGTAGACGACCAGGAAGTCCTGCTGGCTCGCCGGGCCGCCTCTGGACGACGGCGGCGGCGACACCTTGAAGGGGGTGAAGACCCGCGCCTCGTCGGTGTTGAGCTGGTTGAGCACGCCGTAGAGGGCGTTCTTGAGCTCCCTCGCGTTGCGCGCACCGAAGTACTCGCCGTCGGTCTTGTCGGAGATACAGGTCAGCTGTGGCGGCGCGGCGGCCAGGGCCTCGGAAAAGCCGATGGTGAAGATCGGCACCGGCTCGATGCCCTGCTCCGGGTTGGCGAAGAGATCGGCCGCCTGGCTCGGATCACAGGCGAAGGTCCCCGGCGTCGCACAGGTGTCCGCACCGTCGGTGATCAGAATCACGTACCACTTGCGGCAGTCGGCGAGGGGGTCGATCTCCCACCGGCCGCCGGGCTGGCGCTCCGAGATATACCAATCGTAGGCGTCCATCAGCGATGCGCCGATCGGGGTCGCGCCGTCGGCGACGATCGGCACCGGGTTGTAGGTGCCGCTCAGCTCGTCCTCGTCGAAGTCCGGCGACCAGGTGAAGGTGCCGGCGCCGTCCGACACCAGGTCGACGGCCGTCGCAGTGTCCTCGAGGAAGTGCCGGACCTTGGTCAGATCCGACGCGATGACCGGCAGCGGCAGGTTGACGAGCAGGCGCCAGCCGTCGCAGTAGGTGCCGGTGTCCAGCGGATCGGGCGAGGTCGTGTTGACGTCGATCTTGCGCGCCGGAACGTTGCGGCCGGCCGAGTAATCGATGAGCCCGCCCTCGTAGAGGAGCTTGAACTTGAGGGGCTCGACGTTCTCGTCGGTCCAGGCCGTCCACTCACTGCACTCGGGCCCGGGGGTGGGAGTGGCGGTCGGCAATGCCGTTGCGGTCGGCACGGGGGTGGGGGTGCCGCAGGAGCCCCAGGTCGAGATCTCGACGTTGTCGAAGAAGTTATAGGTGGTGCTGGACGAGCTGTTCGAGCCCGAGAAAACGCCGACCGCTCCCGCCGCCGGCTCCGGCCCGTCGGAGGGGTCCCAGAGCCAGGTCATGGCAGTCGTCCAGCCGATCTCGGAACAGGAGCCAGAGGCGCAGTCGAACTGCTTGAACTGCACCTGGACGTAGCCGCAGTAGTAGTCGAGCCGGATCCGGTAGCAGAAGTCCTCGAACACAGATCCGCGGCCGGCGGGCCACGTCGGGTCGAAGTTCATATCGATGACGCCGGTCTGGAGGACGGTGTCGACGCCGGCGGTGCGCTTGATGAGCACGTAGTTTGAGAGGGAACCAGTGGCTCCGTCGTCGGGGATGTCGTCGATGTGGAACAGGTAGCCGTCATCGACGACATTGTCGCCGTTGCTGTCGCTCGCGGCCCAAACGACACCTGCCCGACCCTCCGGATCGTCCCTCAAGACGAAGTCGAACTCGACCCGGATGTTGGTCCGGTCGGCGACCGGGATCGAGCCGCCCGACAAAACCGCATCCGGGAAGAGGATGCTCTGACCGGCTCCGGGCGGCAGATGCGTGTTGGTGGTGCGGAGAAAGAAGGAGCCACCGCTGGTCCAGCGGAGAGTGTCGCCCGGGCAGGGGCCTTTGATCGCGGACAGATCCGCGTTGTTCTGGAGGAGCCAGTCACCGGCACTGCCGTAGGGGTCCCAGTGGTACTCGGTCCAGGCGACCGGAAATGTGTCGACGCTGCCGGCATCGAAGGTGTCAACAAAGATCTGGGTCGGCGAGCCGCCCGGGAGCTGGGCCGCAGCCGTCCCCGCCCAACAAAGGACGAGGAGAGCGCAGGCAGCGGTCAGGAGGCCGCGGTGGGCTTGAGGGCGAACGGTGTGTCGTTTGATAGTCATTTTCAACCTCCCGCCCTACTCGATGACATTCGGCGTCGGCGTGTTGGTCGGCGCCGGGGTGTTGGTCGGCGGCGGTGTCGCCGGCACCGGTGTGTTGGTGGCCGCCGGTGGCGGTGTGTTGGTGGCCGCCGGAGGCGGGGTGTTGGTCGCCACCGAAGGCGGTGTGTTGGTCCTGGTCGGAGTGTTCGTCCACGACGGGTCCGGCGTGTTGGTCGGCGGTCGCGGAGTCGCAGTCGGCGTCCGCGTCGGGGTTTGGAGCGTGTAGGTCGCACAATCGGTGAGCACACATTCAAAGGCGCCGCCGTCATAGTCGGGGAAATTGAAGGTCAGCGAGACGCAGGTCGTGCCGATCCAGGATGTGCCGGTGTTGAGATAGGCGTCCCAGTCGTTGTCGTCGTAGTTACTGCTCTCGCTCAGCGGCGGAATGTACATTTCGGAATCGAGGCAATCGCTGTTGTGGCCGGGTGGAGATGGGTCGGCGTAGGGAGGCCCAATACCCGTGAACGGATGGCTGGTGATGTTGTCGTGCCAGTACTGGTCCTGGCACATGCCATCGAAGCGCAGGTAGTTGATGTAGGGGGCCGAGGACTGCGACTCGGTGTCGTCCCACAAGATCTGAGTCTCGATGAGGTAGGCGCGGTAGTCGGTCTCGTTGTCGACCTCGAGGTTGATGCGGTTCATAGCGCTCGTCGAGCGGTCGAGGTCGTCGGAGATGTAGAGACCACCAACAGCATCGCAGATGGGCGGCGCCGGCGTCGGGGTGTTGGTGGCGACTGGGGTGTCGGTGGGGGTGTTGGTGACGGTCGGGGTGTCGGTCGGGGTATCGGTCGGGGTCGGGGTGTCGGAGGGGGTCGGAGTGTAGGTCGGGGTGCGCAGCGTGGCGCACTCGCGCAGCGAGATCTGCTCGACCGAGTTGACGTAGAGCACCCAGTCGTTGGCCGCGTCTCCGTCGTAGTCGTCGTCCCAGGTGCCGTCGAGGTCGTAGTCCTCGAGCATGATGTCGGCTTCCAGCCGGTTGCCCACCGGCACCTCGTCACCGCTCATCGGCACGCCGTCAGGATCGCTGATGCTGAGCACGTGGTTGTCGGCGCCGTCCACGGGATTGACGGTCGGGATCTCGAGCCGCACCCGGCGCCGGTAATCGACTCTCTTGCCGACATGGCCGGGAACGGTCCCCGTGTTGTCCTCCCAGGAGACGAAGCAGCCGTCGTCGGGGCTGAGGATCGGGTCGACGACCGTCTTCCAGGGCACGCAGTTGTCGAAGCGGTTGGTCGAGAGGTTGCCGTAGTACCACGAGTCGGTGATCATCTTGTTCATACCGTCGCGCGCGCCGGTGTCATAGAAGGGGAAGAGGCCGTCCCCGCACAGCGTCTCGTCTTCGACCGCGTCATAGATGCAGCTCCCGAAGTAGACCGGCATCAGGTCATAGGGGAGTAGCGGGTCGGCGTCGAAGGCGCGGACCGGTCCGTAACGATTCTGGACATCGACCGCGCCGAGCGAGGGATCGAAGTAGGGCTTGAAGCCGATCATCGAGCCCTGGTAGATCTCGGAGGGGTTGTCGAGCGAGAGGCCGGTGAAGGTCTCGGCATAGCCGAAGCGGTAGGTGTAGTTCTGCTCCATGAGGTGGAAGTGGTCGGTGCGGTAGGCGGGCGTCGCCAACGTGTCGTCCCAGAAGCCGATGCCCTCGTAGACCCAGTGCTTGGTCTGGATCGGCCACCCCGGGGCCGCCGGCGGCGCCTGAGCGTAGCCCGCGAGCACGTAGTTGGCGTCGGTGACGTCGCCCAGGAACTCGCGCAGCACCCGTTTGGCGATGCCCATGCGCGAGTACGGGTCGTCGCCGGCGCCCGGCACCATCCCGTACTTGACGATGGAGTTCATCTGGTAGCCGGGCTCCTCCGGGCTCCCCACCATCGACTTCGAGGTGTCGAGGATGAAGATCAGATTTGGAGGTGCCGCCAGCTTGCGCAGGAAGTCCCTGTCGTCGGCCACCGCCGTGCCGGCCAGCAGCGCGGCCATCGCCAGCGCCAGCCATGCTGTGGAGAGTTTGTTCAATCTCATAACAGCCCCCTCGAGCTCCGCCTCAGTAACACAGGTCCACGGGTACGAACTGGTCCTCCATGAACGGGAAGGACGAGACGTCGGCTTCCACCGCGGCGCGGGTCAGGCCGGCGAGACCGCCGATGGTCCGCTCGGCATCGCTGCGGAGGTGGAAGTGACGGGTTTGAAATTCGGGAAATGACGACGGCACGCCGTTGGCGATCACCGGGGTCGCCGGCTGCGACTCGCAGAAGTCGGAGATGGTGACGGTGAACTGGCCCTTGAGCATGCCGGAGAGGTTCGGGTCGTCCTCGAGGACGAAGGAGCCCGGCGTGCCGATGGCGCCGAGCTGGATCATCTCGATCTGCATCATGGCGCCGGCGTCAGCCGCGTACAGCGCCTTGGTCACCCAGCGGTCGGTGCCCGCCGCCTGCAGACCGAGTGAGGTCTGGAGGAGGAGCCCCATGCCGAGGAAGACCAGCACCAGCGAGACCATCAGCGCCATGATGAGCGCGGCGCCGCGCTCGCCCGATCGCTCATGGTCTCTTTCGACGGTGGTGATTCGAATCTCCATCGTGCCTCCGTCAGAACAGGTAGTTGCGCAGCGCCGCGGCGACCTCGATGCGTCGCCACTTGGCATTGCGGTTGACCAGGCTGGCATCCATGTCCTCGACCTGGAAGGTGACTTCCGGCTCGACCCAATCCGGAACCTCGCGGCTGGTCCTTCCGAGGACCGTGATGCGCATGCCGATGACCCGGTTACCGGCGATCTGCGCCGCGGTCGGGGCGGCCATCCAGGCGTCGACCTGGCTGTCGTTGTTGTTGTCCACCCCGAGGGCCACCTGCAGGCTGCCGATGTTCACCGCCACCGGCTCCGAGGAGGCACCGGTGGCGTCAGCACGCATCCGCTGCAGCGTGCGGTCCGGCGCCACATAGTAGGTGTAGGATTCGAAGACCCCGACCCGGTAGACGTCGAAGGTCACGGGCGTGACCGAAGTCCCTGACCGGTTGAGGCCGCTCCACTGGGCGGTGCCCGCCCCGAAGTTGATGGCCAGCGTGCGATCCGGCGCGGTGCCGGTGAAGGCCGAGCCGGCAGCGATCTGTCCGACCGCGTACTCGCCCTGGTCCATGCGGCCGACGAAGAAGAGGCCCCGTCCCTCGAGACCGTTGACGTCGACCAGGTTGAAGTTGTCGTTGATGACCTCGCCGGCGTCAGACTCGCGGATCGTGATGACGCCAGAGCCGAGATCGGTGCGGTCGGTGAAGAAGGGAGCGATCTC
Organism: Candidatus Sulfomarinibacter sp.; assembly: GCA_041560205.1. Taxonomy (GTDB): domain Bacteria; phylum Acidobacteriota; class Thermoanaerobaculia; order Thermoanaerobaculales; family Sulfomarinibacteraceae; genus Sulfomarinibacter. The sequence continues at coordinate 9,094 of JBFFBV010000040.1, forward strand.
GAACAAACCTCTGACGGTGAGGACGTCCGAGCCCTCGACGACGTCGACGCTGCCGAAGGGCGTGGTGGCGGTGCCGCCGGTGACGTTCGACACGAGCTCGCCCGCCATCCACTGATCGGAGCCACCGACGTTGGCGGCGAAGGGCAGGGCCGCCGAACCCATCATGCGTGCGGTGCGCATGATGTGGTAGGCCGCGAAGCGCACGTTCTCCTGGGTGTCTGCGAGCGATGTCTCGACCACCGAGATCTTGGACGATGTGTCGAGCAGGTTGAGGAGGCCGATCATGATGATCGACAGCAGCGCGATGACCACCAGCATCTCGATCAGCGTGAAACCCTTGTCGTTGAACCGCATGGTCTTATCCCGGGATTTTGAGGCTGGTCACGGTCAGCACCCGCCGGCCGCGCAGCACCTGGTTGGTCGAGCTCACGGTCATCGAGATCCGCTTGAGGTTCGGCGTCTCGCCCGCCGTCGCCTCGGTCCAGCTGCCGCCGCTGGCCTCGGTCCAGTTCTGGATGATGTAGTCCTCGACGGTGTAGGTGATGACGAAGTTCTGGTTGATCGGCGTCCACGTCTGCGGCGTGCCGCCGGTGTCGTTGAGCGCCGAATCGGTGAAGGCGCGGGCCTGCAGCGCCTCGAGGGCGAAGCGGGCCTCCGACGCGAGCAGCGCATAGTCGTGGCCCGATGCGTTGACCACCATCGCGTGCGAGAAGAGACCGGCGATGCCGAGGGCGACGAAGCTGAGGATCACCATCATGATGAGGATCTCGATTAGCGTGAAGCCTTCGCTGTTCTCGTGGACATGAGGTCTGCCGCCCATCAGTACCTCCAGAATCTCAGCTCTTCCGACCAGACGTCGTCGTAGGGGTTCCACATCTCCTGGGTCACGGTTCCCGAGCCGCCGCGGATCATCAGCCGGATGGTATTGAGGTGGAGATCACCAACCATCACTGCGCCCTGGCCGACGCCGATCGCGCCGCTGGCGTCGGCGATCGTGGTCCCGTTGGGCAAGAAGACGACCCCGCGCGCCGTGCCGGAGGCCGCCAGCTTGAGAAAGGGATTCCCCGTGTCCGGCGTGAGGTAATAGCCGTCCTTGACCAACCACCGCCCGACCTCTTCCTCACCGGCCGTCTGCAGCCCGTCGGCGTTGTCATCGACCCAAGCAACCATCAAGCCGCCCTCCTGGGTCGCATTGTCGTCGAGGACCTTCATGGCCACCCGACGGCTGTTCTTGACGGCGTTGACGCGCGCCACCATGGTCGCCTGCTGGACCATCCTGACCTCGCCCAGCAACCTGGCACGCACCCTCGAGCGCCACAGGATGGGATACCCGATCGCCAGCAGCAGGGCCATGATCATGATGACCACCAAGACCTCGTGCAGGGTGAAACCCCTCTCGGAACGCCTCAGTGGGCAGGACCGCGGCAGCAGTTCTGGGTACTTCATCATTCTTAGCATGCGGCCCCAGCCATAGGACCGTCAAGAGGCCCGCGCCGACCTTAAAAAACCTTTGACAATACGTGAATTAGCTCATTTCACCCCGATTCGACCCGGCGCGCCGCAAGGGGTCTCTCCGATCGGTCATCCAAAGCCCTACAGATTGGGTGTCTTGACAGTGATTGTTCACGATCTGAACACCGCCATCAGAGGCCGATCGAGGAGGAGCTTTGAGGGTTGAGTCTTGAATTATCGTCCGCCCACCCTGAGAACCGGGATGGTGGATGGGAATTCAAAATCTAAAACTCAAAGTTCGCCATTTAAAGGACTTGAGGTCAGTAGCGCCAGAAGCGGAGCTCATCCGACCAGACCTGGTTTTCCGGATCCCACATGTGTTGCACCACCGTGCCCGTCCCGGCCATGACGAGGAGACGAACATCGTTCTGGTTGGTGTCCGAGACGATCAACGCGCCCTGGCCGACGCCCACGCTGCCGCTGGCGCTCGAGATCGCCGTCCCGTTGCCGAGAAAGAGGACCCCGCGGGCCGCGCCGTCGAGGGTGTAGAGGAGGTTGGCGGCGTCGGGCTTGAGGATGATTCTTTCTTTCACGGTCCATTTCCCAATCACGGATTCATCGGGGAAGTCGACGGCTCCGTTCTGGTTGCCGTCCACCCAGGCGACCACCTGGCCGCCGTGCTGCGCCGCGTTGCCGTCGAGGAAGCGCAGGGCGACACCGTCTCCGTGGCGGAGGGCCGTGGCGCGGGCCACGGCGACCGCCTGTTTGAGCACCCCGACCTGGCTCATCATCCGCGCCCGCACCAGCGACCGTCGCATCATCGGGTAACCGATGGCCACCACCAGCCCGATGATCATCAGCACGACCATGATCTCCCACAGGGTGAAGCCGCGGTCGCGACGCGGTCTGCGGCAGGTCAAGCCGGTGCGAATCGTGGTTTTCATCCCTCCCAGCATGCGGCCCGGATCTGGCTCGCGTCAAGAGGTTAAGGGTAAAGAGTAAAGGGTAAAGAGCCTGCCAACCTCATCCCGCTCAGTAAATCGTGTCAACGACCTTAACTCTTAACCCTTAACTCTTAACTACTTGCAGCGAGATCGACGAGGATCCCTAGTCACTAACCGGCAGCTCGAACGCCCACACCTTCGAGCCGAGGTCGGAGACAAAGAGCGTGTCGCCGTAAAGCGCGAGGCCCGACGGGATGATGCCCTCATCCTTGAGGTCGATCTTCTTCGGCTTGCCCTCTTCCACCAGCCACATCGACTTGATCGGGGGATCGGTGACCAGCCACCGGTCCTCGGACAGCGCCAGGACCTGCGGACGCGAGTAGAAGTCGGCCCAGGCGTCGGGCAGAGGCACCACCGCCAGCGGCCGCCCCCGCCGATCCATCACCTGCAGGCGACGGTTGCCCGTGTCGCAGATCAGCAGGCGCCGCCGGTCGAGCCAGGTCAGCCCCACCGGCTCGACCAGCTGACCGGGCTCCGAGCCCTCGCCGCCGATGGTCTCGACCTTGGCGCCTCCGGCTGACAGGATCACGATCCGCTTATTGCCCGTGTCGGCGACCGCCACGCTGCCATCCTCCGCCACCGCCACCGCACGCGGGCCATACCAGCCCCCCTCGGGCGCGGGGAGTGGACGCACCATCTTCGACTGCGGGTTGTAAGCGAGAATGCGATGGTTCCACGTATCGCACACGATGAGCACCTTGTCCGGCGTCCAGGCGACAGATTCCGGCTGCTTGAGCGTTTCGGGCATGCCGCCTTCCAGGATCGACTGCTCGGCATCGAAGAGGATGATCTCGTTGAGGATGACGTCGGCGACCGCCAGGCGGCCGTCGTGCGAGGTACTGAGCCCGCGAGGTTCGAACATCCAGCCCTGGCCGAAGACGCGCGCTTTTTCCACCCCGAGAACGGAGGCCAGGTTGGCGGGTACCGCCGCCTCGCGGGTCGCCTCGATCTCCTCGTCGGTCCGTCGCAGGACAATCGTGTCGGTGGAGCCGACCGTGCCCCACGGGTGACGGGTGAAGATGTACCGCGCGACGTCGCCAAGGCTGGGTTTGAAGTCCTCGATCACCCACCAGGAGCGGAGGGGGATGCGGGTGCTCTCGTATCCGGGCCCGAGGCTGCGTCGCACCGACGGCTCCTTGTCGGGGCTGCACAGCACGATTGGTGGACGCTGCCCGACCTTTGGTTCCGACCACCGAACCGGCGTCCGCCGCCAGTACCAGGAGAGCGGCCAGCCGGCCTCACCGTCGACCGCGGCTGCCGGGTCCTCACCCGCGGCGGCGAGCTCGTAGCCCTCTTTGACGACCTGCTTCATCTCTGGCGAGGTCTGGACGTAGATGATCGCCTCGACCCGCTCAAGGTTGGGCGAGATCTCGTCGAGCACAAAATTGGCGACGACGGCGGTGACGAGGGTTGCCGCGAGCCCGACGCTCGCCAGGGCGCGGCTCCACCAGACGCCGTGCGGCCCGAATGTGCGGGCCATCTGCAGCCCGGCCAGAGGCAGGAAGGCCCATACCTGGTGTACGCCGAGCCATGGCACTTTCTCGCCCAGATAGCAGTACATGGCGATCGAGGCCACACCAAAGAGCAGCAGCGACCACTCGACGGTCCGCATTTTCCGCCCGCGACGGATGGCCCAGGCGAAGGCGGCCACAATGGGCAGGAACTCGTAAAGGGCCAGCCGTGGCAGGTGGTACCAGGGCGGTCCGGCGACCCGTTCTATGCTGTGCTGCCCCCACCAGTACGAGATGGCCTTGTACGGGAAGAACCAGTCGCCCGGGTGGCGGAAGCCGACGGTGAAGAGCGGCACCGTCACCACCACTGCGGCCGCTACCGCGGAGAGGAGATGCCAGCGGTGGTCGACGATCCACTGCAGCGTCGCCGGCACCATCCGCCGGATGCCGCTGCGGATCAGCATCAGACCGAGCACGCCGCCGGTGAGCGCCGCCGTGACGAAGGCGTTTTCCTTGGTGGCGAAGGCGAGGCCGACCCACACTCCGAACCACACCCACGCCCGGGTGCTGCCGTGAACCGCCCGCCACAGGGCGACAAAGGCGGCTGAGGCGACCAACGCCTCGAGAATGTCCATCCGCAGGAATCGGCCGTAGTAGAGGTAGATAGGCGATATGGTGACGAGCAGACCCGTCCACCACGCTGCGCGTGGACCGAGAGGCCGGCGCAACATGAAGGCCACCGCGATCAATGCAACCCCGGCCAGAGCGATCGGCAGACGGGCGGTGAAATCGGACTCCCCAGCGACGACGAAGGCCGCGGAGGTGAGAAAGTAGAGCAGCGGGCCGTGATAGGTCGGGTCGTAGCGGTAGATGCCGCTTTTGAGAATCAGGTGCGAGGCGTGGGCGTGGATGGCTTCGTCGTGGTGGTAGGAGCGCTCCCCGAGGTCCCACAGGTGGAGGGTCAAGGACAGGGCAACGAGCAGCAGCCACGGCAGGTACCGCCGCCACCGAGGCCCCCCGTCAGGACTGCAAAAGGTCACTCTCGAAGCTTATCAAAAGAGGCAGGCCGTGGTGAGACGCGCGCTGGGGCGTCGACGACACCGGTGCCACTCTTCGCATTGTTCGCCCGGAACGCATCACCAGATTGACCAGCGAGGCATTCGAACAATGCGAAGGGTGGCACCTTGCCCGTCGAAGCTCGAAGCGCCTACCGGGCGCATGCCCGCCGAAGCACGAAGCGCTCGTCGGGTGGGCGGGAGGCGCTACTCCCCCAGGTCGCGCAAGGCGTCGAGGATGGCGTCGGGCGTCCCTTCCGTGAGCCGTGCCGCTCTCGGTCCGAGCCGCTCCATGCCGAGGTCTTCGACCTGGCCGAGAAGGAGCACCGGCAGCTTGAGCCGCTCCAGCTCGCCCGCCGCGCCGGGTGCCGCATCGGCGGCCACCACGACCACCGTGGGCGACCAGTCCTCGGTGAGGCCGGCAACGGCCGTGAATGACGGGGCGTGACGGACCTCGAGCCCGGCCTCCGCCAGGGCTTCCACCGTGCGGGCCGCAGCGCGGCCGTCGCCCTCGACCAACAGAACCCTCACCGACGCGGCCGCCCTCGAGCCGCGCTCCTCCAAGGTGGTCAAGCTGGCCGCCTCACCGAGGGGCAGGCGGACGATGAAGCGCGCCCCCTCACCAGGCTCCGAGACGACATCAACCTCGCCGTCATGGGCCGCGACGATGCTGTACACCACCGCGAGACCGAGGCCGGAACCGCGACCCTGCCGCCTGAGGGTGAAGAAGGGCTCGAAGAGGCGGTCCCTGGCTTCCAGGCTGATCCCCGGTCCGTCGTCGGCAACCTCGAGGACCGCGCGGCCCGCCGTATGCTCGACCCGAAGGGTGATCCGGCCGCCCCCCTCCTCCACGGCATCCCGCGCGTTGATGACGAGGTTGAGCAGCAGCCGCTTCAGCGCGACGGCGTCGGCGACCACGGGCACGGTCTCGTCCTCGAGCTCGACGACCAGCTCGACATCGTCTGGCAGCAGGTGGCTGAGGACCCCTTCCTGCTGACGAACCAGCTCGACCAGGTCGATGGTCTGGGGCGGGAAACTTTCACGGCGGGCGAAGAAGAGCAGCTCGCGCACGACCTCGGTGCCCTGCTCGGCGAGGTCGGCAATCGCCGCGACAGCATCCTCCGCCGCTTCCGGCCTGCGCCCGACGAGGCGAGCGTGAAGAAGGATCGCGGCCAGCAGGTTGTTGAAGTCATGGGCAACCCCGCTGGCGAGGGTCCCGACGGCTTCCATCTTCTCCGCATCCCGCAGCCTGATCTCGGCATCCACCGCCTCGGTGACGTCCCGCACCACCAGGATGGCGTGCTCCAAGCCCTTCGAGGCGCTGAGCGAGCATTCGAGCAACCGGCCGCCGTGATCAGTTCGCCACTGCCGTACACCTTCGCTGCGGAGGCGATGGGCGAGGTCGCCTGCAACCGCGCCTTCGTTCGGCACGAGCGCCTGGTTGGCGAGCACGATCGATCCCTCGTGGTCGACAAGCGCCACCCCATCCACCATCGCATCGAAGGTCCGGCGCCACCGCTCACCCATCCTCCGTACACGATCGGTGAGATCGTGAATAGCCACCAGGTATCCCTCCTGGCCGCTGCCGCCGGCCCAACCCAGTCGCAGCTCGACCTCCGCCACCTCATCGTCCGCCAGCTTCCAGACCGCTTCGATGACGGCCTCACCGGCCGGATCGGCCTCGGCGATGGCCCGCTCCAGCTCCTGGGCGGATGGTCGCTCCAAAAAACCGGTGAGGGCGGCTGGCGTCACCCGGGTTGCAGACCCACCGAGGTAAGGCTCGGCCGCCGGATTTGCGCCACGCAGACCGAGGTCGCCGTCGAGACGGAGGAGCGGGGTCGGCGACGCCGTGAAGAGCTCGCGGAAGCGTCGCTCGCTGGTAACCAGGGAACGCCGCTGCTCGGCGAGGCGCTCGGCCATGTCGGTAAATGACCGTGCGAGGTCCTGAACCTCGGCCGTCGGACCGCCGGTCATGGCTTCGACCGGTTGTTGGGGATCGAAGCCGCGGACCCAGTCGCCGAGCTCCTTGAGCGGACGCACGACCCTGCCGACCAGAACCAGACCGGCGACCATCGCCAGAATCAGGGCGAAGCCGAGCCCGGCAAGGAGGCGCGCTGCCGCGGCCGCGAGATTCGCGCGAAGGCGCGCTCGTGACACCAGCAGCACGACGTCGACCGAGTCCGCACCACCCCACACGCCACGGCCCACGGCAACCGCACGTTCGACCCGCAGCAGGCTGGCGTCGAGCGCCTCGATCTCCTCCAGCGACGGCCCGAAGCGCCACAGAACGTGTCCGTTCGGGTCACGAACCTCGCCGGCGCGGAGATCCGTCATCGAGAAGACCGACAGATACTCGGGCGACCCGCCCTCGGCCGCCGCGAGAGCGACGACCTGCGCGAGCAGCTCCGCACGGGACTGGAGTTCATCCTCCAGGATCTGCCGTTCGTGCCACAAGACAAGGGCACTGACCACGACCAGGGTCACGATCAATACCCCGAGCAGCCACAGCAGAAAACTCCGCCCGAGGGTCATAGGGCTCGATCAGAAGTCGAAGAAATCACCCTCGAAGACGTCGGACAGCTGGCGCATGATCCCGGCCGACAGCGCGGCCGTGACGCCGGCCATGATCGAGGCGCCCTTGGTGCGCCCCACGAGGTAGCCGACCAGGCCCACGCAGGCCACCGATCCGAAGGGATGTCGGCGGACCGTCTCCCGCCAGTCGATAGACTGCGGAACGAGTGAGTCGAGAATCGAGTCGGCGTCGATCCGTATCGCGGAGTTCGGATCTTCCATGAACTCGTCCTCCACTCCCTCTCCCGGGGCATCGACGTCTGTATCCACCATCAGGTCAGGCCCTCCAGACCATCAGTCGCGCGGCCGGGTGGCGTACCCGACGAGGAAGCCGACTGCGAGCGCGATCAACACCGCCTTGCCGGGGTTGGTGCGAACATACTCGATCACCTCGTCGCCCTTCTGTTTGAAGTCCACCTCGGCGACCCTTGTCTTGGCCTTGCCGTAGACGTCAACCGCCTTGTCGGCGAGGACGTCGTACTGCTCCCTGGACTTGGCGTAGAGGACTTCCGCCTGATCGCGGCTCTTCGCAGCTACCGTCCCCATCTTCTCCCGCGCTTCGCCGAGGTACTTCTTGGCGTCGTCGAGATAGATCTTGGTCCTCTCGGCGGCAACCATCGCCTTGTCCTTCGCCTTTCCGTAAGCATCCTGCATGGCGGACCTGGCGCTCTCCATCGACTGCTGGGCCTTCTCGAGCGAGTCCTTGACCCCGCTCAGCCCACCGGTCGCCTTCTCCGCCACCTCTTCGATGGCCTCGTCGACCGTCTTTTTCTTGGTAGCCATTACGACCTCCTCGGTAGGTCGCCATTCTAGGAGGAAATACGTTTGACGTCCAGAAAAAGGTCGCGGGGGCTTCGCCGATAGCGCTGCCCTCTTCGACGTGCAGGGTGCCACTCTTCGCATTGTTTGCCCATGTGCGCCTCAAGCGGTACCGCGCTCGAGTCAAACAATGCGAAGGGTGGCACCTCAGTCGTCGAAGCCTCCACGCGCTCCTCACTGGGTGTCGTCGAAGCGCCACCCCGCGTTGCGCAGGTGTCGACCCACCTTCTAAACGGGCACGGGCCTGGTGGCGATTCGAAGAGGGTCGCGCTAGGATGCCCGGCGGAGGTCCGATGAAGATCACCGTGCTGGGTGCGGGGCGATGCGTGACCGGATCGAAATATCTTCTGGAGTGGAAGAACTTCCGTCTGATGGTCGATTGCGGGCTCTTCCAGGGCCCGGCCGAGTACCGGCAGCTCAACTGGAAGAAGCTGCCGCACCCACCGCACGACATCGACGCTGTAGCCCTGACCCACGCCCACATCGACCACTCGGGCTACCTGCCGCGTCTGTGCCAGCAGGGTTTCGAGGGGCCGGTCTACTGCACGCCGCCGACCCGGGCGCTGCTCGGCGTTCTCCTGCCGGACGCGGCCCACATCAACGAGGAGGAGGCCCGCTACGCCAACAAGAAGGGCTACTCGAAGCACAAGCCCGCGCTGCCGCTCTTTCGCCTGGCCGACGCGCGCGCCGCACTCAAGCTCCTCGAGGCGTCGGCATTCGACCACTGGCACGAGCTCCACCCCGGCATCCGACTCCGGTATCACCGGCAGGGCCACATTCTCGGCGCCGCCGCCATCGAGATCGAGACGAAGGTCTCCGGCGGCGCCAAGAAGACGCTCTTTTTCTCGGGCGATGTCGGCCGCTACGGCATTCCGATCCTGCACGAGCCGCAGCCCTACCCCGGCTCCGATGTCCTGTTTGTCGAAACGACCTACGGCGACCGATTTCACGGCGACGCCGAGCCGCGAACAGTGCTCGGCGACGAGGTCCGGGCCGGTCTCGACCGTGGAGGGGTCATCATCATCCCGGCCTTCGCCATCGACCGCACCCAGGAGATCCTCTACCTCCTGCACGAGCTGATGGTCGACGGTGATCTGCCGCAGCTGCCGATTTTTCTCGACAGCCCGATGGGCATCGAGGCGACGACCCTCTACACCCGTTACGTCGCCGAGCACGACGCCGAGATGCGCCACTTCTTCGCCAACCAGGAGAACCCGATCTTCCCGCCGACCCTCCAGGTCACGCCGAGCTCGTCCGAATCGCGGAAACTGAACTCGATGAAGGGGCCGGCGATCATCATCTCCGCCTCGGGCATGGCGACCGGCGGCCGCATCCTCCATCACCTCAAGCTGAGGTTGCCGCACGAAGCAAACTCGGTGATCTTTAGCGGCTACCAGGCCGCGGGCACCAAGGGTCGCCGGCTCATCGACGGTGATGAGGAGATCAAGATCCACGGCGAGTGGATCCCGGTCAAGGCCCACATCTCTCGGGTCACCGGGCTCTCGGCGCACGCCGACGCCGGTGAGCTCCTGCTGTGGCTCGGCCGCCGCGAGCGGGAACCCGAGAAAATCGTGCTGATCCACGGCGAGTATGACGCCCAACAGGCCTTCGCGGAGCGACTGAAGGACGAGTTCGACTGGAACTGCGAGATCCCCGAGCTGGGCGATACCATCACATTGTGAGCTGTCTACGCTGGAACGCGCTTTGACGCGTCGGCGACACCGGTGCCACTCCTCACATTGTTTGCCCTGAATGCGTCCCAGTCTGGAGGGCGGTTCATCAAACAATGTGAGGGGTGGCACCTGACTCGTCGATACGAGAAGCGCTTCCGAATTGCCAGTTCGAAACAAAACGCCGCGGCGAACCGCGGCGTGAGTGATTTCGGATGAGTCGGACTCAGTCGTCCTTCTTCTCGTCCTCTGCCTCGGCAGGCTCCGCATCGGCCTCGGGCTCTTCTTCAGGAGCGGCTTCGGCCGGCTCCGGCTCGTCCGCGGGCTCCTCGGCCGGCTCGGCTTCGACCTTGGCTTCCGCGTCGTCTGCCGCAGCTTCGACGGCCTCCTCGGCGACCATCGCCTCGTCTTCGGCCTCGTCGGCGTCCTTCTTGGTACCGCCGCCGAAAACGCCCTTGGCGCGGTCCATCAGCGAGCCCTTGCCCGAGCCGGGGGTTCCACCCTCCTCGTGCTCGGAAAGCTCGTAATCGACGAATTCGATGATCGCGAGCTCGGCTCCGTCACCGCGGCGGCGCCCGAGACGCATGACGCGCGTGTAGCCGCCCGGACGGTCAGTGAAGCGCGGCGCGATCTCGTCGAAGAGTCGACGCACGACCTCTTTGTCGGGCACCATCGTCAGGACCTTGCGGCGCGCCGGCAGCGTCCCGGTGCCGGCGAGCGTGACCATCCGCTCGGCCAGCGGACGCAGCTCCTTGGCTTTCGCCAGGGTTGTGACTATCCGGTCATGGGTGAACAGCGCTGTCAGTTGGTTCCTGAACAGCGCTTTTCGGTGGGCTGTGGTGCGGCCCAGCTTGCGGCCGCGAACTCGGTGTCGCATCTCGGTCTCCCGCTTCTACAGGTCGAGGTTCATGCCGAAGCCGAGGCCGAGGACCTCGAGCTTCGAACGCACCTCTTTGAGGGATTTCTCTCCGAAGTTGCGGATCTCCACCATCTCCCTCTCGGAGCGGCCGACGAGATCGCGCAGGGTCCGGATGTTGGCATTCTTCAAGCAGTTCATGGAACGGATCGAGAGCTCGAGGGTCTCGATGGACGCATCGAGGATGCTGTCCTCCTCCTCGGGCTCGGCTTCCTTTTCGGGCGCTTCCGGTGACTCTTCGACCTCGGCCAGCGAGGTGTAGATGTCCATGTGACCCTGGACGAGCTGGGCCGCCTGGCTGAGTGCTTCCTCCGGGGTGATGGTGCCGTTGGTCCAGACCTCGAGCACCAGGCGCTCGTAGTTGGTCATCCGACCGAGGCGGGCCATCTCGACGCGGAAGTTCGCCTTCCGCACCGGTGAGTGGGCCGAGTCGACGGGGATGAAACCGACGTCGAGGTCCTCGGTTTGATTCTCCTCGGCGGGAATATAGCCGCGCCCCTGGGCCACGCGGACGCTCATCTTGAGCTTGCCGCCGGCCGAAAGGGTGGCGACGTGGACATCGGGGTCGATCACCTCGACCTCGGTCGAACCGGCGAACTGGCCGGCCGTGACCTCGCCCGGGCCCTTCGCCTCGAGGTTTAAAAAGGCCGGTCCCTGTCCGTGGATCTTGAGGGGTATCTTCTTGAGGTTGAGAATGATGTCCGTGACATCTTCAACCACGCCGGGAACCGCCGAAAACTCGTGGTCCGCGCCTTCGATCTTGACTGCGGTGATGGCCGCGGACGGAATCGAAGACAACAGAGCGCGTCGCAGACCGTTTCCGAGGGTGGTGCCCCAGCCCCGTTCAAAGGGCTGCGCGAGGAACCGCGAAAAGGTCGGGCCGTGCCCCTCGTCTTCGGTATCAACTTGTGCCGGTCGCTGGAAATCCTGCCAGATCATGCAGCCTCCACCTTAGCGAGAGTAGAGCTCGACGATGAGCTGCTCCTGGATCGGGAAGCGGATGTCCTCCCGGACCGGGTTCTCGAGAACCTTGCCGGTGAAGGTGTCCGCATCGAGCTCCAGCCAGGGTGGAATTCCACGGCCCTGGGCGAACTCAACCGCCTCCGAGATGTGAGTATTCTTGCGGCTCTTCTCGCGCACACCGATCTCCATGCCGGGACGCACCCGGAAGGAGGGGATGTTGACGCGACGGCCGTTGACGTTGATGTGGCCGTGCCGGACGAGCTGACGCGCCTGAGTGCGAGAGGTCGCAAAACCGAGTGAATAGACAACGTTGTCGAGCCGCAGCTCGAGAAGCTGGAGGAGGGTCTCGCCGGTCACGCCCTTGCGCCGGTTGGCCTCGTCAAAGGTGCGCCGGAACTGGCCCTCGAGCAGCCCGTAGATGCGGCGCAGCTTCTGCTTCTCCCTGAGCTGCAACCCGTACGCGCGAACCTTGCGACGACGACCCATCCCGTGCTGGCCGGGGGGGGCATTGCGACGCTCGATCGCGCACTTTTCCTTGTAGCAGCGCTCACCCTTCAGGAACAGCTTCATTCCCTCGCGGCGGCACAGTCGGCAAACCGGTCCTCTGTATCGTGCCATCTATCTCTCTCTTCCCCTACACCCTGCGCCGCTTGCGCGGACGGCAACCGTTGTGCGGAATCGGCGTGGTGTCGCGGATGCTCCTGATGTCGAGCCCGCTGGCTGCGACGGCGCGGATCGCCGACTCGCGGCCGGGTCCGGGGCCCTTGACCAGCACCTCGCACGAACGCACGCCCTGGTCCTGCGCCTGCTCGGCGGCGGATTTCGCGGCCAGCTGCGCCGCATAGGGCGTGCCCTTGCGCGAGCCCTTGTAGCCGATCCGACCTCCGGACGACCAGCACAGCGTGCCGCCACCGGGATCCGAAAAGGTCACGATGGTGTTGTTGAAGGTGGCGTGGATACGGGCGACAGCGTGGGGTACGTTCTTCTTCTCCCGACGCGGCTTCCGCCCACCCTTCTTTTCCTTGGCCATAGTTCAGCTCCTGCTCATTTCGAGTCTTACTTGGTGACCTTCTTCTTGCCGGCGACAGCCTGACGCCGCGGGCCCTTGCGCCCACGAGCGTTGGTGTGTGTCCGTTGGCCACGCACCGGCAGGCCGCGACGGTGCCGGATGCCGCGATAGCTCCCGATCTCGATCAGGCGCTTGATGTTCATCGCGACTTCGCGGCGGAGGTCGCCCTCGACCATTCCCTCGGCCTGAATCACCTGCTGGATCGCCAGGACCTCCGACTCCGAGAGGTCCTTGACCTTGGTGCCTTCCTCGACCTTGGCTTTGGCGAGGATCTTCTTGGCGCGGGTGCGACCGATTCCATAAATATACGTCAGGCCGATTTCGACCCTCTTGCCGGACGGTAGATCAACGCCAGCGATACGTGCCACCAGATACCTCCCCGATCAGCCTTGCCGTTGCTTGTGCTTCGGGTTCTCGCAGATCACCCGGACCACACCCTTGCGGCGGATGATCTTGCATTTCGCACACATTTTCTTGACCGATGGACGAACTTTCATCGTCGTCCTCCCCTACTTGTACCGATACACGATGCGCCCTCTCTTCAGATCATAGGGAGAGAGCTCCACCAAAACTTTGTCGCCCGGAAGGATGCGAATGAAGTGTTTGCGCATCTTCCCCGAGATGTGCGCCAGCACCTCGTGGCCGTTTTCCAGCTCGACGCGGAACATCGCGTTGGGCAGGGGTTCGACCACAGTGGCCACCACTTCGATCGCCTCTTCCTTAGGCATGAATGAACTCCTCGGATCCGAGCACACGACGGCCCTCAGCGGTGACGGCCACCGAGCACTCAAAATGGGCTGCGAGTCTACCGTCTTCCGTCCTTGCTGTCCAGCCGTCGTCGTCGATCCGGACTCGCCACGAACCGCCTGTAATCATTGGTTCGATCGCGATCACGAGGCCCGGTTTGAGCTTCTGGCCCTGCCCGGCCGTGCCGTAGTTCGGCACCTGCGGCTCCTCGTGCAGCGATCGTCCGATACCATGACCGACAAACTCGCGTACGACGCCGAAGCCGGCCGCCTCGGCCCGCTCCTGCACCGCCGCTCCCACATCCCCCAGCCTTCCATCGGGCCGCACCGCGTTCACGGCGTCCTCGAGGCAGCGCTTGGTGACATCCATCAGCCGCTGCGCCTCGTCGCTGACGGCGCCAATGCCGAAGGTCACCGCCGCATCGCCGTAGAAGCCATCCAGCAAGACGCCGCAATCGACGCTCACCAGGTCCCCGTCCTTCAGCCGGTTCTTGCCGTTGGGGATGCCGTGGACGATGACTTCGTTGATCGAGGTGCACAGCGTCGCCGGAAAGCCCCGATAGCCCTTGAACGCGGGCGTGCCGCCTTCGGCGCGGATCATGCCCTCGGCGAGCTCGTCGAGCTCACCCGTCGACATGCCCGGGCCGGCGGCCTCCTCGACAGCTCGGAGGACCTTGTGGACCAGGCGGTTGGCCCTGTCCATGGTCTCCAGCTCGCGTTCGGACTTGAGGCAGATCATCTCAGCCGCGCCTCCCGCGGATCCTGCCCTTGCGCATGAAACCGTCGTAGTGGCGCATCACGAGCTGGGACTCGATCTGGTTGACCGTGTCCATGGCGACGCCGACGACGATCAGGAGCGAGGTCCCGCCGAAGAAGAACTTGACGCCGAGACCCTGGGTGAACCAGGCAGGCAGGAAGGAGTCGAGCGTCGGTCCGATGACCGGGATCGTCGCCACCTTGAAGCCCGCGATCAGGATCTCCGGAAGGATCGCCACCATCGCCAGGTAGACCGCACCGACCAGGGTGATGCGGGTGAGGATCTTGTCGATGAACTCGGCGGTCCGCTTGCCGGGCCGAATACCGGGGATGAAGCCGCCGTACTTGCGCATGTTCTCCGCCGTATCTTCGGGGTTGAAGATGATCGACGTGTAGAAGTAGCAGAAGAAGACGATCGACAGGAAGTAGACGAGGTTGTACAGCGGCTCGCCCCAGGCCAGCGCCTCGGTGATCTTCTGCAGCCAGCGATTGTCGATCATCTGACCCAGGGTCTGGGGGAAGGACATGATCGACGCCGCGAAGATCACCGGGATGACGCCGCCGGTGTTGATGCGCAGCGGCAGGTAGGTGCTCTGACCGCCGTAGACGCGGCGCCCGACCACCCGCTTGGCGTACTGGATGGGTATTCGCCGCTGCGCCCGCTCCATGTAGACGATCGCCGCCACCACGATCACCATGAATACGACGAGCAGGACGACGGTGATGATGTTCAGCGCGCCGGTCTGAACGTCGGTGATGGTGTTGAAAATCGCCGCAGGCAAACCGACCACGATGCCGGCAAAGATGATCAGCGAGATGCCGTTGCCAATGCCGCGCTCGGAGATCTGCTCACCGAGCCACATGACGAAGGCAGTCCCCGTGGTCAACGTGAGCACCGTCAGGAACCGGAAACCCCATCCCTGGAAGTGTTCGGGCACCAGCGGCGCGCCGCCGGGGGCGGTGGTTCGCTCGAGGAAGAAGGAGATGCCCATGGCCTGGATGACCGACAGCACGACCGTTCCGTAGCGCGTGTACTGAGTGATCTTGCGTCGGCCCAGCTCGCCCTCCTTCGAGAGCTTTTCGAGGTAGGGCCAGACCACCGTCAGCAGCTGCAGGATGATCGATGCGGAGATGTAGGGCATGATGCCCAGCGCGAAGACCGTCATCCGTCCCAGCGCACCGCCGGAAAACAGATTCAGGAATCCCAGAACGGTGCCCTCGGCGGCCTTGGTGAACTCGGCAATCGCCACCGGGTCGATACCCGGAATCGGGATAAAGGCGCCGAGCCGATAGACCGCGAGCAGAGCGAAGGTGAAGATCAATCGCTTGCGGAGATCGGGGATCGCGAAGATATTGCGAAAGCTGTCGATCACGACGTCACCACCTCGCAGCGGCCACCTGCCTTCTCGATCCCGGCCTTCGCCGAGGCCGAGAACTTGTCGACCTGAACGGTCAGCTTCTTCTTCAGCTCACCGTCGCCAAGGACCTTGACCGGCCTCTTGGCGCGAACCAGGCCCTTCTCCACCAGGGTCTCCACCGACACGGTGTCGCCGTCTGAAAAGACGCGCTCGAGGTCCCTGAGGTTCACGACCTGAAACTCGACCCTGAAGATGTTGGTGAAACCGCGCTTGGGGATCCGCCGCACGAGAGGCATCTGGCCGCCCTCGAAGCCGTAACGACGCGAGTACCCGCTGCGCGACTTCTGGCCCTTGTGGCCCTTGCCGGCGGTCTTGCCGGTGCCCGATCCCGGGCCTCGACCGATCCGCTTACGGGCCTTCTTGGCGCCTTTTGCCGGATGCAGATCATGAAGTTCCATGTCTCAGCTCTCCAATTCCTCGACCGACACCAGGTGGGTGACCTTGGCGACCATCCCACGGATCGTCGGGCTGTCGGAACGCGTCACACTGCGCCCGATGCGTCCCAGACCAAGACCGGTCAACACCCGCCGCTGCTTCTGCGCGAAACCGATCTGGCTCTTCACCTGCGTGATCCTGAGGACCTTCGGACCCGCTTTGGAGGGCTTCCTGGCCGCCTTCGGCGCCTCGGCCTTCTTCGCGACCGGCTTGTCCCTGGCCTCGACCTGCTTCGGCGCCGGCTTGGCGGCTGGTTGCTTGGCCCCGGCCTCTTTTGCCGCCGGCTTCTTGGCCTCCGCCTTCTTCGCGGTGGGCTTCTTGGTCTCGGTTTTCTTCGCCGCCGGCTTCTTGGCCGCTGCCTTCTTCTCTGCCGGCTTCTTCTCGGCGGCTTTCTTGGCAGCCGGCTTCCTGGTCTCGGTCTTCTTCGCCGCCGGCTTCTTGGCCGCGGCCTTCTTCTCTGCCGGCTTCTTCTCGGCGGCTTTCTTGGCGGCAGGCTTCTTGGCCGCGGGTTTCTTGGCCGCAGGCTTCTTGGCCGCAGGCTTCTTGGCCGCAGGCTTTTTCTCGGCCGCCTTCTTCGCCGTCGACTTCGCCGCCGCGGTCTTCTTGGCGGCGGGCTTCTTGGTCGCGGCCTTCTTCTCTTCGGCCGCCTTCGAGTCTTTCTTTTCGGCAGTCATCAGCTTGCATCTCCCTCGGTCGCCGGCACCTCGGCCGACTCGTCGACGGGCTCTTCGGCAACCTCCGCCGGCGCTGGCTCGGTTTCCTGAGGCCCGCTCACCTCCACCCCGCGCAGCCGCTGCACCTGGCCCGAGGTCATCAAACGGTCGATGGCGTCGAAGGTCGCGCGGACCACGTTGAAGGGATTGCGGCTGCCGACGATCTTGGTCAGCACGTCGGCCACGCCCGCGGATTCCATCACGGCGCGCACCCCACCACCGGCAATCACGCCGGTTCCTGGAGATGCCGGCCGGAGAAGGACCCGGGTCGCGCCCCAGCGCCCCCACACCAGGTGGGGCACCGTGCCGCTGACCAACGGGATCTTCACCATTTCCTTCCGCGCCTGCTCGCTCGCCTTCTGGATCGCCGGCGGCACCTCGCGCGCCTTGCCGGTGCCGAAGCCGACCTGGCCGGCACCATCGCCAGCCACCACGACGGCGGAGAACGAGAAGTTCTTGCCGCCCTTGACGACCTTCGCGACACGGTTGATATGAACGACTGTCTCGGCGAACTCGGACTCTCGGTTCATCATCTCTGCAACCCCTAGAACTTCAGGCCCGCTTCGCGAGCCCCGTCAGCAATGGCACGAATCACACCGTGATACCTGAATCCGCCGCGGTCGAAGACGACCGAATCCACACCGTGCTCCTTGGCGCGCTCGGCGATCAGTTTCCCCAGGAGGGCGCCCGCCTCGCGGTTGCCCGTGGCCTTGAGATTCCCCGCGGTCGAGTTCTCGAGCGTCGACGCGGAGGCCAAGGTCACACCGGATTCGTCGTCGATGATCTGGGCATAGACGTGTCGCAGGCTCCGGTACACCGACAGCCTCGGGCAATCCGCGGTACCGCGCACGGCTCCACGGTAACGGCGCTTGACCCTCACGCGGCGCTGCTTACGGTCTTTGACCCCACTCATGCTGTCGCCCCCTGCTTCCCTGCCTTGGTGCGGACACGCTCTTCGGAGTAGCGGATGCCCTTGCCTTTGTAGGGCTCGGGCGGCCGCAGGCCGCGAATCTCGGCCGCGATCTGACCGACCTGCTGACGATCGATGCCCTTCACCGTCACCAGGTTCGCCTTGGCGTCAACGTCGATCTCGATCCCGTCGGGGACCTTGAAATCGATCGGGTGCGAGTACCCGACGCTGAAGATCACGCTCTCGCCCTTGCTCTCGGCGCGGTAGCCGATGCCGACGATCTCGAGCTGTTTCGACCAGCCCTCGGAGACCCCTGTGGTCGCGTTCGCCAACAGAGCTCGGATGAGTCCGTGATACGAGCGGGTCTGCGGTTCGTCGTTGGCTCGAGTGACGGTCAGCGTCCCGTCCGCGATCGCCGCCGTGACACCCGGCAAGAGATCGACCTGGAGTTGTCCCTTCGGGCCCTTGACCTTGACGACCTCGCCGGCGATCTGCACGTCGACGCCCTTTGGCAGCTCGATTGGTTGTTTTCCTATCCGTGACATCGCGTCCCCCTACCAGACCTCACACAGAACCTCGCCACCGACGCGCAGACCTCTCGCCTGCTCGTCCGTGATGACGCCTCTGTTGGTCGAGATCACGGCCACACCGAGGCCGTTGTGCACCTTGGGAAGGTCCTCCACCCCGCGGTAGATCCGGCAGCCCGGGCGGGAGACCCGCTGCAGGCCATGGATCACCGGTTCGCCGTCATCGGCGTACTTGAGGTAGATGCGGATGGTGCCCTGCGGCCCCTCCTCGATCACCTTGAAGGTGCGGATGAACCCTTCCTGTTTGAGGATCTTGGCGACCTCGAGTTTCATCTTCGACGCAGGGACGTCGGTGCGGTCGTGCCGCACGTTGGTCGCGTTCCGGATGCGGGTCAGGAGATCGGCTATCGGATCAGTCATGCTCATGGTTCAACCCCTCACCAGCTCGCCTTGGTGACCCCGGGGAGATACCCCTCGAGGGCCAGCTTGCGGAAGCACACTCTGCACAGCTGGAACTTGCGCATGTAGCCCCGCGGACGGCCGCAGACCCGACAACGGTTGCGCTGGCGGACCTTGAACTTCGGCTTTTTCAAGCTCTTCGCGATCATTGCCTTGCGTGCCACGGTGCCTCCTAACGACTCTTGAACGGCAACCCCATGCCGGCCAGGAGCGAGCGCGCCTGGTCGTCGGTGGGGGCCGAGGTGGTAATGGTGATGTTCATGCCCATGGTGCCTTCGACCTTCTGGTAGTCCACCTCGGGGAAGACCAGAATGTCGCGAATGCCGAGCGTGTAGTTGCCGCGGCCGTCGAAGGCGTTTGGCGAGATGCCACGGAAATCACGCACCCGCGGCAGGCCGATACAGATCAGGCGATCGAGGAACTCGTACATCCTCTCCCTGCGCAGGGTCACTCGCGCACCCACCGGCATGCCTTCACGGAGCTTGAACGCGGCAATGGATTTGCGCGCCTTGCGCACGTCGGGCTTCTGGCCGGTGATGTTGGCCAGCTGTTCCATCGCGACATCGAGCAGCTTGGCGTTGCGGCTCGCCTCGCCGACTCCGATATTGCAGGTGATCTTGCTGATCTTCGGCACCTGCATCGGGTTGGTCAAGCCGAACTCCTTCTGGAGCTTCGGGAAGACCTCCTCACGGTACTTGTTCTGCAAGCGCGCCATCGTCCCTCCTATCGGTCGAGAATCGCGCCGTCGACCTTGGCGACGCGGACCTTCCGTCCGTCGTCGAGAATCTGAATACCGACGCGGGATTTCCTCCCGCTGTCCGGTGAGACCACCATCACGTTCGAGGCATGGATCGGCGCCTCGCGCTCCACCACCCCCCCTTTGACGTTCTTCTGGGGGTTGGGGCGGGTGTGGCGCTTGATCATGTTCACGCCCTCGATCACCAGCCGCTCCCGGCTGCGATCCACAACCAGGACCCGGCCCTGCTTGCCGGCATCCTTGCCGGAAATGACCTCGACGGTGTCACCCTTTTTGATCTTCATCACAACGCTCCTACAGGACCTCTGGGGCCAGCGACACGATCTTCATGAATCGCTTCTCGCGAAGCTCGCGCGCGACCGGCCCGAAGACCCGGGTGCCGATCGGTTCGCGCTCGGCGTTCACCAGCACCGCTGCATTTTCGTCGAACTTGATATACGAGCCGTCGCGGCGCCGCGCACGGGCGCGCGTCCGGACCACCACCGCCTTGACGACGGTGCCCTTCTTGATCTCCGACTCCGGCGCCGCCTCCTTGACCGAGCAGACGACGATATCGCCGATGCCGGCATAGCGAGGCGCGGAGGAGCCGCCGAGCTGGCGGATCGCCTGAAGCCGGCGCGCGCCGGAGTTGTCGGCGACTGCGAGCATGGTTCCCATCTGGATCATCGCTTCCTCCGCCTACTGCGCCCGCTCGATGACCTTGCGGACTCGCCAGCGTTTGCGCTTCGACAGCGGCCGGCACTCCTCGATCAGCACCCGGTCGCCCTCGTTGCAGCTGTTCTCTTCGTCGTGCGCCATGAACTTGGAGGAGGTGCGCACGAACTTCTGGTACAGCGGATGCATGACCAGGTTCTCGACCCTCACCACCACCGACTTGTCGGCCGCGGAAGAGGTCACCAGACCCACCTTGGTGGTCTTGCGCGATGTTGCTGCCTTGTCGCTCATCATGCACTCCCCTCGGCCCGACGTTCGTTGATGACCGTCATGACCCGGGCGATGTCCTTGCGGACCTCTCGGATCTTGATGGGGTTCTCGATCTGCCCCGTCGACTTCTGGAAGCGAAGCTTGAAGAGCTGCTCTTCGAGATCGCCCAGCGTCTTGCGGAGCTCGTCGTCCGACCGCTCACGAATATCCTTGGCCTTCATAGCTGTTCTTTCCTGCTCACGAATCGAGTCTTGATGGGGAGCTTGTGGGCGGCCAGTCGCATCGCCTCGCGCGCGATCTCCTCGTTGACGCCCTCCATCTCATAAAGAATGCGCGCCGGCTTGACCACCGCCACCCATTCCTCGGGGTTGCCCTTGCCCTTACCCATGCGCGTCTCGAGCGGCTTCTTGGTGACGGGCTTGTCGGGGAAGATCCGGATCCAGATCTTGCCGCCACGTTTGACGTGACGGGTCATCGCGATACGGGCGGCCTCGATCTGGCGCGCGGTGATCCATCCTCGCTCGACCGCCTGCAACGCGAAGTCCCCGAACGAGACCTTGGAGCCACGCTCAGCGATACCGCGGTTCTTACCCCGCTGCTGCTTTCTGTATTTGACCTTCTTCGGCATCAACATGACGCTTCTCCTTAGACCCGCGGGCGAATGCCGCGCTGACGGTGGCGCTCGCCCCGGTAGACCCAGACCTTGACACCGATCACCCCGTAGGTGGTGTAGGAGGTCTTGAAGCCGTAGTCGATGTCGGCCTTGAGGGTGTGCAGCGGCAAGCGGCCCTGCTGGTACCACTCGGCGCGGGCGATCTCGGCCCCGTTGAGCCGGCCGGCGCAGCGGATCTTGATCCCCTGCGCACCGAAGCGGAGGGCGTTCTCGATCGCCCGCCGCATGGCGCGACGGAAGGCGATCCGCCGCTCGAGCTGCCGTGCCACGTTGGCGGCAATCAGGTGGGCGTCGATCTCGGGGCGCTGGATCTCCTGAATGTTGATGTGGATGTCCTGCCCATAGCGACGCATGAGGTCGTCGCGCAGCTTGTCCACCTCGGCGCCCTTGCGGCCGATGATGATGCCCGGCCGCCCGGAGAGAATGTTGACACGCAGCTTCGACGCGGTGCGCTCGATGTCAACCGCGCTGACGGCAGCGTTCTCGAGCCTCTCGAGGAGCTCCTGGCGGAGCTGCAGGTCCTCGTGGAGGAGGTTCGCGTAGTCCTTGCCGTCCGCGTACCAGCGCGACCGCCACGTGTTGTTGTAGCCGAGGCGAAAGCCGTACGGGTGCGTTTTCTGTCCCACCTTAGACTCCTATTCCTTCACCGAAAGCTCGACGGTGACGTGGCACATCCGCTTCAGGATCCTGTGCATCCTCACCCACTTCGAAGCCGGACGGCCGCGGCGCAGGCTCGGACCGCCGTCAACGGTGATCTTGCTGATGAAAACCCGATCGACGTCGACACCGGGTTGCGACTGCTCGAGGTTTGCGAGCGCCGACTTGACCAGCTTGGCGACGTCCTTCGCCGCATACTTGGGGCTCAGCTGCAGCGAGGTGAGCGCAGGCTCGACGGCCTGGCCCCGCACCATGTCCGCAACCAGCCGCACCTTGCGCGGCGACGAGCGATAGTACTTCAGTTGAGCTCGTGAATCCATCATCCCCCCTAGCGAACGCCCTTCTCGCGCCGGGCGCCGGAGTGGCCGCGGAAGGTCCGGGTCGGAGCGAACTCACCGAGCTTGTGCCCGACCATGTTCTCGGTGATGAAGACCGGAACGAACTTGTGGCCGTTGTGCACGGCGATCGTGAGACCGACCATCAGCGGGGTCACCGTGGAGCGCCGCGACCAGGTTTTGATGACCCGGCGGTCGCCCGCGCCACTCACCGCCTCGACCTTCTTGGCCAGGTGCTCGTCGACGAAGGGCCCTTTGCGGATTGAACGTGCCATGATTCCCCCTACTTCTTCTTGCGCCGCGACACGATCAGACGGTCCGACGCCTTGGGGCGGCGGGTTTTCGCGCCCTTGGTGGGCCAGCCCCAGGGAGAGACCGGGTGACGGCCCTTGTTGCGTCCCTCGCCACCGCCGTGCGGGTGGTCGACCGGGTTCATCGCGGTGCCCCGCGTCTGCGGCCTGACTCCGAGCCAGCGCGAACGACCGGCTTTGCCGAGAGACAGATTGCTGTGTTCCGTGTTGCCCACCTGACCGATGGTGGCCATGCAGGACGAGAGCACCATGCGCATCTCACCCGACGGCATGCGGATGGTCGTGTACTTGCCCTCCTTGGCCATGATCTGGGCCGAGGTCCCCGCCGAGCGCACCATCTGGCCGCCCTTGCCGGGCTTGAGCTCGATATTGTGGACCAGGGTGCCGAGCGGGATGTTGCCGATCGGCATCGCGTTGGCCAGGCGAACATCCACCTTCTGGCCGGCAACGACCGTGTCGTTCACCTTGAGCCCGACCGGTGCCAGGATGTACCGCTTCTCGCCGTCCGCGTAGTGCAGCAGCGCGATGTTGGCCGAGCGGTTGGGATCGTACTCGATGGTCGCCACCCGCGCCGGCACGTCGAACTTGTTGCGCCGGAAGTCGATGATGCGATAGCGCCGCTTGTGGCCCCTACCGCGGTGACGCGAGGTGATGTGACCCTCGGCGTTGCGCCCCGAAGAGCGCTTCTTGCCCTCGGTGAGCTTTTTCTCGGGCCGCTTCGTCGTCAGCTCCTTGAAGTCGGAGGTGGTGACGAATCGTCGCCCCGGAGACGTCGGTTTGTAGGACCGGATCGCCATGACAGACTCCTCAGATTCCTTCGAAGAACTCGAGCGTCTTCGAGCCTTCGGCCAGGGTCACGTACGCCTTGCGGCTGGCCGCACGGTGGCTGACGGTGCGGCCAAAGCGAAGGATCGGTTTGCCCTTGCGATTGACAATGTGAACCCCGGTCACCTTGACGTCGAAGAGCTCCTCGACCGCCTTGCGGACCTGGATCTTGTTGGCCCGACGATCGACCTCGAAGCAGACCGTGTTCTCGCGCTCCTGCATGAGCGTCGTTTTCTCGGTGATGAGCGGCCGCAAAATGATCTGGCGGGCTTTCATGACAACACCTCCGCGAGGGAGCGCAGCGCCGGTTCCGAAGCCACGATCCACCGGTGGTTGAGGACCTCGTATGCATTCAGCGAGCTGGCGTCGAGCATTTTGAGCTCGGGCCGGTTACGGCTCGCCAGGTGCAGGTTGAGGTTCTCGAGCCCGTCCACCAGCAGGACCTTGTCGCCCTTGACGCCGAGGCCGTCGAGCCGGGCGAGGAAGTCCTTGGTCTTCGGCGCCTCGAGCTCCATCGTGTTGAGCACCAACAACCGGCCCTCGGCCAGACGCTGCGACAGGACCCCGCTGAGCGCGGCACGGCGCGCCTTTTTGTTGACCTTTTGCGCGTAGGACCGCGGCCGGGGTCCGTGCGCGACGCCACCGGAACGCCACAGAGGCGACTGGCGGGAGCCGGCGCGGGCGCGGCCGGTATGCTTCTGGCGCCACGGCTTCGAGCGGGTCCCCTTCACGTCGGAGCGCTCCTTGGTCTTGTGGGTTCCGCGCCTGCGGCTCGCGAGATACGCACGCACCACTTCCCACACGAGGTGCTGGTTCACCTTGCGAGCGAAGACGGCGTCCGGGAGCTCCATCGCGCCCGTTACCTGGTTGTCCCAATTCCTGACATCAATCTTCATGACACCACCCATCCCCTCACGACACCTTGACGATCCGGATGTAGCTGTTGCGAGCACCCGGAACGCCACCCTTGAGGAAGAGCAGGTTGCGCTCTGCATCCACCTTGACGACCTGCGCGTTCTTGACCGTGACCTTCTTGTTGCCCATCTGACCCGGCATGCCCTGGCCCGGGAAAACCCGCGACGGCCACGCCGAACGTCCGACCGAGCCCGGCGCGCGGTGGAACATGGACCCGTGGGTCGCGCGACCACCACCGAAGTTGTGGCGCTTGATGACGCCCTGGAAGCCGCGCCCCTTGGACTTGCCGACCACGTGCACCTTCTCTTCGGCCGCGAAGATGTCGGCGAGGACCGAGTCACCCGGCTTCGATTCGTCCTCGGAATCGACCGGAACCTCGGCCACGAAACGCGTCGGCGGAACGCCGGCCGACGAGAAATGGCCGGTGATGGCCTTGGGCGCATTTCGCAGCGGGCTCCGCTCGACGAGACCGAGCTGCACCGCTTCGTAGCCGTCCGCATCTTGCGACTTGCGCTGTACAACGACGCACGGCCCGGCTTCGACCACCGTCACCGGGACCGCCCGGCCGCTGTCGTCGAAGATCTGGGTCATGCCGACCTTTTTGCCGAGAATGCCGCGTACCATCGGATCACCTCGCCCCGTAGGCCTTGATCTCGACATCGACGCCGGCCGGCAGTTCGAGCTTCATCAGAGCGTCGATGGTCTGCTGCGTCGGCTCGAGGATGTCGAGGAGCCGCTTGTGCGTTCGAATCTCGAACTGCTCCCGCGACTTCTTGTCCACGTGTGGCGAACGCAGCACGGTGAAGCGCTGGATGTGCGTCGGCAGCGGGATCGGCCCCGCGATGCGCGCCCCGGTGCGTTGCGCCGTGTCCACGATCTCCGTCGCCGATTGGTCCAGCAGGCGGTAGTCGTAGGCCTTGAGACGGATGCGGATTTTGTCGCTCGCCATCATTTACTCCAGGATGTCGGTGATGGAGCCCGCACCGACCGTGCGGCCGCCCTCGCGAATGGCGAAGCGCAAGCCCTTCTCCATCGCGATCGGCGTGATCAGCTCCACCTCCAGGTTCGTGTTGTCCCCAGGAATCACCATCTCC
>JBFFBV010000041.1:0-33689 GCA_041560205.1 Candidatus Sulfomarinibacter sp.
GGGTCGACCGCAACACCGGCGGCGCCGAGCAGCTCACCTTCCCGCCTCCGGGCAGCGTCGATCTCAGTCCGTCGTACTCATTCGATGGGAAGCACATCGTGTTCCAACGCCGTGTCAGCGGCAAGGGCCGACTGTTGTTGATGCCGGCGCGCGGCGGCGAACCACAGGTGCTGCTGGCGGACGAGGTCGACAACCAGATGCCGGCGTGGCGGCCCGACAACCGCCACATCCTCTTCCTTTCGGATCGCCAGGGAAGCAGCGCTGCGAACGTGTTCGAGATCGATGTGGAGGGCGGTACCCCGACCCAGCTGACCTTCGAGACCAACCGGGTGTACTCGCTCTCGGTGTCCTCGGACAACCGCGTGGCCTACGTTCCGTTCTGGCACGACACGTTCCTGTTTTCGGTGGATGTCGCCTCCGGCGAGGTGCGCCAGGTCAACTCGAATTCCAAGGACAACTT
Organism: Candidatus Sulfomarinibacter sp.; assembly: GCA_041560205.1. Taxonomy (GTDB): domain Bacteria; phylum Acidobacteriota; class Thermoanaerobaculia; order Thermoanaerobaculales; family Sulfomarinibacteraceae; genus Sulfomarinibacter. Next base: position 461 of record JBFFBV010000041.1, read on the forward strand.
CGGCGCCCGCTTTGCCCCCGATGGCCGCGCGGTGGCCTATCACTCGACCCGCACCGGCAACAGCGAGGTCTGGGTGTGCTACCTGGACGGCCGGCCGGAGACGCAGATTACCGACCACGAGAGCTGGGACCTCTACCCGGACTGGTCGCCCGACGGTGAGCGGATGATCTTCGTCTCCGACCGCGAGGGGTCGCTCTTCAAGATCTTCATCGCGAACTCCGATGGCGGCGGCGCCCGACTGCTGGTGGACCAGCCGATCATCCTCGACAGTCAATACGCTCCGGTCATCGGCAGCCTGGTCAGCCGCTGGTCGCCGGACGGCGAACGGATCGCGTATCTGGCGGAGGGTGAGCACGCCCTGGCGCTTTGGACGGTCGGCGCGGATGGTGCCAACGCGAGAAAGGTTCTCGAGGACGCGACCGGGTTCGACTGGTACCTGGACAGTCGTCGGGGGATCTACACCCGTTATCACGGCAGCGAGAGCGAGATGGTCGCTGTCGATCTGGAGACGGGAGAAGAGAGGTCGCTCTTCGTCGGCCCGCTCATCGAGATGGACGTGGCGCCGGATGGGAGCGCGGTCTCTTTCTGCCTCGGCCAGGGTCACATGGCCATGGGGCTCGCCGTTCTGGAGCTCGAGCAAAGCTCCGACGGACTTCCACGCGCCGTCGGCGAGCCACGGTATGTGGTTCCGACCACGGGAACCTGGCACGTGCACAACGGCGGCTGGTCGGCAGATTCGAAGCAGATCATCTACACGAGGGACATGGACTACGGCGACATCTTCGAGCTCGTCGAAAAGAAATGACTCTCCCCTTGTGAGAGACGTCACGCCCGGTGCGGGTGACTCCATCACCCTCGTGATACTCTCGAAATGAGGGCGTAAGAATGAACAGGATGGAGGGTCTTCGCGAGCGGACGAAGTCCGTTCCATTGTCGCGATCACGTTCCCTCTGCATTTCGCGAAGCGTCCTTGCTCTGGTCCTGATCTGTTGGTCGACCGTCAGTCAGCTCTACGGTTCCGAACCCGCAGTTCTCAACGCCGATATCGATCGGCTACGAGACGCGCTCGGCAGCGGGGCCTCGATCAGCCTCGAGCGAGCGACTGGAACGGTGAGCTTCCTTCGCTGTGACGACGACACCGAGCTCGGCAAATCATCGAGATTGTTGAGCCGCCACGATCGCACCACGGCGTTCCTCGCGGCGCACGGCCGGGCATTCGGATTGAAGGACGGAGGCGCCGAGCTCGAGCTGCTTTCGGACAGCACCGACCAGTACGGTTTCGGTCACGTCAGGTACCGGCAGATCTACCACGGGGTGCCGGTCTTCGGGTCCGACTTTCGGAGCCACTTCGACCGAGCCGGCCGGCTCGTCACGATTAGCGCGTCAACCGTCCCGATCGACAGTCTCGATCCTATCGCCCGAGTGGACCCGACGCGGGCTTCACGGATTGCAGTGGCCGTCGTCGTGCACGACACGAGGATTCGCGTGCCTGTCGACGATCTGGATTCTCTCGAACCCGAGCTGTTCGTTTTTCGGACCGGGTTGGCACAAGGGGTGCGCGGTCGTAACCACCTGGCGTATCGGGTCGAGGTTGTGGACGATGCCCGGAGTGTCCGTGAGTTCGTTTTCGTCGACGCTCACACCGGCAAGGTCCTCGACCGCTATACCGGAATCCACCACAGCCTCGACCGTGAGATCTACCTAGGCGATACACCTCTTCCCGGAATCCTGCTGTGGGAGGAAGGCGACGCTCTGCCATATAGCGGTGATGATGCGGCAGACATCAACGCCATGATCGATTTTGCCGAGGACAGCTACAACTTCTTCCTCACTCTGAGCGGCGGGACGCATCCCTCGTACAACGGAACAGATGCGACCATGGTGAGCGTCTTCGACGACCCGGCATTGTTCTGTTCCCTTCTCGGAGTCGGCAACGCGAGCTGGAACGGGATGTGGACGTCCTTCTGCCTCGGGACTGCGGCGGACGACGTGGTCGCGCATGAGTGGGCCCACGGCTACTCCGAGTCCACGCATGGCTTGATCTACCAGTGGCAGCCCGGAGCCCTCAACGAGTCGTTCTCGGACATCTTCGGCGAGGTCGTCGATCGGTTGAATGGAGCGGGCACCGACACGCCGGACGCTGCGCGATCGGTCGACGGCAGCGCGTGCACGGTCGATGTCCTGACACCGCCGGGCACGGAGAACACCGTCGTGTGGATGGTGGGGGAGGACGCCTGGAATCTGGACGGGCCCGTCCGAGACATGTGGCGGCCAGAGTGTTTTGGCGATCCAGGTCGCGTCACTTCCGCGAGCTATTGGTGCTCGGAAGAGGATTTCGGAGGGGTGCACCATAACTCGGGCGTACCCAACCACGCCTTCGCGTTGCTGGTGGAAGGCGGCGCTTACAACTCGCAGACGATGACCGGTGTCGGTCTGACCCGGGCCGCCCACATCTACTGGTACGCCATGACCACCTACCAGGGGCCGATGTCGGATTTCGCCGACCACGCGGATGCCCTCGAGGCCTCCTGTGCGGCCCTGATCGGCGCTGATCTGCCAGCGTTGAGCACCGATGCTCCCACGGTGTCCAGCTCCGGGAGCACGGTTTCCGCGACTCACTGCGAGGAGCTGAGCAAGGTCATCGCCGCGGTCGAGCTGCGCACCGCGCCCGACGACCAGTGTGGTTTCGAGCCGATCCTCGAGCAGAACCCGCCGGTACTCTGCACGGGTCTCGGTGAAAAGACGACCATCTCGCTCACCGAGTGGGAAACCGGTCTCGGTGGTTGGACCGCCGGCACGAGAAGCGTCACCAACCCGTCGACCTTCGATACGCCTGACTGGGCGGTGGTGAGCGGACTGCCCGATGGGCGGTTGGGGATGGCCGCCTTCGTCGAAAACTCCCAGGCCGGAGACTGTGAAACCGACCTCGAGTCGGGTGTTTTGTTCCTGCAGAGCCCGACGATCGAGATACCCGGGGGCACCACGGTTCCGCGAGTCGCAGTCAATCACTGGATCGCAACCGAGAAGTATTACGACGGTGGCAACCTCAAGATCAGCGTCAACGGCGGCGCCTACAGCCAGATTCCTCGCGCCGCATTCGACGTGGGTCCGTACAACGAGACCATCGCGGTCATCACGCCGCTCCTCACGTTGAACGACAACCCATTGGCGGGCGAGGAGGCGTTTAGCGGCACGGATGGCGGCCAGCCGGATGGGAGCTGGGGAGCATCGCATATCAACCTCTATGGCATCGCAGGCATCGGTGACACGATCACGCTACGTTTCGAATTCGGCATCGACGGTTGTGGCGGTGTTGACGGGTGGTATGTCGATGAGGTCGATTTCTACAGCTGCGCCGACGAGCTTCCACCCTCGGATTGCGGGAATGGCGTTCTTGACGACGGCGAAGTGTGTGACGACGGCAACGCGATCAACGAGGACGGCTGCAGCAACTCCTGCCAGGTCGAGCACGGATGGACGTGTACCGATCCAACCGCTGGTGGAACGATCGACGACCACAGCTTCGAGGCCGGCACCCCCAACCCTTACTGGGACGAGGCATCGATCAACCTCGGATCACCGTTGTGCAATCCGGACTGCTTTGTCGATGCGGCCGACGACGGCGATTGGTATGCCTGGTTCGGGGGCGTCCTCCTCGGCTACGAGGAATCGAGTCTGAGCCAGACGGTGACGATCCCCCAAGGCAACTCGACCTTGCGGTTCTTCCTGTGGTCCGATGCCTGCAACGGAGCGCAGGATTACCTCGAGGTCCTCATCGACGGCGAGCAGGTCTGGAGCGTGAATGGCACCAGCCCGTTGTGCGGGCGGGCGGTCGGGAGCTACCAGGACGTCGACATCGGCGATTACGATGACGGGGAGGAGCATCACCTCGAGTTCCACTGCGAAACGACCAGCGTCGATGTGGGTTTTTCGAACTTCTTTGTCGACGTCGTGACATTGGTCGGCCAGCCGAGCGTCTGCACCATTGGCTCGACCGAAATCTTCGTGGACGGCTTCGAATCCGGCGACACCGCAGCCTGGGCGCCGGTCGCGCTGCCGCCATGACCGCTTCGACCGTCTACGTCAGTATCTGCCAGGCGATCGCGATCTGGCAGAGGAAGCCGACAAAGAAGGACAGGGTCCGCACCCACGGCACCCCCGCCGCGTAGACCAGGAAGTGGGCGACCCGGGCCCAGAAGTAGACCATGCACGCGGTCGCGGTCACCTCGTTGTTGGCTCCGGCTGCCTGGGCGGTCAGGACGAGGGCCGCGAAGACCGCCAGGTTCTCGACCGCGTTGTAATGAGCCGCCTTCATGCGTTGCGCCCACGGCGCCAGAGGCTTCGGGTCCGCCGGGTAGCCCACGGCGTCGGTCAGGCCCCTGACGACGACGGCGTTCAGGATGTACGGCACCCACATGAATGCCGTCAACGTCGATACCAGCGCCAGATACAGCAGGTCGGTGTTCACGATGATCCCCCTTTCGAGATGTCCGTTCGGCATATCGGACCGGGGACAGAGCGCGATCTGACGGATCGGCACGGCCCGACTGCTCGCCATTTCGAGTTTCCGGTTATCTTATGGTGTGAACAGCACCGACCGGGGAGGACATTCCGGTGGTTCCGGATGCCGCCGGCCAGCCGCGCATGTATCGCATGAAACGGAGACGGACACGACAGTGAGCGAGGGAAGTACGGAACATTCCAGACCGCAACGCCTCGTGTCTGTTGACGCATTCCGCGGGCTGACGATCGTCGCCATGATCCTCGTCAACAACCCCGGGAACCCGGCGACGACCTACGGTCCGCTCCGGCACGCGGAGTGGCACGGCTGGACGCCCACCGATCTGGTCTTCCCCTTCTTCCTCTTCATCGTCGGAGTGGCGATCGTGCTGGCGTTGACGCGGCGGGTCGAGGCCGGCGCCGATCGGCGGCCGCTGGTGGCCAAGATCGTCAAACGGACACTGATGCTCTTCGGCTTGGGGCTCTTCCTCTCGGGCTATCCCTTCGCGCTCTTCGGACCTCGAACATTCTTTGAGCTGATTGAGACGTGGCGCATCCCCGGCGTGCTGCAGCGCATTGCCGTCTGCTACCTGGTGGTTTCGATGCTCGTGCTCTATTGCCGGGTGCGCACCCTCAAGGTGCTGACGGTGGCCTTCCTGGTGGGTTACTGGGTCCTGATGACCCTCGTGCCGGTGCCCGGCCAGGGCGCGCCGGACATCGGCAACCCGGGCGGGCACCTGTCGGCGTGGCTCGATCGAGCGGTTTTCGGTGACCACGTCTGGCAGTTCGCGAAGGTCTACGACCCCGAAGGCATCCTCAGCACCATCCCCGCCCTCGCCACGACACTCTTCGGCGTTTTTGCCGGTCTCATGCTGGTGGCCGGCCGCGATCCCGTGGAAAAGGTGGCGCGGCTCTTCGTCCACGGGTCGGTGCTCGTCAGTTGCGGATTCGTCTGGGGCTGGTTCTTGCCGATCAACAAGCCGATCTGGACGAGCTCCTACGCGGTCTTCACGGCGGGTCTCGCCTTTTCCTGCCTGGCGCTGTGCATGTGGTTCTTCGACATCCGTGGCGAAAAGAGGATCGCCCACATCCTCGTCGTCTATGGTGTCAACGCTATCTCGCTCTATGTCGGAAGTGGTGTGCTTTCGCGCACCCTCATGTACGCTCGGGTCGGCGACGTCTCCCTCAAGCAGGTCATCTATGGCAACCTCTTCGCTTCGTGGCTGCCGCCCCACATGGCGTCGCTTGCCTACGCGCTGACCTGGATCGCCGTCTGGTACCTGGTCCTCGCGTGGATGTATCGGCGGCGGATCTTCATCAAGGTGTAGCAGTCGGAAGCTGACCCGCTGCCCGAAAAAGCCTCTCCGCTAGGCTTCGGATGGCTTCGTGAAATAGAAATAGGCGAAGCCGAGGCCCAGCAAAAGATAGATCGCGACCGTCGACCAGCCCAGCGCGTTCACCTGACCCTTGAGCTGCGCGATCAATGCCAAAACGGCGGCGACACCGTCGGAGATGAAAAGGGCGAGAACGATCGCCCGCCGCGCATCGGAGTCCCCGGCTTGACGAACCGACCACGTGAGGATCGCGTACCCGAGAAGCGCGGCGCCGAACAACTGCGCGACCACGGCGAAGCCCGCGTTGATTTCGAGCCCGTACCGGGCGAGAAGTTGTCCCGGCGCAAAGATGAACGCGAGGCCGAAAAGCCCCGCAATCACAGCATTGACGGCAAACAACCTTCCGAGTTTCATATCATCCTCCTTTTTTTGACCTACGCGACTCGTCGAACGCCCGAGCCGCCGACGAATCTGACCCCCGCGCGGGGGGCGCCCCAGTGCTCCATTGTGATCACGTTTTCTGGTAAAGGGTATATCACGGTCGCAATGTGCGCGCTATGGTAGGCGGCAGCCGTCCTGCTATCCTCGCCGGTGGAGGCGACACCATGTGCCGATGGTTGGCTTACTCCGGCAATGAGGTCTTCCTTGACGAGATCCTCTTCAAGCCAGAACACTCGCTGATCGATCAGAGCCGGTCGTCGCGGTCGAGCACGACGCCGACCAACGCCGACGGTTACGGCGTCGGCTGGTATGGAGCCCGCAAGTACCCGGGGCTCTACCGCAGCGTCCGGCCCGCCTGGAACGACCGCAACCTGCGCGATCTCGCCGAGCAGATCCGCTCGGGCCTCTTTCTGGCCCACGTCCGAGCGGCGACAGGCACGCCGGTCCAGCAGACCAACTGTCACCCCTTCCGCCACGGCCGGTGGCTCTTCGTCCACAACGGCGTCATCGGCGAGTTCAAGAAAGTCAAACGGGACCTGGTTCGTGAGGTTTCGACGGACCTTTACCCGTGCATCGAAGGTACGACGGACTCCGAGGTGATTTTCTATCTCGCGTTGTCCTTCGGGCTCGAGGAGGACCCCGTCGGGGCGGTCGCCAGGATGGCCGGGCTTGTGGAGCGGGTGGGGAAGGCCCACGGGGTCGAGAATCCCCTGGGGATGACGCTCGGCATCAGCGATGGCACCAAGATCTTTGCCGTTCGCTACATGTCGAAAGGAAGCCCTCGAACCCTGTTCCACAGCAAGGACATGCGAGCCATCAAGGAACTCAACCCGCGCGTCGAGGGCCTGTCCGACGACGCGCGCGCGGTGGTCTCGGAGCCCTTTGGCGACCTTTCCGACTATTGGGTCGAAATCAGGCCCTCGTCGTCGGTCGTGGTCGACGGCGGTGGGCTCGAGATCAGGGACTTCAGACCACAGGCCCCCTGAGACTGCCACCAGTTGACAACCCGCTCGGTATCGGAGATTCTATTTAAACTGAGATTGGATTTCGTTCGCAAAATTGAGATTCGAATGGCCGCCGCTGCGGTGGCGGAAGCTCGGGCTTGGGGGGCGTCAGTTGAGGCAAGCGATTCACACAGTTTTGGGTCCGGCTGGATGAGGCAGGGATTCCGATGAGACGAGCCGCCTGGCTGTGCATCGTGCTCCTGGTCGCGGCTCGGGCCGCGTCCGGGGACTGGACGATCGAGAAGTTCCAGTGGTCGGGTGACGCGAGTTCGACGACACCCCTCGAGATCGTCAACCAGCACGGCGATGTCAGAACGCGATCTTCGGGGATCGACGAGATCGAAGTACTCGCCAACATCCAACGGATGGCGAACGACCCGTTCATTGCCGTCGTCAAGATCCACGACGAGGCGTCACCCGTCAAGATCGCCGTCGAGTGGAAGCTCCGCGAAGATGCGGTGGCAGGTGCGGCGACCGACGAAATGACGAGACGTCGAGTCGACGTGACCGTCATCCTTCCACGATTGGCGCCGCTGCGCGTCGAGACCTCGGACGGGCTGATCGAGGCCAAGGGACACGGTGCTGCGGTGACGGCTGAATCCGTCAGCGGCGAGATCAGATTGTCGACCGAGGGCACGGTGACCGCGCGCACCGATCGGGGCGCGATCGACGCCGTGCTCACGGGCGTCGAATGGGATGTCCCGGCCATTTTCACGACTGGCACCGGTGACATCACCGTGTGGTTGCCCGCAGAGGCGGAGGCAACGGTCGAAGCGGAGACCCAGGGCGTGATCAGCACTGATTACTCGATCGACATCCTGCGCGCAGAGCCCGACGACCGCAAGGTGGCGTCGGCGACGATCGGCGGCGGTGGCTCGAAGATCCAGATCCAGACGATTCGAGGACAGATTCGGCTCTTCAGGTGGCCGAAGTGAAGAGATCAACGGCGGGGTCTCCCTGCAGGGCATCGCGTGGGGACGCGGGAAACGGAGGGCTCAGATGAGGATCGCACAATGGAATGCAGGCTTGATATCGACGCTGGCAGCGGCAGTGACGCTATGTATTGGTTTCGCCGTTCCGGCGGCAGCCCAGGGCCAGGGGAACCCGCCGGTGGTTCGCGGTGCCGAGGTCGTGGAGACGGTTGTTCCATTTCGGGTCGACGTCGACCTCAGGGATCTCCCGCGGGTGCCGGCTTGGAGACCGGGTGACCCGATCAAGGAGATCCCGAGGCGTTTCTATCCCCGGGGGGACGAGGGCGGTCCGCGGGAGCCGGTCAACCCGACCGGGACCACCCGCGATCCGCTGCTCGACAGGCAGGCCTCGGCACCCCAGGGCGTCGATCGCGTCATCACCACCCCCGACCTCAACATGGACGGCCAGGGATTCAGCGGCGTCAACCCACCTGACACCGTGGGAGATGTTGGAACGAGCTATTACATCCAGATGATCAACGACAGTGGAGGGGCGAAGTTCACGGTGTACGACAAGAATACGGGTGCCGTCGTCGCGGGACCGACATCTCTCGATTCTCTCGGAAGCGGGTTTTGCGGAAACGGCTTGGGTGATCCGATCGTTCTCTACGATCAACTCGCCGGACGATGGCTGCTCTCCGAGTTCTCAAGGAGCGGCAATCGGCTCTGCGTTTACGTTTCGCAGACGGGCGATCCGCTATCAGGCGGTTGGTACGCCTACGATTTTCAGGCTCCCAGCTTTCCGGACTACCCGAAGTACGCGGTGTGGCCCGATGCCTACTATGTCGGAACGAACGAATCAGGCGGGTCACCCGCCTATGCTCTCGAACGGTCGCAGATGCTGATCGGAGGCGCCGCGAGCTCGCAGAGGTTTACGGCGCCGGACTTGGCCGGCTTCGGTTTCCAGATGCTCACGCCGAGCGACGTCGACGGTCCGGCACCGCCGGCGGGTTCGCCGGCGTATTTCGTTCGCCACAACGACGATGAGAGACACAACGCGGGCGGGAATGACCCGACTGCCGATTTTCTCGAAATCTTCGAGTTCGACGTTGATTTCAGCAACCCGGCGAACTCGAGCTTCACCGGACCGATCCAGGTACCGATCTCCGAGATCGACTCCGGGTTGTGCGGTTTCACGTCGTTCAGCTGTGTCGATCAACCAGGTACCAGTGTGGCACTCGACCCGCTGCGCGAGGTGGTGATGTGGCGAAGCCAGTACCGGAACTTCGGCTCACATGAGGTGTTGGTCGGCAGTCTGGCGACCGACGCCAGCGGCGCCGACCAGGCGGGCGTTCGCTGGTACGAGCTGCGCAAGAGCGGCGGTGGGGGCTGGGCACTCCATCAGGAGGGGACCTACGCGATCGACGGCGACAGCCGGTGGATGAGCTCGGCCGCGATGGACGGTGACGGCAACATCGTGGTGGGTTACAACGTTTCGAGCACTTCCACCTTTCCCGGTCTCCGTTACGCGGGGCGGCTCGCCGGTGATCCGTTGGGCACCCTGCCTCAGGGTGAGGCCACGTTGGTGAACGGAACGGCCTCGAATTCTTCGAACCGCTACGGCGATTACTCCTCCCTCAACGTTGACCCGGTGGACCAGTGCACGATGTGGTTTACCGGCGAGTACAACGCTGCGAGCGCCTGGTCGACACGGATCGGGCGTTTCGTCTTCGGGGGGTGCGGAAGCACTTGCGGCGACGGGATCATCGAGGGCTCGGAGGTCTGTGACGGCAGCAACCTCGGGGGTGAGACATGCGGTGGCCAGGGGTGCACCGGCGGAGGGGCTCTCGCGTGTCTGCCGGATTGCTCCGGCTTTGACACCTCGGGTTGCATCGATTGTCCGATCTGTGACGACGACGGCATCTGCGAGGCCGGCGAGGACTGCAACACCTGCCCCAACGACTGTGTCAGTGGACTATCAGGTGGTGCGGTCTGCGGCAATGGCATCTGCGAGGCCGGCGACGGCGAGGACTGTCTGAGCTGCGCTGCTGACTGTGCTGGTACCCAGAATGGTAAACCGGGCAACAGGTACTGCTGCGGTGACGGCGACGGTCAGAATCCGGTCGATTGCAGCGATTCCCGTTGCACCACCGGCGGCGTCCAGTGTACGGACGTCCCAGCGCTCCCGACGACGTTTTGCTGCGGCGATTTGACCTGCGACTCCGGCGAGAATTGCGCGAACTGCGCGCTGGATTGCACGATCGGTGTGGAATTGTGCACCGGAGGGCTGGATGACGATTGCGACGGCGCGATTGACTGTGACGATTCCGATTGCGCCGGCGATCCCGCCTGTGTCCTTTCATGCATCGATGTCGGGTTCTCATGTCAAAAAGACTCGGACTGCTGTACGGGCAACTGCAGCAACGGTCCACCATCGAGTCGCGTGTGTCAGTAGTCTCTCTCGTGAACTGAGGACACCACCGGGAGGCCGAATGGCCTCCCGTTTTTCATCTGCGGATCGGTGACTGTGCGACTCACGGTGCGCAGCCGGGACGTCGGCGACAGAGATGGCTCGACTGCCCTGTGCTAAGGTATCGGCGCCGAAAATGGCGTGAGCGGACATCGCGAAGCACGCCCCCGAGATCCCATCCGCTGCCCTCGTCCTCGGTGGGAATCAGTAGAGGAGTACACGATGAGAAAAACCTTCGTATCAGCAGCGGGTCTGCTGTTCGCTGCTCTCTGCGTTGTTTCCCTTGGCGCCCAGAGTTCTCAGCCGGACCCGAACCTCGTGGTGCTGAAGGTCAACGACAAGGACATCCACTTCTGGGAAGTGGCCGTCATGATCCCTCAGGTGCAGATGGAGATGGTCGGCCAGGGGGCCCAGCCGAAGCGGGAGGAGGTCATCCAGATTGCGATGAAGAGGGTCGTGGATATCCGCCTGCTGGCCGAGGAGGCGCGGAAAAGGGGCCTGAAACCGGACCAGGCACGTGTCGATGCCGCCATGGCGCAGCTCGTGGAACAGGCCGGGGGCCGGGCGAACTTCGACGCGTCGCTCGCGCAGATCGGCGTCAGCCCTGATCAGTTGAAGTCGAATGCGGCCCTGTCCGACCTGGTCAGGTCGTACATCACGACCACCATCGACCCGCAGGTCACGGTGTCGGCCGAAGAGGTCGAGGCATTCTACAACCAGAATCCGGAGACGTTTGAACGGCCCGACATGATTCGAGCCCGCCACATCATCATGCGGATTACCCAGGGGGCAGACCAGGCGGAGAAGGATTCGGCCAAGGCCCGCGCGACTGCGGCCCACAAGCGTGTGATTCGCGGAGAGGATTTCGCGGCTGTCGCGAAGGAGGTCTCCGAGGGCCGGAACGCGGCGAGCGGCGGCGATCTGGGTTTCTTTGCCCAGGATTCGATGGTGCCGGCCCTGTCGAATGCTGCCTTTGCACTCGACATCGGTGAGATCTCGGCGGTCGTCGAGTCCCAGTTCGGATATCACATCGTCAAGGTGGAGGAAAAGCGACCCGCATCGAAAATGCCGTTCGAAGAGGCAAAGGAGCCCATCGAACAGATGCTGCGAGAGAACAAGGCCGGACAGAAGGTGGCGGAGGTCCTCGCAGCGTTGACCGAGGCGGCAACGATCGTCGAAGTCCCACCTCCGGCAGAACTGCAAAGCGGGCAGGGCGGAGGTTGATCGTGGCAGACCGGATCGAAAACGACACCGTGGTCGGGATCGAATACCGATTGACCCTCGACGATGGAACCGAGGTGGACTCGACCTCCGACAGGGGACCGATGGAGTACCTTCACGGCCACCAGAACATCATCCCGGGCCTCGAGAGCGAGCTGCGGGGGTGCGTTGTCGGAGACCAGCTTGACGTGACCGTGGAGGCCGACGCCGGATATGGCGAGCACGATCCCGAGCGGGTCGTACAGGTCAGTCGCGGACGGCTCGGATTCGAACCGGAGCTCGGCACCGTGGTCTCCGCACGACTCCCGGATGGACGCGAGCAACACCTGATGGTCGCGGAGGTCGAAGGCAACACGGTCACCCTCGACGGCAACCACCCGCTTGCCGGTCAGACCCTACGTTTCGAGGTGTCGGTGAGGTCGATCCGACCGGCGACCGACGAGGAGATCGCCAACGGCCAGGTCGCGTAGCCGCCCATCATAAAGTTCGATGACTGATCTGATCATTCGAGCCGTCGATGTTCTCAGGTGCGAGGATGACCGTTATGAGATTCTCCGCAACCAGAACGTCTTGATCAGTGGCAACCGCATCGAAAAGGTCGTGCCCAACGGCGAGCCTGGAGTGCGCGAAGCGGATGAGGTGATCGACGGATCGGACATGCTGGCCATCCCCGGTCTCATCAACACCCACGCCCACGTGCCGATGAGCATTTTTCGTGGCCTGGCCGAGGACGTGGACATCGCCACCTGGTTCAACGAGTACATCTGGCCGCTGGAGTCGAACCTCGCCGACGAGGACGTCTTCTGGGGTATGCAGCTCGGGCTGGCGGAGATGATCTCGGCGGGCGTGACATCGGTCGCCGACCACTACTTCCACATGGACAGGGCGGCGGAGGCGGTGGAAAAGGCCGGCACCCGTGCCGCCCTCGGTTGGGCGGTCTTCGGGAGTCAAGGCGACGAGGGGGTCCGGCGCACAGCGTCATTCGCCGAGGAGTTCGACGGCGCGGCCTCAGGGCGTATCACGGCATGGCTGGCGCCGCATGCGCCCTACACCTGCGACGAGACCTTCCTGGGGGCGGTCGCGCGCGAGGCCGACCGACTCGGCTTCGGCATCCACATCCACGCTGCGGAAACCGCCGACCAGACACGTGCGAGCCTCGAAGCGCAGGGTCGGACGCCGATCGGGATCCTCGCCGATACCGGGGTCCTCGATCGGCCGACCATTCTCGCCCACTGCTGCGGCGCAACGCCGGAGGACATCGAGATCATGGCCGACAAGGGCTGCGGTGTCGCTCACGCGCCGAAGACCTACCTCAAGCTGGCGATGGGCGCCGCGCCGGTGATCGACTTCCGCGAGGCGGGCATACCAGTTGGGTTGGCGACCGACGGACCAGTGTCCAACAACACGTTGGATATCCTCGAGTCGATGCGGTTGACGGCCATGGTGCAAAAGCATGTGCGCGGCGATTCGACTCGGCTGACGGTCGGCGAGGCGCTGACCATCGCCACCCGGGACAGCGCGCGCGTCTTCGGGCTGCCCGACGACCTCGGTCACATCGCCCCCGGCTTCCTCGCCGACGTCGTCCTGGTGGATCTCGGTGGAGCCCACAACCAGCCGCCTCACGACCCCGCCGCCAATCTCGTTTACTCGGTCCGGCCGTCCGACGTCCGGACCGTGGTCTGCGACGGCCGGGTGTTGATGCGTGACCGCCGCCTCCTCACCCTCGACACCGAAGAGATCACCGCCAGGGTGGGGGAGAGCATGGCTCGGTTGGCCCGGCGCGTTCCCTCGTCGAGGATCCAGCTCTACAGCCCCTGAGGTGGTACCCTCGGGCATCACCTCCAGAGGAGAGCGCGATGCCCAAGGCACACGATGCGTGGACCGTCCTCTCGCACGACGAGATCGAAAAGCTCGATGAAAATCTCTGGCGTGTACCCGGCACGCTCCCCGGGATGGCCCTCAAAAGAGTGATGACCCTGGTGCGTCTCGAGGACGGGCGGGTGGTGATCCATAGTGCGATCGCCCTCGAAGAGCCGGCGATGGCCGAGATCGAGGCGTGGGGCACTCCGGCCGTTCTCCTGGTGCCGAACAGATACCACCGGTTGGATGCGCCGGCCTATCTCGAGCGCTACCCGAAGCTCGAGGTCTTCTGTCCGAGGGGATCCAGAGCGGGAATCGAAGAGGTCGTTCGAGTCGACGGAGATTACGACGAGTTCGCTGGCGGCCGAAATCTCACGATCGAGCACCTCGAAGGGGTCAGAAAGGGCGAAGGCGTCCTGACGGTCCGCTCACCCGGCGGTGCGACCCTGGTCTTCAACGACGCGATCTTCAACGTGCCGCACGGCCGCGGACTTCCGGGCTTCATCTTCCGGTACATCACGGATTCAACCGGGGGCCCGAAGGTCACCCGCCTCTTTCGTTGGCTCGCTGTCAAAGACAAGGCTGCATTCGGCGAGCACCTCCGACGCCTCGCGGAAACTCCCGATCTCGCGCGGATCATCGTCTCCCATCACCGGATGATCACCGACGACCCCGCCGGGGTCCTTCGCAAGGTGGCTGCGAATTTCGGCGCGGGAGGCTGAGTCCTGCAACTCACTGGCTTCGGATTCCGTGGTGAATTGATGACGTGCCGCCGATCGGGGTTTTCAATTCGACTTCACCGGTACTCGTCAAAAAAGGTGTCGCCGTCGATGTCAGCGTCGAAACGGAAGCGCACGAGCAGCCAGACGGCGTGAGCCAGCGCCCGCCAGGGGCCCATCTGCTCGAACTTCCTCGAATCGGTGATCACGGTTTCGGGAACCATCACTGGCCTGGTGGTCCGCCGGATCTTCAGGCCGAATGCGATGTCCTCCATCTGTCGATCGGGAAATCCCCCGAGCGCGTCAAAAAGCCTCTGCCGGATGAACAGCCCCTGGTCGCCGTAGATCACCTTCGTCAAAAAGAATCGGTGGTTGTGAAACCATGAGAGGACTCTGAGCATCCGTCCGCTCCCGCTGAAGCGATGGTGGAAACAGCCCGCGTGGACCGTGTGCGGCTGGCTCTCGATGCGCTCCAAGGCGCCGGCGGGAAGGAGGGTGTCGGCGTGCAGGAAGATGAGCCACTTCCCTGCGGCATCGCGGGCGCCAGCGTTCATCTGCCTCGCGCGACTGCGTCCCGACTCGAGGAGACGGATCCGTGAATCTCTCTTCGAGTGATCGGTGACGATCTCCCGCGTGCGATCGCCGCTGCCGCCGTCGACGACAATCACCTCGAAGATCCCGGCCTGGCCGAGCAACGCGTCCAGAGTCGCAGGCAAGGCCCGTTCCTCGTCGAGTGTCGGAATGATGACGCTGATCACGACCGAGATTGTATCGCCGATCTTCGGTCGGCCGTCCCGAGCCGGGAAACTGCATCAGGAGGGAGATGAAAAGCCCACGGTGACTGATACTCTGGAGGGGTACCACCGGAGGCAGAGCGTGGGGCTCGACACCATACCCACCAGCGTCGACGAGATCCTGAGTGACCGCTTTCTCGGCACCAGCTTCGAGTGCACCTGCGGCAAGGAACACTCGATTCGGACGCGCGCGGCCGTGATCGAACCGAACGTGGCGGAGGAGATCCCCGGTCTCCTCCCTTCGTTCGTGCCGGGCGAGCGCTTCCTGTTGGTGGCGGACCGGAACACCTGGGTTGCGGCCGGGGAGCGGGTCGCCTCGGCGCTCGGCGCCTCACACACGGTCGAGTGTTGTCTCTTGAGAAGTGACTCGTCGAAACATGTCCACGCCTCCGTTGACCTCGTCAACGAGATGCTCGCCGCCTATCCCGATGTCTACGACGGCTACGCGGCGGTCGGCAGCGGCACCGTGAATGATCTCACCCGGGCAGTTGCCCATGAGCGGCAGCGGCCTTACTTCGTTGTCGCCACCGCCGCGTCGATGAACGGCTATACCTCGGCCATCGTGGCTCTCCTCGAAGACGGTTTGAAGACGACCCGCACGGCAACGCCGCCGGTTGCAGTGTTCGCAGATCCGGCGGTGCTGGCGGATGCTCCACCCGATTTGACGCTCGCTGGACTGGGCGATCTGGTTTCGAAGCCCTTCTGCGGCTGCGACTGGAAGATTGCCTCGCTGGTGAAGGACGAGTACCACTGCGACCTGCCGGACCAGCTGCTCTCGGTGCCCTTTGCCCAGGGCCTCGAGGTCTTCCCGTGGTTGGCCAACCGTGATCCGGACGCGATCGTGACCCTGTTTCGCCTGCTCCTGGTCTCCGGGCTGTCGATGGCGGTCAGCGGCACTTCGAGCCCCGCATCCGGTGCCGAGCACCTGCTCTCCCATTACTGGGACATGATGCGGGTTCGCGACGGAGCGTTGCTCAACCTCCACGGGGCGCAGGTCGGTGTTGGCTCGCTGGTGATCGAAAGACTTTACAGCGAGCTCTTCGAGATCGATTTTCAGTCGCCCCCCTTCGTTGCCAACCCGAATCTCGAGACCGCCCGAAGAGAAATCGACGAAAAGTTCGGCAACCTTGCGCCGGCGGTGTGGCCGCAGTGGGAGGCGAAGCTGGCCGCCCGCACGGAGCGCGATCTCGAGAGGCTGCGGCGGAAGGAAAGCCTCATCAAGGGCGAGATCGAGCGAACCCTGGTCGTCGGACGCAAGGTTCGGAAGGTCATGACAGCGGTCGGAGCGCCGACGCGGGCGGAAGAGATCGGCGTGAGCCCGGCCGAGCTCGGCGCCGCGATCCGAAGGGGGAGGATGATCCGGAATCGATACACTGCCCTCGACGTCGCTGCCGAGCTCGGGGTTCTCGATCGATTCGCCGAACGGGTGACGACCGATGGTTCCGATTGATGCTGGATGATTTGATCACGGCGATGGAGGCGGCGGTCGCCGAGGTCGAACGGTGGCCCGCCGCGAAGGCGCGAGTTCTTCACCACAATGACGCGGACGGCCTGAGCTCGGCGGCGGTCCTCAGCCGCGCCTTTGACCGATTCGGTCTCGGCGTCGATCGAGTCTGCCTCGAGAAGCCTTTCCCCGTCGTGCTCGAGAAGATCTTCGAACAGGAGGGCGAGTTGATCGTGTTGACCGACTTCGCCGGTCGGATCGCCCCCCTGATCTCGGACCTCAACCGCGGCCGCAATCTCGTACTGATCCTCGACCATCACAAGGCGGTGGCGGCAACCGACGAGCGCGTCCACCTCCTCGACCCCGAGGTTTTCGGCCTCCGCGGGGACCGCGACATCACGGCCTCGACGACGTGTTATCTCTTTGCCTGTGTCCTCGATCCCTCCAATCGAGACCTCGCGCGGCTCGCCACAATCGGTGCGGTCGGCGACCGGTTTTTTGTCGATGGTCGTCTGGCCGGGCCCAACCGGGAAGCAGCGACCGAGGCCGAGGGCCGGGGCGAGCTCGAGATCGAGAGCTCGATCGACGGCGAACGCTACACGCTGCTCACCACCAAGGGGCCAATGGATTGCTCGGTCTTCGCACGCGACCTCGACACCTTTGGCGGGGCCGGATATCACCGCGGCGGGCCCGAGCGAGGCGTCGAAGTCTGTCTCGAGGGGCCTTCCGATCATTCGAATGTGGTGCTTGCTGAGCTGCGAGAGATCCAACGGGACGCCTTTTCAGAAACGATCAACAGGATCCGCAGCCGAGGATGGACCGAGACCGAGCACATCCAGTGGGTGCACGTCCACGAAAGCTTCGAGCCGATGGGCGTCAAGATGATCGGAGCGTTTCTGGACTCCATCCGGAACTCTCGAGATGCGGATCCTCAGAAATACCTGGCCGGATTTCAGATCGTTCCCAACCGGATTCCGGGCATCGGAGCCTTCGATTTCAGCCAGGTCAAGATCTCGATGCGGGTGGCCGATCCGATGGAGGAGGGCATCAGGAGAGGCGAGGTGCTGGGGCTGGATGTCCTGCTGCCGGAAGCGACCTCTCGCGTCGGCGGCTTCTCCGACGCTTGCCACAGCCTGACCGCCGCTACGACCGTGCCCGTCGGCCGCGAAGAGGAGCTCATCGACGAAATGGAGAAGGTGCTTGCCGAGTGGCAGTCTGCGCCATGAGGGGAGAATCTTGTTGAACCACCAAGACATCAAGACCACCGAGGACTCGCAAAGGACGCCGATCCAGTTGACTCCTGGCTTTCCGGAAACGGTGCCCGTGAGACGACAGAGATTCGTGGCCGAACGATGCCTCCGTTCTCGGAAACCAAGGTTTTTCTTCGTGTCCTTCGTGCCTTGGTGGTGAAAAGGGGGCGTTGATATGGCAACTGGATCAGGCTACGGCAAAACCATTCTGATCGGCGACCAGTTCGTGCTGCGCGGCGTCCCCGCGATCGTCTCCGCGTTGCCCTTCGAAACCGAGGCGACCGTCGAACTGACAGACGGCGAAGGCTGGACCCTGGAGGACAACCGGCGCGAGGTGCCGGGCTACAAGGAGAAGAAGAAGAGTCAGCAGATCGAGTCGATCAATCGCATCCTCGAGGTGATGGGCATCGATGTTCAGGAGACGCCGATCAAGATCACCTATGGCGGATCGTTGCTGGCGGGCAGCGGGGTCGGCGCCAGCGCTGCCAGCTGCGTGTCGCTGGTGCGGGCGCTCGACGCCACCTTCGAGCTCGGGCTGTCGATCGAAGAGATTAACCACGTCGGCTGGGAAGGCGAGTTCGCCTACCACGGCATCCCATCGGGGATCGACAACACGGCGTCCACCTACGGCGGTCTTCTCGTCTACCGGGTCGTCGACGAGGAGAAATCCTTCGAGCACATCGAGGTCGAGAGACCGTTCAGAATCGTTCTCGCCAACAGCGGTGTCACTGCAGACACATCGACCCTCAACGGCTACGTGCTCGGGCTCAAGGCGGACGACCCCGATCTCTTCGCCAAGCGTTGCCGGTCGATCACCGAGCAGTCGCTGGCCATGCGGGAGGCCCTGGAGAAGTACGACCTCGGCACCGTCGGCGAGCTCATGACGGCCAACCATTCGATGTTGATTGACATGGGGTTGTCGCACGACACCCTCGTGGAGCTCTGTGACCGTGCCGTCGGCATGGGGGCGCTCGGCGCCAAGCTCACCGGCGGCGGCCGCGGAGGATATATGCTCGCCCTGACTCCAGAGGCGGAGGTGCAGGAGCTCGTGGCCTCCACCTTCGAAAGTGACGGGTATGCGGTCATCAGGGCGTCGATCGGAAAGGCGGCGACCAGATAGCGCATTTCGAAGTCCGGTGAGGACGTCAAGGACCGTGGATGACCAAGGAGCGTGTCGATGCGCCAGAAAGACCCTCAATTCAACCGTCGTGACCTCGTGAAGATGGGTGCCGCCGCAGCCGGTGGCATCGCGCTGCAATCGCTCGGTGGGCCGTTGACGGCCGCTGCCTCGGCCGGCGCGCCGATGGTCGATTTCCAGGACCGACCGCTGCAGACAGTGGGTATCGGCTTTGTCGGTGTCGGCCTGATGGGGACGGCCCACGTCGAAAACCTCCTCAAGATCGAGGGTGCCGAGATCCGCGCCGTGTGCGATGTCGTTCCCGAGAAGGTCGAACGCGCCCAGAAACTGGTCGCCGCTGCTGGCCAACCACGACCGGCTGGCTTCGATCGGGGGCCGCGCGACTTCGAGCGTCTCTGCGATCGTTCCGACATCGACCTGGTCTTCACCGCCACACCCTGGAGGTGGCACGTCCCGGTCTGTGTGGCCGCCATGGAGGCCGGCAAACACGCCGCCACCGAGGTGCCTGCTGCGCTCACGATCGAGGACTGCTGGCGACTCGTCGAGGTCTCCGAAAAAAACCGCAGACACTGCGTCATGATGGAGAACTGCAACTACGACCGTATCGAGATGATGGTGCTCAACATGGTGACCCGGGGTGTTCTCGGCGAGCTCATCCACGCGCGGTGCGGCTACCTGCACGACCTGCGGGCGGTCAAGCACGATATGGCTGGCGAGGGCGTCTGGCGCCGCGCCCACTCGATGACCACCAACGGCGACCTCTACCCGACCCACGGCCTGGGGCCCGCCGCCCAGTGCCTCGGCATCAACCGTGGCAACAGATTTGAAACTCTGGTATCGATGGGGAGCACGAGCCGCGGGCTTCATCGGTACGCCGTCGACCGCTTCGGCCCGGACAGCCCGCAGGCGGGCGAGGAGTACGTTCTCTCGGACGTCGTGACGACAATGCTGCGCACCGCCGGTGGAGCGACCGTCGTGGTGACTCACGATACGAGCTCCCCGCGGCCCTACAGCCGAGATTTCCTGATCCAGGGAACACTCGGGATCGCGCGCAAGTACCCGGAGCCCAAGATCAACCTCGAGGGGCGGAGCGAGGGCCACCGCTGGGAGCCCGTCGACGCCTATCTCGAGGAGTACGACCATCGGTTGTGGCGGCAGCTCGAGGAGGCGAGCCGCGGCGCGGGCCACGGTGGAATGGATTTCATCGAGGACTACCGCCTCGTCGAAGCGCTCCGCATGGGTCGGGCGCCGGACGCTGATGTCTACGATGCGGCCATGCTGAGCGCCGTCATCGAGCTCAGTGGACGTTCGATCGCCCGCGGGAGCAAGCCCCTCAGTTTCCCGGATTTCACCCGTGGGGAGTGGCGCCGGCCTCGGCAGCTCGAAGTGATGAAGGGCTTCACGTCGTGACTTCCGAGCAGAAGGATCCAGAGTGGATCGAGGCCCTGGCACCACGCTTCGAAGCCGTCTTCGGGCGATCTGACGCACCTGCTGTCTCCCTGGCTCCGGGTCGTGTCAACCTGATCGGCGAGCACACCGATTACAACGACGGCTGGGTGCTGCCGATGGCCATCGATCGGCGCGTCGGCGTCGCCTTTGCAGCGAGGGAAGACCGGGTCCTGCGGGCTCATTCGGTGGTCTTCGACCTGAGCACGGAGGTGTCGCTCGACGAGCTGGCACCGCCGGGTGGATCGGAGTGGTTCGATTATGTGGCCGGGGTGGCGTGGGCCATGGCTTCAAGTGGCCACCAGGTGTCGGGAGCCGATCTCCTGATTGATGGCGACGTGCCATTGGGTTCAGGCCTCTCCTCGTCCGCCGCGATCGAAATGGCGGTGGCGCTGGCTTTGTGTGAGGTTTCGGGAACTTCGTGGTCGCCGGTCGATATGGCCCTGCTCGGGCAACGTGTCGAGAGGGAGTGGATCGGCATCCAGGGCGGGGTGATGGACCAGTTCATCGCCACCATGGGTCGAGAGGGGCACGCCCTATTGCTCGACTGTCGAACTCTGGATTCGAGCACCGTGCCATTTCCGGACGCCGCGGTGGTGGTGGTGATGGACACGGGTGCCCCGCGGACGCTTGCAGGGAGCGCCTACAACGATCGCAGCGCCAGCTGCTCGGCGGCGGTGGATATATTGCGGAGGGCGCACCCGGCTGTCCGTGCCCTGCGCGATGTCGATCTCGGGCTCCTCGAATCTCAGGGTGACCGGCTGGACGACACGACCTACCGGCGGGCGCGCCACGTGGTCACGGAAAACGAACGTCCGCAAGCCATGGCCGACGCCTTGAGCACCGGTGATCTGGAGACGGCTGGCGGCCTGATGGACGAATCGCACTTCAGCCTGCGCGATCTCTACGAGGTCTCGAGCTTCGAGCTCGATCTCTTCACCGAGCTGGCGCGAGAGCACCCGGCCTGCTTTGGAGCGAGGCTGACCGGAGCCGGGTTCGGTGGCTGCGCCATCGCCTTGGTCGCCGCGGAGTACGCGGAAGAATTCATGGAAGCAACGCACGAGCGATATCGGCAGCAGGTCGACCTGGAGAGCTCGGTGTTTGCCTGCCGACCGGAATCGGGCGCGCGTCTAGCTTGAGCCCTCGTCGTGAGACGCCGCCGGCCTCGGATGCGCGATCTGCGGCCATCGCTCGTCCCAATCGAAGTTCTCGGGGTTGCGGTGGCAGCTGCGGCAGGTCGATTGATCCGGAATGCGGCCGCCGTTCGCCAGGAACGCCTCCCGTTCCGGCATCACCTCGGCGTTGGCGTAGAGAGAACCTGCGCCGTGACACGCCTCGCAGCTGATGCCGTCGGCGGGGCGGAAGGAGGCGGCGTAGATCGCGTCCGGGTCCTGTGATCCGGTGACGTGACAGAGCAGGCAACGTTCATCGCTGACAGGGTCTTCGACATCACGGTAATGCGGGCGGAGGCCCGCCAGGTAGCGCGCCCAATCGCCGCTCAGACGCCAGTAGGCATGGGCGTGTTGGCTCCGTATCCAGGCGACCCCCTGTCCGTGGTCGGCTGCTAAGTGGCACTCCAGACACCTTCTCGCGCCGATGTATCGCGGTGAGGGTTTTCTGGTTCCCTGGACGGTGCGCCTCAGGTAATCGACCTCGATCCCCGTGATGCCTCCGGTGTCGCTGCGGAGGAACCTCACCCGCCATGGCTCGCGGCGGCACCCGAACTCGTCGATGGCGACCGGATAGAGCTCGTCGGGCGCAAACTCGCGGATCCGGAGAGTTCCGTCCTCGAGCCACACCTTCACGCTGAAACCACCACCGAGATCGTAAATCCCTTCGTACTGAGTGAAGGCTCTGGAATCGGCGGGAATCGGTGCCGCACGGCGGTGCCAGCTCTTCTGGGGCGTCAGATCGTCGAGATCGCACCGGGTCGGATCGGCTCCGCGCGTCTCCAGGAGATTCATCATCGAAACGTTGCCGCTCCTCGCCGCAACGTGCAGCGGGGTCCAACCCTCGTCGGTGGTGGCGTTGGGGTCGGCGCCGACGTCCAGCAGGGTCTCCGCGACCGCCATGCAGTTGCGGCGGGCCGCGACGTGGAGAGGTGTCCGTCCCCAGCGATTCCGCACGTGAACGTCAGCGCCGGCGTCGAGGAGGAGCCCGACCATTTCAGGGCGGTCGTGGTGGCACGTCCAGTGAAGGGGCGTACCGCCGTCGCCGCCAATCGCGTCGACCGGGGCGCCGGCGGCGATCAGCTCGGCGAATATTCGCCAGTGGCCTCGGATTCCCGCCCAGTGAAGGGCGGTGTATCCCATCGGGTCGCGCGCGTCGAGATCGACGCCGGCCTCGACCAGCCTGTGGACGGCGTGACCATCCCCCCGATGTGCGGCTTCGACGAGGTCGCCGGCCGAGTGCTCGGCATCAGCGAGAGTCATCCAACCAGCGACGATGCACGCGGCGAGGCTCAGGACAGAACGGGAAAACGACATCTGCCACTCCTTCCATCAGCGCGGGCGACTGGAGAAAAACCTTGCGAGCGACGGGTCGGAACAGACCACATGAAGAGATACGGCAGAATCTGAGAGCGGTTCGACCCGTGCATGGAATGTCTCCAAAGAGGTGCGGAGGCTGTACCCTGGCGATGTGATGCCTCGGATTGGAACTGGGCTCGTGGCGGTCGCGTGTTGGGCCTGCACGACGACTTCCTTTTACGAACGACCGGAGTGCACTGAAACGGCGATGGCCGAGTGGCAGATCCCGGCCGCCTGGTACGTCCGGACGCTGTCACCTGAGCAGGCTCACGAACAGGTGCTGACGGGGAACCTGGGCATCGACGCGATCCGTGACCGTTGGGAAGCCTTGCACGGTGTGTGGCAGGAGGATGACCAGTACTGGCGCTACTATCGGCCCGAAGATCAGCTGGTCAACCCGCTCGGGTGGCAGGAAGGGGTGGTCCTCAACCGCCGCTGTCGCCAGCTCGGATTCGTCACCACGAGCATGCAGGTGGACGAGGGAGCGGAGCGCTCTGGATCGTGACAGGAAAAGCTCCATTTCACCCGCCGGTCCAGCGTGAAACGACCGTTGCAGCCGGTCACGGGACTTGCAAGGAAAGGCGCGCCAAGCTAGCGTCGTGAACGATCATGGACCGGAAAGTGGCTCAGGGCTATATCGTGACCGGGGACGGGTCGGACCGGCAACGGGTCCCGGTGGGCTCGTCGCTCATCGTCGGGCGTGCGGCGGACAGCGGACTCGTGCTCAAGGACACCGCGGCCTCTCGTCGCCATGCGGAGATCCGTGCGACGGGAGACAGCTACCTGTGTCGTGACCTGGGGAGCCGCAACGGAACGATCGTCAACGGCTCGCCGACAAGCCTCTGCGAGCTCAAAAACGGGGACCGCGTGCTGATCGGGGAAACCTTGCTCCGATTCGAGCTGGGTGTGGAGTCGGCCGATGCCACGGTTCCAGGGAAGACGATCTTTCTTCAGACGGTCCTCGATCAGGCGGGGCGCGAGCAGGAGCCACCGCCTTCCTCGAGCTCCAAGGAGCTGCTCGAAGCCGCCTACACGCTGATGAACGCTCTCGCCTCGAACTTCAACCCCTGTGACCTGGTGGACCGGGTCCTGGAGACCACGACCAACGCCATTCGCGCCCATCGAGGAGCGGTTCTCTTCGCCGGCCCCGGTGGACGTCTGGAGCCGTGTGAAATTTGTGGCCACGTCCACACGATCCATCACGGCAACCCCGAAGCTGCGCGGGTCGACGAGATCAATATCTCCGAAAGCGTCGCCCGCCGGGTGCTCAGCGAGGGCGAAAACGTGCTCTACCAGGGTGGCTGGGCGGACAGTTCGCTGGACCCGAGCGCCAGCATCGCGGCCCTCAACCTGACCTCGATCCTCTGCGTGCCGATCCGAACCCAGGACGAGATCCTGGGCATTCTCTACATGGACACCGATATCGCCGACAGGGCGTACTCCGACGACGATCTGCTGCTGGCAGCGGCGGCGGGAAACAGCGCCGGTCTGGCGCTGGAAAACGCACGCAACCACCAGATGCTGCTCGAAAAACAGCGCATGGAGCAGGACATCGAGGCGGCGGCGACGATCCAGGCAGGCTTCCTCGTCAGCGACTGGCCGACTGACGATCCACGATTCGAGGTCTTCGGCACGACGGTGCCGGCGAAGGTCGTCGGCGGCGATTTCTTCGATTTTGCGCGCTTGGACGAGGACAGGCTTGGGATGCTGATCGGCGATGTGAGCGGCAAGGGAGTTCCGGCCTCTCTGACCATGGCGCAGCTTCTCGCGGAGTTTCGGTTGAGTGCTCCGGGAGTCAACTCACCGGCCGAGCTGCTCGCCAAGCTCAACGAGGGTCTCGTCAAGAGGAGCCAGAGGGGAATGTTCTGCACCGTTGCCGTGGTGGCGATCAATCTCCGAGATGGTCGCTTCGTGGGTGCCAACGCCGGGCACCACCCGATGCTGTGCGCGACCGAGGAACGAATCGGCAACGCGCTCCCGGCTTCCGGTCCACCGATCGGTGTTGTGCCAGGGGTCATCTGGGAGGATGAGAAGGGCGTTTTAGAACCCGGCGAGACGTTGATGTTCTACACCGACGGCATCGTCGAAGCGCGATCCGGGGCCACCCGGGCACCGGGCACCGAAGCGCAGTCGGAGTACGGGCTGAGGCGACTCGAGAGGGCCGTCCGCGAGATCTATCCGTCGACCCCGCGACGAGCGATCGATACGGTGATCGCGGATGTGCAGGACTTCTGCTCGCCGATGGCACCGCACGACGACTGCACGATGATCGCTTTGAGGTACAACGGCAGTGGATCGTGACCTCCGTCTGACCGTTCGCTCGGACCCGAAGCTCCTCGGCTCGGTCAGGAGCCTGGTGCGCGGTTGGGTGAAATCCTGGGGCATCGACGACAAGACAACGGGCGACGTGGTGCTGGCGATCGACGAGGCCTGCACGAATGCGATCCGGCACGCCTACGAGGGGCGATGCGACGGTTCTGTCGAGCTCACGCTCCACGCCGAACCGGAGTATCTCGAGTTTCAAGTCTCGGATCAGGGGGTGCCGTGCCCACCCGAATGCGCCGAAAGGAGGCCGCTGGAGGCGCCGGACCCGAACGATCTCCAACCGGGAGGGCTCGGCATCCAGCTCATCCACGAGGTCTTCGACGAGGTGGATTTCTGCCCGGGTGTGAGCGGAGGAAACTGCGTGACGATGCGGTTGAAGCGCACGAAGCGAGGGGGAGATGGACCTGAAGGTTGAAAAAGAACAGGCGTCAGGCGAAACCGTGATTCGGGTATCGGGAGAGGTCGATCTCTACAGCTCTCCCGAGCTGAGGAAGAAAATCCTCAAGAACATCCCTTCGTCCGGCAGGGTTCTGGCGGTCGACCTGAGCGGCGTGGCCTACATCGACTCCTCGGGAGTGGCGACTCTGGTTGAAGGGCTGCGGAGCGCACGAGAGCAGGGCGCCGGATTCGTCCTGGTATCGCCGTCCTCGGCGGTCAGGCAGGTGCTCGAGCTCGCGCGTCTCGACAGCGTTTTCGAGGTGCGATGACCTTCGCCGCCGTCGCCGGTCACGTCGGGCGCTGGTCAGTCAATCAGCTCGCGATCGCGCTGCGGGTTTCGGTCCTGATGGTCGACACTTTCGTGTGGATGGTGGTGGCGCCCATCCGCGGCAAAGGAATCCGGATCAAGGCAGCGGTCGAGAGCTTCGTGGAGTTCGGAGTCCGTTCGTTGCCGATCGTCGGCATGATCTGTTTCCTGGTCGGCGTCATCATTGCCCTGCAGTCGTCCTACACCCTCGAAAAGTGGGGGGCGAACCGGTTCATCGCCACTCTCGTCGCCGTCTCGGCTCTCCGCGAAATGGCCCCACTGATGACCGCGATACTCATCACCGGCCGCAGCGGCTCCGCCATCACCGCCGAGATTGGCACGATGAAGGTCGGAGAAGAGATCGACGCGCTCGAGGTGATGGGCCTCAACCCGATCAAATACCTGGTCGTGCCCAAGTTCATGGCAATGGTGCTGGCAGTGCCCTGCGTGACTGTCATCGCCATGTTCATCATGATTTTCGGAGGCTTCCTTTCATCGGTGATCGTGGTCGGGGTGGATCCCAGCATCTACATCGAGATGACCACCCAATCGTTGGCGCAGAAGGACCTCGTCACCGGTCTCGTGAAGAGCGTGTTCTTCGGCGTCGCGATCTGTTGGGTCGGAGTCTATCGCGGGCTGCAGGTCGAAGGCGGGGCCGAAGGCGTCGGCAGGCAGACCACCGCGTCTGTCGTGACATCGATTTTTCTCATCATCATCGTTGACCTGATTTTCACGGTTCTGTTTTACTTCATCTGATCATGGCTGAGCATCACGACCCGATCATCGCGGTGGAGGACCTGGTTGTCCGGTATGGGGACCGCACCGTTCTCGATGGTGTGAGCTTCGAGGTCCGTCAGGGCGAAGTCTTCGTGATCCTCGGCGGCAGCGGATCGGGCAAGACGACCTTGCTGCGAAATCTGGTGGGTCTCATGCGTCCCGCTTCGGGGCGGATATTGATCAAGGGTCTGGACTTTACCGCCATGTCGGAGGACGAGCGCATCGAGCTTCGTAAGAAGATGGGGATGTCCTTCCAGGGATCGGCGCTCCTGGAGTCTCTCTCGTTGGCCGACAATGTGGCTCTGCCGTTGCGGGAGCACACAGCCCTCGAGGAGTCGACGATCGACATCATGACCAAGATCAAGCTCGAGCTGGTGGGCCTCGGAGGCTTCGAAACCTATCTGCCGTCGGAGCTGAGCGGAGGGATGAAAAAACGGGCCGGTATCGCGCGTGCCATGGCCATGGATCCCGAGTTCATCTTCTACGACGAGCCGTCGGCGGGGCTCGACCCGATCGTCGCCGCCGGCATCGACGAGCTGATCCGCAAGCTGCAGGAGACCTTCAAGCTGACGAGCGTGGTCGTCACCCACGAGATGGAGAGCGTCAAGCTGATCGCCGACACCGTGTGCATGCTCAAAGGAGGTCGAGTGGTGGGACTCGGCACCCTGGATGAGCTGGAGAGTTCCGACCATCCGTACGTCCAGCAGTTCTTCGCTCGCCGTGCGGATGACGACGAGTCTTCGGAATCGGCGTATGCCAGGGCTTTGACCGGGATCGAATGAAAAGAGGGAAGATGCCTGCCAAACAACACGACTTCACAGCGACGGAGATCAAGGCCGGCGTATTCGTGCTGATGAGCCTCGTCATTCTGGTGGGCTTCGTCATCTCGATCAGAGGGTGCGCCCCGAGTGACGAGAGCGCGAAGACCTTTTATGCGGTCTTCAAGGACATCAGCGGTCTCAACCGCGGCGCTGACGTGCGATTCGGGGGCGTCCGGGTGGGCAAGGTGACGGCCATCCAGCCGGATCCCGACGACCGGGCTCGCATTCGGGTCACGGCGGTGGTGGCCGGCGATGTTCCGGTGAACCACCGAAGCGTCGCCACCATCGAACAGGTCACTCTGACCACAGAAAAACACCTGGAGATCTCGACCGGGAGCGCGGACGAGCCCCTGCACGAGAGCGGTGATTTTCTCAGGTCGAGCTCGGGCGGCGGGTTGTTCGACATGCCAGATCTCGAGGGCGTGACCACCAGATTGGAGACGATGCTGGACGGCATCAATGCTCTGCTCGGAGTGGGCGAAACAGCATCCGCCGATCCCGAAGCGATCGACCTGGCTGAAGTGCTGGCCTCGCTGAAGGTGACGCTTGACGAAGGTACAGCGGTTGCGCGAGGCGCCGGCGCGGTGATCGAAGACAATCGCGAGGGGATTCGCGAGGTCGTGAACCGGCTGGCAGCGTTGGAGACAACGGCGAACGAGCTGATGTCCGAGATCAACGGTGTGGTCACGGAAAATCGCGCTTCGATCCACGAGAGCTTCGACAACCTCGCCCAGCTCACAGGTCAGCTGAACGAGCGCGTTGACGAACTTCTGGCCACCCTTCAGACCACGTTTCAGTACCTTCAGGATGTGGGTGGGAACAGCAGCGATCTTCTCGACGACCAGCGACCGGCGATCGAGGAGATGCTGGTCAACCTTCAGGAGACGACGCGAAATTTGAAGGAGTTTTCACGCATCCTCGCCGAGCAGCCAAACGCCCTGATCCGGGGCAAGGGGAAACAGGGGAGAACGAACGGGGAGGAGAAATGAGGCCCACTCCAATTCTGACACTGGTGTTGTGCGCGCTCTGCGGGTGTGCCTCGGCGCCAAAGATCGACTACTACACCCTCGGTATGGAGCCGTCGAACCGAGTCGATCCGGAAGTCAACCTTTCGGTCGAGCGCCTGAGGACGATCGAGGCCTTGGGCCGCAGCCAGATCATGGTCCTCGCCTCGCCGACCCGGATCGATTACTACGCGACCGACCAGTGGGCGGCCTCGATCGGAGAGCTGGTCCAGCAGAAGCTGGCGGCCGAGTTCGGGCCGCCTGTGGACGGTCGGAGGACACTGGTCATTTCCGGGCTCGTGCTTTCCTGTGAGCAGGTCGATCGGCCCGGCGGCGCCGATGCCAGGGTGCGCCTCGACATCGTCGTGCGCGATGCCGAGGTCCCGAGGTATCAGCCGCCGTTGCTCGAAAAGTCCTACGCCTCCACCCGGCCGGTCGCCGGTTCGGGCGCCGGTGCGGTCGTCGACGAGCTGTCACGCTGCGTCGAGGAGATCGCAGCCGAGATCGCCTCCGACGTATCCGGCCTTCAGTAGCGCCGCAGGATCAACACTCCAGCCGTCGACATGAGCAACACCAACAGGAGCAGCCCCCACTGCGAAAGTGTCGGTATCGCGGCTGCGGCGGCCGCCAACACGGTCACGGAATCCTGCGCCGCGTCGGCCGGGTCCCCCGCGACCGGAGTGCCTCCAACGGTGGCCGATACCGCGCTGGACGTGTTGGTGAAGAGACCGGGGGAGGCCGTGTCTGGGATCGAGACGGTCACGGTGAAGTTGCAGGATGCTCCAGGTGCCAGCGTACCGCCAGTCAACGTGAGCAGCGAGGTCCCCGTGAGCTGTGAACCGGAGCCGCAGGGATTCGTGAGCGGCGTGTCGGTGGCCACCATCCCCGGCAGGGCCGCATCCAGGTCGTCGGTGAATGTGATACCGGTGGCTGACGCCAGGAGGTCGGTGTTTGTAATGGTGAAGCTCAGCGTGGTGGTTCCTCCCTGAACGATCGTGGACGATCCGAATGCCTTGCTGATGGCGGGCGCCGCGCCCGAGACATTGAGCGTGGCGCTCGCAGGACCGCTGTTCCCCGACGATGAGGTCAGATCACCTGTCGTGTTGACAAATGCGCCCGAGGCGGCGCCCATCACGTCCGCCTGCACGGTACAGGTGGCGCCCGCTGCAACCGATCCGCCGGTGTAGCTGAGCACTCCACTCCCGGCGACGGCCGTCAGTGTGCCGCCGGTGCAGGTGGTCGAAGCGTTCGCTGGTGTCGCGACCACAATCCCCGCGGGGAGATTGTCGCTAAAGTCGAGTCCGGTTGCGGCGAAGCTGCTGGCCGTGTTGTCGATCGTGAAGGTCAGGGTGCTGACGCCGCCGAATGCGATCCCAACGGGCGCGAAGGCCTTCGCGAAGGTCGGCGGGGGTTCGATCACCAGGTCGGCGGTGGCCGGCGGGGAAACCGTCAGACCGGCCTGCAGAAGATCACTGGTGGTGTTGGGGAAGGTGCCGGCTGTGGCCGTGCCAGGGACCAAAACGTCGACGCTGAACGAGCATGTGCCGCCCATCGGCGGTAGATTGCCGCCGGTCATGATGATGAATGAGGTGCCCGAGAGCTGGGAGCCGGTTCCACACACGTCGCTCAACGGAAGGTTGGTCGCCACCAAACCGGAGATGACGCTGTCGAGGTCATCCGAGAATCCGATATTCGCGGCCGCGCTGCCGCCGGGGTTGGTGATGGTGAAGCTGAGCACCGCTGTGCCGTTGGCCGTGGTCGGACCGTCAA
Organism: Candidatus Sulfomarinibacter sp.; assembly: GCA_041560205.1. Lineage (GTDB taxonomy): Bacteria > Acidobacteriota > Thermoanaerobaculia > Thermoanaerobaculales > Sulfomarinibacteraceae > Sulfomarinibacter. The sequence goes on from JBFFBV010000041.1 coordinate 30,963, forward strand.
AGGATTTGCTGAATGACAGGAGGTTGAGGACCTCCAGATCGTCGCTCGCGGGATCTCCCGAGACCGCCAGGCCGCCGATCGATCCCGTCACTGTGCCGGTCGTGTTGCCGTAAGTGCCCGCTGCGGCCGCACCTGGGACCGAGACTGACACGTCGAACTGGCACTGTCCTCCGGGACCCAAAATCCCGCCGGAAAAATCGATGGTGCTGGCGTCGGGAATCGCGGCGACGGTGCCGCCGCAGGCTGCAAAGGGCAACCCGGTTGCAACAAGCCCGGCAAGGGCATTGCTGAGATCGTCGGTGAACGCGACTGCGGAGGCCGCCTGACCGACGTCGAGGTTGTCGATGGTGAAGCGCAGGTTGACCGTGTCGCCGGGCGCCACCGGGTCGTTGGTGAACTCCTTTGTGAGTTGAAGCTGGTTGGGGTCGATGACGAGTTCGTCGGTGGCTGGGTCGAGAGACGTGCCGCTGCCCCCGATGATTGCACTCAGAATACTCGTAGTGTTGATATGGCTGCCGTTCGGGGCTCCGACCGGCACTTGAAGTGTGACGTTGATGGTGCACGGGGGGGATCCCTGCGCAAGCTCGCCACCGGCGAGAGTGAGGAAACCTGTCGGGCCTTCAGTCAGAGTGGAAGAAGGACCGCATGGGGTCGTCGGTAACGGGGCGACCACTGAAAGGTCTGGAGTCCCCGGCAGGACCAATCTCAAATCGTCCGTAAAGGAAATCGAGCTGGCGTCATCAGTCGGACTGATGTTCTCGAGGGTGAAGCGGAGGGTGACGGTCTCGCCGGGTACGACCGGGTCACCGATGAACTGCTTGGTGAAGGTGAGTCCGTCAACGCGCAAATCGTCCGAGGCGGGCGCTGAAGTCGTTGCCAAGCCACCGACCGTGGCGCTGACACCACTGGTCGTGTTGGTGTAGCTTCCGGGTGCAGCATCAGGCGGAAGATTGAGAGTGACGCTGAAGGTGCAGCTCGTTCCCGGCGCGAGGGTGCCTCCCTGCAACGTCAAAAGGGTGTCTCCAGCCGCGCCGTTGAGGGTCGAACCGACGCCGCATGGCTCGACCGGGTTTGGGGGCAGATTGGCAGTGAGGCCGGTCAATACCGTCGCCAGATCATCGGTGAAGGTGATTCCGGTTGCATCGCCCGAGGCGTTTGGTGAGTTGGTGAGTGTGAACTCGAGTGTCACTGTGCCGCCAGGGGCCACTGGGTCGTCGGTAAAGGCCTTTGTCAGCTGTGGTGCGGCAATGACCTCGAGTTCGTCACTGGCGGGTTTGCCCGTTTTCGTCGCAGCGTCAATTGTGGCCGTGACGGATGAGGTTAGATTTGGGTAGATCCCTGGTGGAACGTCAGGCGCGACGTCGAGCGTAATGTCGAAGGTACACGAAGCCGAAGCGGCGAGGTTGGCGCCGGTCACAGAGAGTCGCGCCGGCACCGTACTCGATGGAGGTGGAGGATTGAAAAGCGGAGTGAAGGTCGCAACCGAGCCGGATCCACAGAATCCGGGAGCCGGGATCGAGGGAGCGGTCGGCAAACCTACGAAAAATTCGTCGAAGAATTCGATGTCGGACGCGGCCGACGTCGGGCTGGTGTTGAGAATGGTGAATCTGAGGACGACGGTATCGCCCGGGTTGACGGGATCGCCTATGAACTCCTTGGTCAGAACGGGGGTGGATTCGACAAAAAGGAGGTCAGATGCTGCGTTGCCGACCACGGGCGAGCTATCGATGGTGCCGCTGACTGTGTCGGTGGTGTTGGTGTAGGCGCCCGGCGTCGCGCCGCCCGGGACCGTGAGGCTGGTGCTGATCGTGCACGAAGCCTCGGGTGCCAGCGTGCCGCCGGTCAAACCGATCGAGGTTCCGCCGACGCCTGTGACCGAACCACCGCAGGTGCTTGACACCAGGCTGCTGAATGTGAGCCCGGCGAGGACGGTGGAGAGGTCGTCGGTGAAGGTGACACCCGTGGCCGAGAAGTTGCGATCAACGTTATCGATCGTGAAGTCGAGGGTGACGGTGCCGCCGGGTGGCACCGGGTCATCGGTGAAATCCTTCGCGATCGACAGCTCTGTAACGGTAACGTCAAGCGTGGCACTCGCCTTCCCGCTGGCGACGAAATCTGCGAGAAGATCGCCGCTCACATTGTGCAGCGCTCCGATGCCGGTTGTGGCCACGTCGATGGTGACCGTGCACGTCGCCCCGGCCGCGACTGCCGGAAAGGCGGCTGTTCCGTTGGCGTCGAGTACGATGAGGCTGGTCCCCGCGGCCGCGGTGAGTGTGGGCGGAATGGTGGCGGTACCGCAGGTCGTGGAAGCCACCGGTGGATCGGCAATCTCCATCCCCGTCGGGAGGTTGTCGGTGAAATCCAGGTTCAACACAGCAGAGGCATTGGCGGTGTTGTCGATCGTGAAGGTCAAGATGCTGCGACCCCCCAGAGGAACCGAGCTCGGCGAAAAGGCCTTGCTGAATCCGGGAAGGTTGGTCACAACGTTGAGGTCTGCGCTTGCAGGTTCAGACGAGGGAGCCTCGTTGGAAGTCAGGGAGCTGCTGCTGTTCTGGTACAAGCCCGCCGTGCTGGAGGTGACGTCGACTGCGACACCACAGGTGGCGAACGCTCCGAGGTCACCGTTGCTGAAAGTGACTGTTCCTCCGCCGTCTGGCGCGGTCAGCACCGCGTTTGCGCAGCTCGTCGAGGCGTTGGAGGGGCTGGCGATGGACACGCCAACTGGCA
>JBFFBV010000042.1:0-33612 GCA_041560205.1 Candidatus Sulfomarinibacter sp.
CCCAGGTGCAAGATGCGCCCACCCTCCCGACGACCCCCAAGGGACTCACCGGCCTCGGGTGCGTGGGCGGAGTGTGCTACAACACCCAGGTGATGAGGCCCATCCATCCCGCCACTCGTCTCGCGATTATCGTCGCCGCCCTTGTGTGCACGGTGTCGTGCTCGGAGAGCCCTCCCCCGGTCGATCCCGCGTATGTGGCCGAGATCGAGGAGTGGCGGAAGGGGCGCATCGAGCGCCTCACTGCCGACGACGGGTGGCTGACACTCACCGGCCTGTACTGGCTCGGGCGGGGTCACAACGCCTTCGGATCCGGTGACGAAAACCCGATCGTGCTCCCGGATGCATCCCTGCCGCTGGTTGCAGGCAGCCTGGTGGTCGGTGACAACGGCGTCGTGATCGCCACCGCCGAACCGATGGCAAAGGTCTTTGTCGACGGCAAGGTGATTTCCGAGACGATTCTGAGAACCGATGCCGACGGATCTCCGGATGTCGTCAGCGCTGGAAGAATCCGGTTCTACGTGATTGATCGAGAGGGCCGACTCGCCGCACGGGTCAAAGATCCGAAAGCTCCGGCTCTGGCCGAGTTCAAAGGCATCGAGTATTTTCCGATCGACCCGTCGTTCCGCGTCGAGGCCCACCTCGAAGCGTATGAGGAACCGCGGGATGTCGCGATCCCTACCGTTCTCGGCGAGGACGCGACGATGACCGCCCCGGGCCTGCTGCACTTCACCATCAACGGCGTCGGACACACCTTGGAGCCGTACCTGAGCGGGCCGGACAACGGGCAGTACTTCCTGATCTTCCGCGATGCCACGAGCACGGTCACGACCTACGGCGCCGGTCGATACCTCTACACGTCGGCGGTCGACACGGATGGCACGACTGTTCTCGACTTCAACCTCGCGTACAACCCGCCCTGCGCCTACACCCCATTCGCGACCTGCCCGCTGCCGCCCCCCCAGAACTGGCTCTCGGCCTCGATCGAGGCCGGCGAAAAATACACCGGCGAGGCCCACTGATCCGCAACACGGCCCACCGGACGGGCAGCGCGGAAACTGCGCTACACTTCCGAGCCATGTGGCGCTCGCTGGTTATCGGATCGACAATTCTGCTCCTCCTGGCTTCCTTTGCTGCGCCGCCGGCCATCGCCGGTGACGACAGTTTGGCGGAAGCTACGGGCGAGAAGAAGCAAAAGAAGAAGACCAAGATCTGGTTTCCGCCTGCAGACTTCTACCCACGCTATATCGCCGATCCCCTCCGGCCGCAAAACGCACTGACCATGCAGTGGCTGTCGAACACCGAAATTCCGGAGACCGGCGCCTTCCGCTTTGGCCTTCGTCTCGGCGGCAGCTTCGGCATCCTCCGGTGGCACCCGGATGGCAATCCGAAAAAGGGGTGGCAGCTGAGCTTCGAGGGCGGGTTCGCGGGCCAGTTCGACCTCGCGTGGAGCTGGGACAACACCGGCTGGGACGGGTTCTACGGGCTCTACATGAGCCGGATGGTCTCCGACCGCTTCGGCTTCCGTTTCGGTAGCCAGCACGACTCGTCTCACATCGGCGACGAGTACTCGGAACGAACCGGCCGCAAACGGATCCACTACACCCGCGAGGAGGCCATTTTCGGCGTGAGCTGGCGCTTTCGGCCTCATGTGACGGCATATGCTGAGCTCGGTGTCGGTAACGGCCTCGCCGGATCCGTCACGAGCCGTCTGCAGACCGGCGTGCAGTTCGTGAGTGGTCAGAATCACTGGAAAGGCCGCGCCTCACACTTCGCCGCGTTCGATTTCCGGTCCTACGAGGAGACCGATTGGAGCACCCGACTGACCGTACAGGCGGGCTACTGGATCGCGGTCGGCGACAGCAACGCGGTCCACCGTATCGCCTTCGAGTACGGCACCGGCCGCTCCGTGATGGGCCAGTTCCTGTGGGAGAAGGAAACGTATTTCGCGCTTGGGTGGTACTACGACTTCTGAGGGCGTGAGGGCTTGAGGGGCTCATTTGTGTGGAGCCCGTGGGGGCGGGTGGGCAGGTCCTCAGGACCCCAAGACCTCAAGACCTCACACAGCTCGCCGCATCGTAACGACCTCGAGTCCGCCTCCTAAACGATGCGTTCCCTGATTTTGGCCGAGATGATATCCATCAGCCACACCGTGCCGGCGATCAACAGCACCAGTGTTCCGACCTCTCCCCACTCCCCGAGGTCCACGCGCGGCTTGAGGATGTAGCCGATGCCGCCACCACCGACGAAGCCGATGATGGTCGACATGCGGACGTTGATGTCCCAGCGGTAGATGGTGAAGGACAGGAAGGGTGGGATCACCTGCGGCACCACTCCGTAGCGCAGCACCTGGAGGGTGCCGGCACCGGTTGCGGTGATGGCGTCCATCGGTCCACTGTCGATCGATTCGATCTGCTCCGAGTAGAGCTTGGTCAGCGCCGCCACCGAGTGCACCCAGAGCGCGAGAACACCCGCAAACGGACCGATGCCGACCCACGAGATGAAGATCAACGCCCACACCAGGGGCTCGACCGCCCGCACGAAGTTCATGAAGGTCCGCGCCACCGTGTAGGACGCCCGGGCAACGACCGATCCGCGGGTCAGATTACGGGCCGAGGGGAACGCGAGCACGAATGCCACGGGGATGGCGAAGGCGGTGGCCATGAAAGCGAGGAAGATCGTCTGCACGAGGAGCACGAGCCCTTCGTGGAGGACAGTGACCGACGGTTGGGCGAGGCCGTAGACGATGTCCCGCGCCTTGCCGAACTTGGTCAGGAAGGCCACCAGATCGAGCTCGGTGATGAGCCACCCCGCAAAGAAGGTCAGCTCGATGAAGACCGCGGCGAACCACCCTCTGAGGGTGTGGGTCCAGTCGAGATGCTTTTCCTTTTCGGGCACCCCGACCACCAGCGCCCAACCGGGGGGCACGCCCAACCATCGGTGAAAGACGTGCCACGAAACCGCCAGGAATATTCCGGCGGCAGCGGCCCACGCGTAGTGCAGGAGGTCCAGGATCTCTTCGGCGGTGAGGAGCAATCCGGTCGGACCACGCCGACCCGAGAACGCGAAGACCAGCAGCTCGGCCATCAGGAGCACCATCGCGATCAGCACGGCATCGATACCGATCGCCTGCAGTCGCGCGAGGTTGGCACGCCAACCGTTTGCTGCCGGAGAGTGGTTGCTGGCGGCCATCGTCAGAAGCCCGTGTTCGAGGCCGGCTCGGCGTCCTCGCCATAGATCTCTTTGAAGGTGTCGCGGTTGAAGTCCCCCGGCAGACCTTCCCACACGAGGTGGCCGTCGCGAAGGGCGACCAGCCGGGTGGCATAGCGCTCCACGAGATCGATATCGTGGAGCGAGCAGACGACCGTCAGGCCCTCGTCGCGATTCAGCGCCTCGATGTGCCGCATCACCGAGTGCCGCAGCGCTGGATCGAGTGAGGCCACCGGTTCGTCGGCGAGGATCAAACGCGGCTCCTGCATGAGCGCCCGCGCAACCGCCACCCGCTGCTGTTGGCCACCGGAGAGCGCGTCTGCCCTGCTCCCGGCGCGATCGGCCAGACCGACGCGTTCGAGATTCTGAAGGGCGCGCTCCCGCTCCGTCGGCGGAAAGGAGAGCATCAGGCTCGGCAGAAGACTGCTGCGTCCCAGGCTCCCCGACAGCACGTTGTTCAACACGGTGTGGCGACGCACGAGGTTGAACTGCTGGAAGATCATCGCCACCTGGCATCGCACCCTTCGCAGCTCGCCGCCGGAGAGTGCCGTGATCTCGCGGCCGAAGATCCACACCTTGCCCTCGGTCGGGTCGATGAGGCGGTTGATGCACCGCAGCAGCGTCGACTTGCCGGACCCCGAGAGGCCGAGCACGGCCAGGAACTCGCCCTCCCCCACCTCGAGGCTGACGCCCTCGAGGGCCCGCACACCGCCCGGGTAGACCATTCCGAGCTCAGAGATTCGGACGGCGGGCTCGGTGCTGGAAACAGGTGCGGCGGCAGCGCCCATCAGCTTCCATCCTCCTGGCGGCGCTTCTCGAGCCTCCGTTCCGCGGCGTCGAGGAGGGCCGAGGCGCTCACGCCGGCCTCGCTGAGGGCCGATCTGAACTCGTCGAAGTCCGCATCGGTGCACGGCGCAGCCGCGACCCCAGCCACAAGGTCGTAGTAGGCCCCGCGGCCGTCTGGCGTCTCGAGGAAGCGTTGCAGCGATGCCTCGAACTGTGTCCACACCGATTCGGAGAACCCGCGTCTGACGCAGCACACGTCATTGGGGATGGGATCGGTCAAGGCGATGATACGGACCTCGTCGAGAAGCCTGGCCCGCTCCTCTTGCGAGGTCATGTTCTTGAGGAGCAGAAAACGGGCGTCGCCCACCAGGGTGCCGTCCCGCTGGTTTGCGGCCGACGGCGGCGAGTAGAAGGTGGAGCCGCCCGCGACCTTCCCGTCCCGCACCGCCTGTACCACATTGGGGTGCCCACCGGCGTAAAGCACATGCCCGAGCAGGACGTTTGACCGCTGCATCAGCGCGCGCGGGAAGATGTGGCCCGAGGTCGAGGTCTCGTCCGAGAACGCGAAGTTGGTGCCGTTGAGGTCCTCGAGGCGGTTGATCCCCGAGTCGTTGCGGGTCAGGACACAGCCGAAGTAGACGGTCGAAAGCTCGGGCGCTGGGCGGTCACTGGTATGGATCACGCGGGTTTCCCGGAGCGTTCCCCGCCGATGGTACTCGAGCTCCTTTCGCCCGTCTCCAACCAGGTCGTTCGGGCCCGAGTAGACGTGGCGGCTGGCGGCCGCGTCGACATCGCGGGTGTCGACGAGCCGGAAGACCGCCTCCTTGTCCGTCGCCACCGGCACCTCCACCCAACCCGGAGCGAACTCGTCGAGCAGCTCGACCAGCGAAGCGCGGAGACGTCCGTTGACGGTTGCCGGGACCGCCACCCGGCGGTCGACCAGGTTTTCCAGCCGCTGCGGTTCGCCGGGGCCGTCACGGGTGACAACGATCGAGTAGCGATCGACCGAGCGCACGACCTGCAGCCTCGCCTCCGCGCCGTAACGGGCGTTGGCGAGGACGTAGGCGAAGGCTGGGATCCATGCGACGTCGGCTTGGCCCGAACCCAGGGCCTGGATCACCGCGGCGTAGCTCGTAGGCACCTGAGACCGCAGCGTCAAACCACTGTCTTCGCGGATGAACCGAGCGAGCTCGTCGCCCCGCCGCACCAGAGTGCCCTGCTCGACCGAGGGCACGAAGAGCATCTGCACCGCCTTCTGGCCCCTGGCCTCGAGCTGGGACCGCCGGTGCAGTCCCCAGATGAACGCGACCATCAACAGGCCGACAACCAGCCAGCCGATTCGCGGCATCCAGGAGCTTCGGTGCGTCGCAGTCATCCGGATGGCGGTCAGCGTAACACAGCCCGCCACGCCTTCCGCGCGCTCAGGTACGAGGCGTCGGAGCTCTTCTCAGCCCTTCGAAGATCTCCCTCCGGGTGGCGTCGCGCCGCTGGCGGAGCCAGCTGCAGCTGACCACCCGGCCGTTCCAGATCTGGTGCATGACCGGGTACCTCGGGACGTCACCGCGCTCGTCGAAGGCGACGGCTCCAGTGACGCCGGTGAAGTCGCGCAGACCGATGGTCATGACCCGACGGATCTGGCTGGCGTGCGGCCGGCGGGCCTCGACCATCGCACGCAGGGCCACCCTCATGGCGTCGTAGCCGTGGGCGGCGTAGATGTCTGGCGGGCCGCCGTAGCGATTCTCGAAGCTTTCGACGAATGCCCGAACCGGCGGCTTCGTGCTCGCCTGGTCGAAGGCGACGAGGGGAAAGACGACGCCCTCCGCCGCCGACCCTCCCCCGGACACCACGTGCGAAAGGTAGAGGCTTGAGGTCGTGACCTTCACACCGTTGAAGCGTCGCTCCTCCAGGTGTTGGAGCACTTCCAGCGTCCGCTCGCCGTGCCCGACGATATAAACGGCCTGCGCTCCGTGTGCGTGGATTGCGTCACCGAGCTTTCGCTGCCAGTTATCGGCTCCCGTGTGGACCGTGCCGACGATTTCGCCGCCGAGCTTGAGCTCGAAATGCTGGCGGAACTCGGTCTCGATACCCCGAGTGAAGACCGAATCGTCGGTGATCACCACGACCTTTCGCACCGATTGCTCCTTGTACAGGTACCGAGCCGCCGTGCTCCCCTCAACCTCGTCCGTCGCGAACAGCCTGAAGAAGTAGCGGCTGCGACCGGTCAGGGTGTTGGCCGGCGCACACGGCGAGAGGCAGATGACGTGGTTTTCCTCGACCACCGGAATCAGCGCCTCCGCCTCGTCGGTGGTGACGCCACCGACCACGATGGCGACGTCGTGCTCGTCGACCATGCGCTGGAGGGCCTCGGCGGCTCGCTTCCCAAGCGAGCCCGTGTCCGCTTCGAGGACCGTGAAGTCGGCCGGCACGAGGGCCCGCGTGCGGGCCTCCGCAACCGCCAGCTTGATACCGTCCTCCACTGATCGCCCATAGGCTTCAGCCTCGCCGGTCGTCGGCAGGAGGACACCCATCGGCCGGTCGTCGCCGCACGACCACCCGAAGGCCGCCACCAGCAAAACCACAACGCATCGCATCAGAGGTAGGTGCATGTTCACCTCCCGACCAGGTCTTCCATATGGAGTGTCCTGCACCCAATATACGAACCGGGTGGGCGGATTCACGCGAGTTTTTACGCCGCGATGACACTTCGGGCTCAACAACTACAAAACAAACACAATTGCGCCGTCGAAATGCTCTGTTAGGCTCTACGGACACCAGGCGCTGTGGCCGCGCGGAGGGGCCAGGTACGGCCACGCCCGGCGCCCAACTGGAGGACAAATGAACCGCTTTTTCGCGTCGCTCGTCGCTGCAACGCTTCTTGCCGCTCCCGCGGCCGCTGTCGAGGCGCCGATGCCTCGCCACCCCGCGCCGTCGCCCGACGGCTCGCTGATCGCGTTCTCGTGGCAAGGGGACCTGTGGATCGTTCCGTCCGCCGGAGGACAGGCTGAGCGGCTCACCGCCCATCCCGCTACCGAGCGCTTTCCGGTATGGTCGCGCGACGGTCGTCTGATCGCCTTCGCGTCGAGCCGCCACGGCAACAACGATGTGTTCGTCATGCCTGTCGATCGGAGTGCGCCGCCGACCCGGCTGACCTTCGCCTCGACCGGCGACGTCCCGGAGGACTTCACGCCCGATGGGAAAGCCGTCCTCTTCAGTTCGAACCGCGCCGGGAGCGTGAGGCGAGGCTCCCAGCTCTGGCTGGTCGAGCTGACCGGTGGCACACCGGTTCTCGAGCAGGACGCCCTCGGAGCCAACGCCGATTACTCGCCGGACGGGAGATCGTTGGCCTTCGTGCGCGGTGGCACGCCGTGGAGCCGTCGCGGATACCGCGGCTCCGGAAATCGCGACCTGTGGATGAGAACAGCAGATGGCGAGTACGAGCAGCTGACGGATTTCGATGGTGACGACGATCGGCCCTCGTGGCTCGACGGGGGATCCATCGCATTCCTGTCCGCTCGCAGTGGCCGTAAGAATGTCTTTCGCCTCGACACCGCCACTGGAGAAGTCACCCAGCTGACCTTTCACGAGGGCTCCGCCGTGCGATTCCCGAAGGCCTCGGCCGACGGCAGCGTCATCGCCTACGAGTTCGAAGACGGCCTGTGGACCGTGTCGCCCGACGGCGGTGACCCCTCACGTCTGAGCATTCGGGTCGCCGCAGATCAAGTCGAGAACCCGGTCCAACGCAAGACGACGTCGAGTGACGCCGACGAGCTCGCCGTCAGCCCGGACGGCAAGCTCGCCGCCTTCATCGTTCACGGCGATATCTTCGTCACGGGGATTGCCTCCAAGGACGAACAAAAGGTGGCCAAGCCCTTCACCGCTCGCGTGACCGACACACCGGAGCGTGAACGCGATCTGAGCTGGTCCCCCGACGGCAAGCAGCTGTTGTTCAGCTCGGCGGCCAACGGCACCGACGACCTCTTCCTGGCGAAGCCGGCCGACGAGGCAAGCCCGTGGCCCGAGACTTTCGAATTCGAGCTCACACGCCTGACGGACTCGGCGACCGAAGAGCGCTCGGCACGATTCTCACCCGACGGGAAGAAGATCGCCTACGTGCGGGGCAACGGAACCCTGGTCGTTCACGCGCAGCCGAGCGGCGACGAAACCGTGCTTCTCGACCACTGGGACACGCCGGACTTCGACTGGTCGCCGGACGGTGAGTGGCTCGCCTACGCCCTGTCAGACGAGCATTTCAACAGCGAGATCTGGATCGTCTCTGCAAACGGCGGCACACCGTACAACCTCAGCCGCCACCCGGATGACGACATCGCTCCGCAGTGGTCGCCCGACGGCCGCCGGCTCGTGTGGACCGCGAAGCGGTCCGAAGAGTCCTTCGACATCTGGGGCGTGTGGCTGACCCGCGCCGACCACGAGCGGACCGCGCCGCAGTGGCTCAAGATGTGGGCCAAGGAGAAAGGCACCAAGAAAAAGGGAAAAGGACGTGACGGCGGTGATGGCGATGACGGCGATGACGGGGAAGAAGAGAAAAAGCCCGAGCTCCCGCACGTCACGATCGAGTTCGACCGACTCTGGGAGCGGGTCGAGCGGATCACCGAGCTCCGTGGTGACGAGGGTCGGGCCCGGGTCAGCCCCGACGGCAAGACCATCATCTTCACCGCCGAGCACGAGGGTGAGGAGGACCTGTACAGCGTCGCCTGGAACGGCGAGGAGCTCAAGCGCCTGACCAAGGACGGTGCCGAACCCGAGCGGTATGTCTTCGACGCGAAGGGGAAGACGGTGTTCTTCCTCGACGGCGGGGGCCGGATCAAGCGGGTCACGACCGACGGCAAACCGGGTGACCCGATTCCCTTCACCGCGCGCTACGTCGTCGACACCCGCCTCGAGCGGAGGGTTGTCTTCGACGAGGCCTGGAGGGCCCTCAACCAGAACTTCTACGACCCGGGATTCCACGGCGTCGATTGGGCGGCGCAGCGCGAGAAGTACCTGCCGTCGGCGCTCGCAGCATCCACCGACGGCGATTTCGCCGATGTCGTCAACCTGATGCTCGGAGAGCTCAACGCCTCCCACATGGGCTATCGTCCATCGAGGAACGCCGGCGGTTCGCGGGCGCCCGGTGACAGGACTGGATGGATCGGCGTCACCTACGACGCGAGCGCCGGGGGACCGGGCCTCCTCGTCCAGCAGGTGTTGCCGGACTCGCCGGCCGCTCGTACGGACGCGACGATCGAGGCGGGCGAACGCCTGCTGGCGGTCAACGGTGTCGAGATCACCGATCAGACCAACGTCTTCAGCCTCTTCGTCGACACCGTCGACCAGCGGACCCAGCTCAGGCTTCTCGCCACCGACGGCACCGAGCGTACGGTCGTCGTCAAGCCCGAGAACTTCATGGCGCAGCGGCAGCTGCGTTACGAGGAGTGGGTGCGGGAGCGCCGCCGCCTGGCGGAGGAGTGGTCCGGTGGGCGTCTCGGATACATCCACATCCAGGGTATGAACGCGCCTTCCTTCGAAGAGTTCGAGCGTATGCTCTTCGCCGCAGCCGATGGCAAGGAAGGTCTGCTCGTCGATGTGCGGTTCAACGGAGGCGGCTGGACGACCGACTACCTGATGGCGGTGCTCATGGTGCAGCGCCACGCCTACACCGTTCCCCGAAACGCCGACCCCTCGATCCGCGCCTATCCCCAGGGCAGGCTGCCGCTGGCGGCCTGGACCCGTCCCGCTGTCGCGCTGTGCAACGAGCAGTCCTACTCCAACGCCGAGATCTTCTCCTATGCCTTCATGTCTCTTGGTCGCGGTCCAGTGGTCGGTTGGCCGACCTTCGGAGCCGTCATTTCGACCGGCGGAACCCGCCTCCTCAACGGATGGACCGTGAGGTTGCCCTTCCGAGGCTGGTACGTTGCACCGACCGGCGTCAACATGGAAAACAACGGAGCGGTCCCCGACGTCCTCGTGGCGCAGCCGCCTTCCGAGGACTTCTCGGCGATCGAAGACACCCAGCTCCGCCGCGCCGTCGAGGTGCTCGTGGCCGGCCTCGAGGTTGACCCGCGAACCGGAGCCTGGTGATCGCGTAGAAACATCATGACGGCCCGAACGACGTTCCGTGCTGCCGTTCTGTTGACGGCGATCGCGATCGTCGCGCTCCAGCTGCCCGTCGGCGCGCAAACACCGACGCCGTTCGGCACGACCATCGAGGTCTCCAGGATTCTGACCGAGGTCCGGGTGGTGGACGACTCGGGGCGCCCGATCGCCGATCTCGGGCCCGGAGATTTCAGGGTCAAGATTGACGGGAAGAGGGCTGAGGTCGAATCGGCGTCGTGGATCCCCACCACTCAGGAAGCGGCCGCGATGGTCGCCACGCCGCGCGACGGGGTGATGCCCTCGGGGACCGTCCTGGCCGTTCCCGATTCACGTCTGATCGTCGTCCTTTTCCAGACCGACATCAATCTCTACAAGCTCAAGGGGCTCGTCCGGATGGCCCCCGAAGCGGCGGATTTCGTCCGCAACCTGGCGCCGACCGATCGCGTCGCCTTTCTGACCTATGAGAGCCACCTTCAGCTGCGGTCGGACTTCACCACGGACCACGACGCCCTGGCGGAGATGATCACCACGACCGAGATCCTCGAAGCCACCATCGACCCGCCCGAACCGTCGACGCCCCGCTTGACCGACTACTTCAACGCCAAAAAGGCCCGCAAGGCCGCCACCATGACCGAGGCCCTCGAGGTCGTCGCGCAGTCGTTGATCCCGCTTCACGGTCCGAAGACCCTTGTGCTCTTCGGTTGGGGCGTGGGGCGCTACAACGCGGGCCACCGCATCACCACACCAAAGTACGGCTCCGCCATCGGGGCGCTGGCCGCCGCCCGCACATCGGTGTTTTCGGTCGACATCACCACCGCAGACTGGCACACGCTCGAGATCGGACTGCGAAAGGTGAGCCACGACACCGGTGGCATCTACCTCAAGACCCACCTCTTCCCCGACAGTGCGATGGACAAGCTCGTGCGGGTCATCTCGAGCTACTACGAGCTCTCGATCCTGCCGCCACCGAAGCTCAAGCACCCCTACCGCATCGACGTCAAGGTCGATCGACCGGGCGCGAGGGTCTACGTGCGACAAAACCACGCCACGAGAGGGTGACAGCATGAAGCCCACTCGGCCGATCGCGATCGTCGCGGGTGCTCTGGCACTCGCGAACGCAGCCCCCTCCCAGACGCCGACTCCTTTCGGCGCCGTCGTGGAGGTTTCCAGGGTTCTCACCGAGGTACGAGTCGTGGACCTCGACGGCAACCCGGTCCTCGGCCTCACACCCGACGACTTTCGCGTCATTCTCGATGGTCGACCCGCGGAGGTGGAGGCGGTCACATGGATCACGTCGGATCGGAAGGTGGAGGAAATGCGCCCGGATGCGACTCCAGGCACCAAGGGTGCCGAGCCGGCGGAGCCGATCCAGGAGGGGCGAACGATCGTCGTGCTGGTACAGTCCGATTTCGGCCTCGAGCCGTCGCGAACGGTCGGGTTGATGCGGATGGCGCCTCGCGCCGCCGATTTCGTGCGCGCCCTCGATCCAGGCGACCGGGTCGCCCTCCTCACCTACGGCAGCCATCTCCGCCTCCTCTCGGACTTCACGACGGAACACCAGGCGCTCGCCGAGTCGGTGACGACAATGGATATCCTCGAAGGCGCCGCCGATCCGCCGCCGACGGTCCCTCCCCTTCTCGCCGACCACCTCGATTCCCGGGAAGCGAAGATGGCGGCCCAAATGGTCGACGGCCTCGAGCTCATCGGTCGCGCCCTCGGAGAAATCCCGGGAGCCAAGTCCCTCGTCTATTTCGGCTTTGCCCTCGGGCGCGACAGCACCGGACCGGGGATCGGCGTTGGCAGGCGCTACGAACGGGCGATGGAGGTACTGAGCGCCTCCCGAACATCGGTCTTCTCCCTCGATCTCACCGATGCCGACTACCACACGCTCGGCCTCGGCCTGATGATCCTGAGCGAGGACACCGGCGGTTTCTACCTCAAAACCCACCAGCTCCCCGACCTCGCGATGGACCGCCTCACCCGCGTCATCTCGAGCTACTACGAGCTCTCGATCGTTCCGCCGCCAGACCTCGATGACGAGTTCAAGATCAAGGTGAAGGTCGATCGACGCGGGGTCAGGGTCCACACGCGTCAGTGGCATCCGTCGAATTACGAGTGGTGAAAGATAGAGAGCGTGAGGGCGCGAGGATTCGAGGAAGAGTCCAGGGGGTGGGTTGGCCGGCTCTCAGGCCCCGGCCTCGACCTGTCGCACCAGCATCCAGGCCGGCACGAAAAACCGGCGCCCAATCGGGCGCCGGCGGTACACACAGAATTGAACGCGACTACTCCTTCGATGCCATCTGCAGCTCGGCGTGGTCCATCATGTGTCCACCGATCCACTGCGCCATCATGTTGTCCGGGAGCGTGCCCAACTCGACGTTCAGGTCGACCTTCGAACCCTTGCGAGCCACCGTGTAGGTGAAGTCGGCACCGGGCTTCATTGTGTACTGCATGTCCTTGAGAGCCTTCTTGTTGTCCTCGGAGAAGGCGACGCCGTTGACCGCCACCAATGTGTCACCAACCTTGAAGCCGGCCTCTTCCGCCGGGCTGCCTTCGATGACCTTGGTGATGACCATTTTGTCCATGCCGCCCTTGTTGTCCATCTCGATGCCCACCCAACCGCGGTTCTTGAGGTTCTTCGCCATGTGGTTGAGGCAGTCCTGAGTGGACGCCGCGCACTTGTTGGCATCGCCCGCAACCGCGGGCACCGCCATGACCACGACCATCACCACTGCCATCGCACCAATCGCTCGCTTCATCCCATCCTCCGTTGCGGCTCGCGGCCGCTGTCACCGGGTCTCGACCCGTGCTCGCACCCGACATGGATCCAGGCCCCGTGCCGTGGATCGACATCGAAGATGTTGAGACTTTGATTCATCACCAATATCAATACGCCGGCCGGGGAAAAAGGTTTCACTCGAAGCCCTTCGCATCCCGCTGTGTCATAATCTCCCGCCATCGGAGGTATGACCATGCGGAATCACTGTTTTCGTATCGCCACGGCGTCGCTGATCGTTGTCGCCGCCCTCGGTTGCGCCCGCAACGCAGACTCGATCGTTCAGAAGCAGGCGCTTCCGGACACGCCCGACGGCACGGTCCTCGCTGTCGCCGAGGCCATCAAGAACACCCACGCGGAGATCCTCTGGACGGCCCTCCCGGAGAGCTACCGCAAGGACATCGCCGAGATCACCAAGGGTTTCGCCGAGAAGATGGATCCGGCCGTCTACGACCGGGGCTTTGCCATCGTCATGCGCGCGATCGAGGTCCTCGAAGACCGCAAAGAGATCATTCTCGCGAGCGAGACCTTCAAATCGACGGGCGCCGACGCGGATGAGATCCGCACGAGCTTGAGCAATACCCAGGTTTTCACGAACATGCTGAAATCCAGTGAGATCGCGACCGTCGAGGGTCTGGGATCGATCGACTGGGAGCAGTTCCTCGCCACCACCGGATCGAAGATGATCGAGGAGGCCGCAGCTCTCGAAGCACATGGTGAAGGGAACCCCTTCGACGACCTCGATTCACTCAAGGTCGAGACCGTCGAAGTCACCGACGACCTGGCCACCCTGCGAATCAGCTCAGCCGACCACGAGCCGGAAGAGGTGAAGATGGCGCGAGTCGAGGGACGCTGGATCCCCGCCGAGATGGCGGACGAGTGGCCGGAGTTCATGGAGGAGGCTCGCAACGGCCTCGCCGAGATGACCCCCGAGAACATGGCCGCACAAAAGACCCAGATCATGATGTTCTTCGGCATGGCGGACGGACTCATCGAGCAGATCGCCTCGCTTGAGACCCCCGAGGAGTTCGACGCCGCCATCGGGCCGATGCTGGCCCCGTTCATGGGTGGAGCTGCGATGGGCATGGAGGACGAGGGGGCGTGGGAAGAAGAACCGGAAGAGGAAGTGGAGGAATAGGCCCTCCCCCTTCCAGGGGAATTTGAGCCAGCTTTCAGAGAGGGCGGGACATGTCCCGCCCTCTCATGCTGAATGCAGGGCCATTCTCGTGATGCGGGCGTCTCGCGACGCCGTCAGCCCGAGCGGACGTGGAGCGAAGCGACGCCGCAGCCGAGGGATCCCACGAAGTTTGGGAGCGTTCCGAGCACAGCACTCTCCGGAGAAGTCAGGGGATCCTCGACTCGGCCCTCGGAGGGCCTCGCTCAGGATGACAGCACCGCAGGGCATCACCGTCCGGCGAGAGCTTCGGATGGATCGCCCGAGGCTGCGCGATACGCAGGCGGAAGGGCTCCGACGATACAGGCGATGACTGCCAGCGCCAAGACCGAGGCCAACAGGGTCGGCGTGAAGGCGAAGAAGGACTCCGGCTTGAACGGAAAGTCCGGCAGCTCGCCGGCGGCGAAGCGGTCCACTGCCGCGCCAGCTGCGACCGCAACGACCAATCCTAGGAAGCCGGCCGCAAAGCCGATCACCGCTGCCTCTGCCACGATCAGTGCACGGATGTCGCCGCGTCTGGCTCCAACCGCTCGCAGGACTCCGATCTCTCGGCGCCTCACCATGACGACAAGGTAGAAGACGTGCATGATGTGCGCAGCCGAAACCAGGATGAGGACGCCGCCGACGAGAGCCACGATGAAGAGAATGACCGCGGTCGCGAAGGCCGCGCGTCGGGCCCCTCGATCCCGGATCTCGAGTCCCATCTCTTCGACCGCGTCGATCACGGCCGGCGCGTCATCCTTGGCACCGACCTCCACCACGGCGGAGTGGTAGCGGTCGCCGGCCTCCGGCGAAGCCAGCGCCATGTTGATGCGACGGACTTCGCCCAAAGGCAGCGTCACGCCCAACGGTATTGCCTTGTCGGAGACACCCGCGAGCCGCATCCGCTCCCGCACCGGAGGGAGGGAGGACGGGCGGAAGGTGGAGGCGCCGAATTCCATCTCGAAGGCCAACCCGACCAACGAATCGGGATTGATCTTGGGCAGACCATAGGAGCGGCGAAAGGCTCCGTTGTAGAGCTCGACGACGTAGGGTGACACCAGGACTGGGATGTAGGGGCGGCAGACCCCTCCGCTGAAGGATCGTGAAACGTCGCAGTACGAGACATCGTCGCACTGGTCATCTCGCCGGCAGGGTGTCGACATCCTCAAGGCATCGACCTCGTAAAAGGTGTCGCCCACCTCATCGGAGACGAGCTCCGGGTCGATGCCGTCAGCGACGATCTCGGTGAGCATCCCGGAGCCGAAGAGGGACTCGCCGCCCGAGGCGAGGGCCGGCACCGTGAGGCGCATCTTGGGGTAGACTGCATCGACGCCTTCGACCGACGCGATCTCCGCCAGAGCTTCAGGGTCGAGTGCGTCTCTCCCGAGGTCGAGGCGAAGGGCGAAGAGATCGATATCCGCACTCCTGGGTGCGACCTCGAGATAATCCTGAGGGAAGACCTGCGTCACGAGCAATCCCCTCGCTTTGAGGCCGAGGGCGAGGAAGAAGGTCAGCGCAGCCACACCGAGAACGATGCCGAACGAGGCCGCGGCGAAATGGCGCCAGTGACGAAGGAGATCGACGACGACCGTGCGCGTCCAGCCCCGACCGATCACTCGCCACTCCCCGGGCCGTTCACGAGCCGGCCATCGCGAATCCGCAGGACCCTCCCGCACGCGGAGGCTATGGTCTCGTCGTGGGTCGCCGCGACGACCGTCACGTCCTCGTTGCGATGGAGGGAGCGCAAGAGCTCGACGATCTCCGCGCCCGTCTCCGTATCGAGATTGCCGGTCGGTTCGTCGCACAGGAGCATCGCGGGTCGATGGAAAAGAGCTCGCGCCAGTGCAACGCGTTGCCGTTCGCCGCCCGAGAGCGTCGTCGGACGGCGGCGACCGGCACCGCCGAGGCCGACGTGCTCCAGGACCTCCGCCGCTCTCCGTCGCGCTTTCGAGCGATCACGCAGCCTCTCCCGTCGCGCGAAAAGCGCAGCCACCGCGACGTTCTCCTCGCAGTTCAGATGATCGAGGAGGTAGTACGCCTGAAAGACGTAGCCGACCTTTCGATTTCGCATCGCGGAAAGCGCGGCATCCCCGAGGTCGCGGAGGTTTCTGCCATCCACCTCGACCACGCCCGTGTAGTCGCCATCGAGACCGCCGATCAGGTTGAGCAAGGTCGTCTTTCCCGAGCCGGATCGACCGACGATGGAAACGAACTCCTTGGACTCGACCGTCAGATCGATGCCCGCAAGAACATCGAAGTCGGACCCGGGATAGCGTTTGCGGACATTCTCCAGCCTGATCACGCGCGAAAGTGTACCGCGTC
Organism: Candidatus Sulfomarinibacter sp.; assembly: GCA_041560205.1. GTDB lineage: Bacteria > Acidobacteriota > Thermoanaerobaculia > Thermoanaerobaculales > Sulfomarinibacteraceae > Sulfomarinibacter. The sequence continues at coordinate 16,341 of JBFFBV010000042.1, forward strand.
GCCGTGCAAGGGTGCAGAGGGGACAGCGGTCTGTCATCCTCAGCGAGGCCCTCCGAGGGCCGAGTCGAAGGATCTCCTCACTTCTCCGGAGAGTGCTGTGATCAGGACATTCTCAGACGTCGGGGGATCCCTCGACTCCGGCGTCGCTTCGCGCCACCTTCGCTCGGGATGACAGCAAGCTGAGCGATTCCCCTGCTCAGGGCTGAGCTACACTCTGCCCTCATGCACGTCCTGGCGTTGGATTTCGATGGTGTGCTCTGTGACTCGTCGCGCGAGGTCTTTGTCGTGGCCATCGACACCTACGCGGTCCTCGAGCCCGGATCGCCCCTTCTCGAAGAGCTGCAAAAGCTGCGCGACGAGGCCTTCGGCGGCGGTGACGGCTATCTCGGCCACGAGATGTCCCGACGATTTTTCGACCTGCTGCCGCTCGGCAACCGCGCCGAAGACTTCGGGGTCAGCCTCCGCGCCATCGAGGAAGGCGCCTCGATCAACGACCAGGGGGCCTACGATGCCTTCTATGCCGAAATCGAACACGAATGGCTGGACGGGTACCACCGCCGCTTCTACGACTGCCGCGATCATCTGCGGGCGGACAATCTCGAGGCATGGCTCCACCTCCACCTGCCCTATCCCGGCTTCGCCGAGATCCTGCGCCGCCACGCGGACCGTGCGCGGCCAGCGGTCGCCACTGCCAAGGATGCCCCTTCGGTCGAGCTGCTGCTCGACGTACTCGGGTTCGAGGGGGTCTTCGACCGGGAGATGATCCTCGACAAAGAGACCGGCGTCGAGAAGACACAACACCTGCGCGTTCTCCACGAGCGCACCGGCGCCGATTTTCACGACATCACCTTCGTCGACGACAAGGTCAACCACCTGGTCAAGGTGGCTGCGCTCGGGGTGCGCGGGGTGCTCGCCGCCTGGGGATTCAACACCGACCGCGAGCATCAGCTCGCGCGCGAGCTCGGCTTCGAGGTGGCGGAGCTCTCGACCGCCGACGACTCGCTGTTCAAAGGAGATTGAGCTTGGCCAAGAAGCAAACGATCAGACTGTTCAGCTGGAACGTCAACGGAATCCGCGCGTGCGGCCGCAAGGGCTTCCTCGACTGGCTCGGCGCCGCCAAGCCGGACATCCTCGGCCTTCAGGAGACACGGGCCCTGCCGGAGCAGCTCGAGGAGGGATTGCGGCAACCCGACGGCTACCATGTGACCTTCCACCCGGCGGAGCGCAAGGGCTACTCGGGGGTCGCGCTGTATACGAGACCCGAGCCAGAGAGCCTCGTTCTCGGCGGCCTCGACGAACCGCGCTTCGATGCCGAGGGACGGCTGATCATCGCCGATTACGGTGACTTTCTCTTCTACACGGGCTACTTCCCGAACGGCGGGAACGATCTCAGCCGCGTGCCCTACAAGATCGAGTTCTCCGAGGCCGTGCTGCAGCACGCCGAAAAACAACGCAAGGCGGGTCGCAGCATCGTCATCTGCGGCGACCTCAACACGGCCCACGAGGAGATCGACCTCGCCAACCCCAAGTCGAACAAAAAGAACACCGGCTTCCTGCCGGAGGAGCGGGCGTGGCTCACCCGCCTGGTCGACCACGGCTACCTCGACATCTTCCGCCACCTTCACCCCGGCGAAGAGGGCCGCTACACCTGGTGGAGCAATCGCGCGGGTGTCCGTGAGCGCAACGTCGGCTGGCGCATCGACTACTTCTACATCTCGCCCGATCTCGAGGACCGGGTCGTCGCCGCCCGCATTCACGCCGATGTCATGGGCTCCGACCACTGCCCCATCGAGCTGGAGCTCGCCACCTTGTAGGGTGAGGCGTTGAACTTCATCCCGTTTCCGTGCCCGTCTCCGTTTCCCTGCCCGAACGCCGGACATCAGGGAAGGTCATTATGAACACCGACCACTACCGCCGCCTCGAACGCATGTATCTCTCGGCGCCGTTCAACGAAGTCTTCAAGCCCGAGCTCACCATCTCCGAAGGCGAGGCCGAAGTGTCCTTTGACGCCGGCTCCCACCTCCACCACGCCGGCAACGCCGTGCATGGATCCAACTACTTCAAGGCCCTTGACGACGCCGCTTTCTTCGCCGTCAACTCCCTCGTCGAGGATGTCTTCGTGCTGACCGTGACCTTCAACATTCAACTCGTGCGCCCGATCGCCGAAGGCCGGATGACCGCCAGGGGCAAGGTCGTCAACGCGGGCCGGACGGTGTGGGTCGCGGATTCGACACTGGTCGACGAAAAAGGCCGCCTGCTCGGGCGCGGCACCGGCACCTTCATGCGAAGCAAAACCGCGTTGAGCGACATCGCCTCGTACTCCGAAGGATAGGACTTCCACAAACTTCTGAGAAACTTGATCCGATCCCGATTCCGTTCCCGATCCCGAAACTCCGCAGAGAAGCCCGGGTACAGATCGTGTGTCATCCTGAGCGAGGCCCTCCGAGGGCCGAGTCGAAGGATCCCCTCACTTCTCCGGAGAGTGATGTGCTCAGAACATTCTCAGACGTCGGGGGATCCCTCGACTACGGCGCCGCTTCGCTCCACCTCCGCTCGGGATGACAATGAGACGACCTGCTCCCCCGCCACCTTGCTTCCCCGCCACCTGCACCATCCGCGCTACACTTCCGCGCGTGAAAACCCTCGAGTCCATACTCCACCGGATCGACGGTCGCGGTTACAAGGCCTACAAGGAGATCCAGGGTGGCCGCTTCTCGTTTGACGGCTTCGAGCTGATCGTGGAGCACGTCCAGGGGGACCCCTATGCCGCCCCATCCCGGTTTCGTGCGCTCATCCCTCTCGACCACAGCGGAGTACCCGATTCGGCTCTGAAGAACGACGCGCGCAAGCGCGCGACCCGGGATTTTCTCGCACGCGCATTCCGCTCGGAGGCACGGCCTTTTCAGGAGCTCTCCATCGACGCGGGCCGGCAGACGGTGCTCGACCGGTCGGCGTGCCTCATCGACGACGGCACCATCGATCTCCGTTTCAGGGTCGATCTGCCCGGTGCCGGCCGACGGATCCTCGGACGGAAGGCGGCATCACTCCTGATCGCCAAGCTTCCGGAGCTCATTGCTCGAGCGAGCGGACCCGATCACCTCGATCTCGAGGCACTGGAGCGGCACGCAGCGATCGTCGAGGACCAGGGAGCCCTTCGGCAAGCCCTCGATGGCGCGGGGCTCGTCGCCTTTGTCGGCAACGGCGCGGTGCTCCCGAGGCGGAGCGGGATCGACGATCGTCCTCTCAACGGGGCAGTCGAGTTCGAGTCGCCCCCGTCCCTCGAAGTGACCTTCTCGACCCCAAATTCCGGCGAGCTCCGTGGAATGGGCCTACCCCGCGGTGTCACGCTGATCGTCGGTGGCGGCTATCACGGCAAGTCGACGCTCCTGCGCGCCCTCGAGACCGGGATCTACGACCACGTGCCAGGGGACGGACGCGAGCGCGTCGTGGCCGTCGCGGACGCCGTCAAGATCCGTGCCGAAGACGGACGGGCGGTCCACGCGGTCGACATTTCCGCCTTCATCTCGCACCTCCCCGGCGGTCTCAGCACCGAGAGCTTCTCGACCGAGCTCGCCTCCGGGTCCACCTCGCAGGCGACCGCGCTGGTCGAGGCGCTGGAGACCGGCGCCTCCTGCCTGTTGCTCGACGAGGACACCTCCGCCACCAATTTCATGATCCGCGACCGGCGGATGCAGGAGCTGGTCGCGAAGACGTCCGAGCCCATCACGCCCTTTGTCGACCGAATCCGGGAGCTGCGCGACGAGCTTCAGACATCGACGCTGCTCGTCATGGGTGGTTCGGGAGATTACTTCGATCACGCAGACCTCGTGATTCAAATGGACAGCTATCGACCGATCGATGTCACCCACGAGGCGAGGGAGATCGCGTCGACCCACGTCACCGGACGGCGGGAGGAGCGGGAGTCCGACCTGTCGAGTGCCACGCCCAGATTGCTGTCCCTGAAATCCATCGACCCGGAACGCCGGAAAGGTCGGTGGAAAATCCAGGCGCGGGGGATCGACACCCTCGTGATCGGCCGGTCCGAGATCGATCTGCGGGCGGTCGAGCAGATCCAGGACGGCTCCCAGCTTCGTGCCATCGGCTGGATCCTCGGCAGGTTGTCGGAAAGCCGGGGAGGAGAATGCGAGCCCTTGCCTCTCGTGCTCGCGATGCTCGAGCGTCTTGGCGACGGGGACTGGGAGTGGCTCAGCGGCCGACCTGACGGAGACCTCGCGATGCCCAGGGCGCACGAGGTCATGGCGGCGATCAATCGATTGAGGGCTGCGCGATTCGGGCCCGCAAAACGGCCGACGGACTGAGCCATGCCCGAGCTCCCGGAAGTCGAGACCATCCGCCGCGTTCTCGCACTCGAGCTTCCCGGTCTGCGCGTGGAAGCGATTGACGGACAATCGATCGCCATGCGTCGCCCTCTGGACGTGAAGAAGCTCTCCCGCCTGCTCGCCCGCCGCTCGTTCCTGCAGCCCCGTCGACGCGCCAAGTACCTTCTCCTCGACTTCGAAGCTCCGGGCTCGTTGCTCGTGCACCTCGGGATGACGGGGCGCATCCAGTTGGTGGACCCCGACGCAGCATTTCGTGACCATACCCATCTGAGCCTCCAGCTGAGCGACGGGCGACAGCTTCGCTTTGTCGACCCTCGCAGGTTCGGCTTCGTGGACTGGCTCGAAGCGGGCGCAGAGGCGACCGATCCATCGTTGACGAAGCTCGGGATCGAGCCCCTCGATCGCGGACTCGAACACGCGCTTCCACCGTTGCTGCACGCACGCCGCGCGCCCCTCAAAAGCCTCCTCCTCGACCAGCGTCTGGTGGCCGGTGTCGGCAACATCTACGCCGCGGAGGCGCTGTGGCGAGCCGGAATCCACCCGCGCCGTGCCGGCAACCGCACATCAATCCGCCGGCTCATCGATCTCGCGAAGGCGGTGAGGGAGGTCCTGACCGAGGCCGTCGCCCTGGGAGGCACCACGCTTCGGGATTTCGCGGACCCGGACGGCGAGATGGGCTACTTCGCGATGCGGCTCGCCGTGTACGGCCGTCAGGGAGAGCCCTGCGGAAGATGCGGCACCACCCTCAAAGCGGAGGTCATCGGGGGGCGTACCACCGCCTGGTGCCCTTCCTGCCAGCGGTGATCCAATCCGCCAGGCGCTTCTCGCGGCGGCGTGTCAGGTGCCACCCTTCGCATTGTCACTGGCGCGATGCGGGTTGCAGGGCGATGATGACAATGCGAAGCGTGGCACCGGTGACGTCGAAGCGGCTTCGCGCATCGAAACGTGGATGCACCTGACATACCCAATCGAGAAGCACGGCCCGGGTTCGACAACTGTGTCCATGCTGTGTCAATCTCATTTGGTGGCTTTGCCCTCACGGCTCTTGCCGATCTTCCTAGCCTGCCTTCTGTTCACCACCTCAGGAGCCACAGCCGATCACCCGCAGATCGAGATCATGATGCTCGAAACCGCTCCGGTCATCGACGGGGTGATCGGCGAGGACGAGTGGGTCGGAGCCGCGACCTTCGACGGCCACTTCGTTCAAATCGAGCCCGAATTCGGTGAGCCTTCCCCACTTCGGACTGTCGTTCGCATCGGCCAGACAGCCAACTCGCTGTTCGTCGCCTTCGTTGCCTACGATCCCGACCCGTCGCGGCTCGGAGCGGCGATCACGCAACGGGACGGCGAAATCGACGACGACGATTCGGTGGCGGTCATGCTCGACACCTTCAGCGACAAACGCACCGCGTATGTCTTCGCTACCAACGCAATCGCCACCCAGTGGGACGGACGGATCGCCAACAACGGACGGACGGTCGACGAGACCTGGGATGCGTCGTGGACCTGCGGTGCGCGGCGTTTCGAAGATCGTTGGACCGTCGAGTTCGAGATCCCGTTCACGATTCTCAGATACCCACCGGGACCCGACCGGCCATGGCGAATCAACTTCATGCGAATCGTGCCGCGGAGGCTGGAGACCTCGTTATGGTCGGGGCCGGCGGAAGACCCGATGAGAGTCACGGCCTTCGGGAACCTGACCGGTATCGCCCCACCACGGCGAGATCAGAAGTCCTGGCTCGCGATTCCCTACGCGGTGGCGTCGATCGAAGAGGACGTCGGCTCGAACTTCGAGGTTGGCGGAGATTTTCGATGGCGCCCTGCGAACTCTCTCGGCGTCGATCTCACCGTCAATCCAGATTTCGCACTCATCGAGGCTGACGTCGAGGTCATCAACCTCTCGCGATTCGAGCTCTTCATCCCCGAGCGACGGCCGTTCTTCCTCGAAGGCAACGAGATGTACAGCCAGAGGATCCGCCAGTTCTACAGCCGGAGAATCGGCGACATCATCTGGGGCGGCAAGGCTGTCGGCACCTTCGGACAGACCGGTTTTTCCGCCATTGCCACGTCAGAGGACATCGAGATCGACGACACCGGTTCGATCGATCGCGCAGACTACGGCATCGCCCGATTTCAGCACGGTTTGCCCGGAGGCTCGACCCTCGGAGTGCTGGCGGCAAACCGCCGACTCCAGGGGCAGAACCGAGGATCGGTTGGATTGGACACAACCCTCTTTTTCACCGAAACCCTCGGCTTCACCGGGCAGCTCATCAGCGTGCACGGACCGACTGCCGACGGAGGGCTCGCCTGGTTTGTTCGTCCTGCCTACGACAGCGCCACGACCCACTTCCACCTCCGGTTCACCAACCTCGACCAGCACATTCAGGATGATTTCAACGCCATCGGTTTCCTGCGCGATGACGACCGCCGGGAGTTCGACACCAATTTCAGCAAAACACTCTGGATTCCCGGGGGTGCCGTCGAGAAGATCGAAGTCGGGGCCAACTACAACCGGTTCTGGAGCCAGGACGGCGTGCTTCGAAGCTGGGAGCTCGAACCGGACATCGAGATCGTGTTCCGCGGTGGGTGGGAAATCGAGATCGAGTATTTCGACGAGTTCAAGCTCTTCGAGAAAGAGTTCTACAACAACCGCACCGTCGTCAAAGCAGGTTGGGACGGCCGCGACGGTCGTTCGGTCTTTGCATTCGTGGGCAGCGGTGTGAACTTTGACAGCGATCTCTTTCTGTACGGCGGCGACCTGATGTGGGCGTTCGGCGACAGCTTCCGGTTGTCATATTCGGTGACCCGACTCGAGCTGGACCCCGACCCCGAACAGGAGACGACCTGGATCCACATATTCGAAACCCTCTATGCGTTCAACCCCGACCTCTTCTTCAAGCTCTTTGTCCAGTCGAACTCGGCAATCGACAAGCTCAACATCCAGGCGGTCGGCGTCTGGCGCTTCAATCCCCCCTTCGGCTCCGTCCAGCTGGCGTTCCAGCGCGGTACCTCCGAGCTCGGCGAAATGTCGGAGCAAGGGAACACGATCTTCACGAAGTTCTCGTGGGTGTTCTGACGGAAACCAAACACGGTGAGAGCCTCCCGCTTCGGTGTGTCAGGTGCCACCCTTCGCATTGTTGGATGGATGGAGCTCACGATGTCAATGCATCTCGGGCCAACAATGTGATGAGTGGCACCGGCGTCGTCGAAGCTGGTTCGCGCTCAGAAGAGCGGACGGTTGGCCGTCACTCCGACTCTTCGACGATCTCAGCCTCGTTGATGACTTCTTCATCCTCGGGAAAGAGGTCGAGGGTTTCGCCGGACTCGAGCTGGATGGTGCCGGCGACCACCTTCTCGACACCTTCTGAGGTCGTCACACAGGTCGCGGAGATCCGACCGGAGCCCTTCGTGCCGCTGACCCTGAAGACGAAGTCGTCCTCCCCCTCCGTGGCGATGCTGGCGCCGAAATCGAGGTCGAAGTCCTCGATACGGCCGATGTGCTCGAGCACGACCGGGTTGGAGCGGAGGTCGTTCTCCACCTCGTCGGTGAAGACGCCGAGGCCGAACTTCATGACCGCCCACCCACCGAAGATCGCCGCCAACGCGAAGATCACCGCGCATCCCCCGCAGCCGACGATCAGCGTCTTGGACCACGGAAAAGATCCCCCCGATGCAGCCTGCTGCTCCTCGATGGACGGCGTGGAGGGGCCGAGAGGGGTGTAGTCCTGGTTCATGAATCCAGTCTAACGCAAGGGGAACGGTCCGCGCTTATCGCAGCGGCGTGTCAGGTGCCACTCTTCGCATTGTCTTCATCGCCCCTACGCGCGCACCGCGCCAGTGACAATGCGAAGGGTGGCACCGATGTCGTCGACGCGGCCCGCGCTCTGAGGGTTGGTGTCGCTGAAGCGGGTTCGCGCCCCGACGGTGGATCGTCAAGGGGGTGGCAGGTTGATGCTCGACCGAGGCATCGCTGGAGCGCCACGCCCCGGTTCGTCACGTTCTGGAAAACCCCCGCCCAGTTTGCTCTTGGTGATGGTCGGCCCCACGTGGCCCAGTGGAGTCGGCAGCGGGGTCGGCACCATGCCCCCGCCACGGTGCCAGACGAAAGCGACGAGATTCGCGAGATCGGTGAGCGCACGGGACAGCGACACCCCCGCGACCCCGAAGGTCACCGACCGGTCGTCGAGCTCGCGCCAGTCGCGGAGCTCACCGGTGCGGAAGAATTCTTCGCCGACAAATGGATAGAGCGAGTCGCTGCGTTCGAGCGCGGCCTCGACCGTGACGTTGTACGCGCCGGACCTGATCAGAGTGCGGTCCTGACCGTAATACACGAGACGCACACGATCGAGAATCGAGTCCACGTAGTTCTTGTAGGCCTTTGAGTATTCGACCTCGCGGGAATCGTCGTGAACGACGGCCAAGGGGTCGTTGGCGTCGAGCACCAGCACCGCGAGCACACCGACCTCTTCGACCAGATCCTCGAGCGGCACCGGCTTCCGGAGATCCGCGGCGCACCGTCGAATCTGGGCGTCGAGGGCCTGCGGCAGGCTGCCCGGCGGGCCCGCTCGCCAGGCGGGTGGAGCTGCGAGGCCGCGGGTGATCCCGGCGTCGAATCTCTTGTGGTACTTGCGGACCTGGCGCGCGAAATCAGGCGGGAAGAAATCGACAGCTGTCCAGGCCACGTGACGAGCGGTTGCCCCGCTCCAGCCGATGCTCGCCACTGCCGCGAACAGCGCGAGCAGCGAGCCGCCTCGGCCTCGTCTCACGGCCCAGACCGATCTTTCGCGCCCTCCGGCACATCCATCTCCGCCACGAGGCGACGGATCTCATCCGGGACCGAGGGAGAGTACCCCCGCAAAATCATCACCGGTCGTCCCTCGGGGTCGAGCAGCATGTTGGTCGGCAGCGATTGCACACCGAGCGCCATGAGCGTCCCCTGGTCCATCCGGTAGACCGGCACATCGATGCCGTACCTCTCGAGGAATCGTGCTCCGACCAGCGCGCTCTGGTCGACATTGATGGTCACCAGTGCAAAGCCCTCGTCCTCCAGCTCGACGGCAAGCTTCTGGAGCTCCGGCAGCTCCTGTCGACACGGACCGCACCAGCTCGCCCAGAAGGTCATGAGGACCGGGCGGCCCCTGAAGGACTCGAGATCGAGCTGTCTGGAGCCGTCGAGGGCGGTAAAGGCTACATTCGGGAAGACCGGGACCTCCTCGGCCGCCGTGGCTGGCATGACGAGAGGAGCAAAACCCGCGAGGATGACGATAATAGCAACGAGAACTCGTCTCATACCGCCATCATACACCGTTCCGAGATGGCGGTGAAATCTTCACCGTCAAGGCTTTGTGAAATTTCGCACAAAATAGATGCGAGGGCCCCTTCCATCTGCTACACTCCGCCGCATGAGCTGGGAACTGCACCGTGTCACGATCGTCGGCGGGGGCATGATGGGGCGCTCGCTGGCCACCAAGGTCGCCCAGGAGGGCATCAACGTCTACCTCAAAGAGGTCTCGGCCGAAGCCGTCGAGAGCGCCCAGAAGGAGCTCGAGCGTTCGCTCGACCACTCGATCGAGCGCTTCGCCCTGACCGGTTCCGAGAAGAAGGCGATCCTGTCGCGAATTACCTGGGTGACCCATTTCGACTGTGCGACCGACAGCGACCTCGCCCTCGAGGCGGTCCAGGAGGACTTCGGCCTCAAACGGCAGATCCTGCGCGAGCTGGACCGTCGGATGCCGCCCGAGCACCCGATCGTCCTGACCACCTCGACCCTTTCGATCACCGAGCTCGCGGCTCAGAACAACAACCCGGAGCGCATCGTCGGGATGCACTTCCTCTACCCCGTCACCACCACGAGGGTGGTCGAGGTCGTCCGGGGGCAGCTGACATCCGAGGAGGTCTACGACCGGGCGATCGAGTTCGCGCGCCTCCTCGAAAAGATCCCGATCAAGGTCTTCGAGATGCCGGGCTTCGTCACCACACGCGTCCTCCTGCCGCTCATCAACGAGGCGATGCACGTCGTGATGGAGGGCGTTGCCGAGGCCGCCGAGGTGGATCTGGCCATGAAGATGGGCTTCGAGTTTCGCATCGGTCCCCTCGAGTGGGCTGATCGCACCGGTCTCGACCGGGTGCTCAACTGGATGACGCACCTTCATCACGAGAGCGGCGAGCCGCGATTCAGGCCCTGTCCCCTGCTCAAACGTCTGGTGCGCGCCGGTCTTCTGGGCGCCAAGACCGGTCGCGGGTTTTTCGAGTACGATGACAAAGGCAGGCGGACGGACCGCCTCCCGGACGACAAGCCCGGCCTCTAGGACGCCGGCGCACAGGGCCCAGCGGCCGCAACACGGAGAGCTCCATGAAAGTCCTCGTCCTCAACAGTGGTTCGTCTTCGGTCAAGTTTCAGATCATCGAGACCGACCTCGAACGCATGAACGCCCATCAGGACCTCACGCTCGCCGTGGGGCTGGTGGAGAAGATCGGGCTCTCGGACTCGCGCCTCCTGCTCGAGGTCCCCGAACGCAAGCCCTTCCAGGATTACCGCGAGATCCTCGAACACCGCACAGCCATCGACTGGGTCCTGAGGATCCTCGTCGACCCGGAGGTCGGAATCCTCGAGTCGGTGGAAGAGATCGGTGCAGTCGGTCACAGGGTCGTCCACGGCGGCGAGGCATTCGCGTCGTCCGTGCTCATCACTCCGGAGGTCGTCGAGAACATCGAGGCCTGCTCGGTGCTCGCGCCGCTCCACAACCCCCCCAACCTGCGCGGCTATCACGCGGCGCATGCGGCCATGCCGGACATCCCCCACATCGCCGTGTTCGACACGGCGTTTCACCAGACGATGCCGGCCCACGCCTTTCTCTACGGGATTCCATTTCAGCTGTACAAGAAGCATTCCCTCCGGAAGTACGGCTTCCACGGCACTTCACACCGATTCGTCACCTTCCGCGCCTGTCAAATTCTGGAGTGGGCACGCGAGGACAAGAAACTGATCAGCGTCCACCTCGGCAATGGGTGCTCATTGGCTGCGGTCGATCATGGAAAGAGCATCGACACCTCGATGGGCTTCACGCCGCTCGAGGGCCTGATCATGGGCACCCGATCGGGCGACATGGATCCAGCAATCATCCCGTGGCTGATGGCCATGGAGGAGCTCACGCTGCACCAGGTGAACACCATGCTCAACAAGCACTCCGGCCTCTACGGCGTATCGGGCGTCTCGTCGGACATGCGCGAGATCATCGAGGCGAGAGCCAAGGGTCGGACTCGGGCCGACGTCGCCTTTCGTATGTTCACCTACCGCATCAAGAAATACATCGCCGCATACGCCGCGGCGATGGGCGGGGTCGACGCGGTGATCTTCACGGGCGGTATCGGCCAGAATTCAGTCGAGGTCCGCGAGGCCGCGCTCGAGGGTCTCGAGTTCATGGGCATCGAGCTCGACCGCGACCGCAACGCCGCCGCCACGGGCGACGAGGCCGAGATTTCCACCGATGTGTCGCGGGTTCGGGCGCTGGTGGTTCCGACCAATGAGGAAAAGACCATCGCACGAGACGTCATCAGGGTGCTGAACGGGATCATGCCCGAGTTCACGCCTCCGGAGACGATCGCCTAGCCGCCCACCCGGCAACCGATGCTGGATACTCGATGCTCGTTGCTGGTTAAGGGGGCGGCCGCGCGTATCAGGGCTGGGTGGGCGGATCCAGCACCCAGGATCGAGCATTCAGCATCTGACGCGAATCGCCGGCCACTCAATCTTGTTCTTCGGCTTCTTCTTGCTCGCGTGCGAGCCGCTCCTCCTCGACAAATCGACTGACCCGGTAGATGTAGTTGAAACCCGACGCGATCACCAGGCCGAAGGAACCGTAGAAACAGGCCTGAGGGATCCACCATGGGATCGCCGTCAAGTTTGCCAGCAACACGATCGCGATCGTCACCACCTGGGCAAAGGTCGTCGCCTTGCCAAGTGGCGATGGCGGAAACTCGCGGAGGCCTTCGACCATGTACAACACCCCGGCCACCATCATGATCAGGAAGTCCCGAAAGAGCGCGAGGATCGTCAGCCACAGCGGGATCACCACTTCCTGGCCAAACGGGATGGTGAGTGCGATGTAGGCAACGGTGATCAACATCTTGTCGGCGAGAGGATCGAGGTATGCGCCGATCACCGAGCGCATATCCATGCGCCGCGCGAGAAAACCGTCAAAGGCGTCGGTCAGACCGGCGACGATCAGGATCCAGAGCGCGGTGCCGAAATCCCGGTTGGACACCGCGAGCACGAAGAACGGAACCATCGCCATCCGCATGAAGGTGATGAAGTTGGGCAGCGTGAGCGGTCGGAGCTTGTCCTCGACCCTCTGGCGGATCTTCTGCCGCGTCGCCTTCTTCATCGCGGAAGCGGTCAAGCCTTCTCCCCTCGGTTGAGCTGCCAGAGAATGCGGAGCCCATGCAGGGTGAGATCCGGCTCCACGTGCTGAATCAGCTCGGTATGGTCTGCAAATGCCTGTGCCAGCCCGCCCGTGGCCACCACCGTCGCCTTGCCAAGCTCGTCGAGGATGCGGCGCGTCACCCCCTCGATCAGACCCAGGTAGCCGAAGAACAGGCCCGACTGGATGCTATCCACTGTTCCCTTGCCGATCACCCGCGGCGGCGGCGCCATGGCGACGCTCGGCAGCTTGGCGGTCTTCAGGCTGAGTGCGTCGGCCGTGACGCCCGGACCCGGAGCAATCGCACCGCCGAGATACTCGCCGTCGGCCGACACGACCTCCCAGGTGACGGCGGTCCCGAAGTCGATGACGAGGCACGGACCACCGTGCTCGGCAAAGGCCGCAACGGCGTCACACAAGCGGTCCGCTCCGAGCTCGTGCGGCGCATCGACCCTGAGCGGCATGTCAGAGCGGATCTCCGGCACGACGAAGAACGCATCCTTGTCGAGATATCGCCGCACCCCCTCCTTGAGACGCGGGTCCATCGGCGGCACCACCGAGGAGACAGCGACATCGACGAGGTCCTCGGGGCCCACCTCTTCCCACCTCAGGAGCTGGTGGAGCCACATGCCGACCTCGTCGGCCGTGCGCTCGGCGTGGGTCGTCAACCGCCAATGGGTGCGCAGGGTGTCGCCCTCGAAGAGACCGACCACGGTGTTGGTGTTCCCGACATCGAGCGCGAGCAGCAGATGGTTCAACTCGTTCCTCCGAGACCAGCACGGTACAATTCCGCGCGCAACCTGTCTAGATTGCAGGCACCCCGCAAAACCCGAGCGCCGCTGCACCGTAGTATCATTTGCGCGCACTGCGCGCACGAGAACTGATTCCCGAGTCCTGGAGCAGTCATCAAAAACCACGAAACACAAGTTGAATACACCGACAAGAGAACTCTCTGAAGGAAGGAGCCACGCAATGAGCCCTCGGCGACGAACAACGATCGCCCTTCTGGCAACCGCAGTCCTGCTGTGCAGCCTCCCGGCGGCAGCACAGGACGCAGAGGTACCGGTCAAGGAATTCTTCCTCGAAAACGGCATGGAGATCCTGATGGTGGAGCGGCACGAGAGCCCGACCGTCACTGGAGGTTGGTTGGCCCGCGTCGGGTCGGTCAACGAGGAGGTCGGTGCCACCGGTATCGCCCACCTCTTCGAGCACATGATGTTCAAGGGAAGCCGCACCATCGGCACCACCGATTACGAGCAAGAGGCCGAGATCATGGGCAAGCTCGATGCGGTGCGCCTCGAGATGGACGCCGAATACGAACGCATGCGCGAGGCCAAACGCCGCGGCGAGATCACGGGCAGCATCTACCTGCCGGAAAACCAGACCGAGCGCTTGGCGGAGCTTCGCGAAAAGATGCAAGCCCTTCAAGAACAACAGAAGGCATTCATCGTCAACAACGAGTTCGACCAGATCTACACCGAGGCGGGCGGTTCCGGCATGAATGCCGGCACCTGGGAGGACGGCACCTTCTACTTCAACGTGGTTCCTTCGAACAAGCTCGAGCTGTGGTTCTGGATGGAGTCCGAGAGGCTCCTCAACCCGGTGTTCCGCGAGTTCTACTCGGAGCGCGACGTGGTGCGGGAGGAGAGAAGGCGGGGCGTCGAGTCAGACCCGACCGCCAAGTTCGAAGAGCAGTTCGACTTCATGTTCTGGGGCTCGGTGCCCTACCACCATCCGACGCTCGGTTGGCCGTCCGACATCGAATCCGTCGGGCGCGCCCAGGCCGACAAGTTCTTCGCCACATATTACGCTCCCAACAACATCACCGTGGCGCTGGTTGGCGATTTCGACTCCGAAAGGGCGCTCGCCCTGGCGAAGCAGTACTTCGGGCGCATCCCGCGCGGCGACAACGAACCCCCGCCCATGGTGACTGAGGAGATCGAGCAGTTGACCGAACGCCGAATGACCGCACAGGCAGAAACCAACCCGTCGGTTCAGATCCGCTGGCATACGGTGCCCTTCGTCCACAACGACGTGTACGCGGTCGACGTCCTCGAAGAGGTGCTCAGCGGCCGCACCGGACGGCTCTACAAATCCCTGGTCGAGGCGGAGCAGATCGCCACCGGTGAACCCTACGCCGCCGGTAGGGCTTTTAAGTACGGCGGTTTTCTCGAGATCGGCGCCGAGCTCGCTGAAGGTGTCGATCACCAGACGGTGGAAGAGGCCCTTTTGACCGAGGTCCAGCGCCTCAAGAACGAGCCCGTGCCCCAGAGAGAGCTGCAAAAAGTCAAGAATCAGTCGCTCGCCGACTCCTACCGCCGTCTCCAATCCAACTACTTCCTGATGGTTCAGCTCCTGTGGTACCGGGCTTCCGGTGACTGGCGCTACCTCAACGATTCGCCCGCCAAATTCCAGGCGGTAACAGCCGAGGACGTGCAACGAGTCGCCAACACCTATTTCACCGATACCGGACGAAACGTCCTCTGGTATTTCCGCAAGCAGGGATCGGTCGAGGATCCGGAGCTTGCCGCCCTGAGTGGTCAGGCCAAGGCGATGGCCAAGCAGGCGTTGGCCCAGATCGCCCAAGTTTCGGACCCAGCCGAGCTCGAGCAGGGGCTCCAGCAGATGCAGGCCATGAAGACCCAGGCGCCGCCGGAGTACCAGCCGGCCATCGAGCTGATCATCAAGAGGGCCACCGAGCGGATCGAAGAGCTTCGGGCGGCTGCTGGGGAGGAGGAGTGAGATGCGACGCACAACACTGACCACAGTTCTCGTACTGTTCGCCACGACCACGACCTTTGCAGCTGAGATCCCCGACCGCCCGGAGAAACTGATGTTCCCCGAGCTGACCTTCGAAATCCCCGATGCCGACTCGCTCCGATTCGAACTCGCGGACGGCACGCCCGTTTATGCGAAACAAGACAAACAGTTCCCGCTCGTCAACATCGCCGTTTATTTTCGCGGTGGGCGCTACCTCGTGCCAGATGGCAAGGAAGGGCTGGCAGGCATCACGGCCTCGGCCTGGCGCACCGGTGGCGCTGGTGAGCGCACGGCCCAGGAACTCGACGAGGAGCTCGATTTTCTCGCCGCAAATCTGGGGACGAGCATCGGCGATGTGTGGGGCTCCGTGAGCCTCAACGTGCTTTCCAAGGACCTCGGGGCGGCGATGGCCATCTTCATGGACGTCCTCACCGAGCCGCGGTTCCAGCAAGATCGATTCGACAAGGCCAAGGAAAACGCCATCCAGGCGATGAAGCAGCGCAACGATGACACCGCCGACATCGAGGCGCGCGAGTGGCGGCGCATCATCTATGGCGATGATTTCTGGCTGAACCGGCTCGCCACCCAGGCCTCGGTCGACTCGATCACGGCCAGCGACAGCAAGGAGCTCCTGAGCTCGCTCCTTCGGTCGGGAAACCTCGTGGTTGCGGTCGCGGGCGACTTCGAGCCAGACGAGCTGAAGAAGCTCCTCAACGGTACGATCGCCACGCTTGAACCGCTGGCCAAACCGCTGCCCCCGATCCCACAGCCTGAGCACACTCCCGAGCCGGGCGTCTACGTCGTCAACAAGGAAGACGTCAACCAGGGTCGCGTGAGCATCGGACGCCTCGGTTACCGACTCGGAAACCCGGATGAGTTCCCCCTGAAGGTCGGCAACGACATCCTCGGCGGCTACGGCTTCACCGCCCGCATGATGAAACGCATCCGCTCCGACGAGGGGCTGGCCTACAGCGCTTACGCGAGCCTCGGCTTCCAGGTCACCTATCCGGGAACCTTCCGCGCGTTTTATCAGTCGAAATCCTCGACCTGCGCCTATGCGGCCGAGATCTTCTTCAAGCTCCTCGAGGACATGCGTACTGCTCACGCCTCCGACGAGGAGATCAAGACGACCAAGGCATCATTCATCGAGACCTTTCCGAACCAATTCGCATCGGCGGCGCAGGTGGTCGGTCTCTACGCCAACGACGAGATTCTCGGCCGAGATCATGACTACTGGGTGGACTACCGCGACAACGTCGGTGCGGTCTCCGCCGAAGAGATCAAGAAAGCCATGAACAAGAATCTCGACCCCGACTCGATGATCATGCTGGTGGTCGGCAACATCGAGGAGATCATGAAGGGTCATCCGGAGCACGAGGTCAAGCTCACTGACTTTGGCGAGATCAAGCGGGTGCCGTTGCGCGACCCGATGACCCTCGAGCCGATTGTGGAGTAGCCGATTCCATCAACCTGTCAACAAACCCGGGCTTCGGCCCGGGTTTTTTTGTGCCGCTCAAGACCCGCCTCCATTCCTTCCATCGGAAGCGGGAGCGGGATCGGTTCGGACACGGACGCGGGATCAGGAGTGCGCCCAGGGTGTGTTCCGAAATTGTAGGGGCGGCACATGTGCCGCCCTTCATTCCAATCGTGTCATCCCGAGCGAGCGAAGCGAGCCGAGGGATCTATGGAGGAGATTGTCTGCCCACACAGACTCCATAGATCCCTCCACTCAGTCGCTTCCGGCTCCGCCCA
>JBFFBV010000043.1:0-33472 GCA_041560205.1 Candidatus Sulfomarinibacter sp.
GAGCCAGCCGGTGACCGGACCCCGCCTCCAACCATCCGCCCCGCGGTGCCGGTCACGGGCGGCTGCCTCTCGCCACGGTCGAACTCACCCTCAGCAGCCATCCGTGGCCGTTGCCTTGGGGGTCTCCGAGAGGGAGGGTGGTTGGCTTACGGCCACTGGCTGATGAGGGTGAGTCACGACGCCCGACTTCTTCACGCGGAAATCCGAAGAGCAGATCCGGTCGGGCGTCAGTAATCCCGTCGGGCGTACCAATCATCCTGGGCCTCCCCTCGAGGGAGGCCTTTTCATTGGCCCGATCGCCGCCGCTGTCCGCGTCTCCGTATGGGAACAGGCCGGCATTCTGAGATGGCAACTCTCGAGGTGTGCTACGCTTCGCCCAGCGGTCTCGAACGAAGGCAAGCTTTTTGACCGGCGGGGGGACGCCATGTGCTCACCGATCCGTTTCGTCCTGGTCTTCATCCTGGCCACCACCGGCCCGGCCGGGCTGGCCGCCCAGACCGATGAACCCACCGAAGAGCCCACCCTCGCCGAGCAGACCGAGAAGCTCTTCTTCGAGTGGAATCGCCTCGATCGGCCCGGCGGCTCGGTCACAGTGGTCCACAACGGCAAGGTCGTCTTTCAGCGCAGCTACGGCCTGGCGTCCCTCGAGTACCAGGTCCCCAACAGCGATCGGACCCTTTACGACGTGGTCGCTTTGAGCGAGCCCATCACCGCAACGGCGGTTGCTCGGCTAGTCGCCGAGGACCGTCTTTCTCTCGCAGACAACGTACGCACCCACCTCCCCGAGTTGCCCCGCTTCGACCCGCCCATCAAGGTCCAGCACCTTGTAGACCACACGAGCGGTCTGTGGGACTGGAGTGCGGCGTGGAGCCTCAGTGGTGGCTACCTGGCGGACGTGATCACGGTCCATCATGTCCTCGCCCTGCTCGCCCGGCAGCCCGAGCCCCTGTTCACGCCCGGTAGCCGCTACGAGCACTCGGCCTCGAACTACACGCTGCTCGCCGAGATCGTGGCCCGCGTCACCGAGGAACCGTTCCGCGACTGGATGTGGGCGCAGATCCTCAGACCGCGCGGGATGATCCACTCGGTGGTCCGGGACCGCAGGGGGGAATCGATCGAGGGCAGCGCCGAGGCCTACGACTACGATCCCCGCAGGGGCTACCGGCGGAACTCCCTCAACCTGGCTGCACCGGGCGCCCAAGGCCTGTACTCGAGCATCGACGACATGGCGACCTGGCTGGTCGATCTCACGGCGAAGGCCGCCTCCGAAGAGCTCCTGACCGAGGGCACCTTCGCCGACGGCTCGCCCTCGGGCTCGGCGCATGGCATGCGGCGCGACCGCTTCCAAGGTCTGACGCGCTACCACGCCTCGGGCCAATGGCTCGGCTTCAATTCCGCCCTCCAGCTCTTCCCGGAGCAGGACTTCGCCGTGGTCATCCTCAGCAACTGGGTTTCAGGCTGGGTCAACCCCGTCGGGCAGGCCAGCCAGATCGCGGCCCTCCACCTGGCTGACGAGATCACCGCCGCCGCCGAGGCGGCCCCAACGCCGGCCGCCTCTGAGCCGGCGGCGACCTTCGCTCCGGACCCGTCGCGCTATGCCCAGCTCGCAGGCGACTACCGGTGGGAGCCCGGCGATGTTTTCGCCGTCGCCGTAGCCGGCGAGCAGTTGGAGTTCGTTCAGGGCCGTACTCGCCTCGCTTTCAAGGAGCTCGAGCCGGATCACTTCATGCTCGCCGACTACCCCTACCACTTCAGCTTCAGCCGTGACGATCGAGGCCGGGCCGTCAGCTGCCTGATCCAGCACCTCGGCGACCCGGACGTCCAGGCTCCACGGATCGAGCTGGCTGATCCCGGCCCGGAGGAGCTCGCAGCCCTGGCGGGTGAGTACCGCAACACCGAGCTCGAATCGTCGTACTCGGTTCGAGTCGAGGACGGAAGGCTGGTCCTCGTCCACAAGCGTACCGGCGAGACCCGCCTCGCGCCCGAGGCCCCCGACCACTTCACCGCATCCGGCGCGCCGTTTGGGCTCCTCGAGTTCGTGCGCGACGAACACGCACGGGTGGTCGGATTCAAGGTCGACACGATGAACGTCCAGTTCGACAGGAAGGACTGATCCGAGATGAGGAAGAAATCGAAGACCAGAATCACCAGGTGGGAGTTCATTCGGGACGCCTCGGCCGCGACCCTCGGGGGCTCGCTCCTGCTTGGCTCGCGCCAGCCGCTGCTTGCCTCAACTGAAGACTCCGCGGCGAAATCGACATCCGACGTCATCCTGGTCCGCAACCCCGACGTGCTCGATGCGGACGGCGCGCCCAAGCCGGAGGTCGTGCTCGAGATGCTCGACGCGGCCGTGTCCCGCCTGACCGGCGAGCAGGACGCCGCCGACGGCTGGAGGACGCTCATCGAACCCGCCGACGTGGTCGGCATCAAAAGCAACGTGTGGGCACGGCTGCCCACCACCGCCGCGGTGGAGCAGAGCCTCAAGACGCGTGTGATGGGGGCGGGCGTCGCTGACAAGAATATTGCCATCTCCGACCGCGGTGTTCTCAGTGACCCGGTATTCCAGCGGGCAACAGCGCTGATCAACGCCCGGCCCATGCGCTCCCACCACTGGTCCGGCGTGGGCAGCCTGATCAAAAACTACATCATGTTCGTACCCGACCCCTACAACTACCACGAGAGTGCCTGCGCACGGCTGGGAGAGATCTGGACCTACCCGTTGGTCAAGGACAAGACCCGTCTCAACGTGCTGGTCATGTTCACGCCCCAGTTCCACTGCGTCGGCCCGCACGGCTTCAGCCCGCGTCACGTGTGGCAGTACCACGGCCTGGTGGTCGGCTTCGACCCGGTGGCCGTCGACACGATTGGCCTGAAGATCATTCAGGGGATCCGCAACGAGTACTTCGGTGAGGAACGCCCACTGAGCCCGCCGGCTACGCACATCGCCGTCGCCGACACCACGTACCATTTGGGCACCTCCGAGCCAGACCGCATCAACCTGGTGAAGCTCGGGCACGACGAACAGAGCTTCTGCTGAGCCCGAGGTGTTGCGGGAATTCATCAATTTGAATCCCGACAGCCAGCGACTCCGACGCACCGAGAATACCTGCACGCAACGACTTCAACAGCCTCGGGATCTGAAGGCCAATGGCTCGAATACGGTCGGGCGCATCATGACGGTCCTCACCTCCCCGTCAGGGAGGTGTTGTTGTCAACGGGCTCTCCAGCCGCTCTCAGCCCTGCTTCGGACCGGGCGTCACGCGTTTCAGCGTCTGGAGCAGTACTCGCCCGGGCCCGGTGAGCCGGGTCATGAAGATCCCCTCGCCGCCGAAGGCCATGCGGCGGCAGCCTGCCACGCCCTGGATGTCGTAGTCGACCGACTCGGCGAAGGCGGCGAGGCTGCCGGTGGAGACGAGCAGCGATGCTCCCTGCGCGAGGTCGCGCTCGATGAAATCACCCGAGCCGTGCACCAGCACCGTGCCCGAGCCCGAGATGTGCTGGAGGAAAAGACCCGCACCGCCGAAAAAGGCGGCTCCTGCGCGTTTGGCGACGCGGACGTCGATGTCGACCCGCGGTCCGAAGGCAGCGACAAATGATCCTCGCGTCGTGATCACCGGGCCGTCGTCGAGGCTCCAGGCAATGATCTTGCCCGGCTGGTTGGCGGCCAGGGTCGCCCGCTGGGCGTCGGCCGAGGCCTCCAGGAAGGTCAGGGCGATGCCCTCGCCCGACATCATCCGCCTCGCCGCCCCGCTTGCCCCACCCGGGACCTTGAGGGTCCAGCCGAGGCCCGGGTCCATAGCCACGATCGACCCCTTGCTCGCCCAGCAGGTTTCACCCTTTTCCAACGTCAGATTCGCGACCTGAGCCAGCTCGCCGTGAATGGTGTACTGCATGCCGTCTCCTCTCCGAGTCACGACATCCTGATAGTCTCTGATCGTTATACTCGGCCGTGCGGAGGGAATTCCAGTCGTGCGCCAGTGCGAAACCTTCGAGCGCTACCTCTCGATACTCGGTGTCGAGGCCGAGCGGCCCTCTCTCGATCATCTGACGAGGTTGGTGCGCGCACAGGTGATCCGGGTCCCGTTCGAAAACATCTCCAAGCTCTGGCTCAAGAAAACGCGGGGGGCGACGTACATCCCCAGCCTCGACGAGCATCTCGACGGAATCGAACGGCACAACCTTGGCGGCACCTGCTATGCCAACAACCCCTATTTCGCGCTGCTCCTGAGGCGCCTGGGTTATGACGTGACGATCTGCGGCGCGGACATGTCGAAGCCCGATGTCCATGTGGTTTCTCTGGTTCGCCTCGACGGCCGTGAATACCTGGTGGACGTCGGTTACGGCGCACCATTCCTCGAGCCGATGCCCCGTGACCTCGACCACACAACGGAGATCGCCTTCGGTCGTAATCGCTACGCGCTCCATCCGCGGGACGGCAATGGGCGCTCTCGAATGGACCACTTACGAGACGACGCAATGATCCACGGCTACGTCGTCAACCCCGAATCACGCGAGATCGACCACTTCGACGAGATCATTTGCCACTCTTACAGCGACGAGGCGACCTTCATGAACGTGGTCGTGATCGAGCGCTTTTTCCCCGACCGCTCTCTCAGGATCCACAACTTCACCCTCACCGAATCGACGCCCGGCGGCGCCACCACGACCCAGCTTGGAGACAGGGAAGAGCTCGTCGAGGCCATCGCGCACCACGGCGGCTTCCCGGCCGGGATCGTGCGGGAAGCGATCGAAGGTCTCGCGCTCGACGCCGACATTTACAGCTGACGGGCTTCGAGGATTCTTGTAGAATCTCCCGAGTTTCGGCTCACAGCTGAAGGAATTTTTGCCGACGGAAGGAGGAACCATTGATGAGAGGTCTCGTGTTACTCGGGGTGGTCGGGCTCGCCCTCGTGTGCGTGCTCTGCCCCTCGTGCCGGGCCCCGGCCATCCAGGATGCCGTCACCGGCGCCGCTCTCGCGTGCACCGAGGAGGTTGGACTGGATTTCGGTTTGGTCTCCGTGTCCGGTCGCGATGTCACGCTCTCCGGGGGAGTGGCCTCGGAAGCTCTTTCACACCACCTGATCAATTGCATCGCTGCCTTTCCGGGCACCCGGACGATCGACAACCAGCTCGCAGTGCTGGTCGCCGGCGCCCTCGGCTTTCGAACCCATTACGGCGACATCACCATTTCGGGCGTCGTGCCGACCGAAGAAGCCAAGACGGCCATTGTTGAAGAAGCGGTCATGCTCTGGGGTGCCGCAAACGTCACGGACGCCCTCGAGATCGATCCCGGACGCACCATCGGTGGACGGTCGGACGATGATTTCGCGCAGTTTTTGGCGACCTTGCACCATTCCAGGCGGGATCTTGACATCGAGCTCAGCGGTGGCAAGGCGGTCGTCGGCGGATCGGTGCTGAGCATGCTCGCCAAGGTGCGAGTCCTCGGCGCAGCAGTCACGCTGCTGCCGGGTTTCGAGGTGGTCGATCGGCTGACGGTTCGCGAGCCGACGACCTTGCGTGAGACCCTCCAGGCAATCCTCGACGCCCAGCTTCAGGGCAAGACCGTCGAGTTCGAAACCGACAGCGCCAATCTCACCCCCGGTGGCCGCCGGGTGCTGGACGACCTGATCACGATCCTGCGCGAGCATCCGGGTCGGGTCGAGATCTCTGGTCACACCGACGCCGAGGGCCCGATGGACCACAATCTCGAACTCAGCCAGCGGCGCGCCGAGACGGTCGAGCGCTACTTCGTGGCCAAGGGCTTCGATGCCGACCGTTTCGAGGTCGTGGGCTACGGACCGACCCGTCCCATCGCCTCGAACGCGTCCGCCGAGGGTCGGCAAATGAACCGTCGAACAGAGTTCCACGCCCTCAAGGAGAATTGACATGAATTACCTGATCACCCAAATCGTCTTCTGTCTGCTGTTGGCGGCACTCTTTGGTTTCATCATCGGCTGGGCGCTGCGTTCGATCGCCTGCCAGAAAAAAATCGCCGAGCTCGAAGCCGCGTGGGCGGACCGGTTGGCGGCCTCCGCCGGTGGCGCTCCCGTCCAGAGGGACGACCTCAAGCGGATCGAGGGCATCGGGCCGAAGATCGAGAAGATGCTCAACGACGAGCTCATCTACACCTGGGCCGAGCTGGCCGCGGCGCCGGTCGACCGCCTCAAGAGCATCCTCCGAAAGGGTGGCGAACGGTACAAGATGCACGATCCAACGAGCTGGCCGGACCAGGCAAAGCTCGCCGCGCAGGGGCGCTGGAAAGAGCTCGAAGAGCTGCAGGACATACTGCAAGGGGGACGGGAGGGGTAGCTCCACTTCCCTCCCCCCGGTCTCTGGATGCAGTTCGCGGATCCCGGATCGCAGTGATGGGATCGGCCAGGGAATGATTGCGCTGCAGGTGCGATTGTTCGATGGAATCGAAAAATGGAGAGGACTCCGAATGCTCAACCGTCAACCCTGGCGAACAACCATTGTCACCCTGATGTTGATGTCGATCTCCGCAGTGACGCTTTGCGCTCAAGATGGCACGGAGAGCTGGCAGCCTCCGCCGCCGATGCCGGACGATTTCGACTGGATCCAGCTCACATCGGGTGAGTGGCTCAAGGGCGAGATCATCGCCATGTACGACGAGAGTCTCGAGTTCGATAGCGACGAGCTCGACGAGCTGACTCTGGACTGGGGAGACATCAAAGAGGTGCGATCTGCTGGCACCATGCAGATCGGCTTCGAAGACGACATCGTGGCGACCGGTCAGCTGTTCGTCGAGGGCGACACGGTTCGCGTCATGGGCGACGAAGATCAAACATATTCTCGCTCTGACCTCCTGACAATCACCGCAGGCGCACCGAAGGAGATCAACTACTGGTCCGGCAAGCTCACCCTCGGCGCCAACATCCGCGAGGGCAACACCGAGCAGACCGAGCTGAGCTCGAAGGCGAATTTCAAGCGAAGGACTCCAAGAGACCGGATCGATTTCGACTATCTGGGCAACTTCAACCGCACATTCGGGGAGGTGGCGGCCGACAATCAGCGGGTCACCGTCGGATGGGACCGGTACTTTTCGAAGCGGTTTTTCTGGACCCCAGTGAGTGGTGAGTACTATCGCGACCCCTTTCAGAATATCGGCAGCCGGTGGACGCTCGGTATGGGTGTCGGATACACGTTGATCGACACTTCGAGGATCGACTGGGAGCTCACTGGGACCCTCGGCTACCAGACGACACGCTTCGATAACGTGCTGGAGGACGAATCCGATTCGGCCGATACGCCCGCGCTTCGGATCGGCACGGTCTACGACCTCGAGCTGACCAAGGACATCGATTTCATCTTTGACTACAGCTTCTTCATCGTCAACGAGGAGAGCGGCACCTACACCCATCACCTCCTGACCGGCCTCGAGTTCGAGCTGACGAGCCTGCTCGATTTCGACGTGACCGTGGTCTGGGATCGGATCCAGGACCCGCGCCAGAGCTCGGACGGCACCTTCCCCGAGCAGGATGATTACAGGCTGACCTTCGGCCTCGGCTTCGACTTCTAGCCCTCAGATTCGGGTTAGACTGACACGCGCATGGATATGAGCGCTCACGGCAGGTTGCTCCGAGCACTGCTGAAGCATCTTGGCCCGATTTCAGGCGTGACGCTGATACTCAGCGGCTGCTACACGAGCCACGTGCGAACGCCTTATGTCGATGCGGGCGATGTGCAGTTCGATCGACACCACGAGGAGACCCCTGTTTTCGAATACGAACGGGGCGAGGTCTCCTTCACCAATCACGTCGAGGGCGTCGGAGCGACACGACTCTACGAGCATCGAGCCCTCGAAATCCCGTCCGTCGGCGACAACAATCAGCCGGACGAACTCGTGACCGCGAGCTATTATCGAAGTGTCCTGCCCGGGTCCCACCCGCTCGTCATCGTCCTCCCCATCTGGGGGACCTACACCTATCCGCCCCGAAAGATGGCCAAATTCATCCAGCGGCATTCGAGTGGGCGCAGCCATGTGCTCCACGTTCATGGCGAGCGCTACTTCATCAACTGGGACGAGCTCGCCGAAGCACCCGATGAGGACCGGTTCCTCGACGTCTTTCGCGAGGGCATCGATCACCAAAGGGTGACCATGATCGACATCCAGCGGCTTGTCGACTGGGCCGAGCAGCGACCCGAGATCGATGCCGAACGGGTGGCGCTTGTCGGCTTCAGCGTCGCCGCTGCAGTCGGTGGCGGCATCCTCACCCAGGAGCCTCGGATCGAGACGTCGGTTCTGGTGATGGGTGGCGCAGAGCTTCACACAATCGTCGCTCATTGCGCGGGGACGAGGCTGGCCGCCGTGCGTGAGAAGGTATCCCGAGATTTCGGGTGGAGCGCCGAAGACCTCGAGAGGTTTCTCGAACCCATCGTGCGAGGGGTGGACCCTGCCACCTACCCGGGACGGGTCGACCCGCAAAAGGTGCTCATCGTCGAGGCCCGCCGAGATGACTGCATGGCCGAGTCGTGCCGGGAAACACTATGGGAATCGCTCGGCCGCCCGGAACGCCTGACAATGAGCTACGACCACAAACGCGCCTTCTACTCCATGACACCGGTCGGATTCAACTGGCTGCGCTACCGGATATGGGAGTTCCTCGAACCGCGGCTGTTGCACTGACCCACGCCGAGCGAATTCCGCAGTATCATCATTGGGCGAGTCCCGGTCAAAGGTGAGCTGATGCCAAGAGCAAACCCCCGAATCACCGTTCAAGCTTTCCGCTTGGCCGTGGTCGCCGCCCTCGTTTTCGGAATCGCCTTCGTTGCTCCGGCAGCGACGGTCACCGCTCAGGAGGCCGACAATCCAACTTCGGTGGGCGACACCGAAGACGGCTCCCAGAAAAGGCAGAAAAAGGAAAAGAAGAAGAAGGACGGCAAGGGCGCCAGCTTTCTGCCGATCCCGATCTTCATCACCGAACCGGCTATCGGCGTCGGTCTCGGCGCGGCACTGGCCTACTTCCACAAAACGTCGGGCGACCCCGACGCGGAGGCGTCGATTCCGACTGCAATGACCACCGGCACGCCCGGCAAGTCTTCCAGGAAGAAAAAGCGCCCGCCGACCATCAGCGCCGTCGCCGGAGCCTACGCCGACAGTGGCACTTGGGGTGCGGGTTTTCTTCACACACGATCGAATCGCAGGGATTCCATCAGGTACACGGGGGCTCTCGGCTACGCCAACATCAAATCCACCGTCTACCGCTTTGACGTTCCGTTCGACTTCGACATCAAGGGTGGCATTCTCTACCAAGACATCAAATTCAGGCTCGGCAAAAGCAACTTTTTTCTCGGCGGCAAGCTATCCACACTCGCTGCCGACGCCACAATGGAGCTGGGTACCGACCGCCCGATCGAGCTGGGCGAAGGCGAAACCAAGGACATCGGTCTCGCGGCCGAGGCAATCTACGAAACCCGAGACAACGTGATGACGCCCAACCAGGGGCTGTTGATCCAACTCGACACCTGGAGGCACGACGACGCCATCGGCGGCGATTACGACTACTGGAGCGTGGCCTTCAAAATCAACTCGTTCCACCAACTCACCGACAACTTCGTCCTTGGCTGGCGATGGGACGCCAAGGCTGTCGACGGCAACCCCCCGTTCTGGGCCTACCCGTGGGTGACTCTCCGCGGCGTACCGGCATTGCGGTACCAAAACGTACGGGTCGGTGTGGTGGAGATTGAGGGTCGCTACAACCTCGCCAAACGATGGGGGGTCGTAGGTTTCGTCGGCAGGGGCAAAACCGACGGCGACATTCCCGCGTTCGAGACACAGGACAGGATCCTTGCCGGCGGAATCGGCGGCCGCTTCCTCTTCAAACCCGAGGAAGACCTCTGGGTCGGCATCGACATCGCCCGCGGGCCCGAGGACACCTACTGGTACATCCAGGTCGGACAGGCCTGGTAGCGCGCGACAACCCACCTGGACACAAGGCGCCGGATAGGCGTTTCGCCCTCCCTCCAGCCGTGCATCCCCGGGGGGTCAGAGGATCCACGGTCTTGGATCTTAGACCTTGTACCCGTATGCGCGTGATGGCCTTTGCTATCCTGCAGGCATCGCTTTCCGATCGGAGAGGTCGAATGAACGTGACACGGTCCATGTTCGTGGTGGGTTTGCTGGTCGTGCTGAACGCGCTGCCGGTGTGCGCTCAAACGACGCCGGGCCAGGATGACACCGTCGGCTTCGCCGAGGTCCGCCGCCTTCGAACCAAGATCGAGAGCGACCCCTCGCTGAGGGAAGAGACCCGAGTCCAGATCCTGGAGCTCTACGACATCGCCATCCGCTCGCTCGAGACGGCGACCGACCATCGTGCCGCAGCTGAAGAATTCTCGCGCGAACGCGGCGGCATCGACCGCATGGTCGAAGAACTCCAATCACAGCTGGAACACCCCGAGCCGACGCTCCAGCTCCCACTGTCGCCAAATCCCACCATCGAAGAGGCCGAGGATGCGCTGGCCCGCGAGCGCGCCCGATTCGCCGCCAACCGTAACGCGCTCCGGAATCAGGAGCGTCTGGCCGAGGACCGCGCGAAGTCTCGGAGCAACATCTCAAAACGACTCGGGGAGCTCGATCTCGAGCGCGAACAGCTCAACGACGAGCTGCGACGGAACGCCGGAAGCGCGGCACCGACGGAACTCAAGAACGCCGTGCGTGTGAACCTCCTGGCGCGGCGCGAAGCGGCGCTGTCGGAGACCGAGATGCTCCGAGCCCAGCTCGCCTTGATCAACGAACAAAGCTCCCTGATCCCCCTGGAAACGGATCTCGCGCAACGGCGGCTTTCGTACAGCCGGAATCTGGTCGACCTGCTCGAGGCGGCGGCCCACGATCTGCGTGTCGAGCTCGCCCTGGAGGCTCTCGGCAGAGTTCGGGAGCAGAGCGAACAGCTCTCGGAGGAGCTCCCAAGCATCGCTCCGATCGCCGCCGAGACCGTGGAACTCGCGGAACTCTTGTGGTCACCAGACGGCGCGATCGCCCGCTCCGAACGGACAGTCATCGCGTTGGAAAGGACCCGTCATCACCAAGCCCAGCTCAACAGAATCGCCGACTTGACAACCCGCAAATACGAGGCCTATGGCCACCGCGGCAGCCTCACCCGCTGGTGGCCGGACGTGCCCGAAGACTTTCCGGAGCCCGGGTCGTTCGCCAACGTCATCCAGGACCTCGACAAAGAGATCCCGGAGGTCGAACACCGGCTGATCACCCTCGAACAGCAACGGTCCCGGGCGCACGATCTCGCCCGCCAGACGATGATCGATCTCCAGGATGAATTCGGTGGAGAGATGGATCCCGAGTTGGCACAACGGGTCCGCGATCTTCTCACGCTTCGCCAGGGTGTTCTCGATCAGCTGATCATGCGGGTCGGCGATTACTCGAATCGGTTGCTCGAGTACCGGACGGCGTCAGACAATTTTCTCCGCCACGTGCGGGAGGTCGAACGCTTCCTCTTCTCTCATGTCCTGTGGTCTCGCAGTGTTCCACGACCCATCATTCCGCGACCTCGAAGCATCGGTGAGGCATTCGTCTGGTTGCTGTCGACCGAGCATCTGGCGGAAGTCGGGATCGTCAGAATCGACCTTCGCACCGGCGGTATTCTCGCCGCGCTCCTGCTGGTGTCGCTGGTCCTCCTGCGCCAACCGATGCGACGGCGCTTGAGTGCCGTCGCGGCGTGGGTGAATGATCCGGAAAGAGACAAACTCGGCTTCACTGCACAGGCAACCGTGCTGACCGTCCTGCTCGCAGCGCCGCTGCCGCTCGCGTTGTACCTCGCAAGCTCTCTCGCCGAACGTCTTGCCGAGTCCACCTATTGGCACTCGTCGGCCGACGCTCTGGCGCATATCGCGATGGTCGCGGCACTGCTCGAACTCGTGCGGCAGGTCTTTGCGCCGAGGGGGCTCGCCGAAGCGCACTTTTCCTGGCCAACCGGCACCACCCGCCCGCTCTACCGCGGTCTGTTGATGACCGAGGCGATCGGTCTGCCAATGCTCTACGTCGCACTCCACCTCGCCTTCGCCGGCATGCGGTTGGACAGTCCCGACAATCTGCAGCTCTACAACAACTCCCTCGGTCGAATCATGTTCATCGCGGCAACTCTCTTCATCGGGCTGTCGATCCTGGCCATGCTCCGACCCGAAAAGAAAGAGGAGGCGTCCGACAAGGAGATGAGGGTGCCGTGGCCCAGGCGTTTTTCGGAATACGCCTTCCCCACGGCATTTCTCGGCGCCTATCCGCTCATTATCCTCACCACGGTACTGCCCGCGATTCTCGCGACATTCGGTTTTTATGTTACGGGCATACTTCTCGCCTACCAGATGCTGCGCACCCTTCTCCTCGCGCTCGTTGTCATGGTCGGCGGCGGGCTCGTCCACCGCTGGCGGATCGTGAATCGGAATCGGGCGATCCTCGACTCCGCGGGCGAAAAGGACGAAGCAAAACATCGGAAGGAGCTCGAAGCCACCGAGGCTCAGGTGCTTCACCTGCATCGCTTCGTCGTCGTCATGGCGCTCGCGATCGGACTCTTGTACATCTGGTCCGACGCCCTGCCGATGCTCGAGTCGCTGAGGAGAGTGCAGCTGCTGCCCAGAGTCCAGATGCTGGATCCGATCGAGGAGTCTGCGTCAATGCTGGGCGCACCCACCGAGGTCGGCGAAGCGCCCACGGCGGAAGGCGCCGATTCGACGGCGGCCGGTGTGCCCGGTGCACATGTTCCAGGCGCTGCGCTGACCGGAACAGCTGCGGCCCCCCAATCCACTTCCCTCACCCTGTGGCACCTGCTCGAGGCCATCATCGCGGGGGTCTTCACGTTGGTCCTGGTCCGAAATCTGCCAGGCATCATCGACATCATTCTGAAACGGCGGACGCATCTCGATAGTGGCGCACGCTTCGCCTTCTCGACACTGGTCCGGTACTCGATCACGATCATCGGCACGGTCGTCGTTTTCGGCCTCCTCGGCATCACCTGGAACAAGGTCCAGTGGCTCGCTGCGGCCCTCACCTTCGGCTTGGGTTTCGGTTTGCAGGAGATTGTCGCCAACTTCGTCTCGGGTCTCATCCTCCTGGTCGAGCGCCCGGTGCGGGTCGGCGATGTCGTGACGATCGGAAACCTCATGGGAACGGTCACCCGTATCCAGATCCGGGCCACGACCATCACGCTGTGGGACCGCAGCGAGATGATCGTCCCCAACAAGGAGTTCATCACCACCAAATTGGTCAACTGGACCTTGTCGGACTCGAAACGTCGGATCGAGATCCCGATCCGGATCACCTACGGAACCGATCTCGAGCTTGTCAAAAAGATCCTGGTCGACGCCGCGGAGCAGCACCCGTCGGTCCTCGACGATCCGGCGCCGCAGGTGCTCCTCCTCAGCTTCGGTGACGACGCGATCAACCTCGAGCTCCGCTTCGTGGTCGACTTCGGCCAGGGACTCTCAACCAAAGACCAGGTTCAGATGACGATTGATCGCGCTTTCCGCGAGCAGGGCATCGAGTTTGCGCTGCCCAAGAGCGAGGTGCGGTTCATCTCCGATGGGGCCGGCTCACCCGAAGCGGTCGACCCTGCCACGGGTTGAAGCCGCCGTCCGGCAAGGGCACTGAACCGAGATGACAGGGGGTGACGATGGCCGCCCGCACGCTGTTCGAGAGACGATATTCCTGCCGCGTCTTCGACGCCGACCCGCTCGAACGGGAGATGGTCACGGCTGTGCTCGAAGCTGCACGATGGGCGCCAAACGGCGGCAACCTGCAACCGTGGCGCTTTGTGGTCGCGCTCGAAGGCGGCTGCCGTCGGGCCTTGGCCGGCGCCGCCTACGGTCAGGCCTTTATCGCTCAGGCGCCGGTGGTGATCACGGTTTGCGCGGTGCCAGCCGAGAGCGCTGCGAAATACGGACCGCGGGGGCGCGAGCTCTACTGCCTGCAGGACACCGCCGCAGCGGCCCAGAACATTCTCCTCGCCGCGACCGAAGCGGAACTCGGCAGCTGTTGGGTTGGCGCCTTCGACGAGTCGGCGGTCGCCCGGGTGCTCGAGCTGCCTCGGGAGTGGCGGCCGGTCGCACTCATAGCCCTTGGCCGTCCTGCGGAGGCCGAGCCGCGCCGCACGCGGCGACCGCTCGGCGAAGTGACTCGTTGGCTCGAATAGACAGCTTCGTCAGCTGATGTCCTGTTTGTACTTCGTGATCTCGGCCAGGAACTCGTCGATTTTGGCTTTGACCTCCGCGTCCTTGGTCCTTTTTCGCAGGGCCTTGACGTCACGCTCCACACCGTCAACGCTCTGGAGCGCGGCCTCGACGTCAGCTGTCGTGTCGAGTCCGCTCACCCCGGCCGATCGCCCCGCCTGGCGGTAGGTCTGCGCGGCGCGCCGGAACTCGCCCTTGAGGCGGTTGAGCTCTTGCTCCTCCTCGCTCATACCACCACCCGGTATGATGCTGAACTCGCCGGTCTGGAAGTAGTTGAACGCGACCAGCGCGACGACCACGACGACGGCAATGGCGATGATATTCTTCATCCGTCTCCTCCCTGGGGCGGGCCTCCAGGCCCGAAATCGGCAACCTATCAACCTCGTTCCATTGTGGCACGACATCGGCCCGGGAAGTTGACAGACGTCACCTCAGGACCGAGTCTGGTCCGGGGAAAGCGCATGGACGATTCTCGAGTTATCCACCGCAGATGGCCGATCCATGGTTGGTTCGGGCTCGCGCTGGTGGCGATCTTCTGGCCGCTCAACTGGGGGCTCGAGGGGATCCGGACGCACTGGGGCTTCTTCCCCATGTGGCTCGGCTACTGTCTGACGGTCGACGCGCTCACCGTCGCCAGAACCGGGAGCTCCCTTCTCACTCGCAGCCGCCGGGCCTACGTCGGACTCTTCCTGGCCTCGGTGCCGGCCTGGTGGCTCTTCGAGCTCATCAACGAGCGCACGCAGAACTGGATTTATCTCGACGACGGCACGATCGGTCCTGTCGAGCACTTCCTCCTCGCCTCGCTCGCATTTTCAACCGTCATCCCGGCGGTCTTCGGCACCGCAGAGCTCGTGAGCACCTTCGGCTGGGTGCGGCGACTGAAACCCGGGCTGCGGATCGCTCAAACGCCGGCTGTGCTGATCGGTTTTTTTGTCGGGGGACTGCTGATGCTCGCGCTCACCCTCGCGTGGCCGCAGTACTTCTTCCCCTTCGTATGGCTGTCGGTCTATTTCATTCTCGAACCGATCAACCATCGGCTCGGCTTTCGCAGCCTCCTCTCCTGGACGTCCTCAGGCGACTGGCGTGCCGTCATCTCGCTCTGGGTCGGCACCCTGATCTGCGGCTTCTTCTGGGAGTTCTGGAACTATTGGTCGTTCCCCAAGTGGATCTACGATGTCCCCTTCGTTGGATTCGGCCGCATTTTCGAGATGCCGATCCTCGGGTACGGAGGCTACCTTCCCTTCGCGCTCGAGCTCTTTGCGCTCTACCACCTGTTGGCGGGAATTCTCGGCTATGGTGCGGACTGGAAGTATCTGCAGCTCGGAGGCGAATGACAGGCCAGGAGGAGAATACATGACTCGGAATGGACGATTGATCGGCATCCTCTCGACCCTGAGTTTCGCGGTTGCCGCCGCGGTTGCCTCGACCGCTTGCGCGCAGGAGGGGCGTCGCGTTGAAGCTCGCTCCCGCACGATTGTGGAGCGGAGCAACTTGACCGCCGAGGAGCGGAGCGTCACCCAGCTCTTCGAAGAGGCGTCGCCATCGGTTGCCTACATCACCTCGGTCTCGCTGCGCCGGGACTTCTTTCGTCTCAACGTGATGGAAATTCCGAGCGGCACCGGGTCGGGCTTCGTGTGGGACGACCGTGGCAACATCGTGACCAACTTTCATGTCATCGAGGACGCAGACCGCGCCGAGGTGACTCTCGCCGACGGCACCACCTGGCCGGCGAGCCTGGTCGGCTACGCCCGCGAAAAGGACCTCGCAGTTCTCCACATCGAGGCGCCGAGGAACCAGCTCCGACCGATACCGATTGGGACGTCATCCGATCTCAAGGTCGGCCAGACCGTTCTCGCCATCGGCAATCCCTTCGGCTATGACCAGAGCCTGACCACCGGCATCGTCTCCGCTCTGGGGCGGGAGATCGTCTCGCCTCAGGGGATACCCATCCGCGACGTGATCCAGACCGATGCCGCGATCAACCCGGGGAACTCCGGCGGACCGTTGCTCGACAGTGCCGGCCGCCTGATCGGTGTCAACACCGCCATCGTCAGCCCGTCAGGCGCCTACGCGGGGATCGGCTTCGCGATCCCCGTTGACACCGTCAACTGGGTCGTGCCGCAGCTCATCGCGTACGGCAAAGTGCGGCGTCCGTCCGTCGGAGTCGAGCTCGCTTCCGATCACCTGGTACGGCGATCGGGAATCGAGGGCGCGGTCGTGATCGGTGTCGACCGCGGGAGCGGTGCCGACAAAGCCGGAATCCGACCCGCGTATCGCGACCGAAGAGGCCGAGTGGTTGTCGGAGACATCATCGTTGCCATTGACGGAGAGCCCGTTCGTTCGGGGGGCGAGCTCGGCCTCGTCCTCGAAAAGCACAGGGAGGGCGACACGGTCACCGTGACAGTCGAGCGAGAGGGCAGCACGAAGGACCTCAAAGTCAGGCTGGGCGCTGCGCGGTAAACACAAGCAAAAGCCGCGAAGCGGCGACATATGATGAGCCTGGGGCGTGAGCCCCAGGCTAAACATCTTTTGCCCCCTTCGGGGGCTCCGAGATTGGATTCCCTTGTATCTGGAGCGAAAGCCCAGGGTCCAAGGTGAATCAAATAGATCAGAAAGCCGCCGTAGGGGGCGACAGAAAATATCAGTCAGAAAGGAACTGATTGATGATTGGCGCGACGCGGTCGGGGTGGGTGAGGTGGACGTGGTGGCCGCCCTCGATCTCCGCGGTCTCCAGGTTCCGAATCGTCGCCAGCCTCGCCATCACCAGCTCCTCCGGGAACGGCCAGCCCTGGAGGGCGCGCACAGCCAGCACCGGGCAGGAGATATTTGCCAGAAAGGCCAGGACCTGGTTTTCGGTGAGGCGTGTTCGAGATCGTGTTCTCAGGCGCGGATCATGGGTAAAACGCACCCTGCCGTCGACGACCTCGGAGCCCCGTTCTACGAGCAGCCGCGCTGCCTCCGTGTCGAGGTCCGAGTCGCGCACTCGTGCCTGGACTGCCGTTTCCAGGTCGGGAAAGAGCTTCGGAGCTGCCGCCGCAGCGCGATCCTCGTCCTCGAGCGCCGACGCGAGCTGGGACGGCGCCCTGATGGCGTCCGCGGCGAGCGGACCCGCACCTTCGAGCAGCACCAGACCTTCGATGCGATCTGGAAACGTACCGGCTACGAGCGTCGAGATGCCCGCACCCATCGAGTGGCCGATCAGCGAAAAGCTCTGCCACCCAAGTGCATCTGCGGCCGCCACCACCTCGGGCGCCCAGTCGATGAAGTGGTGCACAACACTCGGGTGACGATGTTGCGAACGGCCGTGGCCGGCGAGATCGAGGGCCACCACGTGGAACTCCGGCAACAGCGGTGCGAGCCGGTCGAAGGAGGCGGCGTTGTCGAGCCACCCGTGGAGGGCCAACACGGGCGAAGCTTCCGAGGGGCCCCACTCGCGCGCTGCGAGGCGGAGATGGGGCAGCTCGAGGTCGAGGTCACGAACAGTCATCGGCGATCATTGTAAACGCGGAGTGCGAAGCTTCCGGCCGGCGACGAGCGAAACTCTTCGATCTGATCCACGAGACCGGAGGGCGCCTCGTCGAGCGACGGCAACGGCGAGCCGTACCGATTCGGCAGAAGTACAGGCGCCGCGAGGGCCGCAAAGGTCAAATCAGCGGCTCCGAAGGTCGTGCCTACAAGATACTGGCGGCCGTCCGAAAGCATCTCGTCGACGTTTTTGAAAACTGTCCGCACGTAGTTCAGAGAGCGCTCGGCGCCTTCGTCGTCGATGCGCATGCCGAGGCGCATGAGCTTCTTGATGACTGGCGAGAGGACCCTGAAGATCAGACGTTCAACACCTCCGACACCGGCCAGCACCGAGGCCAGGAACAGGCGATTATGCTGCAGGAGGTGGTAGTAGGCGAGGCGGCGTGTGTGCGGGCCGAGCCTGGTGTCGAAGAGCTCCTCGAGCTCCTCGGCCTCCACCCGCAGCTGGGAGTCGAGCGGATAGGGGCGCCAGCCGTCGGTGTGCTCGACGTGGAGAAACTCGAGGATGTCGGTCGAGTCCGGCAGCACCCGGTCTCCGGCGACCAGCACCGGCGTCGTGTGACCACCTCCGGCTTTTTTCACCGCACGCCGGTGGAAGAGCGGAGGATGTCCCTCCTCCCGATATGGAACCCCTGCGCACTCCAGCGCCCACCGCGCCTTCTCGCAGTAGTGACTCGGGGGAATGGTGATCAATCGGTAGGTGGCGGTCATAGCTTTGAGGAACTTCTGCATGGTAATGCGCCGAATAATCTGGGATACAGGATGCAGGATGCAGAATGCAGGGCCACCCACCCACCCGGAGGAATCATCCAGCTCCGCATCGAATTCATAACCCGGGAGGTCCTCCTTGACGGACCGATATTCTCGTTCAACACCCTCAATACACCCGCTGAGGGTTTTGCTCAGCTTCGTAATGCGCGAATGAAGATCCTCGAACAGGTCATCGTCTACCAGAGAGCCCGTGTCACGGAGAACCTCCAAATGATCTTTCGTTTCATCTCATGACGCGTGCGCAGGAACGAGGAATCGAAGGTAGTCCTGCCGATACCGCCGTCGACCGTAACCCTCGACGATGTTCGCTTTGACAGACTTAATCGCTCTTCGTAGCTGCAAACCTTCCTCACACATCTCGAACTTTGGAAGCCTTGTCATGGTCATTTCATGGATATCTACGACGAGCGCCTGTGCCATCTGCCAGATTTCCAATCGCTCATAGCTCATCCCGGCCACTGTACAGGATCACCAGCCTCATTTCCGAGCCGCACGAGCACTTCATCCTGCATCTTGAACCCTGTATCCGGGCGTGCGGTGGGACGGGTGCATCTTGCAACCGGGCGGGCGGCTGGGCTGGTGCATCTTGTATCTGGGTGGGTGGGTGGGTGGACGGGCAAAAAAAGGCCCCTTCCGCAGGGAGGTGGGTCGCGGAAGGGGTCGAGTGGTCGCCGAGCAGGTGCTCGGAAACCGAAATCGTGGTTTCTCCGGTCAGTCCATCTGTTTGCGAAGGATGGCCGGAATCTCGTAGTCGTCGCTCTGGTTGATGCCGTACTCGGAGTTCGGCCCGCCGGGCACCAGGAAGCGGCTGGTGCGCGCCGACGTGCTTTCCTCGAATGGATCCGGTGACGCGGTTGTCGTCGCCCTGGCCCTGGTCGCAGGCAGCTGCGCGCTGTCCGGCGTAGCCTGGAAGCCGGTCGCGATCACGGTCACGCTCACGCAATCGCCGAGGTCGGGATCGACCACCGCGCCAAAGAGGATCTGGGCATCGGAATCGGCGCCTTCGGTGATGATCTCGGCCGCCTCGTTGATCTCGTTGAGGGTGACCTCCTCACCGCCGGTGATGTTGATCAGCAGACCGCGGGCGCCTTCGATCGATGTCTCCTCGAGCAGCGGCGAAGCGATCGCCTGCTGGGCGGCCTCGACCGCCCGGTGCTCGCCCGACGAGGTGCCAACGCCCATGATCGCGTGGCCCATGCCCTTCATCACCGTCCTGACATCC
The DNA here is from genome assembly GCA_041560205.1 of Candidatus Sulfomarinibacter sp. Taxonomy (GTDB): domain Bacteria; phylum Acidobacteriota; class Thermoanaerobaculia; order Thermoanaerobaculales; family Sulfomarinibacteraceae; genus Sulfomarinibacter. Next base: position 19,709 of record JBFFBV010000043.1, read on the forward strand.
GCAAAGTCGCGGTTGATCAGACCGGGAACGGTGATGATGTCGGCGATCCCCTGCACCGCCTGGCGCAGCACGTCGTCGGCAATACTCATCGCTTCGGTGAAATTTGTGTTGCGCTCGACGAACTTGAGCAGCCGGTCGTTGGGGATCGTGATCAGCGTGTCGACGTGCTCGCCGACCTGGCCGATACCTTCCTCGGCCACGACGCGGCGGCGCGAACCCTCGAAGGAGAAGGGCTTGGTCACCACAGCCACCGTCAGGGCGCCGACATCCTGCGCCATCTGGGCGATGATCGGGGTCGCTCCGGTGCCGGTTCCGCCGCCCATGCCGCAGGTGATGAAGACCATGTCGGCGCCATCGATCAGGTCGAAGATCTTCTTGTCCGCCTCGAGCGCCGCGTTGCGCCCGACCTCGGGGTTGGCCCCGGCGCCGAGGCCTCTGGTGAGCTCGACACCCAGCTGCAGCTTGACCGGCGCACGGCAGTTGGAGAGGGCCTGGGCATCGGTGTTGGCGGCGATGAATTCGACGCCTCCCAGGCCGGCCTCGATCATGCGGTTGACCGAGTTGCAGCCGCCGCCGCCGACCCCGATCACCTTGATGCGCGCCGGCGCCGGCGTCTCGTCGAGGAGAATCGCCGGCTCCGGGCCCACGAGATGCAGCTTCGGGTTCTCCGAATCCTCGCTATCGCTCCGCTCGCCCGCAACACCATCATCAAACTCGATCATGTCCACCTCCCAATTCAAAAAATTCTCCGAGGGCGTTACGGAGCCATGCCATGATGCTGCTCCGGTTTGCCCGCGGCGTCAATACCTGATTTCTCCGATTGTGATGAAGTCGAATCAGCCCGCAGGCCACCGACCACTCCGGACCGGACACCGGTTCGGCGAGTCCAGCGAGGCCTCGGGGAAGCCCGATCCGCACCCGATGTCCGAAAATCGTCTCGGCGACCTCCTCGAGGCCCTCGAGCTTCGAGGCGCCGCCAGTAAGGACGACACCCGCGCGCGGCACACGATCCAAGCCCTGTCCCACCAGCACCTTGTGGACGCCGATAAACAGGTCGCGCGCCCTTTCGTGGAGGACCTCGGCGGCAAAGGCCGCGGAGTGGACCTGGTTTCCGTCGCCGCCCAGGGTCGGCACTTCCACCGCCGCATCGTAAAGGCCTTCACGATCGAGGGCGGCGCCGATCCGGCGTTTGCTGCGCTCCGCAGCCGCCGTGGTGGTCTTGAGCATCGCTGCCAGGTCGGCGGTGAAATGGCGCCCTCCGATCGGGACTGCGCCGCTCAATGCGACGACACCTTCGTTGAAGAGCACCCAGTCCGTAGTGGCGTAGCCCATGTCGAGCAGCAGACAGCCGAGCTCTCTCTCGTCCCGCGTCAACACGGCCTCTGCCCCGGCGAGGGGCTCGAACACCAAATGGCCGAGCGCAACCGCGGCGTGATTGACCGCCTGTTCGACAGTTTCCGCGTGGGTTCTGTTGCTGTACAGCACGTAGGCCGTCGCGTCGAGACGCGTGCCTGGCATCCCGACCGGGTAGTCCATTCCCGGTTGGCCATCGAGCGCGAAACCGCACGAGATGATGTCGAGGACCCTGTAGTCCTCCGGAATCGCGACCTGAGCGCAGGCCGCCAACGCACGCTGGAGATCCTCGGGCGTCACCGTGTGATCGCGGCCCGTCACCGGCACCGAGGCGGTGGACGGCACGCCCTGAATCGGCAATCCACCGATCCCGACCTGGGCGACCTCGACCGGCACTGAAGCCATGGCCTCGGCCTCCTCTGCCGCAACGCGAACCGCCTGCGACACCTCATCGAGGTTGGCGATCACACCCTTCCGCGCACCATCGTGAGTCGCCTGACCGCAGCCGCGAACGACCAGCCGTTCATCCTCCATCTCACCCACGACCACCGAAACCTTCGAGGACCCGAGGTCGACACCGATCACGGAGTGGTGCTCGTTCACGACCTACTCCCGATCACGATTCGGTCGGTCCACCGCAGATCGGCCCAGGGATGACCGACCGAGCCGGCTGCGACCGCGGCGCACCACGCACTCTCGGCCCCGGTGCCCCTTGGATCGACGTGGAGGATCATCTCCGGACCCTCTCCCGGTGGCTGGAAACGCAGTTGGTAGTCCAGCGGTGTGACCCGGCGAATCCGCACGACCCTGCCACCTGTCGCTGCCTCGATCCGACTGACCACCGCGAGGCCCTCCGTCCGATCACCATCACCGATGAAGCCTTCGAAAACGGGCGGCAGGCCGACATCCACGACTCCGGCCAGCGAACCGTCGGCGGCGACTCCATGCCAACTGCGGCCTACCCGCACGCTTCCGCGGCTGACCGCCGCCCGGGCCCGCACGCGAACTGTTCCCGGCAGCTCGAGCTCGACCTCCACCTCTCCGACCCCCGGCCACACCTCGACCCGATCGCGGACCTCTTGCAGATCCAGACCCAGTGTCGGCTGGCCCACCATCTCGTACAGGGATTCGATCGCCGGCGGCGGCAGCTTCGGGCAGCCTTCGACCAGGACCTCGGCCACCTGCCACCTCGGAAGGGCCAGCAGCATCACCGGCACGACCGTGAGGAGGGCGTAGCCGCGCCGCTTCCTTCTTCTCGGCGTCGGCGGCCGGAGCCGGTCGGGCAGGAAGCCGGGAACTTCGACCATCATGCGGCCCCCTCGAGCCAGGCGGTTGCCACTTCGTCGACGTCTCCGGCTCCGATGGTCAACAACACGTCACCCGGCTGCAACAGATCGTCGAGCTGCCGAGCCGCCTCGGAGATCGGGGGTCCCAGGTGAACCTGCGAATGTCCCAGATGAAGGGCCTCATCGACCACCAACTGCGAGCTGACGCCCTCGATCGGTCGTTCCCGCGCCGGGTAGATCGGCAGCACGACCGCTACCTCGGCGCCGAGGAGGGCGGCGGCGAACTCACCCGCGAAGTCGCGCGTGCGGCTGTAGAGGTGGGGCTGGAAGACCGCGACCACCCGCCGACCGGGCATCGCCTGACGGGTCGCCTCGAGCAGCGCGCGCAGCTCGGTCGGATGGTGCGCGTAATCATCGATCACGGTCACGCCGCCACGTTCGCCGCGCAGCTCGAATCGGCGGGCGACACCGCTGAACTCCGAGCACGCCGCGGCCATGTGGGCAAACTCGAGTCCCAGCTCGAGGCCGACGGTGAGCGCCGCCAGGGCGTTGAGGGCGTTGAAAGCTCCTGGCACCGGAAGCGACACATCGCCCAGCCGGGCACCGGCTCGAAGGACCGTGAATTCGGTACCACCCGTCCCACGGCCCGTGATCTCGAGCCGCATCTCGGCCTCGTCCGACCTCCCGTAGCCCACGACCCTTTGCCGCAAGCGATCGCGAAGGCCCCAGGCCCCTGGGTCGTCCGCACAGAGGATCGCCGCACCATCCTCCGACGCGAGGTTGGCGAAGGTGACGAAGGCTTCTTGAAGCTCCTCCTCGCTTTCGTAACAGTCGAGGTGCTCGGTTTCGAGGTTGGTGATCACCGCCAGATGAGGTTCCAGCTCGAGGAAGGACCGATCGTACTCGTCGGCCTCGCACACCAGGATGGGTCCCGCCCCGATCCGCGCATAGGTGCCGAGGAAGTGAGCGCGACCGCCAATGATCACCGTCGGGTCGGCGCCGGCGGATGTCAGGAGATGGCCGACGATCGCGGTCGTGGTTGTCTTGCCGTGAGTCCCGGCAACTGCGACCCCTCTCTTGGAACGCATCAGCTCACCGAGCATCTCGGCGCGGCGCACGACCGGCAGGCCCATTCCTGCGGCCGCCGCGAGCTCGGGGTGATCGGCGGGCACCGCGGCGGTGACGACGAGGGTGTCGACGCCCCGGAGATGGCCCGAGTCGTGGCCCCGGTGGATCGTGGCGCCGAGATCTGCCAGCCGCCTCGTGCGCTCGTTCTCGGCGAGATCGCAGCCACTCACGGTCAGCCCCTGGGCCATCAACACCTCGGCGATGCCGCACATGCCGACCCCGCCGACGCCCATCAGGTGGAGGTGGCGATCGCTCACGCCCCGCCTCCAATCGCCAGCACCCGTTCGGCGATCCGCGACGCGGCGCCCGGGAGGGCGACCTCGCGCGCGCACCTGCCCATTTCGCGCAGCGCGTCGTGATCCCTCAGCAGCTTGCCGAGAATCATCGAGACCCTCAGCGGCATCGCCTCGTGCTCGGTCAGCACCACTGCTCCTCCGGCTCGTTCGAGGCTTCGGGCGTTGAACTCCTGATGATTGCCCGCGGCGGCGGCGAAGGGCACCAACAGGGCGCCACGACCGGCAGCCGCGAGCTCCGAAATCGTCAGGGCGCCCGACCTCGCCACCACCAGATCCGCCTCGGCAAAGGCCTGCCAGGGCTGGGCCAGAAAGGCGGTCACCTTCGCCTCGAGCTTGAGGTCCTGGTATGCCGTTCTCACAACCTCCGCCCAACGGACGCCAGCCTGGTGTCGGATCTCGATCTCGAGACCATCGTCACGCAGGGTGGCGAGGGCGCGGGGCAGGGTGCGGTTGAGGAAGAGCGAACCCTGGCTTCCTCCGAGGATGAGAAGCCTCGGTGGATCGTGTGGCGCGACGTCCTGCACCTCGAAGAAATCAGCCCGCACAGGGTTTCCCGTCCACTCCGCCGACAGCGAGGGAAAGGCCTTCAGGGCGTCCTCGAAGCCGCAGCAGACGAGGTCGGAGAAAGGCGCCAGGAACTTGTTGACCCAACCGGGAATGGAGTTCTGTTCCTGGAGCACGGTCGGCACACCGAGGAGGCCCGCGGCCATCAAGCCGGCGGTCGAGGCGTAGCCACCCACTCCGACGACTGCGACCAGAGGTTTGAGGCCGAGAAGGGTCCGCACCGAGGTCGTGATCGCCCCGGGAAGCTTGGCGAGGGCGCGGGCGGCCGCCGACGGGGTCCTGGCGTGGATGCCCTCGAGGTCCACGAGGGTGATCGGGATATTACGCTCGGCGACCAGCTCGGCCTCGAGGCCGCGCCGAGCTCCGAGCCAGTGAACGTCGACCTCGCGCGCCTTGAGCTCGCGCGCCACCGCCAGGCCGGGGAAGATGTGACCGCCGGTCCCGCCACCCGCAATGACCACGCGGCGATTCACGCGTTCACCTCCCGCGACAGATTGAGGAGGACTCCGATCGACACCAGGCTCACCAACATCTCGGTCTTGCCGTAGCTCACCAGTGGCAACGGGATGCCCTTCGGCGGCAGGAGATCGAGGCAGACCACCATGTGCACGAGGCTCTGCATGGCGAAGGCGGCGGTGATTCCGAAGGCCAGGAGGGCGCGTTGCGGATTCTCGAGATGGGCCGCGATCACGAGGCCGCGCCAGACGATGATCCCGGCGAGAACCAGCAAGATCATCAGCCCCACCAGTCCGAGCTCCTCGCCGGTGATCGCGAAGATGAAGTCGGTGTGGGGCTCGGGCAGAAAGAAGAGCTTCTGAAGGCCGGCGCCGTAGCCGCGGCCGAAGAGACCACCGCTGCCGATCGCCACCAGGCTCTGGTAGCTCTGCCAGCTGGCCGCCGCCCCCGCCTCGGGATCGAAGAAGGCGCGCACCCTCGCGAGGCGGTAGGGCGAGCTAATGATCGCCAGGAAGAGCACGGCGGCCGCTACCGCGGCCGGCGCTGCGAGCAATCTCAAGGGCATCCCCGAGACAAAGGCCATCGCGCCCAGCACAACCACCAGCAGGGCGGCCGTTCCGAGGTCGGGTTCCAACACGATGGCCAGCGCGGTCGCGAAGGAGATCCCTCCGACCACCGCCAGCCTCTGCCACGGCCATCCCTGGCGCCGCGCCTCGTCGAGGAGGATCGCCATCAACATGATCAGGCCGAGCCGCACCAGCACCGAAGGCTGCAGCGAGATGCCTCCGATGCTGATCCACCGGTGGGTCGCGGCAACAGGCGCCTGGGCAAATGCCCCCAACAGGAGCACCCAGCCGACGGTCAAAGAGCCGATGACGAGCCTGCGGTCGGTCAGGAGAGTCGTCCTCAAGTGCATGCTGACGACCATCAAACCGAGCCCGACGATCGCCGTCGCCGCCTGCCACGTGAAGAAATAGGAGCCGGGCCTGCCGTAACGCTCGGTCGCCAACAGCCAGGAGGCCGAGACGAGAATCGCCAGCCCGATGGCGGTCAGGAGAATCGTCGAGCCGAGCAGGGCACGGTCGAAGCGCTGTGTTATGGGCACGGCGCCTCCTCCCGTCTCGCGAGATCGGCGAAGTGGTCGCCACGTTCCCCGTAGTCGCTGAACTGGTCGAAGGAGGCGCAGGCCGGCGCCAGCAGCACCCATTCCCCCGACACCGCCCGGCTGCGGGCGCGAGCCACCGCTTCGTCGAGAGTGCCGCAGCTCTCGGCGGGCGCGGTGCCCCCCAGCGTCTCGGCGATCGCGGGCCCGTCCTCACCGATGAGGTAGAGCCGCGCAACCGCCCGACGCACTTCCTCTCGCAGGACCTCGAAGTCCTGACCCTTGGCCTGACCGCCGAGGATCAGGTGGAGCGAGCGGTCGGGGTATCCGCGCAACGCCGCCAAAGTGGCGCCGACGTTGGTGGCCTTGGAGTCATCCACCCAGCGCACACCTTCCGCGGTGTGCACCGTGCGGTGGCGGTGGGCGAGCCCGTCGAAGGTCTTGAGGGCGGTGCCCATGGCCTCGGTCGACGCGCCCAGCGCCGCTGCAGCCACGGAGGCGGCCAGACCGTTGGCGACGTTGTGGCTCCCGCTCAGCCGCATCTCCGACGTCAGGACGATCGTCTCGCCGTCGATCACGAGCTGGTCGCCTTCGAGACGGGCGTCCGCCGTTCCCGATATTGAAAAGGTCCGCGCCTTCGCTGCCGTCCGGGTCGAGGCGACCATCGGATCATCGGCGTTGAGAACCGCCACGTCGGTCTCGCTCTGAAAGGCGAAGAGCCGCTGTTTGGCGTCGAAGTACGTCTCGATGTCGGGGTGGCGCTCGAGGTGGTCCTGGCTGAGGTTCAGGAAGACCCCGACCTTGGGCGACATCTCGGTCAGAAGCTCCGCCTGGAAGCTCGAGACCTCGAGGACCCAGCTCTCCCAACCACCATCCATCACAAGCTGCGAGGCGGGTGGTCCCAGGTTGCCGCCGGCCACTGCGCGACGGCCCGCTTCGACCAGCATCCGCGCCGTCAAGGCCGTCACCGTGCTCTTGCCGTTGGAGCCGGTCACCGCCACCAGCTCTGCCTGCGGCCGGTGGCGCCAGGCGAACTCGATCTCGGTGTTGGTCGCCACACCTCTCGCCCGCGCCGCTTCGAGGAGCGGTGCGTCTGCGGGGACGCCCGGGGAGACGACGACGAGCTCGACCCCGTCGAGGCACTCTTCGGGATGGCCACCGACAAAGGCCCGGACTTCGTCCCCGAGGGTCGCCAGCTCCGACGCCAGCTCGGATGCTCCTCGGAGATCGGTGACCCAGACCTCCGAGCCGTCGGCGAGCGCGAGACGGGCCGCCGCCACGCCGGAGCTTCCCAGCCCGACCACCAGCACCCGCGGAGAGATCTCGAAGGCCACGATCACCTCAGCTTCAAGGTCGACAGCCCGGCGAGGGCAAAGACCACCGCGATGATCCAGAAACGCACGACCACCTGGGTCTCGGTCCAGCCCAGGAGCTCGAAGTGATGGTGCAGCGGCGCCATACGGAAGACCCGTTTGCCGCGCAGCTTGAAGGACAGTACCTGGATTGCGACCGAAAGTTCCTCGAGCACGAAAAGCCCACCCACGAGCACCAGCAACAGCTCCTGCTTGGCCACCACCGCAACGATTCCGATACCTCCACCGAGCGCGAGGGAGCCGACGTCGCCCATGAAGACCTGCGCGGGGTGGCAGTTGAACCACAGAAAACCGATCGCGGCGCCGACCATGGCGCCGGTGAAGATGGCCACCTCGCCCGCACCCGACACCGGAACGATCCGCAGGTACTCTGCGATCTTGTAGTGGCCGGCGACGTAAACGAACACCGTGTACGTCGCTGCGGCGATGGCCACCGACCCCACCGCCAGCCCGTCGAGCCCGTCTGTGAGATTGACGGCGTTCGACGACGAGAGAAGAACGAGAATCACGAAGGGGATGTAGAAAACTCCAAGCGGCAGCAGGACGTCTTTGAGGAAGGGCAACGCGAGAGCGCCGGCGTGCGGCGCCGGCATCGCGGCGGAGCGCGCCATCAGACCGGCGGTGACGGCCACCAGCACCTGCAGCAGCAGCTTCTGCCGCACCGTCAATCCCAGGTTGCTCTGTCGGCGCACGATCAGCAAATCGTCGATCAAGCCGACGCTCGCGAAGCCGAGGGTCGCAACGAGCACCGTCCAGATGTAAGGGTTCTGAAGATCCGCCCACAGGAGGGTCGTGAGGACGAAGCTCGCGACGATGAGGATGCCGCCCATGGTCGGCGTTCCCGCCTTGACGTGATGGTGCTCCGGCCCCTCCTCGCGGATCGACTGACGCACCTGCATCGCCCGAAGCTTGGAGATCGTCCACGGACCCGCGACCAGGCTGATGAAGAACGCTGTCGCGATCGCGAGGCCGGTCCGGAAAGTCAGGTAGCGGAAGACGCCGAAGCCGATGACCGTGTCGCCGAGAGGGTCGAGGAGCCAGTACAGCATCAGCCGGTGCCCTCCCCGACCAGCGCCGCCACCGTTCGGTCGAGGCCCACTCCTCTCGAAGCCTTCACGAGTGCGGTGTCTCCCGCCTGCAGCAGTCTTTGCAGCAGCTCGGCCGCGTGCTCGGCATCCTCGGCCAGATGGACCGCATCGTCCGCCATTCCGGCGTTCCGAGCGCTGGAAGCGAGCAGCTTGGCGTTGGCCCCACCAACCGCGACGAGCAGGTCGCAGGCGGAGGCAGCCTCGCCGCCCACCTCACGATGTGCGTCCTCTGCCATTTCTCCGAGCTCGTACATCTCGCCGAGCACCGCGACCCGTCGGCCCGGAGCTCGCGCGAGAAGCTCGAGCAATCTCTTCGCCGCCAGCGGCGAGGAGTTATAGCTGTCGTCGACCACCGAGATGCCTTCGCCGGCGGTGAGCACGCGACCGCGGTGTTCCGGCGCTTCGAGCCCGGACGCAGTCTCCGCCACCTGCTCGGCACCGAGGTCGAAGGCCGAGGCGGCCGCGGCCGCACCGAGCAGGTTCTCCGCCTGGTGCCGCCCGGGCATGGAAAGATCCACCACCGCTTCGCCTTCAGGAAGCACGAGCCGGAAGCGACTGCCGAGCAGACCGCGGTCCTCGAGGTCTTCGATCCTCGCCTCGCTGTCCGCGGTCCCGTAGCGCACGACTCGGGCGTCGGTCTCAAAGGGGTAGTTCTCCTGATTCGGATCGTCCGCGTTGATGACCAGGACGCCGTCGTGGTCGAGCCACGGCAGGAGCTCGGCCTTGGCGCGGATGATCCCCTCGAAGTTCGGGAAATTCTCGAGGTGCACGGGAGCGATCCGCGTATAGAGGAGGACCTGCGGGCGCAGGATCTCACCGAGGATCGCGAGCTCGCCGGGAGTGCTCATTCCGGCCTCGGCGACGAAGACATCGATCCCAGGCTCCTGGGAGAGGATCTCGGCGGGAAGGCCGAGCGTGTTGTTGCGGTTTTCCCCCGAGGCACCGACAGGAAAATGAGGGCCGAGGAGGGCCGCCAGAAAGTCCTTGGTGGTCGTCTTGCCGACCGACCCGGTCACGGCGGCGATTCGCCACCCGCGATCACGGCGCTCCTTACGGGCGAGCTCGTGGTAGGCGGTCAAGGGTTCGTCGACCCGCACCAGGGCACGTTGCGGGGGTGGCGATGCGAGATCGATATCCCGCCGCACCAGCGCCGCCGCAGCCGTTTCGAGGGCGGTAGCAACGAAATCGTGACCGTCGCACCTGGCACCCGGCAGGGCCACGAAGAGATCGCCCTGCTCCAGCCGGCGCGAGTCGACCTCGGCTCCGATCACCGGCACCGCGGCGTTTCCGTCGACCTCGCCGCCGACCACGCGGGCAATCTCCGCCGCCGTCATGCGCACCGTGCCCCCCTCGCGGCCCCGGTCAGCCTTCCCAAGGAGAAGCCGCGAAGGAAGGTCTCGAGGTTCACGCGTTCCCCCCTTCGTTTCCGTTCTCCCGCTGTGCCATGCGCGGCTCGGGGGGCGGGATCGGCTCGGTCGGCGTGATGTCCAGGAGACAGGCCGACGCTTCGGCGATCTGCGCGAAGACCGGCGCCGCCACGGTCGAGGCCCAGAAGTCGATCTCGACCGGGTCTTCGATGGCCACAACCACCGCGATCCTCGGGTCCGGGAGCGGCAGGAAGCCGGCAAACCACGCGATGTGGTGTTCATCGTCGAAGGTCCCACCGAAAGCACGTTGCGCGGTGCCCGTCTTGCCGGCGGTTCGGAACCCGGCGACCCTCGCCTGGTCGCCAGTCCCATCTCGGATGACCCCTTCGAGCATGCTGCGAAGACGTTCGGCGAGGGCCTTGTCCAGGATACGGACCCGCGCATCGGAGACCGGATCGTTCGCGGAATGTGCACCGGGGACGACGAGCCGAGGCTTCAGGAGCCAGCCTCCGTTGGCGATCGCCGCGTAGGCCATTGCCATCTGGAGCGGGCTGACGGTGAGCTCCTGACCGAGGGCGAGACCAGCACGGCTCATCTTCGAGAAGGTGCGGGTTTCGGGCAGGAGGCCCCGCGTTTCCGCCGGAAAGCCTACACCGGTACGCCGGCCGAAGCCGAATGCGTCAAAGGCCCGCCGCAGGATGTCCTCCGGGAGCCGCTCGGCAAGCTCGATGATTCCGCTGTTGGCTGAGTGCACCACCACCTCGTCGATGGTGTAACGGCCCGGCTCCGCGTGGTCGCGGACCCAGTGCCCGGCCACGCTGGTGCCGCGGTCGAGGCAGTCGAAACGCTCGCCCGGCCGCACAACGTCGGCCGCGAGCGCCGCGGCCGCAACAAAGGGTTTGACGGTCGAGCCGGGCTCGATCGCATCCTGAACCGGCCGCAGCCGCCAGTTTTCCGCATTGACGGCGCCCGGTTTTTCGGGGTCGAAGGAAGGCAGCGAAGCCAGTGCGAGGATATCGCCGCTCCGCACGTCGACCACGACCACGGATCCGGCACGCGCATCGTGCTTCTGGAGAGCCCTGGCGAGCACCGCTTCGCACCGAGCCTGCAATTTCGCGAGCAGCGTCAGCCGCAGATCGAGACCGGCTCGACCACGCTGCATGCGCTGCAATCGCACTTTGCGCTGGATCGCATCACTCACCGTCAGGTATCGCTCCGGCTCACCCGCCAGATAGGCGTCGTAATCGTGCTCGAAACCCGCCCGCCCGACGGTGTGCAGCTCCTCGCGGCCGACGAAGCCGACGACCGGAGCCGCCAGGCTGCCCTGCGGATAGATGCGCTTGAAGTCCGGTATCAGGCCAACCGCGTGCGGGGCGAGCGACTCGACCCGCTCTGCGACGTCGTTCGGCACCTGCTTGGCGAGCCACAACCACGTCCGCTCCTCGCCGAGGCGTCTCGTGACGACGTCGACCGGGAGATCGAGGATCGGCGCCACGGCCCGTGCGAAGATCTCCGGATACTCCAGATGCCGTTTGTCGATCTGGATCGCGACCCTGTCGATCGAGGTCGCCAGCACGTAGCCATCGGCGGTCAGCATCGTTCCCCGCCGCGCCGGGACGTCGAGGACGTCCTGCTGCTGTTTGAGGGCCGACCTCTCCCAGGAACCGTGTTGGATCACCGAGATCTGGACGCTGCGCGCAACCACCACGGTCGCTCCCAGGAGCAGGCCCGCCGCCACCACCAACAGACGGCGGCGGTTCACCGTGCCACCTCGTCGATCGGAGGGGCGGGCAGACCCGCCGGCGCCGCCGGCACCAGACCGAGAGCACGAGCTCGTGCGGCCAGCCTTTCCGGGCTCCTCTCGCGCTCGAGCTCGAGGCGGAGTGCTCGCTCGCGTCGCTCCAGCTCCTCCACCTCCGCCCGCAACCTGATCAACTCGTAATGGATCGAGGTGCTCTTCAGCCTCGGCCAACCGACCAGCGCCAGGGCCAGCACGACCAGTGCCGAGACCGCGATGAGAGCGCTCAACACCTGCGGCCAACGCCGGTCCCTCTGCGGGATCAGGAATCGATTCGAGGGGCCAATGACGGGAAAATCCATCGTCAGGCCTCCCGCCGTTTCGATGCCGCGCGAAGTCGGGCTGAGCGCGCGCGTGGGTTGGCTTCGATCTCGGCGTCATCGGGACGGATGGGAGACGAGGTCAGGACATTGACCACCCGCTGCGGATTGCAGCGGCAGACCGGAAGGTCCGGAGGACAGGTGCAGCGGCCGGCCAGCCGGCGGAGGGTGTGCTTGACGATCCGATCCTCCAGCGAGTGGAAGGAGATGACGGCCAACCGGCCACCCGGCGTGAGGCTCCGGATCGCGGGCTCGAGGAAACGCTCGAGCTGGCCGAGCTCGTCGTTGACCGCGATCCGCAACGCTTGAAAGGTTCGCGTGGCTGGATGGATCCGCCGCTGGCCGCGGCCGATCACGTCCTGCACCAGGCGGCTGAGCTCGAGCGTCGTCCGCAGGGGAGCCCGCTCGCGACGCGAGACGATCTCGCGGGCGATCTTCCTGGCCCGGCGCTCCTCTCCGTAATCGCGGAGGATCCTCACCAGTTCCTCCCATTCCGCACTGGCCAGGAGATCGGCGGCATCCGGCCCCTCACCGCCCATCCGCATGTCGAGCGGACCGTCCGAGGCGAAGCTGAATCCCCGCTCCGCGCTGTCGAGCTGGAGCGACGAGCAGCCGAGATCGGCGAGCACGGCCGCCGGCGCACCGAGCCCGAGACGCCGGAGGACCAACGGCAAGCGGTCGAAGGTGTCCTCGACGAGCTGGATACGGTCAGCGAAGGGTTGGAGTCGTTCGCCGGCCCGGGCGAGGGCCTGGGGATCACGATCGAGGCCGACCAGCTGGAATTTCGGCTCCGCCCGAAGCAGCGCCTCGGCGTGTCCACCCAGACCGACCGTTGCATCGACCAACAGTCCGGGTCCGGCCGGAGCGAGGAGCTCGACCACCTGGGCGGTGAGCACCGGCAGGTGATCGGAGGCCATTCGCGTCCTCCATCACAGCTCCAGCTGCGCGAGTTCCTCGAGTTCCTCATCGCTCAGCGAGGCCTCTTTGAGGAAGGAAGCGGCTCGAGATCTGTTGGTGACGGCGAGGTGGTTGATGCGGCCCGAAACCACGACCTCTCCTTCCACCTCCACCATCTCCCGCAGCAGGGCCGGAACCAGGATCCTCCCCTGGTCGTCCACCTCCAGCAGCTGGCCGTAATTGACCCGTTCAACCAGTTTCAAGACAGCCGGCTTCATCGCCGGTTTGTTGAGCAGACGCTCTTCGACGCCCTGCCACACGGCCAGGGGGTACACTCTCAGCTCGTGGGGGAAGAAGGAGCAGACGTAGACCTCCCGTCCGAAGCCCATCTCGAGCTGCTCTCGCAGCCTCGCCGGGAGCTTGAACCGCCCCTTGGCGTCGATGGTGGTCGGGAATCCTCCTCGGAAACGCTCCACTGTGCCCCCTTTGGCATTCGAAGTGAGCCCTCAATAGACGACTTTTCCCACATTAGACCTATTTGGACCACTTCTAACCACTCCATGATGATCTGCCGCAGACTTCATGTCAAGAGTTTGGAGGTCAAATACTTGCGTCGTTTTCGTCCCTTTTTCGAGGGCACGAATTGAATGTCGCCATCACACCACAATATGTTGTGGTTTTGAGAATGAGATACACCATATATTGTATGAGTGATTTTTTGGTGATTATCGACACA
>JBFFBV010000044.1:0-33374 GCA_041560205.1 Candidatus Sulfomarinibacter sp.
GAGGGGTCGGGTGGGTGGTTGGGGACGGGTGGACGGACGGGCGGGTCCGGGCTAGCATGAGTGAAGCGACAATCGACTTCCGGGGGTTTTGATGGAGGGGTCGAACAATCACGAGGTGGTGCTGCGATTTCGAGACGGTCACCTCACCCGAGCCGTTTTGACACGAGATTTCACGCCGCTGGATTCTGCCGTCGAGGCCCGGTCCGAGGATGGCGACAAGCTGCAGATCAACATCTCCGACCTCAAGGCGGTCTTCTTCATCAAAGACCCGAGCCGGCGCGAGGCCGAGATGCAGATCGGCGCGGTCGTTGCAGATCCCCCGCAGGGAGCGCCCGCGAGGGTCGAGTTCTTCGACGGCGAGATCATCCACGGCGTCGTGCAGGAGATCAGCATGGAGGACAGCGGCTTCTTCCTCTACCCGACATCGCCGGAGAGCAACAACGAAAGGGTCTTCGTCGTCGCACGCTCGATCAAAACCCTGAGCCTCGACGGCTGAAACCGGAAGTCATGCCGAAGGTTGTTTCCACGATCGCTGCGTGTGCGATATCGGTTACCGTCTCTCCAGCCCTGCTGGCGCAGGGCTCGGGGATGGAGGCGTTGGAAACGCTGGGTGCGGCTCTTCGCGCCCAGGGGGCGTGGCAGGCCGAGTACGACCAGGAGTACACCGCCGCCGGGATGGGGGCAGGGGACGAGGTTTCCGGGGTCGTGGTGGCGTCCTGGCCGGACCGCGCCTTGTTTCGTACGGTCGGCCCCGAGACGCAGCTGATGGGCCTCGACGGGCGCACGGTTCGCCTCGTCGACCTCGAGGTTCCGAGCTGCGACGAGCACCTGCTCGATGACGACGAGTGGGCGCGGATCCCGTTGGCGGCGGTGCTCGACCCCCGGGGCGCGATCGATCGTTTTACCGTGCTCGATCATGGAGTGCGGGGATTCGCCCTGGTCCCGCGTGAGCCTGGCGGTGTCGATCGTGTCGAGGTTTCTCTCGGCGAAAACGGTCTCCCGTCGGAGGTCGTGGTGGTCGATCCGCAAGGGGCGACCAACCGTTTGCGATTCACCGCCTGGAGGTCCTCAGAAGGCCCACCAGACGGCGCGTGGCTTCCCCAGCCACCCCCCGGCCTGGAGTGCGTTTCCGACGATCGGGGAAGCCTCTAGGCGAAGCGGTTGGCCCGCCCGCCGTGCGCCTGTGGCGCACGCGCGGTCCTCGAATTTCGCGATGCTGGTGCGAGATGGTTGGTGGGAGAAGCGTCAGATACCGCGATCGAGCAGCAGCTTGGCGGCGTGGATCAGCGCATCTCGCTCGGGACCCGGGGGGAAGGCTTGTGCCTGCTCGATCGCGTCAGCGGAATAGGCTTGGGCGCGCGACTGAACATCGTCGAGAATGCCGGAGGTGCGCACCAGCTGGAAAAGCGCGTCTCTCGAGATGGCGTCGAAGGAGCCGGTTGCAACGACCTCGGCGAGCCGGTCGCGGGTTCTGGCATCCAGGCGCTGCAGGAGCAGGATGACGGGCAGAGTGACCCGCCCCTCGAGGAGGTCCGCCATGACCGGTTTACCGAGGTCGGAACGGTCGGCGGTGAAGTCCAGCAGGTCATCGACCAGCTGGAAGGAAATGCCCACGTTCCGACCGAAGTCGAGAAGCCTCTCGGTCAGATGCAGGGTCGACGGCTGGAAAAGCGCCGGCAGCGCGCAGGCGGCGGAGAAGAGCTCGGCCGTCTTGCGCTGGGTGATGTCCATGTAGGTGGCCTCGTCGACATCGAGGCGGCCGCGCACGCGGTCGGCGAGGATCTCGCCCTCCGTCATGCGAAGAGTGGCGGAGGTCAGCATCCGCATCACATCCACATCGCCAAGCTCGAGACAGAGATCCATGGTGCGGGTGTAAAGCCAATCACCGACCAGAACGGTGGTCTGGTTTCCCCAGGTGTTGTTCGCGGTCGGTTTGCCTCGGCGCAGGTCGGACCCGTCGATGATGTCGTCATGAATCAGGGTCGCGGTGTGAATCAGTTCAACCACCGCTGCATAGCGAACGTCGCGCTCACCTTTGTATCCGAGCATCCGGCTGACTAGCAGAACGAGTGCCGGTCGGAGTCGTTTGCCCCCGCTGCCGAGGACATAGGTGGCGACCTTGCGAACCATCGGCTGGGCCAGCTCGAACTCACGGTCGAAAAAGGTGTCGACCTGCTCCAACCTGTCGAGCACCGGTCCAAAGACCTCGCGTATCTGCCGTGCTTGCTTGAGTGAGCTGACCGACGCTTTCACCCGCGGAGGATAGCACGGACCTCTTCAAGGATCTCAGACGCGAGGCCCGGAAAACTCACGGACGTAAGTGCAAGGTGGGAACACCCCCCCGAAATCTGACTGGATTGAAGTGTAGGGTCCCCGAATGGGGCTTTGATCATCCCCAGACAGTGAGCAATCTGCCCAGAGATGTGCGCGCTCTTTGCGCATGTGGATGCGTCGAATCTGGGCCGCAGAGGTTGATGACTTTTCGATAGCAATCGACGGCAGTTTGTTCGTCTTCTCGACAATGATGTCGGAGATGCCCCTTCATCAGCCATGCTTCGGTACGATTCGGATCCACCTTGAGGATTCTGTCTATAAAGATCTCGGCGACCTCCCATCGTTCTTCAGAGATTGCTCGAGCAGCGTGTGACCGATAGACTCGAATTTGGGAGTCGAGATCCCCGTTCTTTGCACTGGAATCGCGTTGAAAAATTTGCGAAATTTTCATCTTTTCGATTCCAGAATGTCCCAGGTGTGAGATCTTGTCAAGAGATTTACGAAAATTTCGTAGATCAGAATCAAAATTTGTTTGAGTCATTTTCTTCAAAATATCTTCACGACGGTCGAATTTGTAACCTGATCAGTTGCTTCCGATCATTGAATAACGCGATCTTTGGCCTTTCTCTCGTCGAATATCCTGCCTTTGTCAACAGCAATTCGTCTGTCAAACGGCGGTCGAGGAAGAGAGGAGACCGGATCGAGCGAAGGACTGAGCGGGGGCTTGCAGAGCGCGGTATCATGGCGCCATGAGCCGCCGATCTGAGGTCCCGCCTTTCGTCCACCTTCACCTTCACACCCACTACTCGTTGCTCGATGCGGCGATTCGAATTCCCGACCTCGCGGCCCAGATTTCGCGCCTCGGAATGCCGGCGGTGGCCATCACCGATCACGGCAACATATTCGGCGCTTTTCAGTTTCACAAAGCAGCGATCAACGCCGGTATCAGACCGGTCATCGGCTGTGAGGTCTACGTGGCCCCCGGCGACCACCGTGATCGATCACCGGTGCCGGGACGGCGGCGGCCGTACGACCATCTCGTGCTCCTGGCGGAAAACAACCGCGGTTACTCCAATCTGGTCAAGCTGGTGAGCGCGGGCTATCTCGAGGGTTTCTACCACAAGCCGCGGGTGTCCAAGGAGCTTCTCGCCGCCCACAGCGAGGGCTTGATCGCCCTCTCGGCCTGCCTTTCGGGCGAGGTGTCGAGGCTCCTGCTGTCCCGGGAGCCCGAAAAGGCTCTCGAGGCGGCGATGACGTATCGGGAGATTTTCGGCGAGGACGGCTTCTACCTCGAAATTCAAGACCACGGCATGGCGGACGAGGCATTCGTGCGTGAGGGGATGGTCGACCTCTCCAAGAAGACCGGTATCGAGCTGGTGGCCTCCAACGATTGCCATTTTCACGAGCGGGACGACCTGTTTGCACACCGCGTGCTCCTCGGAATCGGGCTCAACCGGAACCTCGAGGAGCTCCAGCGAAGCTATGTTTATAACGCCGAGTTCTACGTCAAATCACCGGCCGAGATGCACGATTTATTCGCCGACTATCCCGGCGTTTGCGAACGAACCGTGGAGATCGCCTCCCGCTGCCACGTACGCTTCGACACCGATACCCTTCACCTGCCGAAATTCAAGATCCCTGAGGGAATGAACCTCGAGGCGTTTTTGAGCGAGAGGGCGCAGCAAGGGCTGGCACGAAGGCTCGAGAAAACGGCTTCGAGAGGACACCCGCCGGAAGATTACGAGGAACGGCTCGAGCTCGAGCTGGACATCATCCGCAAGATGGGTTTCCCGGGATATTTCCTGGTTGTCTGGGATTTCATTCGGCACGCGAAGGAGGAGAATATTCCGGTCGGTCCGGGCCGAGGATCTGCGGCCGGATCTCTCGTCTCCTATGCGCTTGGAATTACGGATATCGACCCTTTGGAGTTCGACCTTCTCTTTGAAAGATTCTTGAACCCTGATCGTATTTCGATGCCGGATATCGACATCGATTTCTGTCAACGAAGGCGCGACGAGGTCATCGATTACGTTCGCAAGCTCTACGGCGAGGATTCCGTGTCGCAGATCGCGACCTTCAACATCCTCAAGGCAAAATCCGCGGTGCGAGATGTGGGCCGTGTCATGGGCATGCCCTTTGGCGATGTCGACCGAATTGCCAAGCTCATTCCGGACGAGCTGAACATCACGATCGGTCAGGCGCTCAAGGACTCGCCGCAGCTTCTCGAGCTCGTCGAGGGCGATGAGGACGTGCGCCTGCTGGTCGAGACCGCCTCGCGGTTGGAGGGCCTGGCCCGCCACTGTGGGGTCCACGCGGCGGGCATCGTGATCGCCCCCGAGCCGCTGGTCAACCTGGTTCCCCTGAACCGCTCATCGCACGACGAGGTCACGACCCAGTTCGACAAGGACGATGTCGAGGCGCTCGGTCTGCTCAAGATGGATTTCCTCGGCCTGAGGACCCTGACGGTGATCGATGACGCCGTGAGGTCGATCCGTCGGTCGGAGAATCCGGAGCTCGACCTCACGGACATCCCCTTCGACGATCCGGACGTCTATGCCCTCTTTTCGGCGGGCGACACCGATGGGATCTTCCAGTTCGAGTCGTCCGGCATGAAGGACGTCCTACGGAAGGTCCAACCTCAGAGCTTTCTCGACATCGCTGCACTCAACGCGCTGTACCGTCCGGGGCCGATGCAGTTCATCGACGATTACGCGGAGCGGAAGCACGGTCGCAAGACCATCACCTACATCTTCCCAGAGCTCGAAGAGGTCCTGGGTGAGACCTACGGAATCATCGTCTACCAGGAACAGGTCATGCGGATCGCCGTCCAGATCGCCGGTTTCTCGCTGGCCAAGGCGGACACGCTGCGCAAGGCGATGGGCAAGAAGAAGCAGGAGATCATCGACCGGGAAGGCGAAAACTTCATCGAAGGTGCGGTGTCCAAGGGACATCCCAGGGACAAGGCGCGGCAGCTCTGGAACCAGATCGTGCCCTTCGCGAAATACGGGTTCAACAAATCGCATTCGGTCGCCTACGCCCACGTCGCCTACCTCACGGCCTACCTCAAAACGCACTACCTGCCCCATTTCATGGCTGCGATGCTGACCTCGGAGGTCCACAACTCCGACAAGCTGGGCCAGTACCTGGTGCGATGCAAGCAGATGGACCTCGAGATTCTGCCACCCGACATCAACGCTTCGATGCCGTTTTTCACCGTCGAGGAAGGTGGCATCCGCTTCGGTCTCGCCGCCATCAAAGGCGTGGGGCTCGCGGCTGTCGAACCGCTTCTCGAGGCCCGCGAACGAGCGGGGTCCTTCAGCTCCCTCTCCGAATGCCTGAGGTCGTTGCCCGCGCGGTCGATGAACCAGAAGGTCCTCGAGTGTCTCGCCAAGGCAGGCTGTTTCGATGGCTTCGACATCACCCGCAAGGGCATCACCGACAACCTCGAGCGTCTCCTCGAAATGACCGGGCGGGAGCGCGAGCAGCGGGAGCTTGGCCAAGGCTTCCTGTTCGACGACATGCCGTCCGAGGCGCTGGAGGAGGAGCTTCGGCAGGCCGGACGTGCCGACCAGGCCGAGCGGCTGGCCTGGGAACGGGAGGTCCTCGGCTTCTATCTGACCGGCCATCCCCTGGCGGCCTTCGACGAACAGCTCGATCGCTATGCCGACAGTCGCGTCGCCGAGCTCCCCGAACGCTGCGCCGCTGGCGCCGAGCACGTCACCGTCGGCGGGCTGGTCACGGGTCTGAAGGTCATGCCCATCCGCAAGGAGGGCCGCAACCAGGGCCGACGCATGGCGGTGTTCCAGCTCGAAGAAGCGGCGGGAGTGGTGCGGGTTGTCGCCTTCCCCGATGTCTTCGAGTCGCACGAGCGCCTGCTGGCGGACGGTGAGGCCGTACTCGTGGTGGCGACCGTCCGTGGCGACGGAGAGCACGTGGAGCTGATGGCGGATGAGATCGTCGCCCTCAAGGGAATCGACTCCCGCCGCGCGGCGGCGCTGCGAGTCGTGCTCGATCTCGATCGGATCGACGAGGACCGGCTCGAGGCCATTCGCGAGTACCTGCTCGAGCACCCCGGCGATCTGCCCGTACGATTCGAGCTTTTGCGTCGCGGGAGGTTCCGGGCGCGGCTGGTGCCGCCTCCGGCCTTGACCGTCGATCCCGCCACCGCGACCCGCGAAGGTCTCAAGAAGCTCCTCGACGGCGGCTGGTGCGAGTACGAGTTCGACACCAAGGCCCGCAACGGCAACGGCAAGCCCGTCCGCCCGCCGTCCCCGCCTCCGGATCCCGACGCCGATCCAGCTGAATTGGTGAATTGAGGTCTGCCGCAGCGGATCTTCGGTGGAATGTCCTGGAGTTTACCGAAGCCCCAGGGACCCGGAGGGGCGGCAGATGCTCGGCCCGGGGCATGAGCCCCAGTTCCAAGGGCATCCAAATCTCGTCTTCAACCATTCCTGGCAATCCGGTCGGCGAGGCGGATCAGGGTGGGGATCCTGTATGGACCGTGCATTCCGGCAACGGCCGCGGCCGCTTCGTCAAGATCGTCATCGCTGGCGGAGACGAACAAGGGCTTGGTGCTGCGGCCGCGGAGGATGGGTTTGAACCGGTCGGCCACCGCCAAGGGGTTCTTCGCGACGCCGATGACGGTGGCCGGTTTGGGGAGCGCGCGGTGGAGGTGTGCGCCGAGGCCGGGTCTGTCGTTGTTCAGGTGCACATAGCCGTCGATGAGGATGCGGCTGAATTGCCCACCGGCCTCCTCGAGCACCGCGAGCAGAGGCGGCAGCTCGCGTTCGAAGAAGCGGCCTGGGCGGTATGGCCGGACGCCGGGAAGAGACACTCGGATGGTTTTGAGTGGCACACCGTCGGTCCACGACTCGAAGACGACGCAGCTGGCCCACGCTTTGTTGCCTGTGTAATAAACGTCCAGTGCTGCTTTCATCGGTCGAGCGTCTGACTGTCGAGCACGGAAACCGAGACGGAAACGGGCATCCGGCTTCGTCCTCTGGACTACGCCGTGACAGGCGGGCTCTTGATCACGAGGAGTTGACCGCCGTGTCGAAAAGCTCCTTCACCGAGTCGCGCATGAGGACGATGATGGTGAAGACGCCGAGCACGGTGCCGAAGGGCATGAAAATGCACTCGACGCCGCCCATGACGAGGCAGAAGGTGTAGCGCGTACGGGTCTGGAGACTGCGGCCCGCGAAGGCGATCAGAGCGGCGAGTGTCCACCCCGCGAGGATGAAGAGGCCGGCGAAGATCATCAGACCGATGCCGATCGGCTGAGCTCCGGGATCGGCCTCGAGCGCTCCGGTCGCGAGCGCCAGCCCCATGAAGAAGTGGATGAACGGGATGCAGGCGAAGAGTGCAGTCATGCCAGCCACCACGTAGTGAAAGATCGCCAACAGCTTGAGGTGCTCGAGGTCCTGTTTCATGGCTCTCCTCCCTGATTGGACCTACGTCCGTCCCTGCGGGCTATTCCATCATTTTTGCTCGTCGTGGCTTGGAAGATCCGCCGGGTTTTCGTACCACTCGGGGTGGTCTGTCCAGTAGATGTTCTTTTCCGGCCGCTCGGTGGGAGGGGCGTCGAGGGTGCCCGCCGGAACGAGAAAACCCTTCTTGTTCCTCGATTGCCACGGGAGCTTCGATCCGCATCGGGTGCACCAGCCGGTGCAGTAGTACTCGGCCTCGGGCAACTCCCAGTGCCCGACCAGCTCCGCTCCGCGTGTCCAGCGGAACTGAACGGCCTTGACCAGGATATTGGCGCCGAAGGCCGAGCCCGAGCTCTTCTGGCATCGACTGCAGTGACAGTAGTGGAAGAAGACGAAGGGGGGGCTCATCTCGTACGCCACCCCTCCGCACAGGCAGGATCCTGTGAGCGTTGATTGTTCCATCATGGCCTCCCGGTCGAGCTTTGAACTATCGCTTTGGCGTGACGATGATCGATGCCGCGGAGCGATCAGCGGCACCATGATGCACTGCCTCGACGTTGTTCCCGTCGGGGTCGAGAACGAAGGCGGCGTAGTAGCCGGCGTGATAGTGGCGCTCGCCGGGCGCTCCGTTGTCTGTCCCGCCGGCCGTGAGCGCCGCCTCGTAGAAACGATGAACGGCATCACGGTCGGCGGCCTGGAAGGCGAGGTGGACGTGGCTCAGCTTTTCGCCCGGAGTGACGAAGAACTCGTCGGCGAAGAAATAGCCCTCGCCCTCGCCCGAAAGATCGCGGTCGAGCGATCGCAACACCGCTCCGTAGAATGCCTTGCTGGCGTCGAGGTCGGAGACGATCAGGTGAACATGGTCGATGAGGCGGCCAAAATGATACTCCACCGGCACCTCCCGTTCAGGCCTCCGCCTCCGGCAGCTTTCCGAACACGCCATTCAGCCATCGGTGGAAGCGGTGAATGCCACTCGGTTGGGCGAACATCATGATGCATTCACCGTGGACCGCGTCGATACCGTTTTTTGCGCAGAATTGAATCGCCGCCTCCGATTCCGCGCCCTGTT
This sequence comes from Candidatus Sulfomarinibacter sp., assembly GCA_041560205.1. Classification (GTDB taxonomy): domain Bacteria; phylum Acidobacteriota; class Thermoanaerobaculia; order Thermoanaerobaculales; family Sulfomarinibacteraceae; genus Sulfomarinibacter. The sequence continues at coordinate 8,770 of JBFFBV010000044.1, forward strand.
GCATCCACACGCGCCGGATTCCCAGCTCGTTCGCCTGTTGCACCAGCACCTCGGTCTGCTTCGGAGGGACGACGAGAATCAGACCGCCGACCTCGGGTGGCAGCTCGGCGAGAGAGGGGTAGGCCCGGACCCCCCCGACCTCCGCAGCCTCGGGATGGACCGGCAGGATCTCGTAGCCCTTAGCCGTCAGGTCCTTGAGGACCGCGTTGCCGAAACCTTTTCCACTGCGCGAGACGCCGGCGATCGCGAGTGATTTCTGCTCGAGAAACTGGTCAACAGATGCCTGGTGAGTCATGGGAATCCTCCGCGGACACGATGCTCGCTCTGAGAGCGGTCGGTGTCAAGACCGGCACCGAGTGGCAACCGCCCGAGTCCGGATCGTACATGAATCGGTACGATCCGGGGATTCCTTGCTTTGCGAAGACCTCCCACCCCAGCACGTAGTGCGGACACTGGTCATTGAAACAAATGAACTGGTACGTGCTCGACCACTCGACGAAGGGCGTTTGCGGCACGAGCCATTGACAGAGGAGATTTTCGCAGTGTGGACACCGAAGCGTGTTCGCGACCTCGTGTTTGCGGGCCTGAAGCAACCCCGGGTTCGCAGTGTCGTCGGCGGCATCCGATTCGGGCAGCTCCCGCGTCACCCCAGAGCCTCCCTCGCGGTCGGCGAACACGGCGCAGATCGGATCACTCGGCAGGCCATGGGCTGAGTACGGGTCGTCGGCCGGTCGCGGTCTGCCCTTCACGGTGAAGACGCGTGGCCGAGCGAATCCACCGCTGCGATCGAAGAAGCCTTTCACCAGCTCCACCCGTTCCGCTTCATTCGCCTCGCGCCAGATCTTGACCACTTTGGGTGGGAAATAACGATTCGAAAAGACCACCAGAAAGAAGCCGCCCGGCTTCAGCACCCGCGCGACCTCTCGGAAGACGTCGATCGGTCGGGTGAGGTAGTCCACCGAAACCGTGCACAGCACGACGTCGAAACGGCGGTCGCTGAATGGCAGCGCGGGTTTCGCGTTGAGGTCATGGAGGACTCGCTCCGTCAGCGCCCGATTGGCGTCGAGCTCTCGCTGATTGAGCCCGAGTCCAACGACGGTGGCGTCCTCAAGCGAGTCCGGGAGATGCGAGTCCCAGCTCGCCATCAGGTCGAGAATCTCCGGCTGCTCCTGGGTCACCAGCTGCTCGATCAGGTCGACGACGGTCGCGAGCGCCAACGAGTCGAGGTGGCTCACGAAACGATCGGTGGTGTAGAACGCCGCATCGTCACTCTCGTCGAAGCGCGAAAACGCGTCCTCCGCAAAATCAGAATCAGCTGTTTTCATGCCCGTTTTTCCGTGTCCTACGCTCACGAATCGAGGTGGATATTCCCCACACGACCGCGAGCAACACCAAAACGATGATCCCGAGAACAGCCATGCCGGCGACAACTTTCAATATGGTCAGCAGCATGATGTGTTGCCCAACAACCACGATGATCTCAGCATTTCAACTCTCGCCCCTCGTTTTTCGCAGCCGCCGCACGATCAGCGATCCGTAGAGGCAGAGGTTGAGGCCGATGACACAGCAGGCGATCACGATTTGAAGCGATCGGGTCAGTCCGGGCGGGTACACGATGGGCAGGACGTACTGTTCAATGAAGCCTCCGCCGTAGGCGGCCTCGCCAGCGAGGGCACGCAGTCTGTTTTCGAGCGGTGTGAGCGGACAGATCCAGCCCATCAGCTCGACCAGGGCGCCCCAAACGGCGGCCGGGAGGTGAGCCCACGCGAGTTTGGGCCACCTGAGGACCAGCAGCCCGCCCGCTGCCACGAAGAGAATGAAGGCGAGGTGGACGAGAACGACGACGTCGGCGGCTATTCTCGCGATCATCGAAACCGCCCGGTGTCCGCTCCGGGTCAACCCGCCCGCGATCCGTTGGGTACGGGCCGCTCCGGCACCGCCAGCACCGGCGTGACGCCGTCCTCGAAGCCGATGTCGAAGAGCATGCCCTGCGAGACCAGGCCGGCCATCTTCCGCGGCGGCAGATTGACCACGAAAAGCGCCTGTCGCCCCGCGATCTCCTGAGGATCGGTCCGTTCCTGTTTGATGCCGGCGAGGATGCTGCGCGTGTGATCACCGAAATCGACTGTGAGCTGCATCAGTTTCTGCGACCCGGGCACGTCCTCGACCGCCCTGACGGTCCTGACGCGGATGTCGAGCCTCTCGAGATCTTCGATCGATACCGCTTCTTTGACGGGCGCCGGCTTCATGGTCCTCAAACTCCCGTCAGGCGCCGAACCATAACAGGAGCGCGATGACCAGGAAGACCCACCACGAAAAATGCTTGCCGCGGGCGCCGGCCAGCGACACGAGGGAGCAGACGGCAAAGGTGGTGGCGAACACGCGCAGGATCCACGCCGATTGCGGTGCAGCCGGAGACAGCGCGAGGACGATGATCACGAGGCTGATCCCGAGCAGCAGGACGGTGGTCAGGTGCCAGGCGAAGCGAAGGGTCTGACGCGTGAAGTCCGAGCTGCCGAGAAGCGTCGGCAGCCCGCCCCTGCGGAAGAGAGGTCCGAGCACCAGTTTCTCGCCGAGAAAAGAATGGGCGAGCCCGATCAGCGCCGAGAGCATGCCCGCGAGCAACAGCCATGCGTTCATGAGTCCTCCGTGGACGTGACCTGGTCTTCCTGCGGTTTACTTTGGGGGCAGGATCGAAACAAAGGCCCGCGCCCGTTCGAGCCAGCCCCGGAGACTTTCGCCCTCGTACCCCTTTGGCTCGATCATGACCCAACCCTTCATGGGTCGCCCGGTGATGTCCATCGGCTCAACGTGTGGCTCCTCGAGCGCTTCGGCGGCGACCTCGTGACCGACCCTGACGATCAGGGAGTTCTTGTGCACCCCGCACAGCATATTGCCGTGGAGAAGGTGGCAGGTGCCGCCGAACATCTTCTTTGTGCTCGCGCCCCAATCGGAGACGATCTCGGTGATGCGTGCGTCGAGCTCTTCGTCATAGGCCATGGACGACCTCCAGCTGTCTCGCTTTCAATTCGCAACCGGCGGCGCGGATCATCTCTTCCGCCTCACTTTCTCCTGCAACGAGAAAGAGGTGGCTGTGGCAGCGGCAGTCGGACGAGCCAAAGCCTTCCACAGAGCCGGCCGACCGCTGGTTCAGCCAATCGGCCCAGGCACATTCCAAACGCGTAGCCTCGGTGCTCACCAGAGCGCCTCGCATCCCGGCATGTTCGAGGAGGTAGTCGATGTGCCAGTGTTTTTTCCGTGGTCCTCGCGAGTATCTCCCGAGGCGGGCGTCGAGACCACCTGGGCCGAACGCGCTGCCCACGTAGGCGTGGGTCCCGGCTTCAAACCGCCGCATCCCGAGCCTGCCGACCTCGATCTCCAGGTTTCTTGAGAGCTCGACGAGCAGAATGTAGGTGCCGGGAGAGCGCGACGTCATACCGAGCTGCCGGCTGAGATTGGTGGCGAGAACCACGGGTGCGCACCGAACTGATTGCGTCGCACCGGTTGGCCGTGGCTGATGAACCAATCGAGGCCTTTGACCACCGATCGCAGGTATCGCCCGAGCTGGGGTCGGAGTCGGACGAGGTGGGGGAGCCACCTGCCGATCGTCGGGATGTGTTGGAGGGCGTGCGGGTAGACGGTGATCTCGATTGCGCTCCTCCGTTCCTTGACGGTGGAAATGCGCCACGAAACGACGGACGTGCCGCCGCCCTCCCTGCCGATCTCCAGGTCGTAGCCCACGTCCTCGTACCAGTCGATGAACCGGCGCACCAGGACGGTGCCGTTGAAGTAGTGGACCTCGTCATGAGAGTTCGACCCAGGCCATTCGAAGACCGGGTTCTGCTCGCAGAACGGGTGGTACAAAGGGAGCAAGCCGGGGCTCGAGATCACCTCCCAGATTTTCACAGGAGGTGCCGCGATGACGCGTCTGGCCGCGACCGGCCACCTGAATCCTTTGAGTGGCGCGGCAATGTCTGTCACTTTTCCGATCCTCCTGTCGCTGCATTTCTCTCGACGCCGAACGGGGATTCGAGCTTGTCGACGAACTTCCTGAGCAGCTCCTCGTCCAATGCCCCTCCGGTTCTCAGGCCGGAACAGACGTCGACACCGAATGGACGTACACGACTCACCGCGTCGACGATGTTGTCCGGGCTCAGGCCGCCGGCAAGATAGACGGGAACCTCGACCTCGTCACGGATTCGCCGGCTCAGATCCCAATCATGAATTCTCCCGGTGCCACCCAGTTCCTTGACAGTTTTGGCGGGGTTGCCCGAATCGAGGAGGAGGGCATGGGCCGCTCTCGCCGATCTTCGCGCCGCAAGCAGAGCCTCTTCGCCGACCACGTGGATGACCTGCACGATCGTTACTCGGGGCAGAGCGGATCGCAGTTGCATCGCTGTCTCGGGTGGCAGTTCGTCGCAGAGCTGGACGGTGTCCACGCCGAATCTCTTCTGTTGGTCGATGATTGTTTCGGGATCCCGGCGGCTGGTGAGCAGAAAGGTGGACACCCCAGGTGGGACGCTGGACACGATCTCGGCGATGCGATCATCCGGGATGACGCCTGGTCCGCTCGGCATGAAGGACACGAGACCGATGGCGTCGGCGCCGAGTCGGATGGCCATCTCCGCTTCCTCGGTGCTCGAGATGCAGCACACCTTGAGGCGCGGTCTGGAGCGTGGAGCGAGGGGCTCGATCAACGATTTCTCCGGCCCGCCGGTTTCACCCGTCGACGTACGCCATCGTCGCGATCATCTTCGAGACGAGGATCTCGTCTTCGCCGTCGGCGCAACGGACCTCGGCCTCGACAACGGAAAACCTCCGACCGGGCTTGAGAACCTCGGCCCGACAGACGAGGCGGTCGCCCCGAGCTGCGCGGAGCAGATTGAGCTTGAACTCCACCGAAAGCACCATCTGGCGTCCGCGAAGCAGGGTCGCCGCGGCGACCCCGGCAGTGTGATCGGCGATGGTCGCGTGGACGCCGGCGTGGACGTATCCGTCCTGCTGGAGGTGTCGATCCTTCAGTTCGAGAGTGGTCACACATTCTCCGTCGCCGACCGATTCGAGCTCCACGCCGAGATCCGAAATGAAACGGGCCGCGCGAAATATGCGCTGGATCTCGTCGAGGACCGCCGGTTCCATGATGAGCCCTCCTATCTGCTGCAGCCATTCAACCACAGTCCGGATGTTTGCGCAGCCTGCGAATACGGTGGGCCGGTCGCGGGTTGTGAATGGCTGAATGTTCCGAGATCTGGAGGCGATTGATGCGCAGGGATGACAGCTCACCGCAAGCCTATCGCGACGACGTGGACGGAGAACAGCGCGAGATGCTGGAGGTGATCCGAGACGTGATCTTCGAGCTTGCGCCGGATAGCGAGGAGATCATCGAGTACGGCATGCTGGGCTATCCAGGTCTCGCGAACCTGGCGGCGCACAAGCACTATGTAGCGCTCTACGTCACGCCGGAGGTGCTCGCCAAACACCGAGATCGTCTGTCGGGCGCCGACTGCGGCAAGAGCTGTGTGCGTTTCCGGAGGGCCGAGCAGATCGAACTCGAGCCCATTCGAGATCTGCTCCGCGATGTGCGTAGCGCGCGCTCAGAATAATGCGCCGACGATTTCTTCGAGAATCCCGATCGCAGAATCGAGGATGCCGTTTTCGGTGGTCTTGAATCGCGAGTTGGCGTTCTGCAGGAAGAGACCGCGGCACGAGGTGCAGCGCATCACTTCGTGCTTCGAGATCTTCCCCGTGCGGAGGATGTCGCGTTCGCAGCGGGGGCACTTGACGTGCGCTGAACCGCCGGTTGGCTGGTAGCGGTGCTTGCGTCCGGGGACCTCGGCGAGACGGGCCGAACCCCCGCCCTCGTGGAAGGTCTCGAGCTCTCCGCCGTCGAACCACACGCCGAAGCAGACCCCGCAGAGATCGAGCCGGACCCCGCCACGCGTCTCCTCGCTCATCGTGTTGGAACATTCGGGACAAATCATGCGCAACCCCGGAATCTCCTCGTGCCCTCGAAGAGCGATTATGGCAGAAATTCTGCGACCACACCCCGCCTGTGAATACGCAGGATGCTGGCGCCTGGTTCAGTCGCCCAACCAGGTGCCGTGCCGCACGTCATGGATCGCCTGACCGTAGGCGTAGGACATCCCCCACGAAAAGGTGTGGGCACCCATCTTGACCGCGGTGCCGGCGCCGGTGGCATCGGCCACCCAGACGGCCGTTCCGAGGGTGACCACCAGGTGGACGGGCAGCAGCAGGATCAGAAAGACGATCCCGCCCCGCGCCCAGTGGACGGCGCCCCGCACGGGGTAATAGGCGCCGGCGGCGACCAGCAGATTGGAAAAGAGCGCCAGCAGGATGAGCCACCAGACGCCCATGACTGCCGCACGGTTCCCGAGTATCCACAGATGACCCGAAAGAAAACCGGTGAAGACGGCTGAGATGGCGACCGCGGAGACAAGCTGGATTCTCCTCACGAGTGTCAATCCAGTGCAACGTGAAAGACGGCCTCGATCACCAGAGGAACGAGGTCGAAGACGTCGAAAGGCGTAGAAGCTTCGACGGTTGGAATCGGCAAGCTCAGGGGTGGAGGGTCGGAGTCCTCGTGCGCGGCGACTTTGAACTTCGCGAGCTCGGACTCTGGCAGAAATGTTCCTCCGCACCATGAGCAGCCACGAAACAGCACGCCCCGATGCTGGTGTTCCCGCAGCTCGTGCCTGCCGCAGCACGTGCATTCGACGGGCTCCCCGCCGGCCACATCCTGCAGCTCGTGAGAGCTGGGAACCCACTGACCTCGACGCAGGCCCCGTGAGTGGAGATACTTCTGGATCTCGTCGATGTCGAACCAGTAGCCCTGGCACCGCTGACACCGGTCGATCGCCACCTTATAGCGCGTTTCCTCGATCATCGGTGTGCCGCAGGATGGACAGTTCAACGTGCTCTCCCAGCCCTTCGCTAGGGTACCTCGGTGAAATCCGAGAGATTCCAGATTCCACCCCGATTTTCTCGGATACCAGGGTTCGCTTCGAATTTCGGGGCGGTGTCGTCGGGGCTGGCTTTGGAGGCCATTTCCTTTTCCTGTCTGCGTGTCCTCCCTCCACCAAGCAGAATCGCCAACGCCACACCCAGTGGCAGGTTGATCAAGGCGGTGATGACGCCTGGCACGTGCGCTCCGTCCTGGAGGGCGATCAACCCGTGGAAGAGGGCGTTGCCGATGCAGCCGAGCAACGCCACGAACCACACGACGAGCAGAGAGAGTCTGTTGCCGGAGAACACCCCGACGGCGGCGAGGAGGAAGATCGCCAGCCAGACCAGGTTGAAGCCGACGAATTGGCTCGCTTGGAATGGTTCAAGGCCGAAACGTCGAGGAAGCGTGTCGTACAAACGGCCGCTGGACTGCTCGACGCCGTGCAGGATCAACATGGGGATCGTGACCAGGTATAGCGGCCCGACCATCCGATGTGGTCTGTGCCTCCCTGCCCCCGTCGCCAGCCAGGCGAGGAGGGCGGTGACCAAGCCGGTGTGGAGGATGATCACCGCGGGACCCAACGCGAGGAGGTTCAGAATGACGCCCGAGGCAACGAGAATGGCGCCGCAGGCAGCTGTCCGATCAGTCGGCTTTTCCGCTGCGTTCCCTGACCTCTCGCAACTGCGCCCGCACGCGACCGGCCTCCACCGCCATCACGATCGACTGCACCGCTCCGATCTCCTCGTCCGTGATCCCCTTCTTCCTGGCGACGCCAAGATAGGACTCCATTCATGGGTAGCACGCGGCCGCCATCGCGGTCGCGAGGTGGATCAGCAGGGTCGTTTTCTGATCGAGGATCGTGTTGGAACGCGCTGATTTGTAGAACTCGCCAAACGCCTTGTCCTGTTTTTCAGGCAGCATCTCCACTCCTTTGAGGTTTCGAGCCGAAGTACGAGATCTGCCACGTGATGTTTGTCGGTGAATGGATTCAGGTGCGTCGTTGGAGGCGGAAATAGGCGAACTTCTGCTGGTTTCCCCGTGGCGAGATGTGGGTCTCGTATTCGGTCTCCAGCAGCTGGAAGCTCTCTCCGAGAAGGGCCGTGATCTCCTGCGGGCCGTACCTCACGACCTCGAGACCGCTGCATGTGGTCGGCCCGTCCAGGGCGAAGGTGGAAATGACCGCGTGGCCATTCGGGACGAGCGAGCGAAACAGGGAGGCGGCGTAGCTTTCCCGTGCGTCTCCATCGGTCAGGAAGTGCAGCACGGCCCGGTCGTGCCAGAGATCGAAAGGCTCCTCGAAATCCATGGTTGTTGCGTCACCGGTCATCCATCTCACCCGGTCGGAGCGGTCCCCGAGGCGGGCCCGAGAGTGTTCGATCGCGGCGCGGCTGAGATCGATCGCCGAGACCATTTCAAAGCCTCGGCCGAGCAGGCAGTCGACCAGGGTCGAGGCTCCGCACCCGACGTCGAGAACGCGGGCTTCGGGGCCCAGACCGGTCGCCTCAATGAGGCGGAGGCAGATCTTGGGAGAGTCCTGGTACCAGGTCACCCGCTGCGGGTCGGATGCCGCCCAGATCTTCTCCCAGTGCTCACGGGAATTCGCTGTCATGGTTTTTCGCGGGAGTCCGGGGCCGCGGCCGTTGCCTTCACGAAGATTTCAAGAGCACGGCAGCGACTCCGTGCTTTTCCGCATCCCTGTAGGCGGTCTGCAGGGACTCGTCGAGCTTCTCGACCGCCTCGGGAGCGAGAGCCTTGCAGTTCACCAGCTCGATGTTCTGCCACCCGGTCTGGCGGAGGTGGGCGTCGGCCGGAGCGTAGGCCGACCCTTCGTCTTCGCACCGCACGAAAACGATGAGCGAATGGCGAGTGTCCGCGTCAGCCTTGCCCGCATCGTGAGCGCTGGCAGTGACCTTGAGGATGTGGATCATCCCATCCATTTTATACCGAGAGCGACTGCCCGTTGTGCCTGGCGGCGAGCGACAGCAGGAAGTCGGTGGCGCCTGGCGCCCACTCCTCGGGGGACGGGCAGGCCTTGGCGGAGTCGGCCCAGCAACTCCTCAACATGTCGGTGTCGACGACGCCGGGGCTCACGGCAACAGCCGCCAGGCCGGCCGGCAGCTCCTGGGAGAGTGCCTGGGTGAGGCCTTCGACGGCCCACTTGCTGGCACAGTAGGGCGCGACCTCGGGCGAGGTCGAGCGGCCCCAACCGGAGCTCATGTTGACGATGACCCCCCGTCCTCGCTCGATCATCGCCGGGAGAAAGGCACGGATCACGTTGGCGGTGCCGTCGACATTGATGTCGAGAACCCGGCCGAACTCCTCGGCCGAGACCTCCCACAAGGGGGCGTCACGGTTGATGACACCCGCATTGTTGATCACGAGGTCCGGCACCGGCATATGGGAGAGAACGGTCTTCGCCCACGATTCGACCGCGGACCACCGCGAGACGTCGACGGCCTCGAATTGATGCGGATCTCCGAGATCGGCAGCCAGCTCCTCGATACCGGACGACGACCGTCCACAGCCCACGACCGTGTGTCCGATCTCGACCAATCGCTTCGCCAGTGCCGTGCCGATCCCGCGCGTCGCACCGGTGACGACGACGATTCGACCTGTTGCATCAACCATGCTCAATCTGCCTCCTCGAACGGGTGCCAGTCCGGGTCCATCCGATCCCTCTCGGTGGGTGGCCTGACGTGCTCCCTGAAACGTCGCTCCGTCCATCCAAAAACTGCGAAGTTCCGCTGGGCCTGCCTGAGCGAGACCGTGTTGGCTCCGCCCTCGAGATCCGGGTCCTCGAACTGCACCGGGTCGTCCTCCCAGAAGCAGATCTCGCAGATGAAGTGGGATCCGGGCGAGACGTCGTCGAGGCTTTGAAAGCCGCAACACGGACATGTGTCCTTCCGGCTTTGAAACGGCCAGATCATCGAGGCCGCTTCGTGCACTCGTCCGGCGCGTCGAGAGACCGTTTGAACTCGACGATCCGGTAGGTTTCTTCGAAACCCAGGCTCCGGATGAAGCCCTGAGCGCGGGTGTTGTCGAGCTCGGCGTCCGCCGCCATCTCGCGGCACCCCTGGCCGCGAAACCAGTCCGCGGCGAAGTGGACCAGACGCCGGCCGTAGCCGGCGCTGCGGTGACCCGGGTCAATGTAGATCCCCTCGATGTAGCCGACCGGTGCGCCGAGACAACCGTCCACATAGTTGCGCAAGGTGAGCTCGAGCAGGGCGATCGGTTCCCCGTTCTCTGAAAGGCCGAGGAAAGCGGTCGCGTCCGCGGCTGAGGCGATCAGTTCTATTTCCCGGTCGTGGAAGTCGTCGTTGACATCCGGGGAGACGGCTTGCCGCAGTCGTTTCCAGTCGGAGAAGCGGTCGCTCGTGATCTCGACGATCTTCATGGCACCCGTCTAGATCTTTTCAAGCCTGCGCACGGTGCGCTCGTTTTCGGTTTCACCGGTGTTCACAGTCGATGCGGGCTCGAACAACAAGATATGCGCCTCCTCGTCCGCCCTTGGGCAATGCTCGACCCCTCGCGGCACGATGATGCAATCCCCCTCGTGCAAGCGCTCAACGTGGTCCCTGAACTGCATGTCGAAGGATCCATGGACGACGAGGAAGAACTCGTCCTCCTCATCGTGGCGGTGCCACACGAACTCTCCCCTCATCTTGGCCAAGCGGACGTGCTGGCCGTTGAGCTCCCCGACCACCCTCGGATTCCAGTGGTCTGAAAACGAAGCGAGCTTTTCGTTGATATTGACTTTCTCCATATATCACCTCGTCGGGGGGGTCGATGAAATCGGAAGCAACGTCTCAGCGCTGATCCCAGAGGTACCACTTGATGGCGAGAAACGGAAACAGGAAAAAGAGGAGGTTGAGGCCCTTCACGATGGTCATCGTGTAGAGAAAGTAGAGATCGAACTCCGTCTTCGTGACCTCGTAGAGCTGGCTGTGAACGTCGTACACGACATCTCCCAGTATCAGCCACACAATCCAGGTGAAGACCATCGCTCCGACCGTGACGACGAAACATCTGATGAGAATGCTGGCAACGACGTCCAGGGCGCCAATGGTGCTCTCGGATAGAGCTTGCTTCATCCGATCCCCCTCGTGAACACGGGATCCCACTCGTGTGGATCGTCGCACCTACTATCCAGCATCCAGCAGCGAGCATCCAGTATCGGGTGGGTGGCAGGGTGGTGTACCCTGCCAATTCGGAGGTGTGAATGAAGGTCATCGTTCTCGGAGCCGGAAGGGTGGGGGAGGCAATCGCGAAGGACCTGGCCGCCACCAGGCGCTTCGATCTGACGGTGGCCGACGTGTCGGAAGCGGCGCTCGACCGTCTCGCGACGATTCCTGGAGTGGCGACCGAGCGGGCCGATTTCGCGTCCCACGGTGAGGTCGCCCGTCTGGTCGCCGGCCACGATCTGGCGGTCGGAGCGGTTCCCGGACCGATGGGTTTTGCGACGCTCGGCCGAATCATCGAGACCGGCGTCAACGTCGTCGATATCTCGTTCTTCGAGGAGGAGCCATGGCCGCTCAATCAGCTGGCGATCGACCGCGGCGTGACGGCGGTCATCGACTGTGGTGTGGCTCCGGGAAGCTCGAGCCTGATCCTCGGTCGGGTCGAGGCCTCGTGGGAAAGGGTCGATGTCTTTCGATGCTACGTGGGCGGGCTGCCGGTGGCGCGGCATTGGCCCTATGAGTACAAGGCGGCCTTCTCACCGATCGACGTGATCGCCGAGTACACGCGACCGGCGCGTCTCAAGGTCGACGGAGAGGTCGTCACGAAACCGGCGCTGACGGATGTTGAGCACCTGGACTTCGAGGAGGTCGGAACCCTCGAGGCCTTCAACACCGACGGCCTGCGGACCCTCCTCAAAACCTCCAGCGTGCCTGAGATGATCGAGAAAACGCTGCGCTATCCGGGGCACTCCGAGAGCATGCGGATGCTGGCCAACATCGGTTTCTTCGACGAAGAACCGATCCAGGTTGGAGACTTCGATGTGCGGCCGATCGATCTCACGGCCAAGCTCCTGATTCCCGCGTGGCAGCTCGGCAAGGGCGACAAAGACCTGACCGTTTTGCGGGTCGAGATCGAGGGCATCGTCGAGGGTGAGCGGGTGATGAGGAGCTACAACCTCCTGGATCGATACGACGCCGAGAACGACATCACGTCGATGGCACGGACCACCGGCTACACCTGCACGGCGATGGTGAATGCGATCGCCGAGGGACTCTACACTGAACCCGGTCTGGCACCGCCCGAGCTCGTCGGCCGCGACGAGGCGTCCTTCTACTACATCTTCGACTACCTCGCCGCACGCGGTATCCGCTTCGAGGTCACCGAGCAGACACTGTAGCGTGTCCGCACCCTCCACGAGGGATGGATGCTCGATTCTCAATTCTCGGTTCTCGATAAGTCCTCAGAAAGGAACTTCCCCACGGATCCACCCAGAACGAACTATCTGTGTGATCTGTGGGCAGTTCGGGTGGGCGGGCGGATCGAGCATCGAGTATCCAGCGTCAAGCGTCCGGCATCAGAGCGTTTCGACACCACCGTGCGCATGCAGCGTTCGTTCTACCAGCTCGGCGAGCAGCGCCTCTTTCTGATCCATCTCGAGCTCGAGGGTGCGGGCCACGACGGGCCATGCGGCGGTCAGGAGAAAGACCGGTGCGGCGAGGCCGAGGAAGAGCAGGCGCCCCTCGGCGCTTCCGCGTGGGTTGTCGCCGTGCCCGAGTGCGGCGGCGAGCTGCTCGAAGGCCGTTCGCAGCGGGGGCGTGAGCGACTCGACCGCGACGGCGCCGCCGTCGGCGAGGTCGCGGAGGAGGAGACGGGTCGAGGCGTCATCGGACAGCATGCGCTGGAACAACCGACGCAGCGCATCGACCAGCACGATCTGCTCGGCCTCGCCGTTGGCAGCCTCGGGCCGCGGTCCGAGGTCGGCGAGCTCGTCCGCGGCGCGGCGAAGCACCGCGCGATAGAGCTGCCGTTTCCCGCCGAAGTGATACGACACCGCGCCGGGGTTGGCTCCGGCCAGGTTGCAGATGTCCCGGACGGACGCCCCACGATATCCGTTGTCCGCAAAAAGCCTGGTCGCCGCCCGGAGCAGCCGTTCACGTGTCGCGATGTTCATACAGTTGTTTGTATCAATTCCGGGCACATTCTTCAAGCGAACTTCACGCCTGGGGGAATAATGCTGCCTGGAGGCCGGTCAAGCCGAATACACGGGAAGTGAGAATGATGAAAATTGCTCTTTATTAGCTTACAATCAATGCTTTATAAATTTCTAACAAACGAATGTATGAATTTGGTATCGATGCCTTGACTTCAATTGGGCCGGCGCATAGGATCGATATACAGGATGGGAAAAGGTGATCTGACCGCGGTTGCCGTGATTCCGGCACGCTGGGCCTCCACGCGCTTTCCGGGGAAGCCGATGGCGGAGCTGGCCGGCGAGCCGATGATCGTGCACGTTGTACGACGTGCATCGGAGGCCGGCTCGATCGATCACGTGATCGTCGCGACCGATGACGACCGGATCGCAGCCGCCGCCGAAGGCGCTGGTGCTGAGGCGGTCATGACCGGAGAGTGCCCGTCCGGAACCGATCGCGTCGCGGTGGCAATTGCGAGCCGCGAGGAGTGGGAGATCGTGGTCAACGTCCAGGGGGACGAGCCGCTCCTCTCCGGCGACAACATCGACATCCTCGTCGATGGCCTGAAAGCCGATGACGAGGTGCGCATGACGACCTTGTGTCGACCGCTCGAGCCGGAGAGGGCCGAGGATCCGAATGCGGTCAAGGTCGTCCGGGACTCGCGCAGCCGGGCCCTGTACTTCTCGCGTTCGCCGATTCCCTATCCGAGGCACCGCGAAGCTGCGTGGAAGCTCTGGCGCCTGCACCTCGGGATCTATGGATTCAGGCGGGACGCGCTCGCGGAGTTCGTGGCGCTGCCGCCTTCCGATCTCGAGCAGGCCGAAGGTCTGGAGCAGCTGCGGGCTCTCGAGAACGGTATGCCGATTCTCGTTTTGGACGCGCCGCATCCGGCCTTCGGGGTGGACACGCCGGAGGACCTCGAGCGTGTCGAGAAGATCATCAACGGAGACTGAGCAGGAGGGGCAGCAATGGCGACGAAGTACGTGTTTTTTACAGGTGGTGTCGTTTCAGGACTGGGCAAGGGCATCTCGGCGTCATCGCTGGCGGCGCTGATGGAGGCCCACGGTTATTCAGCGACCATGCTCAAGATCGACCCCTACGTCAATGTCGATCCCGGCACCATGTCGCCCTTCCAGCACGGTGAGGTCTTCGTCACCGACGATGGCGCCGAGACCGACCTCGACCTCGGTCACTACGAGCGCTTCACCTCCGCGACGATGGCGAAGAAGAACAACTTCACCACCGGCAAGATCTACCAGACGGTGATCGAAAAAGAGCGACGCGGAGACTACCTGGGCAAGACCGTGCAGGTGATTCCGCACATCACGGACGAGATCAAGGACGGCATCCGGGCCCTCGGCGGCGATGTCGATTTCGTGGTTGTCGAGATCGGCGGAACCGTGGGTGACATCGAGTCCCTGCCCTTCCTCGAGGCCATCCGCCAGTTTCGCTCCGAGGCCGGCCGCGGCAACGTCCTCAACATCCACCTCACCCTCGTGCCCTACATCAAGGGGTCGGACGAGCTCAAGACCAAGCCCACCCAGCATTCGGTCAAGGGATTGCTGCAGATCGGCATCCAGCCCGACATCCTGCTCTGTCGGTGCGATCGGCCGCTGCCCGAGGACCTGCGCGCAAAAATCGCCCTTTTCTGTAACGTCGAGTCGCGGGCGGTGATCCCGGCCCAGGACGCCGACACCATCTACGACGTTCCTCTCAAGCTGGCAGCGGAAGGCTTCGACGAGATCGTGCTCGAGCTCCTCAATCTGCCCAAAGGCCAGCGAGATCTCAGCCGCTGGCGCGGAGTCGTCGACGCCACCCGCGCCGCCACCGAGGAGGTCTCGGTCGGCATCGTTGGCAAATACGTCGATCTCGCCGATTCTTACAAGTCGCTCAACGAGGCGCTGATCCACGGCGGGCTCGCCAACGGCGTCAAGACGAACCTCGTGTTCATCGACTCCGAGGATCTCGAAGGCTCCGGCTATCCCGGAGAGCTTTTCGAGGTCGACTCGATTCTCGTGCCCGGAGGCTTCGGCAAGCGTGGCATCGAGGGGATGATTCGCGCGATCGAGTTCGCGCGCGGCCACAAAATCCCGTTCTTCGGCATCTGCCTTGGGCTCCAGACGGCAATCGTCGAGTTCGCCCGCAACGTCTGCGGGCTGGCCGGCGCCCACTCGACGGAGTTCGTCAGCCAACCGCCCTACAAGGTGATCTACAAGATGCGCGAGCTGGTCGGCGTCGATCAAATGGGCGGCACGATGCGCCTCGGCAAGTACCCGTGCCGCCTGACACCGGGCTCCAACGCATGGGACATGTACGGGTCGGACGAGGTGTGGGAGCGCCACCGCCACCGCTACGAGGTCAACCCCGAGTACGTGCCGCTTTTCGAGGAGAAAGGCCTGGTGGTGAGCGGCAAGTCGCCCGACCGGATCTTCGTCGAGGTCATCGAGCTGCCCGACCACCCGTGGTTTTTGGCCTGCCAGTTCCACCCCGAGTTCAAGTCGAAGCCCTATGACCCGCACCCGATCTTCAAATCATTCATCGGTGCTGCAGTCGAGTACCGCAACCGGCGGCTGGCCGAGGCCGAGGACGAGGCCGTCGCGGTGACGCCCGACAAGGTCGAGGCCGGGGTCGAGGAGGTCGTCGAAGCGGTCGAGGAGACGATGAAGGAGCCGCTGGAGGCGTAGCTGATACCCGTCATCCTGAGCGAATCCTTCCCGCTGTCATCCCGAGCGGAGGTGGAGCGGTAGCGACGCCGTAGTCGAGGGATCCCCCGAAATCGGAGACTGTCTCCGGAGAAGTCGGGGGATCCTTCGACTCGGCCGTCGAACGGCCTCGCTCAGGATGACAAGAGACAGAGTCCCTCCTGCTACACTATCCCCGATGACGATAGAGAGCTTCGATCTCGCTGATGGCATCACCATCGGTGGCGGTGCGCGACCCGTTTACATTGCCGGCCCCTGCGTGATCGAGTCGCGGGATTTCGTGGTCGAGGTGGCTGGCTCGATCCGCGAGATCGCCGATCGCCACGGCATTCCGCTCGTTTTCAAGGCCTCGTTCGACAAGGCCAACCGTTCGTCGGAATCCGGCTTTCGCGGACCCGGCGAGGAGGGCGGCCTCGAAGCCCTGGCCGAGGTCAAACGAACGACCGGTCTGCCGGTGATTACCGACGTCCACCACCCCGAGCAGGCGGCTCGCGCAGCCGAGCACGTCGACGTCCTCCAGGTTCCGGCCTTCCTCTGCCGGCAAACCGATCTGCTCCACGCCTGCGGCGAGACCGGGCTGCCGGTCAATGTCAAGAAGGGTCAGTTCCTCGCTCCCGAAGACATGGCGAACGTGGTCGAGAAGATCGAGGCCACCGGCAATCAGCGGGTCATGTTGACCGAGCGGGGTTCGACCTTCGGATATCACAACCTGGTCGTCGACATGCGAGGGTTCCCGACGATGCGGAGTTTTGCACCTGTCATCTTCGACGCCACCCACTCGCTGCAGCTGCCGGGCGGGCTGGGCCACGCGACCGGTGGTGCACGCGAGTTCCACCCCTACCTGGCGCGGGCGGCGGCCGGCGCCGGAGTCGACGGCTTCTTCATCGAGGTCCACCCGAACCCGCCGGAAGCTCTCTCTGATGCCACGACCCAGCTCTCGTTCGATGAGTTCGACAGCTTGATCGGCCAGCTCGAGGCCGTGTCGAACGCGGTCCGGGAGGTGGTGCCGTGAGCCGCGACGTCGCCCGCCAGGTCCTCGAGACCGAGGCCAACGCCATCCGCAACCTGATGGAAAACCTCGGCGAGGATTTCGACCGCGCGGTCGAGCTCATCGCGGGCTGCAATGGCCGGGTGGTCTTCACGGGGCTCGGCAAGTCGGGCATCATCTGCCGCAAGATCTCGGCCACCATGCGATCCACCGGGACGCCGGCCCTCTTCATGCACCCCGCAGAGGCGATCCACGGCGACCTCGGGATGGTGACCGAACACGATCTCGTGGTTGCCATCTCCAACTCCGGCGCCACCGAGGAGATCCTCGAGCTGCTGGCCGTGCTGCGGCGACTCGGGATCTCGTTGATTGCCATCACCTCCAACCCGGAATCCCCGCTCGCCGGGGCGGCCGATCTTCACCTCGACGTGGGGGTGCGGCGCGAGGCCTGCCCGATGAACCTCGCGCCGACCGCTTCGACCACCGCCAGCCTCGCCCTCGGAGACGCCCTGGCAATGGCGGTTTCGGTGAAGAAGGGATTCAAGGAGGAGGACTTCGCTCGCCTCCACCCGGGCGGCAAGCTCGGCAAACGCTTCCTCAAGGTCAGCGAGCTGATGCACACCGGCGACGAGGTGCCGCGGGTGACCAGGGACGCCGCCATGAAGGACGTGATCTACGAGATGAGCCGCAAGGCGCTCGGCATGACGACGGTGCTGGACGAGGAGGGGCGATTGCTCGGGGTAATAACCGACGGCGACCTCCGGCGTCTCATGGAACGGGACCCCGATCCGCTGAAGCACACGGCTGTCGAGGTGATGCACAAAGGCGGGGTGTGTATTGACGCCGACGAGCTCGCGACCGCGGCCCTCAAGCTCCTCGAGGAGAAGCGCATCACCTCGTTGATGGTCTGCGACGGCGACGGTCCTCTCCGGGGAGTGCTCCACCTCCACGACCTCTGGGGCGTCGGGCTTTTTTAACCCGCGTCCGAGTCCGAGTCCGTGCCCGAAAACCCGTCAACGGTATTGACCCAAACGCAACTCGTGGCACAATCCGTCGGATGCGGACGCGGACTCGGACTCGGGAGACACCATGCGACTCACGATCCTCACGACCGGCGGCACCATCGACAAGACCTACGATGAGTTCCAGGGCAGTCTGCGCAACGCGCACACGGTCCTCGACGTCATTCTCGACCGCCTGAGGATTCCGGACCTCTCCATCCGCCACGCCGAGGTCATGCACAAGGACTCCCTCGAAATGACCGCTGAGGACCGAAAGATCATCGCCAAGGCGGTGTGCGATGCCGCGCCCTCCTCGGATGGAATCGTCATCCTCCACGGCACCGACACTTTGGCCGACACCGGGGAGTTTCTCCACGAGAAGTGCGCCCCTCTCGAAATCCCCGTGGTCCTCACGGGTGCAATGCGACCCTACGAATTCCGCGACACCGACGCCGCGCAAAACGTCACCGAGGCTCTGCTGGCCTCGCGCCTGCTCGACCCCGGCGTCTATGTCGCGATGCACAACCGCGTGCTCAAGTTCCCCGGCGTCAAGAAGGACCGTCAGGCGGGGACATTCGTCCGCAACGGCTGACGCCGTTGCGACATTTGAATTTTGAATTTTGAAATCTGAATGCCGCCTGCCCGCCCCTGTCCTTCTGGGCCTGAGGGAGGATGGGTGGGAACTCAAAACTCAAAATTCCTATTTCTTCCGGAAGTGCGTCGTGCCGCACTGGCTGAAGCGGTGCTCCGAGTGGAGCGGGAAACGGTAGTCCAGGATCAGTTGCTCGACGACGCCGCAGAATACCTCTTCATCGCCTGCGTCCAGACCACGGTAGAGCACGCGCGAGATGCTCCCGTCCGGCTCGAAGAGGACGATGCTGAAGAACGAGTGTCCGCCGAGGTTGGAGAAGCCGGCGTCCTCGAGGCGATCGCGAAGCGTATACTGAAG
Source organism: Candidatus Sulfomarinibacter sp. (assembly GCA_041560205.1). GTDB lineage: Bacteria > Acidobacteriota > Thermoanaerobaculia > Thermoanaerobaculales > Sulfomarinibacteraceae > Sulfomarinibacter. The sequence continues at coordinate 27,523 of JBFFBV010000044.1, forward strand.
ATCGCTCCACGCCGCTGCCAGCTCGTCCTTGTGGTCCGGAAACGTGATCACCGCCGCCGTGTACTCCTCCCGGAGCTCGGTGATGCTCAGTCCCCGTTTCTCGGCCTCGGCGAATGATAGGCACTTGAGGTGATTGGCCGTGACACTCATCGGATTCGGTGATCCGGAAACGTGGATCACCACCAACACCACGTAGGTGACAATTCTCGCGACAGCTCTCACGGGTGCCCTTCCACATCCAGCGTAGCAATGGGACGATCAGCAAAATGTGATAAATATTACCTTTAGTTGCGAATTATATAGGCAAGATATTACCTTGCCGAGTGATTGGTAGGGGCGGGGCATATCCCACCCTTGTCGGTCAAAGCCTCATTTTTGCGCGCAAGGGCGGCACATGTGCCGCCCCTGCAGAAGCCAGGCGGATTAGGTGCCGATACGGGTTACGGCGATGAGAGGTCCCTCGACATTCGCGTCGTCCGAAAGATCGACCTTTCCCTCGATACACCAGAGGTTTTCGTCCGATGGGTCGAGAAGGACCTGCACCACGCTCCAGCGATTGTCGCCGTCAGGGGTGATCTGGGTGTGCTCGGCCAGGCGGGCGCGGTGGTCGAAGACGAGATCTTCGTAATCGGCGAAGAAGGGATCCAAGGCGTTCGAGAAATCGTCAGGCTCGACCAGCGCCGACGGCTCGTCGGCTGGGTGACGCACGCATGCAGCGGCTTCGTCCCAATCACGGCGCGCGAGCGCGGCCACCAGCTGATGGAGCTCGGCACGCAGCCGAGTGGAAAGCCTTTTGGCGTCGCCTCGCAGTTCCTGTGCCGCCAGCACGCGGTGCGCGACGCCGGTGTCGCCATCGCCCTCGAGGAGCAGCTCGGGGTGGCGCAGCGACTCCCACTCCTCGATCAGCGACGTGTCGATCCGTTCAAGCGTCGCCCGCAAGAACGCGATGACATCGAGGACCGGCTCGGTCTTGATCTGATCGGGTACGTTTTGGTCGAGCGTCTTGTAGACCTGTGAAAGGTAGCGCAGGAGCACGCCCTCCGAGCGTTGCAGCCCGTAGCGTCGAATGTACTCGGTGAAACCGAGGAAGTCTTCGACCATCTCCCGTGCAACCGATTTGGGCCGCACGGCATCCCCGCCGACCCATGGGTGGTCACGACGGAAGTGATCGAAAGCAGCGTGGATGTAGTCCGCGATCGGCTGCGGGTGCGTGACCTCGTCGAGGCGGTTCATCCGTTCGTCGTAGGAAACTCCCTCGGCCTTAAGACGGTTGATGAGCTCCGTCTTGAGCGTGTCGACCTGGCGTCGAAGGATGATCATCGGGTCTTCGAGCACCGACTCGACGAGGCTCAAGAGATCGAGAGCGTACGCGGGGTTCTCCCGGTCGAGGCCCTCGATCGCCTCGACCAGGAAGAGCGAGAGGTTGTGGAAGAGCGAGAAGTCGACCTGGAGGTCCTCGTCGACGGTGACCCACAGGTAGTCTGAGGCGACGTCCCGTTCCATGCGGATGATCCCGGCCCGGTAGAGCGAGCGCGCGAGCTGGGCCGCGCGCTGCAGGTGGCGCGCCTTGCCGGCGTCGTCATCGTGGCAGTCCGCGATGAGCCGACGAACCGAGGTGAAGTTTCCCGTCCCGGGTTCGTTGATCGCTGCGTCGCGCTGGAGGAGGTCGACGAGCATCCCGGAGGTGATCCGGAAACGGGAGGTCAGCTTCTCTGGTGGGTTGGCAATCAGGTTATTGAAGGTCTCCTCGGACCACGAAACCTCTCCGGTCCGTCCCCGACCAGGCGCCTTCTTCGACCGTTTCTTCGCTTTCCCCGCCGCCTTGCGCTGCTCCTTGAGGCGCTCGATGGTCTCCTCTGGCGCTTGGCACACAACGTGGCCCTGGTCGTCGAATCCCTTGCGCCCGGCGCGCCCCGCGATCTGCTTGAACTCGCGCACCTTGAGTCGCGAGATCTTGCGACCGTCGAACTTGGCGAGCTTGGTGAAGAGAACGGTGCGGAGAGGGATATTGATGCCGACACCGAGGGTGTCGGTCCCGGAGATCACCTTGAGCTTCCCCTGTTGGGCGAGCTGCTCGACCTGGAGCCGGTACTTCGGCAAGAGGCCCGCGTGGTGGACGCCGATGCCGAATCCGAGGAAGCGTTTGAACTCTTTGCCGTAGGGCGTGGTGAAGCGGGTGTCCCCGACGGCCTCCCGAATGGCAGCCTTTTCTTCCTTGGAGGTGAGCCGCATGCTGGTCAGCTTCTGCGCCGTCTCGGCGCACTCGCGCTGGGTGAAGTTGACGAGGTAGATCGGCGCCTTGTCGGCCTCCGCCAGCTCCTCGATAGTTTCGTGAAGCGCCGTCTCCCGGTAGCTGAAGTCGAGGGGCACCGGGCGCTCGTCCGACTGGACCAGGGCCGCCGGGAAGCCGGAGCGGTCCTCGATATGGTGCATGACGGCCGACATGTCGCCGAGGGTGGCCGACATGAGCAGAAAACGAGTGGCGGGAAGGGTGATCAGCGGCACCTGCCACGCCCAGCCACGGTCGCGGTCGGCGTAATAGTGGAACTCGTCCATCACGACGTACGGGGCATCGAGGTCCTCACCCATGCGCAGGGCGAGGTTGGCCAGCACCTCGGCCGTGCAACAGATCACCAATGCGTCGGGATTGATGCTGGCGTCACCCGTCAGCATGCCCACGTTCTCGGCGCCGAATTCCTGACACAGGGCGAAGAACTTCTCGCTCGCGAGCGCCTTGATGGGGGAGGTGTAGTAGCTCCTCTTGCCCTCGCACAAACCGCGGAAGTGCAGACCGAGGGCGACCAGCGATTTGCCCGATCCGGTGGGCGTGTCGAGCACGACGTGGCGGTCGGCCATCAGCTCGAGCAGGGCCTCCTCCTGCGCGGGATAAAGCTCGAAGCCGGCGTCCATGGCCCACCCGAGGAAGAGGTCGAGCATCTTATCGGGGTCCTCGACCCCCCCGGCCGGAACCCGGGATCCCAGATTGGCGATTTCAGTCATTCTCTATGCGGTCATTTTCGCCAGGCGGGTGCCGACGATCTCCTGTGCTTCCGAGATGATGGTGTCGATGAGGTCTTTGACAGTCGGGATATCGTGGACCAGGCCGACCGAGAGCCCGGCCGTCATCATGCCGACGTCGAGCTCGCCCTCCTCGAGGACCCGGAGGCCATTCTTGCCGGACACTAGCGGGGCCAGCTCGGCGATCCCGGCGCCCTGGCTTTCCAACTCGACGACCTTCTCGGCGATCGGGTTCCGGAGTACCCGCTCGGTGTTGCGGAGCGATCGCATCACGTACATCGTGTCGTTCTCATTGGCATCGACGTACCATTGCTTGACGTTGTCGTGCGCCGCGGCCTCCTGGGTGGCGACGAAGCGGGTGCCCATGTTCATCGCGTCCGCTCCGAGCGCCAGCGCCGCCACCAGACCGCGGGCGTCGGCAAAGCCACCGGAGGCGATGATCGGGATGTTGATCGCGTCGACCGTCAGGGGAATCAGCACCAGCGAAGTGATGTCCTCCTCACCCGGGTGCCCGGCGCACTCGCAGCCGTCGATCGACACGTAGTCGCAGCCGATCGACTCCGCCTTCTTGGCGAATCGGACAGAGGTGCACTTGTGGACGACCTTGGCCCCGCCCTTTTTGATGTGCTCAAGATAGGGCTCGGGGTTGCGGCCGGCGGTCTCGACGATACCGATGCCTTCGTCGACGATGACGTCGATCAGGCTGCCGTAATCCTTGGGAATCAGCGTCGGGAGAAAGGTCACGTTGACACCGAAGGGTTTGTCGGTGAGATCACGCGTGCGGGCGATCGCGTCGGCCAGACCCTCCGCCGTCTCGAAGGTCAGCGCCGTGAGGAACCCGAAACCGCCCGCGTTCGACACCGCCGCCACGAGCTCGGGCTGCGAGACCCACATCATCCCGCCCTGGATGATCGGGTGCTCGATGCCGAAGTCCTCGGTGATTCGCGTTTTGAATACCTGCGCCATTGGTCCCCCTCGGGCCGTCTCAACGTCGTTCAGCCTAGAAGGTACCACGGTGGAGGGAGTGAGGAAGATGGATGTTCGAATGAACGGGGAATTTTGAATGCTCAATTCTCAATTTTGAATTCCCGCCCGCCCTCCCAGTAAACCGAAATGAGTGAATGGAATTCAAAACTCAAAATTCAAAAATCAGTTGAGGTAGTAATCCTGAAGCATGCTCAGCAGCACCCTTTCGCGCTCTTCCGGCCGGATCGAGTCGTCCTCCTCGATCTGCGCCTGGAAACCGGCGATGATGCGCGGGTCGACCTTCTGCAGCACCTCCTCGGGGCGCGCGATTCCGCCGTGCCGGCGGAGATCCTGTGCGGTGCGTGACGAAAGCCCGTCGACGTTGACGAACCAGGCACGTTCGACCCGATCGGGCTCGATCCGCGCGCCGGTGAGGTTGGCGCCGGTGAGGTTGACGTCGTTCATGCTCTGCACGACCGTGAAGTCGGAGCCGACGGCTGACGCGAGGGTGAAGTCCGCGCTGTCGAAGCTGGCGTCGAAGAAGCGCGAGTCGAAGAGGTTGGCCTGGGCGAGCTCGGCGCCCGCGAAGTTGGCGAATCGCAGGTCCTGGAGACGGGTGATCGAGGCGTCGACCAGGATGGCCTTCTCGAAGTGAGCCTCCTCGCCGTGGATCCCGGTCAGGGTCGCGCTCGAGAGGATGGCCTCGGTGAACTCGGCCCTCGTGACCTCGGCCTCGGTCAGGTCGACCTGTGGCATCTCGGCGAGCCGGAAATCGGCCCCCTCGAGTTGCGTTCTCGAGAAGTCCGCACCGGTGAGCTGGGCGCCGACCAGGTTGACGAAGCGAAGGTCGAGGCCCGAGAAGTCCCTTCGAGAGAGGTTGACGGTCAAAAAGTGGGTCGTGTCGCGGAGCGAGTTGAACTTGGTGACGTCCTCGTTCCGGAGCAGGGTGTAGGCGTAATCCATGTGGTGGGCGTAGAGCTTGGGCATGTAGTGAAAGGCGAGATAGTTGCTGATTTCGAGCGGCGTACCGTCCTTCATCGCTGTCGTTGCCGTGGCAAGCTCCTCCTCGAGGATGGTCGCGAAATCCTCCAGCTGGTTGTTGTGGAGGCTCCGCTTGAGGTGAGAGACGCGGAGCGTGCCGGCGATCTCGTTGTAGGCCATCGATGCCACGGCCGTCGCCGCCACGCCGATCATGAAGCCGAAGACGATCCCTTCCCAGCGCGTGAATCTCTCGATGAAATGCATCGTCGCCCCCCTCAGTCTGATGGTAACAGGGGGAGCCACCGCTTTCCCCCCCGTGCCCGTTTCCGTTTCCGTGCCCGATTGGAATACGAAATTCTTAGTAAATGGGTTACGCTACCATTGGCGAGACAGGAATCACTCTCAATGGAAGATCTCATCGGTCGCACCCTCGGCCACTACCGCATCGTCGAGCAGATCGGCGCGGGCGGGATGGGGGTGGTCTACCGGGCGCACGACGAGCGTCTCAACCGGGATGTGGCGATCAAGGTGCTGCCGGAGGTGGTAGCGGAAAACCAGGACCGCCTCGCCCGATTCGAGCGCGAAGCGAAGCTCCTCGCCTCCCTCAACCACTCCAACATCGCAACCCTCTACGGCCTCGAGGACGAGGGGAAGACCCGTTTCCTCGTGATGGAGCTGGTGGAGGGCCAGAGCCTGGCCACTGTCATCGCTCGTGGAGCTCTCCCGGCAGATGAGGCGGTTCCGATCGCCATCCAGATCGCACAGGCTCTGGAAGCGGCGCACGAACAAGGCGTCATTCACCGCGATCTGAAACCAGCGAACGTCATGGTCGACTCAGAAGGCCGGGCCAAGGTCCTTGATTTCGGTCTCGCCAAGGCATTCGACCC
>JBFFBV010000045.1:0-32529 GCA_041560205.1 Candidatus Sulfomarinibacter sp.
CGGGGAGCCCGCTCGGTGTCGGCGCACCGAAGAGGGACAGGACCACGCTGTTGATGGCCCGCACGAGGTGGACCAGATCACCGAAAGACGTGCGGGTGACGCCGTTGACCGCCTGGGCGAAGCCCGCGAGGATGAAAATGATGGCGAAGAGGGCTCCGCGCGCGGCGGGTTTGAAGCGCACCCAGGCCGAGATCGCCAGCGTGAGCATCGAGATAACGACAATCCACGCCAGGTGCCCGAGCAGGTAGGCCATGCCGATGCGATAGTTGGTGAAGCCCCAGCCGCCGCCCTCGAAGTAGGCCTGGAGGCAGAAGATGAAGACACCCATGACCCAGGTCATCGGCGACAGCAGGACGGCGAGCACGGTCATTTTGCCGAAGATGTACTCGTGACGATCGACCGGGCGGCCGAGGTAGAGCGGGAGGGCGTTGTTCGAAAGATCGGCGGCGATCAGGCTCGGCGACACGATGACGGCGACAAGAAAGGCCGGAAGCGCCTGCCAGGAGAAGAGGAGCATGAAGAACTTGTCGGTCAGGACGTTCATCAGGTCGGGCGGCATGCCGAGCTGCTGCAGCAAGGTGACGTTGTGGCTGAGATAGATGAAGAAGATCCCCACCACCGATGGGAGGAAACAGATCGCGTAGAAGGCGGTGAAGAGGCGCGAGGCGAAGGCATCGGCCAGGGCATAGCGGGTCACCACCAGCCAGCGCCAGCGCAGCGGCGTCAGCGGGCCCTGGTAGCGGCGCCAGGTGCGCTCATAGACGGCCATTTTTGCCCTCCATGGCGCGCAGGAAGATGTCCTGCAGGGTATCCCGCTTGAGATCGAGGTGGCGCAGTCCGACGTCGAGCTCGGCGGCGATCGTGTAGAGGTCGCGGACCGACCGATCCTCGGGCAGCACGAGCTTGAGGCGGCCGCCCTCGTGGACGCCGAGCTCACACCCGATCTCCATCAGCCGATCAGCAAACGCGTCGTTCGGCGCCTGCAGCTCGAGCTCGACGAATGAGCGGTTGGCGCGCCGCTCAGCCTCGAGATCACAGGTGGCGGCGATGCGACCCTCTTTGAGGATCAAGACCTCGTCACACACCAACTCCACGTCGCGCAGCAGGTGGGAGGACAGCAGGATGTGGGTCTCGCCTCGATCTCGAATATCGGTCACCAGATCGAGCATCCTCTTGCGCGCCGGCGGGTCGAGGCCGTTGGTCGGCTCGTCGAGCATCAGCAGCCGGGGACCGTGGACGAGGGCCTGGGCGAGCTTGACCATCTGTTTCATGCCGGTGGAAAAGGTCCCGAGCTTGCGGTAACGCGCCTCTCCGAGGCCGACGTAGAACAGGGTTTCGTGGGCCCTCTCGAGGGCGGGCTCGGATGGCAAGCCGCTGAGCTCGGCCATCAGACGCACGAAGTGAACGGCAGTCATCCCGGCGATGAACGAGTCGTTCTCGGGCATGTAGCCAACGAGTGCCCGGATCTGCTTGCCCTCGCCGTTCAACGAGAGACCGAGGACCTTCGCGCCGCCCGCGGTGGGCGGGAAAAATCCGAGCAGGGTCCGCAGGAGGGTTGTCTTGCCGGCGCCGTTGGGCCCGAGCAGGCCAATCGCGCGCCCCCCGAGGGAGGCGCGAAGATCGATCAGGATCGATCGCCTGCCGAGATCGACGGACAGGCCGTCGAGATCGATCGCCGGCGGAGAAGGTTGCGGCTGACTCATCAAGTGGATGATACAGCTTCTCTCTTGTCGGCCTCCTCGATGGCGGTCTTTTCGGCGATCTCGGCGCCGGCCATCCCCAGCGTCGAGGCGAGCCCGACCAGGCTGCCGCCGGTCGCGGCGGCGGTGATCCGGTCGGTCCCACCGAAGATGCAGACCAATCCCTGACTCAAACCGTCGCTGAGAGCATCGGCGAACTCGAGCTCGCCGATCATCTCGGGCGGCACCGCCTCGAGGAGCGACCCGAGATCGCGGTACACCAAGGCGGAACAATCCGTGAAGCCGTTGTCGGGCAACAGGTTCCTGAACACCGCGGAGGCAGCGATGCCGACACCCGAATCGCGGTACGCGATTGCCTGGTCGATGAGCGCCCGGCTCGGGGCGGCTACCAGGTAGCCGTCGACCGCCTTCATCACGACGCGTCCGTCCATCCCTTCACGGCTGATTGTGGCGTAACCGCCGTCGGACTCAAAGACCAGGAGGGGCTGGTCCTCGGTGGCGAGCTGGAGATTGGCCAGACCCACCGCCATCTCCAAGGTGTGGAAAAGGGTGTCCGGGTCGTAGACCTCGACGATGATCTTCCACGACGGAACTGGCAGCATCGGCCCGTCGAGGGCGAAGGTCGCCTCTCCACCGATGGTGGCGGCGAGGTCCTCGCGAAGATCGATCCCGATCATCTGCTCGATGAGGCGGAGCTGCTCGAGCTCGCCGGGTTCCTGGGCGACAACGAATTCGAGCAGCTCGTCGAACATCTCCGCGGCGTTCTTGGTGACCGCCGAGGCCACGACATAGGCCTCTGAGGAGACGAACTCCAGGCTTCCCATGGGTGCGGGCTCCGCGAGCCAGGCCATGATCCCGCGGCGCGGCTCGGAGAAACGGACCTCGGCATTGGTGGCATACCACTCACCGTCACGGTGACGCTCGATCACCATCGTGGTCGCGTCGAGCAGGCCGAGGCGATCCATGGCCACGGCCTCCGATTCCGGGATGTCAACCGTTCCCTCGGCGATGGCCGCCGCGAGGTCGGCCCCGAGGAGCCAGGACACGCCGTTGGCGTAGGTGTCTGCGAGTTGGGCGTGGAGCGGTGAGCCGACGAATGCACGCGCTCCCGGGTCGTCAAGCCTGCTGGCGAGCTCCCTCAAAGCGTCGACACTCGAGGTGGCTGCGAAGAGGTTCCCCTCGACCCAGAAGAAGACCTCGGCCTCGGTGGGCGGCGTCGTGTGCGGATCGTCGATCAGAGCTGCCACGGTGTGGTCCGCCGATTCGGCATTGGCCTCCTCGACCACGGTCGACAGCAGATCGATGAAAGCCGACGGATCGTCCAACTCCGCCATGAAGACGAAGGCCTCCTGACCGCGGATCACCGAGGCCGGCACGGTGATCACCGCCTCGTCGCCGAGGGCTTCACCGATCGGTTCGAGGCGGTCGAGAAGTCTGTCGATCTCGACATCGACACCGTTGGCGACGACCTGCTCCTGCCACCATTCGGCGAGCACCGCGCTCGAGGCGAGGCGCTCGTAGAAGGCCGCTCGGGCCTCGTCGAGGTCAACCGTGATGTTGGGCATGGCGGCATAGAGGAGGGTGTCTCCAGGTGCGAGATCCAAGAGAAATGTCGACGTCCTCGGTGGATGGTGGTCGACGGCCTCGGCGATGACGCGCCGCAGCTCGGTCAGCTCGCGGAGCAGAGCCTTGTGCTCGGCCGCGTCACGGCTCCAGGAGATCTCTTCCTCGAGGGGGACCCGCCGCAGACGGTCGCCGGTGGTGATTTGGTCTCCGGGTCGGAGGAGTGCGCTCGACGCACCCTCGCGGACCTCCACGGCGCCCTCGATGACCGAGACCCTCGATCCCTTGAGCCCGTGGTTGACGGCGAAGATGGTCCCTTTGACCGCCACCTCGCAGTCGTTCGTGGCGACAAAGAGCGCCTTGCCTCCCTGTTCGGCCGCGTGGACGATGATGTTGCCGCGCGCGAGGTCGATGGTGGTGCCGCGCCGGGACGCGCGGAGCCGGAGCTCGGACCGTTCGTCCATCTCGACCAGGGAACCGTCGGCCAGGCGGAGCATCGCCCCCGACGCGTAGGCGGTCCGCAGAACCTGGCGCGACCGAATCTGCGAGTCGACGACAAGCTCCTGTGTGGCGTTTCGGGCGACCAGCTGAAGTGAGCCGTCGACGGTGTCGACGCTGGCGCGAAGCCCGCGGTCGGCCGTGATATCCCCGAGACCTCGCACGGCGGCAAACCCGCCGACGAGAAGGAGCACTGCGGCCGCGATCCTGAGGGGCGTACGCAACCAGGGCGCCTGTCCACCTGAGGCGACCGGCGGAGAGAATTCCTTGGATCCGTCTCGAGCTTCGATGAGGGCCCGCCGGCAGGGAACGCACTCTCGCGTGTGATCGCCGACCAGAAGAGCACGGGCATCGGATAGCTCTCCGGCCACAAAGGCTGGAATCTCTGCCTGGTAATCGGCGCAGGAGGACAACGGCCGGCGGGCTTCGCCCTCGACGCCGAGGCGCTTCCACACACGCTTGGTGATTTTGCGGGCGGTCGCCTCGTCGATCTTCTCGGCGCGGATGTCATCCGCGGCGCGCTCGATGCTGTCGTGTTCGTGATGACGATCGGTCATTGCAGTCCTCCCAGGAATGGGGCCATCTCGTCCTTGATTCGTGCCCGAGCGCGGTGAAGGGTCACCGCGACGGTGTTGGTGGAGGTCCCGATGTGGGCCGCGATCTCGGCGTTGTCGAGCCCTTCGAAATAGCGGAGAACGAAGATCTCGGCGCCGCGGCGGCTGATTTTGCTGAGCGCCTGACGGAGATGGTCCTTGAGCTCGCGCCCGAGGTGCTGGCGGTCCGGGTCCGGCGCGGGGTCGCGTCCCACCTCTTCTCCGGTGACCTCGAGGGACACGCCGTTGCGAACCCTTCGTGATTGGACGATGTCGAGCGCGGCATTGGTCGCGGCTCGGCGAAGGTAGGCGCGCGACCCGGTCGAAAAGTCCGGCGGACTCTCTCGGTTCGCGAGCCTGGCGAAGACCGTCTGCAGCACGTCTTCGGCGTCATCGACGTTGCCGGTGACGCGATACGCGGCCTGAAGAACGACCTTGGCATCCTCGCGGTAGATGGTCTCGAGCCATCCGACATCGGTTTCAGGTTTGGCGAGCGCTGCTTCCACGCGTTCCTCCTCGTTTCTCTCGTCAACCATGAAACGGACCTCCGGGGTAGAGATTAACGCCCGACGCGCGCCCAGATGCAAGATACACCCGCCCGACCACCCGCCCGGATGCAGGATCCAGGATGCAGGGCCGCCCACCCACCCCTCGGATTTACCGCGTAAACCCGCGGGTGTGGCTGGATGGGTTTTGTATCTTGCATCCGGGTGGAGGGGAGGGTGGGTGCATCCCGCATCTTGTGTCCAGGCGGGAGGAGCGAGTGGGGAGTTGCTTGCGGGTTTCAAGGGCTGCATGGCATAGTGATTCGGCAACACCACCAACGGGCGGGAGGATTATGCCGGAACACATCGTCGAGCTGGAAGCGGACCACCCTGGCTTCAACGACCCAGATTACCGTCGGCGGCGCGACGAGATCGCCCTCCTCGCGCCGCCCTTGGATTCCGGAGAGCCTCCGCAACGCGTGGAGTACACCGAGAGCGAGCGCGCGACATGGGCCACGGTCTTCGACAAGCTCACGGCTCTGTACCCGACTCACGCGTGCAGACCCTTCGTCGAGGTGGTGGGCGACATCCGCTACTCGGTTCAGGAAGTACCCCAACTGGCCGACGTCAGCGCCTTTCTCACCGAGCGCACCGGCTTCAGCCTGCAACCGGTGGCGGGCCTGGTCTCCGCGAGGCAGTTTCTTGGCGCACTCTCGCGACGTGTGTTTTCAGCCACCCAGTACATCCGGCACCACTCGCAGCCTCTCTACACTCCGGAGCCCGATATCGTGCACGAGCTGATGGGCCACGCCCCGATGCTGGCCATCCCGGAGTTTGCCGACCTGTCGCAGAAGATCGGTGAGGGTTCTTTGCGGGCCGACGACAAGCAGGTCGAGCAACTTGCGACGCTCTACTGGTTCACGATCGAGTATGGAGTACTCATCGAAAACGGTGAGCTTCGCGCCTATGGGGCCGGTCTGTTATCGAGCTTCGGCGAGCTCGAGCACGCACTCTCGGGCGAGGTCGAGATCCGACCCTTCGATCCCTGGCAGGCCAAGGACACAAGCTATCCGATCACCACCTACCAGCCTCTCCTCTGGAGCGTGAACTCGATCCGTGAAGCCTTCGACCGAATGGCGGAGTTCGTGGCATCGATTTGATCCGACGGTCGGCCCTTCGTGCTTCGACGGGCGTGGTGCCACTCTTCGCTGTGTTCGAATCCTTCGCTTCGCAAGCCATTGACGCTATGAGGGCGAACAATGCGAAGGGCGGCACCTGTGTCGTCGATGCCTCAATGCGCTCCTCATTGGGGTGGTTGAGCTAGACCTCGAAGAACCCGCCGAATTTCGAGGTGTCGAGGTACACGACTCCATCGTTGATTTCGATTGCCAAGGCTTTGAGATGTGAGCCTTCGCAAGGGCCGCTGACGCAGAGGCCGTCGCTCGGCTGGTACCGCGCGCCGTGTGACGAGCACACCAGATAGCGGCCGGATGGATCCCAGAGCTCCTTCGGCTCGCGGTCGTCGAGGCGTATCGGCAGGTGGCGGCACTCGTTTTTGTAGGCGCGGACCTCGCCGTCGTCCATTCGCAGCAGAATTCCCTCCTCTTCAAATGGTCCATCGCGATAGTCAAACCTCAGGCCTTCGCTGGGGATCTCGTCAACGGCGGCGATGCGCTCCATCAAAAAATCATATCAACCCGAAGTAGAATCCTCCCGAAATTGCGTGGAGGAGAGTCATCTTGGCAATGGCGGTCGTCATTCCGGCCCTGAACGAGGAGGCGACGCTTGGCGGCTGCCTGGAATCGGTCGGTCCCCTGGATGGGCTCGACGTCGTGGTCGTCGACGGGGGCAGCGAGGACAGCACCTGCGAGCTGGCGCGCAGGGCGGGTGCGAACGTGGTCACGAGCCCTCCGGGCCGCGGTCCTCAGCTCAACCTCGGGGCGGACTCGACCGTCGCCGGCCGGCTCCTCTTTCTCCATGCCGATTGTCGACTCCCCAGCGGCTGGCGCCCGGCCGTCGAGACAGCCCTCGATGACGAGCGCGTGTCGCTCGCCTGCTTCCGGCTCCGGACCCTTTCCTCGGCGACGAGCGAGCCGTCATGGGTGCGCCGTTGGTGGCTCAAGGTATTCGACCTGCGCTCCCACGGTCTCGGGCTGCCGTACGGCGATCAGGCCTACGCCGTCCGGAGGGAGATCTTCGATCGAGTCGGGCGCTTCCCCGACATCCCGTTGATGGAGGACGTGATCTTCGCCCGATCGTGCCTGCAGTTCGGAAAGCTCATGCGGCTCCCGTTGGAGGTCCAGACGACCGCGCGCCGCGCCGAAAAGCGGCCGCTCACGACGAGTCTGATCTTCACGTTCTTTCCGACCTTGCACCGCCTGGGCGTCGCACCCGAGACCCTGGCTCGCTGGTACGGGAACGTGCGATGAGGACCTGCCTCGTCATCTTCGGCCGTGAACCCGTTCCTGGCCAGGTCAAGAGCCGGCTCGCCAGTGATATCGGCGCTGAAGCCGCGGCGCAGGTCTACGCCGCAACGCTGGCTCACACGCTCGACGTAGCCCGAAGCAGCGGCACGCGCGTCGTGCTGTCGCTCGCGGATGTGCCGAGCGGGGAGTGGGTGAGAAGCCTGGACGTCTTCGTGGAAATTCAGCGAGGCGACGATCTGGGTGATCGTATGAACGATGCCTTTGCACGCCGTTTCTCGGAGGGAGAGACGAGGGTGGTGATCGTCGGCTCCGACTGTCCCTGGATGACCGCGACGCACGTGGCCAGGGCCTCGGCCAAGCTCGGCGGGGCGCACGCGGTGCTCGGGCCTGCGACCGACGGCGGCTACTGGCTGCTGGCCCAGCGCCCCCCGGGGCTCGCCCTCTTTGCGCGTATTCCGTGGTCGAGCCCGGACACGCTCCACCAGACTCGGCGCAGGATCGCGGCCCTCGGCGGCACCTGGTTCGAGCTCGAGGAGTTGGTCGATATCGACACCGGCGCCGACCTCGATCTCGTCCTGGCAGACGAGCGCACTCCGGAACCACTCCGACGTCAACTGCTCGACGCTGTTGGTCGATGAGCTGCCGGCAACTCTGTTGAAAACGCAACGTCGCAAAGCCACCGACCCAACCACCCCCGCAAAGCACACGCATCGCAATTCTTTTCAGTTCGGAATCTATTCTGTTTTTCTTTGCGCTCTTTGCGTCTTTGTGTTTCTAGAGCCGAAGGTCGGGGCGCATCCATTCACGAAGCGGAACGTCGCAACACCTCGATGAGGTCTTCGAGGTCGGGCGGGAGGGGGGCCTCGTACTCGACGAGTTCTTTGGTCACGGGATGCTCGAACTCGAGGCGCTGCGCATGGAGCGCCTGACGGGGAAATGCCCGGCAGGCCGCCTGGGCGGTCGGCTCCGAGAGGTTGCGCCACTGCCTCCCCGCATAGAGCGGATCGCCGACGATGGCGTGGCCGATGTGCGCCATGTGAACACGGATCTGGTGGGTGCGACCGGTGACGGGCCGGCAGCTGAGCAAGGAGGCTCCGCCAAAGCTCGCGTCGACCTGATAGAGGGTGCGAGCCCGGCGGCCCTCCTTGACCACGGCCATCTCCTTGCGATGGCGGGGGTGGCGATCGATCGGGGCGTCGACCACACCCTCGCGCTCCGCCGGCACCCCGAAACACAGGGCGGCGTAGGTCTTCCGTACCTCGTGGCGGCGAAAGGCGATCGACAATGCGAGGTGGGCGCGGTCCGACTTGGCGACCACCATGATGCCGGTGGTGTTCTTGTCGAGGCGATGGACGATCCCGGGGCGCTCGACGCCGCCGATCCCGGAGAGGTCCCGGCAGTGGTGGAGGAGTGCGTTGACCAGGGTGCCGGACGGGTTGCCGGCAGCGGGGTGAATGACGAGATCGGCCGGCTTGTTGAGGACCAGGATGTCGGCATCCTCGTGGAGGACATCGAGAGGAATGTCTTCGGCCTCCACCTCGAGCGGCTGGGGAGAAGGCTCGTCGACGACGATCGAATCTCCAACCTGAACTGAAGTCGAAGCCTTCGCAGTTCTTTCGTTGAGCCGCACGTGACCGCCATCGACCAACTTGCGGACACGCGAGCGGCTCCATTCGGGGTGGAGCTCCACCAGACAGAGATCGAGTCGGGTGCCCTGCAGCTCGTCGGGGACCGTGAACTCGTGGCGGGTGGTCACGCCGCGTGACGCCGGCTGACCCACAGATGGAGGCCGGCGCCGATCAGGACGAGGCCGATCGAAATCAGCTGGCTGACCGACAGCGCGCCGCCGAACACGAAGCCTCGCGCCGCGTCGCCACGCGTCCACTCGAGCAGGAAGCGGCCCACGCCGTAACACATCAGATAGGTGGCGAAAACACGGCCCGGAGCGAGGCCACGCTTGGAGAGAGCAGCGAGCCCGAGGTACAGGGCGACGTTGAAAAGCGCGGAGTAGACCGGAAAGGGGTGGAGCGGCTGGTGGAGCGGGGTGCCGAGGTTCTGCGCGGCGATCGGGTCCGTGTAGGTGATGGCCCACGGCAGGTCGCAGGCCGCGCCCCAACAGCAGCCGGCCAGCAGGCAGCCCATGCGCCCGATCGCATGCCCGAGCGCGAGAGAAGGGGAGAGCACATCGAAGGATGGCAGAGCCTGCAACCTGTAACGGCGAAGAAGGACCACCGCGGCGACGATCGCGGCCACGAAACCGCCGAGAAAGACGCCGCCGGCCCGGATCGTGCCGAGAATCGCCGCCGGGTCCCTCAGATAGCGCGGCAGCTCGACGAGGACCAACAGCAGCTTGGCGCCGACAAGGGCCCAGATGACGAGCCACAGACCGAAATCCACGAGCTGCGTTCCGTCCATCCCGGCGCGATCAGCGCGAAGACGGAGGGTCCACAGGGCGACGATGACGGCGGTCGCGAGCAGCACGCCGTAGGAAGGGAGCTGGAAGAACCCGAAGTCAATCAGTATCGGGTGCATCGTCACGCTCGGATCGCTGACCGCGAAACTCGTTGGCGATGAGCAACACGGCGCCGATGGTGATCGAGGCATCGGCGACATTGAAGTCGGGCCACGCCCATGTGCGGCCGGCAAGCTTTGTCCACAGGTGAACGAAGTCGATGACCGAGCCATAGAGCACGCGGTCGATGAGATTGCCGACCGCGCCGCCGAGGATGAGGCCGAAGGCCAGCCCGCCGAGGCGGCTGTGGTGGCCGTGGCGGACGACCATGGCGGCGATGATGACGACGGAGGTGAAGATCACCAGGTGGAGGATGATCCGCGTCAGCGGACCACCGCCCGCGAAGAGGCTGAATGCAATCCCTCGGTTGTGGACGTGGGTGATGGCGAAGCCCGGGAAGACCTCGATCCAACCCCCGGGTTCGAGGCGGGCGAGGATCATGGCCTTGGTGATGCGGTCGGCGACGACCACCAAAATGGCGGTGAGCCAGGGCAGAACGCCGCGCATCAGGCGTCGTCCTTCTGGAGCTCGGCCCGGCCTTCGGCGAGGAGCCGGGTCACCACCTCATAGCAACGCTCGCAGAGATCCGGGAGGTCCGGATCATCGACCGGCTGCTCGACGCGGCGCCAGCAACGGCTGCAGGTGTGGGCATCGTACGGGGCGACGGCAATCTGCAAGCCAGGGTACGAGGGCACCTCGGCACCTTCGTCGCCGACCTCGCCCTCGCCGGCCGAAGAGACGATGAAAAACCTCGCCAGATCGATGCCGGTGGCTTCGAGATCAGCCAGAAGTGTCTCGGCATCGCCCGAGAAACGCATCTTCGCTTCCTCCGACTTGCCGATCGCGCCTGCCTGGCGAAGCTCTTCGAGTGCGGCCAGCACGACGTCGCGGAGGCCGAGCAGACGACGAATCGCCTCCTCGTTTTCGAAGCTCTCCATTGCCTCCGCCTCCGGGACGGCAAAGCCCGCCAGGTGCACCGACTCTTCGCGCTCGCCGGGCAGCAGCTGCCACACCTCCTCCGAGGTGAACGAAAGCACCGGTGCCAGCAAAGTGGCGAGGATCTCGGCGACGCGATAGACCACCGTCTGGGTGGCACGCCGGCGGGGATCTTCAGGGTGGTCGCAGTAGAGCCGATCCTTGTTGACGTCGAGGTAGAGGCTCGAGAGGTCGACGGTGCTGAAGTTGAGGATGCGGTGGGAAAGGCTGGCCAGCTCGTAGGCCTGGTAGGCCCTGGCGACATCGGCAGCGAGCCGGCGGGCGGCGTGGAGCATGTAGGCGTCGAGGCCGTCGAGCTCGGTCTCGGAGACCGCATCCTTTTCGGGGTTGAAATCTGCCAAATTGCCGAGCAGGAAGCGGAGGGTGTTGCGGATCTTCCGGTAGGCCTCGGCGTTGCGGTCCATGATCTCTTCCGAGATGCGGATGTCTTCACGGAAGTCGACCATGGCGGTCCATAGCCGCAGGATGTCGGCGCCGTACTTCGTGAGGAGCTCGTCGGGGGTGATGACGTTGCCGATCGACTTGGACATCTTGCGTCCCTCGGCATCGACCACGAAGCCGTGGGTCACGACCTCACGGTAGGGGGGAAGGCCCTTGAGCCCGACCGACGCTACCAGCGAAGATTGGAACCAGCCGCGGTACTGGTCCTGGCCCTCGAGGTAGAGATCGGCCGGCCAATCGAGACCGTAGCGCTCGGTGTCACAGACCGCGAGGTGGCTCACTCCGGAGTCGAACCAGACGTCGAGGATGTCGGTTTCCTTCTTGAATGTGGTAGCGCTGCACCCGTCGCACGAGTACCCCGGAGGCAGCAGCTCATGGGCCTCCAAGAGGTACCAGGCGTCGGATCCCTGCTCGGTGAAGACCTTCCGGACGTGATCGAAGACGGTCTCGTTGATGGCCGGGCTCCCGCAGCCCCCGCAGGTCAAAACCGTGATCGGAACTCCCCACATCCGCTGTCGGGAAATACACCAGTCGGGTCGGTTTTCGACCATCCCGTCGATCCTCGCCTCGCCCCACCGGGGGATCCATCCGGCGTTGTGGAGTGCTTCCCGAGACCGCGACCTGAGCTCGTGGCGGTCCATGCGAATAAACCACTGGTCGGTCGCACGGAAGATGACGGGATTCTTCGACCGCCAGCAGTGGGGATACGAGTGTGTGACCTCTTTGTGCGCGAGGAGGACGTCGAGCTCGCGGAGCTTGTCGACGATGGGCCCATTGGCCTCGTGCACGTGGAGGCCGGCCCACTCGCTGACGTCGTCGGTGAAACGGCCGTCGTCCCCGACCGGCGCGTAGGGCTCGAGGCCGTAGTCCTGGCCGATGACGAAGTCCTCGGCGCCGTGTCCGGGCGCGGTGTGCACCAGACCCGTCCCTTGATCGAGGGTCACGTACGGGGCGAGGATGAAGAGCCCCGTCCTGCCGGTCAGAGGGTGGCGGTAGTGAGCGCCCTCGAGCAGCCCGCCCTTGAACACCTTGACGGTCTCGGGCTCGCTCCAGCCGGCGGCCTGCGCGGTAGCTTCGAGGAGCTCGGCGGCGACAATCCACAGACGATCTTCGGCCCGCACCAGCAGGTACTCGAAATCCGGGTGGAGAGCGGTCGCCAGGTTGGCGGGGAGGGTCCACGGTGTGGTGGTCCAGATCAGAGCCGCGGCCCCCTCGCCGTCGGGGATCTCGAGCTTCACACGAGCATCGTCATCGAGGGCGAAGGCGACCGTCACCGACGGGCTGGTGTGGTCCTGGTATTCGACCTCGGCCTCGGCCAGCGCGGTGCGGCACTCCGAGCACCAGTGGACGGGTTTGAGACCCCTCTGCACATAGCCGGCGAGCATGAACCCGTGCAGAGCGGTTGCGATCTCGGCCTCGTACTCGTGGTCCATGGTCAGATAGGGGTCGTCCCAGCGACCCAGCACGCCGAGGCGCACGAACTCTTCCCTCTGCACCTTGTACCAACGGTCGGCAAACTCCCGGCAGGCACGCCGTATGGACGGGATGTCCATCTCGAGCTTCGTGTCGCCGAGCTGCTTGTCGACCTGGTGTTCGATCGGCAGCCCGTGGCAGTCCCAGCCGGGAACGTAGGGGCTGTCGAAGCCGAGCATGGTTCGAGATTTGACGACGATGTCTTTGAGGATCTTGTTGAAGGCCGTACCCATGTGGATCGATCCGTTGGCGTACGGCGGACCGTCATGGAGGATGAACCGGGGCGATCCCTCGCGGGCCTTGCGAATCTTGCCGTAGAGGTCGGTCTCGTTCCAGCGTTTCAGCATCTCCGGCTCCCGCTGCGGCAGCTTCGCCCGCATCGAGAAGCTCGTTTTCGGCAAATTCAGTGTCGTGCGGTACATGTCGCGTTCTCCAAGCCTTCTCCGGCATGCGAGACTACGCGGGGTGGACAATGCCGTCAAGGCATTGGCTGGCCAGGACAAAGCTTCGTCAGGAACAACCACCCACCCAATTCACCACCGAGGCGCCGAGAACACCAAGGATTCCTTGTGCCATCACAAAGGTCGTGGGCGAATTCACAGACGATGCGGACGTTGTCAAGCGTCACATGGGATCGACAAGCCAGACACAAACAAAACCTCTTGAGCTTTCTTGCTGAAGGTGGTGTCTTGGTGGTTCACCAGCTGGCGTTGCGGCATCGAGCGCCTGACAGTGGCGCACTAACCCAGGAACGTGCGGACCTTGCGGATGACCTCGTCCGCCGCGAACGGCTTGGTGATGTAACCGGCGGCGCCGACCTCGCGTCCACGGAGGACATCTGCGGCAAAACCCCGAGCCGTGAGCATGATGATCGGGAGGTGCTGGGTTCTCGCGTTCCGTCGGAGCCCGGCGGCAAGATCGAAGCCGTTGGTCGGCGTCGCCAGCGCCACGTCGAGCAGGACCAGGTCCACCTCCCTTTCGGCGAGGACCTTCTCTGCGGCCTCGGCGGAAGGTGCCTCGTAGGTAGAGAAACCTTCGCGGCGAAGCTTGAACGACAGTATGCGCCGGATGTATGGCTCATCGTCGACGATCAGAACGCGGCGCCCCACGTGCGCAAGTCTAAGCCCACGTCGGCCACAGATCAAGACTGCTGATGTTTCTGAGACTCGGTCTTCGGTGCGTCCTGTGGCGTCAGCAGCGTCGGATTGACCAGCTCCCAGGCAACCAACAGGAGGTGGAGGACACCGAAGGCGGACAACAGCCCACGAATCCACGGCAGATCGAGCAAGGCCGCGGCGCCGGGCGGAAAGCGGGTCAGGAGCAGGCCCCACGCCCTCGACCATGGGAGCAGAATGAGCAGCAAGCCGGCGTTGACCAGGTAGCCCATGTAGAGAACGATGAGGAAAAAGCGACCCAGCTTCACCTCGCGATCATATCCCGGCTGGATGAGGAATGAAGAATGACGCATGCAGCTCACCCGCCCGGATCGCCGAATCGGGAGGTTGGGGGGGAGAGGCGGGAACGCCCAATTCCTGCGGCTTCATTCCTCATTCGATGCTACGGTGATGCCATGAAGATCCTGTGGGGCTCACCGCTGCCCCCGACCCGATCGGGAGTCAGCGATTATGCGGTCGAGCTTCTCGGCGAGCTCGCGAAACGTGCCGAGGTGCGGGTGTTGCAGCCGCCAACCGAGCACGGCGAGGCTCCCGGTTTCGCGGGCGACGGCATCGAGGTCGTGCCTACCGAAACCTCTCCCGAGGATGACGAGATCTCGCTGATCCACCTCGGCAACAACACCCACCACGCGTGGCTTGTCGGCCGTCTCCAGGGCCCCCGCACCGTGGTGGTCTTTCACGATCTGGTGCTCCACCACCTCCTCGTCGAGATGGCGGACGGCGATATCGAAGCCCTCGAAACCCAGCTTCGCCAGGCTCACGGAGCGTCTGGAGCTGCATTGGCGTACGCAAGGAGTTCAGGCATCACCGGTCCGCGCGACGCCTTTCTCTTTCCTTCGAGAGGGGCTTTTGTCGAGGGAGCGAAGGGGGCCATCGTTCATTCGCGGTGGGGCCACGCAGTGCTGGAGCGAGAATTCCCCGGACTCCCGGTCCACCGAGTCGGCCTGTCCGTGGCAGATCCCGGAACGTTCGACTGCAATGCCGAACGGGAACGCCTCGGCATCCCGGCGAAGGACATCGTGCTGATGCACCTCGGCTTCCTGACCCCTGCAAAAGGTCTCGCGCACATCGTGGCCGGGCTCGCCGCAGCGAGGCGGTCGGGTATCCCAGCGAGACTGGTCCTGGTGGGTGAGGGCGGGGGTCTGGATGAGGTCCAGTCAGCGGCCAACGCGGTTGGAGCCGGCGACTTCGTCAGCACAACGGGTTGGGTGGAAACAAAGCGCTTCCCTCGCGTGCCGGCGGCGGCCGATCTCGGGGTCGTTCTGCGCACGCCGTCGGCCGGCGAGACCTCGGCCGCTGCGCTTCGTTTTCTCGCAACCGGCACTCCGGTGGCAGTTGGTGGTCTTCACCAGTTCCTCGAGTGGCCCGAACAGGCTGCGCCGAGAATAACGCCGGGAGCCTCGGCCCCGGCTGAGCTCGCCCGTTTGCTTGCCCTTGCGTCGGCGGACGGGGAGGAATGGCAGGCCCGCCGCCACGCGGCGCGGCTCACTTACGAAGACAATCATCAGCCGTCGGACGCGGCCGATTCGATCATCGAGTTCTTGGAAACGCTGTCATGACCGTCTGAGAGACAGAAAATGACCACCGTCGCAGAGAGAAGGCGCGAAGCCCACCTTGCCAACCGCACCCTGCATCGTGGATCCGGCGGCGTCGATTGAGGGCTACTGTGGAAGCGCCTTGACCGGCCTCGCATTTTCTGCGAGGGCTTCGGCCGCGCGGGCCGCCTTGGCCTTGGTCAAGTTGCCGTCGACCTCCGCGATCGTCGGATCGAGCTCGTGGGCCCGCTCGAGGAGGAGCACAGCATCCCCGAAGCGCAACTGCGGATAGACGGCCGCCGCGAGGAGATTGACCGAGGCGGCGCTGTCGGGCCGAGTCGAGACGACTCGCTTGAATGTGTCCTCGGCTTCGACCTGATCGCCGTTCTGCAGCTCGAGAAAACCGGCAACGATCTCGTGATCGCCGTTGGGATCGGTTCCCGACGCCTCGAGGACGCGCCGGCTCTCCGCGTAGCTTGAGTTGAGTGCGAGCGCCAGCGCCAGCGATCGCTGCACGTCGGCCTCGTCGAATCCGCCCTCGACCGCGGCCCTGAGATGCTGCAGGGCCTCCTGACTCCGACCGGCGGCGAGGAGGGCCTGACCGTAGCGCGCCGCCAGCTGGGGATCGTTCGGCATCAGCTTCTCAGCCGCTTCGAAGGATTCCAGGGCACCCTGGTGATCGCCCTCCATCAGCAGCAGCTCGCCGTTCGCGAGCTGTACGGCCGGGAGCATCGGATTTTCGGCCAGGGCGTGGGAGAGCGCGTCGAGGGCCCGTTCGTTGTTGTGGAGGCGGGCCTCCAAGAGACCGAGTGAAGCCCAGGCGCGATCCGAGGTGGGGTAGAGCTCGGTCAGCGACTTGAAGATGTCCCTCGCCGCCGATGCCTCGAAGGTCGCGAGGTAGACCTCGCCGAGACGCAGCTTGAGACCGATGTTGTCGGGCTGCAGACCGAGCGCGGATTTGAGGGCGAACTCCGCCGATTGCCAGTCGGCGGTCTGCATCGCCGCCTCGGCCATGAGCTCCAGTGCGTAGGAGTTGTTGGGCTGCCGGTTCACGGCCTGGCGGACCAGCTGAAGCGCGGTCGTCGCGTCACCCTCCTCGAGGAGGCGATTGGCACGGAGAATCAGATCGGGCACCGAGTACACCTCGTCGATGACCCCGCTTTCGAGGGCCGCGCCGTGCGACAAGCTGAGGCTTTCGGCCTCGTCGGTACGACCCACCAGGCGGAGGATCTCGACCTTGAGCGGAACCAGGCGGCCGTCCCGTGGATAGGATGCGATCAAGCGGTCGACGTCGGCGAGTGCTCCCTCGAGGTCGGACTGCTGGCTGATTCGGTCGCTGATGCTGCTCACCGTCGCCTCGAGATCCGGCGGCGGCGCCGCCCCGCTGGCCGCGGATTCGAAGTTCGTCCGCCGGGCGCGCTCGAAGAGGTCTAGGAACTCCTGGTTGTAGTAGGCATCGTCGAGGGCGAGATTCGGGTCTTCGACCAGGGCGGCGCGGAGGTGGGTCCTCACCTCCTCGGTTCGACCGAGGAAGAACAGATTCCACGCGATCTGGACCTGGAGGCGGGCGCGGTGGTTCGGATCGTCCGTTTCGGAGAGCGCCTTTGTGTAGAGATCGACTGCCCGGTCAATCTCACCCTGGCGGTAGGCCTGGAGGGCGAGTTCCTCGCTCGGCGTGGCGGTCTGTGCCAGGCCGACGGCCGGTGGGAGGAGCGCCAGCACCAGGGCAACAAGAATGGGCCGATAGATGGATCCACGCATGCCCTCACTCTACCGTCGATGTAACAAGTCGGCAACTCTGTGAATCGACGGACCCTGAGACGCGCATGCGGCGTCGACGTCTCCGGTGCCACTCCTCACATTGTTAGACCCATGGCGATTCAGTCTTCGAAGTGTTCCACCAAACAATGTGAGGGGTGGCACCTCGCACGTCTGAGCGGGAAGGCTCCCCGGGTGCTGCCCGCGTCTCACTCCGAGGGCGGCGCCACTGACGGGACGATCAACGCCGGGTTCGGCAGTCGCGGGACCACGACCGTCTTCCGGAACGGTTTCGTGCCGTCCCAGCGAACCACCAGCTCGTGCTCACCGGCCGCGACCTTTCTCCGCACCAGCGGCACCGGTCCCAGCACATCGCCGTCGAGGTAGGCGACCCCCCCGGGCGGCGCCCGCTCGGGGTCGACGGTGACCGTGAGGAGGCCGATCTCGAGTGTGAGCGAGAGGGTCTTGGTAGACGAGGTGATCTCCCGCGTCAAGGTCTTCTCGGGAAAGTCGGGTAGTGCCAGCGTGAAGGTATGAGACCCGGGGGTGAGGCGCACCGATCCACCGGGTGTGCGACCGCTGCCGAAGGGCCTGCCGTCGATCGTGACCTCGGCCGGAGGATCGACGATCAGACGGACCTGGACCGGCGCCGGCGTCGCGGTCGGGCTGGGCTCGGGCGTCTCAGTGGCGGTCGCGGTCGCGGTCCCGGTCGGCGTGTGGGTGGCGGTGGGGGTCGCGGTCGGAGTGGGAGTCGGGATCCACGGCGCGCCCGCTTCGCCAAAGACGAGCTGTTGGGCCTCGTGCGAGAAGTAGAGGGTCGCGGCGGCTCCGATCAGGATCACCAGAAGTCCGATGAAGATGTAGAGGACCGGGCTCCGCCCACCCGAGTCATCGGCGTGGACCTCTGGCGTGCGGTGGAGCTTGGTGTTCTGCGGAGTCGGAGGGGGTGTCGGCGTCGTCGGTTGCGATCTCGGTGTGGCCACGCGGCGGGTCGGTTGATCCGGGTCGTCCGGTGCAGGCGTCGGCATGCCCCGCATGGCGCGCCGCAGCACACCCGTGGTCAGCTCCTTGGTGCTTCCGGCATCGGGGGTGGTGGCGACGGCGATCTTCCGGAGATCGACCAGCAGATCGGCGGCCGTCTGATAGCGCTCCTCGGCTTCCTTGGCCATGCAACGGCGGATTACCGTCTCCAGCGCCTCGCTGCACCCGCCATCGACATCGGTCGGGTACTCGGGCTCTTCGTTGAGGATCTTGTAAAGGACGTTCGACAGCGTGGCGCTCTCGAACGGCCGGGTGCCGGTCACGAGCTCGTAGGCGACGACGCCCACTGCGAAGATGTCGGTCCTGGCGTCGACCGTTCGCCCTTGAATCTGTTCCGGGGCGAGGTAGCCCGCCGTCCCGAGCGCGATCCCCGTCTGCGTCAGCTTGGAGGCGGCGAGGACGGATTTGGCGATGCCGAAATCCATGATCTTGACGGTGCCGTCCTCGAGGACACGGATGTTGGACGGCTTGATGTCCCGGTGGACGATGCCTCGTTGGTGGGCGAACTCGAGCCCCTCGCAGACCTGGATCAGGATCGAGACGATGGTGTCCTCATCGTCGACCACATTGGCCTTGAGAAGCTCGTCGAGGTCGTATCCCGAGAGGAACTCCTGCACGATGTAGGGAACTTCGTTCTCGACACCGAAATCGAAGACGAGGGTGATGTTGCGGTGGACGAGGTTGCCGACGAACTGGGCCTCCTGCTGGAATCGCTGCCTGACCTCGTCGTCCGGCGTGGCGCACATCTTGATGGCCACTTTGCGTTTGATGAACGGGTCCCAACCCTTGTAGATGACGCCGAATCCGCCGACGGCAATCTGCTCGATCACCTCATACTTACCGATTGTCGTCGGCTCGTCCATGTGGGCTACTTTAGCCCAAACCCTCTCGAGGCGCTACACGTGATGGCCAGGGCCCGTGCCCGTCTCCGTTTCCGTGCCCGATTGAGATGCCTCGATATTCGACCGTGGCATCAAAGTTGCACTTGGTATGAAACTGCAGTCAAGGCACGAGACCGAGCCTATTCCCCGCCCGCATGAGCGAGGAAGAAGCACAGCTCTTCCAGATGGACCTTGAGGTCG
This sequence comes from Candidatus Sulfomarinibacter sp., assembly GCA_041560205.1. GTDB lineage: Bacteria > Acidobacteriota > Thermoanaerobaculia > Thermoanaerobaculales > Sulfomarinibacteraceae > Sulfomarinibacter. The sequence goes on from JBFFBV010000045.1 coordinate 19,279, forward strand.
ACGGTCTTCACCAGCACCTCGTCCGGCCCGGTCACTCGAACCGGGGCGAAATTGAGGACCGTCCGCAGACCCGCCGCGACCATCTGGTCGCACACCGCCTGCGCTGCCGCCGCCGGGGTTGTGATGATGCCGATGTCGACGGACCGCTGGGCGACGATCTCCGCCATGCGCTCGGCATCCTCGACCAGCAGCCCGGCCGGGGTGGCGTCGCCCATGCGCCTCGGGTCCGAGTCGAGGACGCCGACGACCAGGAAGTTGCCGCTCGAGAAACCCGAGTAGTGACAGAGGGCATTGCCGAGATTTCCGGCACCGACGATGAGCAGACGGCGCTCCCGGTCAAGCCCGAGGATCTCGACCACGTATTGGCGAAGCTCGCGCACGTTGTATCCGACGCCACGCACACCGAACTCTCCGAAGTAGGCGAGGTCCTTTCGGATCTGGGCCGAGTTGAGGTTGAAGCGCTTCGCCATCTCCTGGCTCGAGACGGTATCGACGCCGAGCTCGAGCAACTGATCCACGCATCTCAGGTAGATGGAGAGACGTGAGATCGTCAGCTCGGAGATGCTGGCGGTATCGATGTGACGCTTGTAAGCAACCATGCGCTACCTCGTTAGACCGAGGATAGCACTCTGGGCGGCCGCCAGCACGAAAGACGGGTAGAGACCGAGCAGCAGGGTCAGCACCGCCGCCACCAACGCGGCCGACGCGATCGCAAACGATTTCCGGTATTCAGGCTGCCTTTCGGGCAGGGGTCGCATGTACAGGATGTAGATCACCCGGACATAGTAAAAGACCGAGATCAGCGAGTTGACGACGCCGATCACGGCCAACCACACGAAGCCCTGGTTGACGGCGGCACGAAAGACGACGAACTTGGCGGTGAAGCCGATGAACGGAGGGATGCCGGAGAGGGCGAAGAGACAGATCGTGAGGGCGAGGGCGGCCACGGGACGGTTGTAGCCCTGGCCCGAGAGGTCGCGTATCAGGTGCTGGCGGTCTTCGCGCTCGGAGAGCTGTGCCACGCACGCGAAGGCGCCCATGTTCATCAGGGTGTAGGCGGCGAGGTAGACCAACACGGCCGCGCCACCCTCCGTACCGGAGACGATCACGGCCACGAGGGCATAGCCCATGTGGGCGATCCCCGAGTAGGCGAGCATTCGCTTGATGTCTCGCTGGACGATTGCGACCAGGTTGCCCAGCGTCTGTGAGGCGACGGCGATGACGCCAGCGGCAGCGATCCAGCGTGGCGAGATGTGGAGGAGGTCCATGCCGTCGACCATACGCAGCAGGACGATCAGAGCGGCTCCTTTGGGCACGACCGAAAGGAAGGCGGTGACCGGGGTGGGGGAGCCCTGATAGACGTCGGGCGCCCACGCGTGGAAGGGGACGAGCGCGAGCTTGAACGCGAGCCCGCCGACGACCATGGCAAAACCCAGCGCTGTCAGCGGGTTCAGAAACCCGAGCTCGACGACGTGCCGGCCGACATCGACCAACGAGGTCGAGGCCGAAGCGCCGTAGAGGAGGGCCATGCCGTAGGCTACGAAGGCGGAGGCGAAGGCCCCCACGATGAAGTACTTGAGACCCGCCTCGACGCTCACGTCGTGGCGCCTCAGAAAGGCGTTGAGGACGTAAAGGGGAATCGACAGGAGCTCGAGACCGAGAAAGATCGTGAGCAGGTTGATCGAGCAGGCCATCACCATCGATCCGACGGTTGCGAGGAGCAAGAGGGCGTGGAACTCCCCGTTTTCGGCGCCGGTGCGGCGCATGAACGGTCCCGCCATCCACATCGCGAAGAAGACGGCGATGAGGATGTAGGTGTCGACAAAAGCGGTGAGCGAGTCGACCCGAAGCATTCCGCCCCAAACCGATCCCGGGAGCTCGAATGCGAGGCGTGCCCACAACGCGCCCCCGATGGCCAACAGACAGATGGCGCTCAGGGATCGCCGCAGCCGGGGAAGCAAGGACTCGATGACCAGGGCGAGGCCCGCCGTGAGGGTGAGGATGATCTCCGGCGCCACGGCGATGAGGTCGGCCTGGGTTGGTGTCGGCACCATCAGCCCCCAATCATCGCGTGAGCAGGAGGCGGACCGACGCCTCCATGGGTTCCAGGAACGAGTTGGGGTGGACGCCGATCCAGACGATCAGCACCACCATCGGTGCGACGACAAAGACCTCGCGAACGCTGATTTCGGGAAGCGCGTAGTTTGCGCTGATTTCGACCGGCCCCCAGAAGACTCTCTGGACCATCCACAACATGTAGACCGCGCCGAGGATGACCCCGAGCCCGCCGAGCACGACCGCCACCGGGTGATCGGCCCAGGCGCCAGCCAGAATCAGGAACTCGCCCACGAAGCCGTTGAGGCCCGGCAGGCCGATCGACCCGAGGGTCACCAGGATAAAGATCGCGGTGAACACGGGCATCACTGCCGCCAAGCCGCCATACTGATCGATCACGCGGGTGTGGGTGCGCTCGTAGAGCATGCCGACGAGAAGGAAGAGCGCACCGGTGGTGAGACCGTGGTTGATCATCTGCAGAATCGCACCCTGAGTCGAGGCCTGAGTTCCGGCAGCGAGACCGAGGACAACGAAACCGAGATGGCTCACCGAGGAATAGGCGACCAGCTTCTTGACGTCGGGCTGGACCATCGCCACCAGCGCGCCATAGATGATGCCGATCACCGCCAGGACCATCAGCAGCGGAGCGAAGATCTCCCAGGCGTCCGGGAGGAGCGCACGGTTGAAGCGGAGGAGTCCGTAGGTGCCCATTTTGAGCAGCACAGCGGCCAGAATCACCGACCCGGTACTCGGCGCCTCGACGTGGGCGTCGGGAAGCCAGGTGTGGAGGGGAAAGATGGGAACCTTGATCGCGAACGCGAGGGCGAAGGCTGCGAAAACCAGCAGCCCGGGCGCGAGGAGGCCGCCGGAGGTGGCCAGCAACGGAGCCGTACGGAGGAAGTCCACGTAGCTGTACGACCACACGCCGGTCTCCTGGTGGTGGAACCACGCCAGGTAGAGAATCGCCACAAGCATGAAGACCGAGCCGGCCATGGTGAAGATGAAGAACTTGACCGCCGCGTAGATTCGGCGGGCCCCGCCCCACACACCGACGATGAAGTACATCGGGATCAGGGTGATCTCCCAGAAGATGTAGAAGAGGAAGAGATCGAGAGCGACAAAGGTGCCGATCATCCCGGTGGTCAGCAGGAGGAAGGTGATGTGGAGGCTTTTGATGTGCTCGATGTTGAGAGACCACGCCGCCAGGACCACCACCGGCAGGAGAAGGGTCGTCAGCAACACGAGCAGGAGAGAGATGCCGTCCACGCCGATGTGGAACTCGATCCCGAACTGGGGTATCCAGGCGAAGCGATCGACGAATTGAAAGCCCGGGTCGTCGGGGTTGAAACCGCTCCATAGCCGGGTCGAGATGGCGAACATCACGATCGACACCAGAAGCGTGACGACCCGGTGCACCAATTTCCAATGCATCGGGATGAAGAGCAGGACGACGGCAAAGGCCGTCGGCCCGAGGGTGACGATGGTCAGAAGGTGCTCGTTCATTCCATCACCTCCCGTCACCAGAGGACCGCAGCCAGGGCGAGGATCGCTGCGGCCACCGCCAAAGCGTAGTTGCGCACGTTGCCGGTCTGGAAGAAGCGGAGGACGTCGCCGGTGAGCTCGACGGCGAAGGCCGTTCCGTTGACAAACAGGGTGTCGATGATGAGCTCGTCGAAGACCCTCCACAGGATCACGGCGAGGCGGTGAACGGGTCTGACGATCAACCCACCGTAGATTTCATCGATCCAGTACTTGTTGAAGAGGATTCGGTAGGGGATCGACAGCCGTCCGGCAAGCTGTTTCGGGATCGCGAAGGGATCGTCGCCGGTATAGAACCGTCTCGCGATCATCCATCCGATCACGGCGACCGCCACCGACAGGCCGACCAGCAGCCACTCGGTGCCGAGGCTCAGGGCGTGCGGCGCGTGGTCGGTCGCTGCCGCCGCGTGGGCGGCATCGCCGATCGGCAGGAGGATCGGGTGGAGGAATGTCTCGATCAGGTTCCACCCGGTTTTGTGCAAGAGCTGCCCCGGGAAGCCGACGAATCCGCCGACGATCGACAGGACCCCGAGGACGACCAATGGGATGGTCATGCTGCTCGGCGACTCGTGGATGTGGCGCTCAACCTTCTCGTTTCCGCGGAAGCGGCCGTGAAAGGTCATGTAGACCGCGCGGAACATGTAGAAGCCCGTGAGAAGGGCACCGCCCACGGCGAGGTACCACAAGACCTCGTACACCTTGCCATATCCGTTGAGATCCGTGGCACCGGCCGCAAAGACGCGAGCGAGTATCTCGTCCTTGGAAAAGAAGCCGGCAAACAGCGGGATCCCGGTGATCGCCAGCGTCGCCACCAGAAAGGTCCAATAGGTGGTGGGCATGAGCTTTCGAAGGCCGCCCATCCGAGTCATGTCCTGCTCGCCTGAATTGGCGTGAATCACCGACCCGGAGCCGAGGAAGAGGCAGGCCTTGAAGAAGGCGTGCGTCAGCACGTGGAAGATCGCGGCGACGTAAGCCCCTGCGCCGGCCGCCAGGAACATGTAACCGAGCTGGGAGACCGTCGAGTAGGCGAGGACCTTTTTGATGTCGTTCTGGACCAGACCGATGGTCGCAGCGAAGAGCGCGGTGGCGGCGCCAACGACCGCAACAACCAGCATGGCCGTGGGGCTGAGCCTGAAAAACACGTTGCAGCGGGCTACGATATACACGCCGGCGGTGACCATCGTCGCGGCGTGGATGAGAGCCGACACCGGGGTCGGACCCGCCATCGCATCTGGCAGCCAGACGTAAAGCGGAATCTGGGCTGACTTGCCGACCGCACCGACAAAGAGCAACAGGGCGATGACCGTTGCCGTCCCCGCATACATCTCGGGGTGCGCCGCGGCGGCAGGAAGAACCTCGCCAAACTCGGCGCTGCCGAAGACTGCGAAGGTGGCGAAGATGGCGAGCAGGAAGCCGAGGTCGCCGATACGGTTGACGATGAACGCCTTGCTGCCCGCCGCCGCGCACCACTTCTTGTCGAAGTAGTAGCCGATCAGGAGATACGAGCACAGGCCGACGCCCTCCCACCCGACAAAGAGCACCGGCAGGTTGGATCCGAGGACGAGCAGCAGCATGGCGAACATGAAGAGGTTGAGATAGGCGAAATAGCGTGCGTAACCCGCCTCACTCTCGGAGTGCATATACCCCATCGAGTAGACGTGAATCAGGAACCCAACGAAGGTCACGAATGCGACCATGACCGCTGACAGCGGGTCGAGCAGCAGGGACGCGTTGACCGTGATCTCTCCAGCCGAGATCCAGGTGAAATAGCGCTCGGTGATCTCCGGGTAGGGTTGCTCCAGGTACTCCACGAGTGCGACATAGGCGGCCACAGTGGCGACGCCGACAGATCCCACGCCGACCACCGTCACTGCGCTCTTGGGAGCCTTGAAGGCCCCGAGCATCAGGTTGACCACCGCACCGGCGAGGCACAGGACCGGGATCAACCAGAGGGAACCGAGCATCACCCGTTCCTACCAGCGAAGGATGTTGGCACGATCGACATCGATGGAGCCCTTCAGACGATGGAGTGCGATGAAGAGGGCCAGGCCGACCGCCGCTTCCGCGGCAGCGACCGCAATCACGAAGAAAACGAAGATCTGCCCGTCGAGGGCGGCGGCCGCCGTGAGGTGCCCTGTGGCGAAGCGGTAGGCAAATGCCGCGAAAGCCAGATTGGCGGAGTTGAGCATGATTTCGAGTGACAGAAAGATCGCAATGCCGTTGCGTCGCAGCAGCACACCGACGACGCCGATCGCGAACAGGACCGCCGAAAGCGCCAGCACCCAGGTATAGGGAACGGGAACCATGTCCGCGGGGGTCACCGTTCGTCCCTCCTGCCCAGATAGACCGCGCCGACGATCGCCGCCACCAGCAGCAAGGTGATGAACTCGAAGGCGAAGAGGTGAGTGCTCACGAGGGCCTGACCGATCGGCACGGCGGTCCCGGCTTCGACGGCTCCCGGCAGCACGGCGCCATGCTCCGGAAGGAGCAGCCCGACGACCACCAGGACGATGGTGCCGATGCCCGCCGCCACCAGGGTACCGATGAAGGCTTGCCACCCTCGGCCGCTGCCGAAGGGCTCGACCTTGCGGATGTTGAGCAGCATGATCACGAAGAGGAAGAGGACGAGGATCGCCCCCGAGTAGACGATGACCTGGATGGCGGCCAGGAAATCCATTCCGAGGATGGCGAAGATCGCCGCCATGGCGAAGAACAGCACCACCAGTGACAACACGTTGGTCATCGGGTTTCGCGGCACGACCGCGAGGACGGCGAAGATCACCGCGAGAGCAGCTGCGATGAGAAAGACGGCGGTCACCATGATCACCCGCCTACACGTACCCGAGGGCCATGGCGGCCCCGACCCAGAGGAAGTTGAGAGTTGCCAGGGGAATCATGACCTTCCACCCGAGCGCCATCAGCTGGTCGTAGCGGAAGCGTGGGAGGGTCCACCTCACCCACACGAAGAACCACATGAAGAATGCGACCTTGGCCGCAAAGACCCCCATCGACAGGAGGGCGCCGGCCCAGCCGCCGAAGGGGATGTCGATCCAGGGGAGGTTCCACCCGCCGAAGAAGAGCACGGTCATCAGCGATGCGGCGACGATCATGTGGAGGTACTCGCTCATGTAAAAGGCCGCGAAGCCCATCGAAGAGTACTCGGTGTGATAACCGGCGACGAGCTCCGCCTCCGCCTCCGGCAGGTCGAAGGGCAGGCGGTTGGTCTCGGCAAACACGGCGACCGTGAATGTGATCGCCCCCAGCACCTGGGGAAAGACGTTCCACCTTGGAAGCGAGCCGAGCCAGGTGCCGGTCTGGGCGTCCACAATCTGCTGGAGATGGAGCGAGCCGGCGCTCATGAGGACGCCGACCACCGCGATCGTCATCGCCAGCTCGTACGAAATCGCCTGGGCGGACGCCCGGATGCCCCCGTACAGCGAGTACTTGTTGTTGGATGACCACCCGGCGAGAACCACCGAATACACCGCGAGGGATGCGATGGCGAAGATGTAGAGCACGCCGATGTTGAGCTTTGGCGCGACGATGAAGCCGTCGACCGGGTGCCCGAACACCGTGAGTCCATCGTCGCGCGCGAAGGGCACCGCGATGAAGGTGCTGAGGGAGATGGCGACGGCGATCGCCGGGGCCAACAGATAGAGGAGCGTGTGGACGCCTGCGGGTCTGAGGTTTTCCTTGGTCAAGAGCTTGACGACGTCGATCACCGGCTGCAGGAGACCGAAGGGACCGACCCTGTTCGGTCCGAGGCGATCCTGGATCAACGCCGATCCACGGCGCTCCACCCACACCATGATCGGAACCGTGGTCAACATCACGATCAGCACGAAGGCCAGCTTGACGCCGACGACAGTCGCCTCAGCCCACACCCTGCACCTCCTCATGGACCGGCATGCCCGGTTCGGCGAGCAGGCGCCGCCAGGTCATGCCGGAGAAGGCGGCGACCTCGGCGGCCATTTCGGCGAACAGGATCCTGGGCGAAACCGACCGCTCCTGTTCGAGCCCGAGCTCGAGGGCGAGCCGGTAGACGACCTCCCAGACGGGGCGCGCCTGCCCACCGGGCGCAAGGGCGGCACGTGCCAGCTGAACCCTCCCCGTGGACGAGGTGTAGGTGCCCTCAGTCTCCGCCCAGGAAGCCGCCGGGAGGACGATCGAGGCGGCATCGACCAGCGGAGTGCGATGCCTGGCGAGCACGGCGACCTGGCGTTCGGACGTGATACCCGCCGCGCTTTCCGATTCCAGCCACGGGTGGGCGTGGGCATCCAGGATGAGGACGGGACCGGTGCCGTCGAGAAGATAGCTCTCGAGGTTTGCGGCGTCCGCAGTGGTGAGGCCGAGGAGCCGGGCCCCGGTCGAGTTTGGGTGGCTGTCGATGCTGTCCACCCATGCCCCGCGGCCGTTCTTGACGCGCCGTCGCTCGCCCACGCCGACTGGCACCACCACATCCATCCGCGATGATTCGAGGAGGTTGCGGCGCACGGTAAACAGGGCCTCATTACTCACGTTTGCCGACGCGATGACGAGAGGGTGCGGCGCCTCGCGCAGCCAACGCGCCACCTCGGCGACCGCGGCCGACCACGAGAGGCGTCGCTCGCCGTCGCCGAATTGCTCCAACGGGACGTCTACCGTCCGGTCGTTGAGTCCGCCGGCGAGGAAGCGGCCATGGTCGCACATCCACCAGCCGTTGATCTCGGCGTTCTCCCGCGGGACGAACCGGTGAAGCTGGCCGTCGAGGTGTCCGAGATCGACGTTGCAGCCGATGCTGCAGCCGGGACACACCGTCGGTGTTTCCTCGAGGTGCCACACACGCGCGCGGAACCGGAAATCCTTGACTGTCAGCGCCCCCACCGGGCAGACGTCGGCTGCGCACGCCGACCACGGGTTGTCGAAGGGTCGGCCATCAAAGGTGTCGATGTACGAGTGGTTGCCGCGGCTCTTCATCGTCAGGTCGGAGGTCTCGGCGATCTCCTGGGTGAAACGGATGCAGCGGGTGCAGTGGATGCATCGATTCTGGTTTTGCACGACGTGGGGCCCGATCATCCTCCGCTCGAATCCCGGATAGGTGCGGCGCGTGTCCACCATGTGGGTCGAATCGAGGCCGTGCTCGACCGAGTAGTCCTGGAGGCCGCATTCACCGGCCTGATCACAAACCGGGCAGTCGAGGGGGTGGTTCTCGAGCAGAAATTCCATCACCGCCTCGCGCGCCTCGCGGACGCGATCCGACGCCGTCAACACGACCATCTCGGGCTGTGCGGGGGTCGAACAGGCGGTGAGCAGTCTCGGCATGCCCTCGACCTCGACGAAACAGATCCGGCATTGGCCGACGACGCTGAGCCCCGGGTGATAGCAGTAGGTCGGAACTTCGATCCCCGCTGCGGCTGCGGCCTCTACCAGATTGGTGCCCTCGGCCACCGTGACCTCTCGACCGTCGATCGTCAAGCTCACCATGATTCGCCCTACATCCCGAAGAGCGACCGGTCCGAACGAAGCGGCAGAATCGGCAGTGATTTTGCCGGCATCGAAGGTGCTTTGGAGATCGCTTCTTCGAACTCCGGGCCGAAGTGATCGAGGAAGCTGGCGATGGGTCCGCAGAACGCGTCTCCGAGCGGGCAGATGGTCATCCCCTGGCTGGCGAAGCGCGAAATGCGGCGGAGTGTGTCGATGTCGCCGGCCTGTCCAAGACCGCGGCGAATCCGACGAACCACGTCGACCGCCCAGTCGGAACCCTCGCGACAGGGCGTGCACTGACCGCATGACTCGTGGGCATAGAAGATGAGGAGGTTTTCGAGCGCCCACACCATGTCGACCGTCTCGTCCATGACGATCAGGCCGCCCGAACCGAGCATGGAGCCGGCGTCGGCGACCGAATCGAAGTCGGCCGGAGTGTCGATCTTGTTGGCCGGCAGCACGGGGGCCGAGGAGCCACCCGGGATGAAGGCCTTGAGCTCCTTGCCGTCGCGCATGCCTCCGCACGGACCATCGATGATCTCTCGAAATGTGACGCCCATCGGCACCTCGTAGACACCGGGCCGTTCGACATGCCCGGAGACGCTGAAGAGCTTGGTGCCCGTGCTCCGCTCGGTACCGATCGAGGCGAACCACTCACCGCCGCGTTGGATGATGTGAGGAACGCAGGCGAGCGTCTCGACGTTGTTGACGACCGTCGGGCAACCGAAGACGCCCACGACCGCGGGAAACGGCGGCTTGAGACGGGGATACCCGCGCTTGCCCTCGATCGATTCGATGAGAGCCGTCTCCTCCCCACAGATATACGCGCCCGCTCCGCGGTGCATGTGGACCTCGAGGTCGTAGCCGCGCCCGAGGATGTCCTGGCCGAGGAGCTTCGCCCGTCTGGCCTCCGCGATCGTCTTGGCCAGAATGCGTGCCTCCTCCACGAACTCGCCACGGATGTAGATGTAGGCCGTGTTGGCCCCGATCGCATAGGAGGCGATCGCGATGCCTTCGAGGACCATGTGGGGGTCGACCAGAATCAGCTCGCGGTCCTTGAATGTGCCGGGCTCGGACTCGTCGGCGTTGCAGATCATGTACTTCGGCTTGGCCGTGTCCTTCGGCACGAAACCCCACTTGACGCCCGCCGGAAAGCCCGCACCGCCCCGGCCTCGGACTCCCGAGATCTTGACCTCTTCGATGACCTCGGACGGACCCATCTCGAGGGCCTTTTCGAACGCCTCGTAGCCGCCGAGGCTGCGATAGGTGGAGATCGAACGGGAGTTCTTCAGGCCGCGCGCTCGAAGGAGGATCGGCTCGGTCATCGGCTCGCCAGCTCCCCGAGCACCCCGTCGAGCTTTTCCACGGTGAGATCGGTGTAGTAGTCGGAGTTGATCTGGATCACCGGCGCCTCACCGCAGGCACCGAGACACTGGACGTCGGCCAGGGTGAACAGCCCATCCGAGGTGGTCTCGCCAAAATCGATGCCGAGCTTCTTTTTGAGATGTTCGACCAGGACGGAGGTGCTGCAGAGCTGGCAGGACAGCGTCGTGCACACCTGAAGCAAAAACTTTCCGGGCGGTCGCCGCTGGAACATGGTGTAGAAACTGACAACACCCTCGACAAAGGCCGGAGCGAGGTCGAGGCGACGTCCGACGGCTTCCATGATTCCGGGTGAGATCCACCCCCAGCGCTCCTGGCACAGCCACAGGACCGGCAGGAGGGCCGCATCCTTGGTCGGGTATCGTTTGAGGATCGACCGGATCTGACCCTCCATCGAGCGATCGAAGTTGACCGAGCTGACCTCCTCGGCCGGCGCGACCACGAGCGGCTCGGTCGTGAGCTCGCTCACGCGGCAGGGTCCTTGGGGAACGGGCGGGCCCGCCGGCGCCCCCAGTCGAAGACGCCTTTCCGCCACAGATAGAGGTAGGCGAGGGCGAGAAGCGAGAGGAAGGCCACGATCTCCCACAGGGGCGCGAGCGAGCCGTTCGCCACCAGCGATCGATAGTTGATCGCCCATGGGTAGAGGAAGGCCACCTCGACGTCGAGCACCACGAAGACCAGCGCGACCAGGTAAAACTTCACCGAAATCCGCTTGTGCGCACGGTCGACGAGGGGAACGCCGGACTCGTAGCTCTCGCGCTTGGCCGTGCCCCGCTGCCTGCTGCGCTGACCGAGCACGGCCGCGGTGCCGAGCAGGGCACACGCGATGAAGCCCGCAACGGCTAACGTGATGAGGACCGGCATGAACTGATCGGCCATTCAGAATCCTTCGGCTCGTCGTTTCCACCGCGGATCGTAGCCCTGCGCCTGAAGCAGGTCAAATGATGAATCGCCGAATGCATGTCTCGCTCGAGCGACTTCCTGCAACGACCGACCACGCGTTGGTGGTTGCCGTCCGAGGAATCGTTCCCGACCCGAACCACGGTCAAACAACAAACGAAAAGATTCGTAGTACCCTCTTGGAGTTGCTTGGTCGCGATCGCCAGACAGCAGTCGCGGCCGGAGAGCGAGGATGAGCCATGACCGGCACGACCTTCCGGGCGATCATCTGTTTTGCAGCCGCCGGCGTCGCTTTGGTCGGTGCGCAGGAGCCTGAGGAGCCGCTCGCCACCTTCTTCGCGCCGCTCGAGGTGCCGTTGGTCAGCGTCGAGGTCTACGTGTCGGACCAGGCCGGTAAACCCGTGCCCGGTCTCACCCTCGCGGATTTCGAGATCTTGGAGGACGGCAAGCCGATGTCGATCTCTCACTTCTACGCCGCGCCGGGAGTCGCGGAGGCGGCTCCCGAGGGCCAAGCGCAGCCGGATGAAGACGTGGGGGGCGCCCCCGATCAGGATCTCTACCTGGTGATCTATTTCGACGACACGAACCTCGGCCGGGGGCGCCGGCAGTCTGCCATCGAGCATCTCCGAGGCTTTCTGAGCTCCGAGCTCCCTCCGGACCTGATGGTCATGCTGGTTCGCTATGATGGGCGCCTCAGCATTTTTCAGGAGTTCACCGACGACACGGACGAGGTGGTCAGAGCTCTCGCGTCGCTCCAGCAGAATGCATCGAACACCCGGAAACTGGACGAGGACCGAATGCTCCGGGAGATGGAGAATGCAGCGACCGCAGCAGCGCTGTCGGGGGGCGGCGACCCCTTGGCAGCGGCGGCGGGTTCGGGGGGGGGAGCCGATCCCTTCTTCGAAACCAGGGGTAGCAGCCTGCTTCAGGAGATCGACTCCTACGCCGAGCAGACGGTTCAGCGAACGAGGACGAGCCTCGCCAACCAGCAGAACCTGATTCGTTCCCTATCGGGCCTCAGCGGACGCAAGGCGATGTTGGTGGTGACGGATGGAGTCGAGGTACGCCCCGGCGAGCTGTTGTACAGGGCGTGGGGCCAGACCTTCGAATCCGTGCCGAGCTTGAGCATCGATGCGCGCGCCGCGTTTACGAGAGCTTTTCGAAACAACCTCCAGCCGGACTTCGATGAGCTCGCGCGCTTCGCCAACGGACACCGGGTGAGCTTCTACAATCTCTCGGCGATGGGACAGGGGCGGGCGCGGGGTTTTTCGGCCGAATCCCGGCTGATGGATGAACAGGGTCTCTTCGTCGAGCAGGCAATGAACGAGGACGTCACCATGGCCTACACGGCGGGGCTGACGGGGGGGCGGACCCTGGTTAATTCTCCAGCCCTCAGCGAACAGCTGGAGAAAGTTTCTGTCGAGCTCGCGAGCTACTACTCCCTCGCCTTCGAGCCCGCGCACGTCGGCGACGGCAAATATCATCGGCTCGAGGTCAGGGTCAAAGGCGAGGGCGTGAAGGTTCGCCACCGCGAGGGTTATATGGACCTCCCACAGTCGGAGCGCATGACCGACCGAACGCTGGCAGCGGCCGTCCACGGAATCGCAGACAACCCTCTCGGGATCGGGCTGTCGAACGGCGAGGTCACGCCGCGGGACGACGGAACCTACCTGGTCCCGGTGATCATTACCGTTCCGATCGGGCAGCTGGTGCTCATTCCATCGGAGGAGGAACACCAGGGTCGGATCTCGATCCTGCTGACCGTGCGGGACCAGAGGGGTGATCTCTCGGCACCGCAGCGCCGCGAGTACCCGGTTCCGGTACGCAACGCCGATCTCGCAGCGGCCCTTGGTCAAAATGCTGGATTCACCTTGCGCCTCGCAGTGCGCCCGGGGAGACAGCGGATCGCAG
>JBFFBV010000046.1:0-32448 GCA_041560205.1 Candidatus Sulfomarinibacter sp.
CGATCGGGCGCATGGCCGGCACCGCGGCATTGGTGCGCGAAGCACTCGACGGGATCCGGCTCTATCGGCCGTTGAGCCGCTACGTCGGTGACGCCGAGCGCACTCTCGAGGCCGAGGACGAGTCGTGATCGGCAGAGATCGCATTCCCGCAGAGCAAAGCTACGGGCGCGGGCTCGAGGGCCTCGTGGTGGGCGAGACCACGATTTCGGAGATCGACGGCACCAACGGCAGGCTCCTCTACCGGGGCTACCCCATCGAGGAACTGGTCGATAGCGTCAGTTTCGAAGAGGTGACCTATCTCATCCTCTTCGGTGAGATGCCCACCGCCGATCAGTTCGACGAGTGGTCGGGCGAGCTCCGCCGCTGGCGGAATCCCCCGGCGGCTGCGCTCGCCTCGCTTCGCCAGCTGCCTTTCAACGCCCACCCGCTGGCCCAGTTCCGCACCATGATGACCGTCGCGGCCTGTCACATCCCGGAGCCGGAGAACACGCAGCTCGACGCCCAGTGGCGGCGGCCGGCCAGAATCCTGAGCTGGACGGCAGCGCTTGCGGCCTGCGCCATACGCCATCTTGACGGTGCAGACCCCGTACCGCCGAGCCCGAGCCTCGGATATGCCGCCAACTTCCTCCTTCAGGCGACCGGTCGGGAGCCGACCCCTGAAGAGACTGCCGCCTTCGAGGCGAGCCTCGTCGTGCAGGCGGAACACGGGCTCCATGCCGCGGCCTTCGCCGCTCTGGTCGTGATCTCGACCGGCGCCGACCTCGGCTCGGCGGTGCTGGCGGGGATGGGCGCTCTCTCCGGCGCCCGCCACGGCGGCGCCAACCAGCTGGCTTTCGAAATGCTGGAGCTACTCGAGGGACCGGACGAGGCGCGCTGCTGGGCCCGGGAGGCTCTCGATCGCGGGCATCGCTTTCCCGGTTTCGGCCACCGGGTCTACAAGTGTCCCGACCCCAGGGTGCGGGCTCTCGAGCCTCACGCCAAACGTCTCCTTGCGGCGACCGGAAAGCTCCGGCTGTGGTCGAACTATCTCGCCTTGCGCGACGAGATCGAGGGAGCGCTCGGAGCGAGGGGGATCTTCGCCAACGTCGACAGCATCACCGGACTCCTGTACCACCCCATGGGTCTGCCGGTCAGCGCTTTCCCCATCCCCTTTTGCCTCGCCATCCAAACTGGGTGGATGGCGCACTGCCTCGAGTACCTGCCGGACGGAAAAGTGATCGCACCGGGAGCGGTGTACATCGATGCGTTTTGAATGTTGAATTTTAAATTTTGAATTTTGAATTTCAAATTGTCCACCATCCAATCGGAGAAGGGAAGGAGGGGCGGGAATTCAAAATTCAAAATTCAAAATTCGGCGCGAAACGCCGTTAGAGGTTGTGGCGCTTGAAGGTTTCTCCGAGAGCCAGTAAGAGCTTCGACACCTTGGCGTCCTGAATATATTCTTCGACCTCGTGCTGCGATTTGCCGGCACGGTGTTTGGAACGCGCCTCTTCGGCCACCGCGTAGAAGAACTCGACGGGGGCCAAGGCCAGCGCGTCCAATTTGCGGTCGTACCACCCCCCCGTCCTGAGTGTCTGCCAGACGGGAAACTCCTGATCGACGTCGCCTTTCAGGACGTGCTCCGCTACCGACATGATCTCGCGGTGGAGCACCCGAAGGACCTCGCCGTCGTCCTCGCTCGCCATCGCGCGTTCTACCTCGAGCACGGATCCGTCCTGGGCGCCCCCTGCCTCCGGGGCCTCGATCACACCGGAGTCGACCACGGCCGTCTCGAAGGCATCCGACGGCTCATCGGTGACGACGTCTTCAGCGCCCAGCTCGTCCACGTCCGAGACCTCTGTCCCGAAGTCGGGGGTGGCGCGCGAAGCGCCGGCGGCCGCAGGTATCGCTTCCTCGATGGGCTCGGCCGTCGGCTCGGCCTCTGCCGTTTCTTTTTCGGCATTCTTCTTGGGCTTGGCGAGCGACTGTTTGAAATCCTGGTGGAAGCCCGTCAGCTTCTCGAGGTCCTCCTCCGCGAAGGGCACCGTCGCATCGAGCTTGAGCCTCAGCGTCTCGAGCTGTCGAAATCTCTCGGCCATGGTCTCGTCCTCGGGCGCGATGCCCTCGAGGAGGTGGGCCAGCTCGTCGTTGAACTCGACGATCTCGGCCAGGTCGTCGAGGGAGGCGAAGCTGATGAGCTCCTGGTAGTCACGGTCGAAACGGTCGATCGCCACCTCGTTTTCCTTGCGAGCGACCAAGCGTTCGTAAACCCCCGGCGGGCAGCCGTCGAGGTACCAGGTCTTGCCCGCCGCCTTCTCGAGGCCACGGTGCACGATCCGGCGCACCGTCACCAAAATTTCGGCCATGATGCCGTAGGCCTCGATGTTGAAGTCGTCGTGGGGATCCGCCATCGTGGAGGACGATTGTACCCCTGATTCTCAGCTTTCTCGGTGCCAGTCGACGTCGATGACCTCGGGCCCCGAAGACGCCCCTCGTCTCGTCAGGCGGGTCGCCACCGTCCGCCGCACCATCCTGCGTCCGGCGGGCAGGAGCAGAAAGAAGCCGAACACGTCAGTGAGAAGGCCGGGCGTCAGAAGAACAGCGCCCGCGATCAGGATCAGCAGCCCATCGATGAGGGCCTCTGCCGGCAGCTCTCCCTCGGCCAGATCCCGGGAAAGACGCCGCACCACGCCAAGACCCTGCCAACGCGTGAGCACAGCGCCGAGGCAACCGGTCAGGAGAACGATGAGCACAGTCGGACCCACCCCGATGACGGTGCCCAGCTTGACGAGCAAAAAGAGCTCGATCAGCGGAACGACGGTGAAGAGGAGGAGGAGACGGAGAAACATCAACGAAGGATAGCGCAGTCATGCGTCAACCCGTGCCCGTCTCCGTTTCTATGCCCTTGAAATGACACTCGGGTTTTTGGAGGGCCGTTTCCGGATCGGCATCGGGATCGGACCTGAACACGAGATGTGCTTAGTCGGATTCTTCAGGGGATTTCGGATTCCGGGTGAGAGGAATCCGGATCGGCGCGGCGAATTTGAGCGCGATCTGGGCAACGACCATCCAGTGGTTGCGCTGCGAGCGGGCGGCGCCGAGCTCGAAGGCGAGGGCACCAAAGCTGATGCCGCTCTCCGCGCCCACGGACAGTCCGTGGTGGACGCCGTGGTCCTCGTCGTCCCAGCGCCGGTAGCGGAGGAACTTGCCGTGAAAGCCGATCTGTTTCGTCGCCACCGGAATGGGTCGCACGCCTCCCCAACCCACAGTGATGACGCGGGCGTCCGCACTCGGACCGCGCTCCACCCCATAGCCGCCGTAAAGCGAAAAGTTCTTGCCGTCGGTAAAGGATAGATACGCGTGCGCTTGGGCCGAGGCCCAGTTCGGGGGACCGAGCGCGCCTCCGATGGTTGGGAAGATCCCGAATGCCGGCCGCCGGTCGGCCGTCGGCTCGGGCTCGTCGCCGAGGGCCTCGATCAGTTCTTCGTGCCACGAATCGAGGTCGATCGCGTCGCCCGCCTGTGCGAAAGGCGGAACGCACAACACCATCATACCCAGCGCCGCGATCAGCCGAGGGCGCACGCTCACCAGGTCACGCCCCAGGCGTCGAGGAAGCCCTGCTTGGCGCCAAGCTCTTCACGCATCGATGGGATGTCCTCCGGACCGAGAAGCGAGACCAGTTCAGGAATCGGTGGGCTGCCGTTTCCGTTGCGGCAATCCATCTCGACATCGTGAAACTCGGTTAGGTCGTCGAGCAGCAGGGTCAGCTCCCGGTTGAAATCTCGATCGAGGACCGCGACCCCGGCCTCGGTGTTGTAGTAGGTCGAGCGGATATTGAAGTTCGACGAATGGACGATCGACAGCTCGTCATCCATCAGCATGAGCTTGCCGTGCAGGGCGCTCGGCGGCATCAGCTCGGGCCGGCACCCCTCGTCCTCGATCTGGTGCAGAAGATCCGAGATTCCACGCCACGCCCAGACCTCGGCCCCTGCCTCGATCAGACGGATCAGCGTGGGATACCCTGCGAGCAGGAAGGGACCGCCACGAATCGCGGCCTCCCGACCATTGGTGAAGAGCCGGACAGCCACGCCACGTTCGATCGCGGAGACCAGGGCATCGGCCAGCGGCTGGTCGAAGTTGGGAAACGGCGTCATGAGATCGATCCGGTCTTCCGCCCGACCGACCAGCTCGATCAGAAGGTCGGTCGACGCTGCACGTCGTCGCATGAAGGGGTTGTCGTAGAGGACAGCGACCGGGACCGACCCCGCCGCGTCTTCACGGCCCGGAAAAAAATCCTCATTGACGAATTTCTCGATCGGGCTGTTGCCGTTCGGAAATCGGCCCGTGCGCCAGAAGACTGCGAGCTCGTCGAGCAGCATTTCCTGCGGCAGGAGGAATCGACCTGCAGCTCGGTTGAATTCGGTGAACTCCCAGGACTTGAGAAAGATCATCTGGAGGTCGTCGACCGCCGAGCCCTCCAACTGGACCCCGAGGTCGAACCACCAGTCGCTGGTGTCGTAGTAGTCGTCCGAGAAATTTCGTCCGCTGAGAATCGCCTTGCGGCCGTCGGCGATGAAAAGCTTGTCGTGCATTCGGCCGTCATAGAGGGCCGTCAAGCCCCAGGTGGACCGGTTGTACCCGCGCACCCGAGCACCCGTCTTTTCGAGCTTGACGAACATCCGGCTGAAGGCAAACAACGCCGAGGCATCGACCAGGACCCTGATGTTCATATCGATGCCCTCGGCCTTTCGCTCCTTGTGGGTGTCGATGAGGATGTTGCGGAAGGCCCTTCCGGAGTCATCGTTGTGCCACGAGAAGGTGCTGATGAAGACGTGATGGCGGGCGCTTCTCGTGAGGTCGACCCGCGCCTGCCAGGCATCTCTCGGATCCGCGAGGAGCTCGATCGAGTTGTCGGAGGTCCACCGGGCTCGGCCGACCCGGGTCACCAGCTCTTCGATCGACTCTCCACCCCCGGCATGCACAAATCCGCCGGCCATTGCCAGCATCAGCAAAGCTGCGGCGACTCGCGAGAACACTCCGCCCTCCTTCATGCGCGACGCAGGGTAGCAGATTTATCGTGCCGGTCGGGTTACCCGCGCCCGTGTCCGCGTCCGCGTCCGCGTCCGCTCAGGGAAGGGTCTTTCGGGCACGGACTCGGACGCGGACTCGGACGCGGGACTTTGGGAAACTTCCGGAATATAATCCGCGGAGTACAGTACCAAAGGGAAGGATCGAGTAAGGGGGACAGCATGGAAGACGCCACCGATCGTCCGAGTTACGAACCCGAGCTGGCGGAGCCGCCGACACCGTCACCGAAAGCCAAATACAGTGCAGCGCAACGTCTGTGGATGATGTTCACCTCCCCCGGAGAGGTGTTCGCGGATATCGGGCTCCAGCCGACCTGGGTCCTGATCATGGTGATCGCTGTCCTGCTCGGTGTCGGCGCGCAGGCCGTCATCGCCCCCCATGTCGACACCGAGGCGACCCTTCGCGCCCGCTTCGAGCAACGAGGGCAGGAGCTCAGCGAAGCCCAGATCGAGAACGCGGTCGAGCAGGCGGAGAAAATCAGCAAGTTCGGACCGATCATCGGTCTGGTGATCGCGCCCATCGCGTGGGTGATCATGGCGGCGGTCTTCTTCGTCATGCTCAAGCTCGTGGGCTCGGACGCCGATTACCCTCGGAGTCTGTCGACGACTCTTCACGCCTATTGGCCGCCGACCGCCGTAGGCCTCGTGCTCATGGCGGTCCTCGTCCAGAGGGTCGGGAAAGTGCCCCAGGAGGAGCTGGCCAATGTCGTCAAGGCCAACCTCGGGGCCTTCTTGTCGCCCGAGACGCCCGCCTGGCTGTCCGCGGCAGCTGGCACCCTCAGCATCTTCAACCTCTGGGTTGTCGTGCTCCTGATCATCGGATTCACGGCCGTCGGCAAGATTTCCCGAGGGAAGGCCGTGATCGTGACCCTCGTTCCGTGGATCGTGTGGATCATCGCCAAATCAGGGCTGGCATGGTTGTTCAACTGACCGGCTGAAGAGAACACCGGGCCGGCGGCGAGGCCCGAGTTCTTCGAGATAGAAGGAAAACATGAAGAAACCTCTGATCGTGATGGGTGTGCTCGTCGTCTTCGGTCTGGTCATCTGGGCGAGCCTCAGAGATTCCGGCCCGCGCGGGACCGAGGTCGAGGTCCAGGCGGCGGAGCTGCGCACGATCTCCTCGCGCGTCAAGGCGACCGGCGAGATCACGCCCGAGAAGAGGGTCGAGATCTCCGCCAAGGTCGTCGGCGAGATCATCAGCCTGCCGGTGGTCGAGGGCCGGGAGGTCACGAGCGGACAGCTCCTCCTGGAAATCGAGAAGGACCTCTACGAGGCGGCCCGTGACCAGGCGCGCGCGGCCTACCGGCAGGCACAGGTTACGGTGCGCCGCCAGGAGGTGCAGCTTGCCGACGCGCAGCGAAATATGCGGCGCACCCGGGAGTTGATCGCCGACGGTCTCGTCAGCCAGGAGGCGCTCGACGCGGCGCAACTCGCCCTCGACACCGCCCAGGTCGAGCTCGAAGCCCAGCAGCATACCGTCGAGCAGTTCCGGTCGGCTCTCCAGCGGGCTGAGGATGATCTGGCGCGAACGACCATCCGGTCGCCGATGGACGGCACCCTCATCCAGCTCGACGCCGAGCAGGGCGAGACGGTGGTGCCCGGCTCCACCAATCTCCCCGGCTCCGTCATCATGACGATCGCCGACATGTCGGTGCTGCTCGCAGAGGTCGAGGTCAGCGAGGTCGATGTCGTCAACGTCGATCTCGGCCAGGAGGCCGAGATCAAGGTCGACGCCCTCGGCACCGAGCCTCAGAAGGGCCACGTGGTGGAGATCGCCACCTCGGGCAGGCGGGACCCGACCCAGGGCACGATCCGCTTCAGGGTCAAGGTGGCGATCGACGAGCCGGACCCGGATCTGCGTCCCGCCATGACCGCAAAGGTGGACATCCTCACCGCGACCAGCGAAAACACCGTTACGGCGCCGATCCAGTCCGTGGTCAAACGCAAGCTCGATGGGGAGGGCAACGAGGTCACGGGCTCCGCTGCCAAGGGGATCGAAGACTCGGACGTGGTGTATGTCATCGCCGATGGCAAAGCCGCCGCGCGAAAGGTGGAAACGGGCATCTCCGACGAGCTCTACGTCGAGATCACCGACGGCCTCGCGGGGGGTGAAGAAGTCATCATCGGGCCCTACCGGACCTTGAAGAACCTGCACGCAGACGACGCCGTGAAAACCGAAGACACGAAGGAGCCCGAGGACGCGAACGGCGACGACGAGGCTTCGGACAACGTCGAGGCCGACGACGACTGATGTTGATTTCGATCTCGAAGCTGCGGAAGATCTACAGCATGGGCGAGGTCGAGGTGCGCGCGCTCGATGGCGTCGACCTCGAGGTCGAGGCCGGTGACTATCTGGCCATCATGGGACCTTCTGGCTCGGGCAAGTCGACGCTGATGAACCTGATCGGCTGCCTGGACACACCGACGTCGGGAGAATACGTGCTCAACGACCAGCGGGTATCGGACCTCGACGACAGCGAGCTCGCCAACATCCGCAACCACGAGATCGGCTTCGTGTTTCAGACCTTCAATCTGCTCTCGCGCGCAACAGCGCTCGCCAACGTGGAGCTCCCCCTCATCTACGCTCGAGTGTCGGTCAAGGAACGACACCGCCGCGCACTGGAAGCGCTCGAAAAGGTCGGGCTCGGCGACCGCGCCAAGCACCAGCCCAACGAGCTCTCGGGGGGCCAACGCCAGAGGGTCGCGGTGGCGCGTGCGCTGGTCAACCAACCCTCGATCCTGCTCGCCGACGAGCCGACAGGGAACCTCGACTCGCGGACCTCAGCGGAGATCATGGAGCTCTTCAACGAACTCAACGCGGGCGGCAACACCCTGGTCGTCGTGACGCACGAAGAGGACATCGCTGCCCATGCCCGACGGGTCGTTCGGCTGCTCGACGGCAAGATCGTGTCCGATGAGACGACCAAAAAAGAGAAGGAGGCCTCATGATCTGGGACAACCTCCTCATCGCGCTCCAGGCGATTCGCGCGAACAAGATGCGCTCGCTGCTCACCATGCTCGGAATCATCATCGGCGTCGCGGCCGTGATCGCGGTGGTGTCGATCGTGCAGGGCCTCAATTACGTCATCGCCACCCAGTTCGAAGGCGTCGGCGTGACCTACATGATGGTCTTCCCGCGCCAGGACCTTCAGGACCCGGATCTCGCCGGGCGCGAGGTCACCCTGACCTACGAGGACGGGCTCGCGATCATGGAGCGCGCCACCGGTCTCAAGTACTTCAACCCGATCTTTTTCCGCGGGGAGGTCACGAAGGCCGGCAGCCGCCGCTATTCGACGATACTCCTTGGCGTCGGTCCGCACCACCAGGAGGTTTCGAACCACTGGGTCGACCGGGGTCGATTCTTCTCCGACCTCGATATGCAGCGTTCGGCCAGGGTGTGCATGGTCGGCCAGGAGGTGATCGACGAGCTCGAGCTCTCCGAGCCGATTCTGGGCACCGATCTGATAGTCGGGGCCTCCGCTTTCACCATCGTCGGCATCATGGAGTACCAGGGCGAGATGCTGGGTCAGAACCAGGACGATTTCGTCCTCATCCCGATCACCACGGCGCGCGACATCTACGGGGTCGAGGCCTTCAGGCAATTGCGCCTGGATTTCCAGGCAGAGAGCCCCGAGACTGTCGAACAGGCCAAAGACCAGATGCGGGAGATCCTGCGCGAGCGGCACCGGCTGCCCGAGGGGATGCGGAACGATTTCCAGATCCTCCTTCAGGAGGAGCTGCTCGAAACCACCGGTGCGATCCTCGGCACCATCACGTCGGTCGTGGGCGGCGTCGTCAGCATCGCTCTCCTCGTGGGCGGCATCGGCATCATGAACATCATGCTCGTGTCGGTCACCGAAAGGACGCGTGAAATCGGGGTTCGCAAGGCGGTGGGCGCGCGCAAATCCGACATATTGGTGCAGTTCCTCATCGAGGCGGTGACTATTTCGCTCTTCGGCGGTCTCATCGGGGTCCTCGCCGGTTGGGGCCTCGGGATCATCGGCGCCAAGGCGATTCCCGGCTTCCCACCGGCTCACGTGCCGCTGTGGGCGATCGCGCTCGGCTTTGGATTTGCGGCCCTGGTCGGGATTTTCTTCGGCACCTATCCTGCAGCCAAAGCCTCGGCGCTGGATCCCATCGAAGCCCTGCGGCACGAGTGACGGCACATCACCGCGCGCATTCGGCTTTGACGCCAAACCGTCGGACCTGCGCTCGGGACCAGGGCGCGATCGGATTCGGTCGATGATGGGACCACGACCAAGGCCTCAGGATCGACCGCGAGCATCCGACCGAGCGTATCGATACGCGGCTGACCCTGCATCAGAAGGTCCAGCAGAACCACGTGCGGTCGTTCCCGGGCGCAGCGCTCGACCGCCATGACGCCATCGCGTTCCGATGCCACCACCCGGAACTCGGAGTCCTCCAAATAGGCCGCGATCATCGGCAGTGTCGCGGCCGAACCATCGACTGTCATGACACGCCACTTGGCGGCCATCCGCCCTCCGCTCAGTCTTCGTCGCTGTCTTCCGAAATCACCGACATCGTCTGTTCGAGCCAACTCAGCTTTTCGGCCAGAACGTTCCGCTCGATCGCCAGCCCGGCCTCGATCATCAGAAGCTCGAGCCCGTGGATCGAGGTGATCGGGTGCCCGCCCGGCAGGTTGTCGCCGTAGAACACCGCCGACACCGCGCCACTCACGACGATCGGTGTCACCACCACCTCCGGGGGAATCATGCCGCCGAGCTGGTCCACGAGATAGTTGTTCCATGGACTGCGCTCGAGATGACCGTGATAGGTCGACATTTTCTCGATGACGCCCGAAAAAACCGACGGCTCGTCTCCCGGAATGTGGATCTGGCGCACCCTTCGATCGACCGAGGGCGCCTGGTCGTCGCCGCGGCCGACACCGAACTGACCGATCCCCGAGATGCCCTCAGCGGCGACACCGAAGAGGGCCCCCCGGTTGACGACCCGGGTCGCGTAGCGGAGGATCAGGAGCGCGACCTCTCCCAAGGTTGCCGAAGGTCGGCCCTGAATCTCGGCCATCAATTTTCGCAGCTCGGCGAGGTCGGACGGCCACTCGGTGACGACATCGGTCGGATCCGTACGAAAGACGCTTTGGCCCGGCTCGACGATGTAGTTCAGCAACTCATAGATGTTGCCGAGCGATCTGTCGTCGAAGGGACCATCCGCCTTCGGCACCGGTCTCACCGTGCCGTCGCCGCCCACGGAATCGACCTTTGCCAGGAGGTCGAGGATGAAGGGGTCGACGTTGATGAACTCGGTCAGCTTCGCCTCGTCGTCGTGAAAGACCTGCTCGGGATCTTCGTCTCGGCGCTCGACCGACTTGAAGTTGAAGAAACCGGAATCCCAGCGGAGAAACTCCCGGGCGATGTCCTGGAGCTGGTCGCGCAACACCTCCTGAAGTGTTTCATACGAGATCGCGCCCATTTCGACGAGAATCGCGCCGAGCTTCTTACGCTCTTCGGAGAGGCGCTGGGTAGCCACGGCCGCATCGAGGGTCTCCCTGGTGATGAGGTTGCGATCGACGAGAAACTCACCCAGGGAAGGTGCCGTGAAACCGTTGCTAGCGTGGAAGACCTTGCCGTCGTTGAACAGGAAGATGCCCGTGGTGTCGCCGCGGCTGAGGGTCAGCTTGCCCGACTTGCGAAACAACGCGATCAGCTGGAAGAGCTCAGCAAGCCGCAGATCCTCGAGACGACCGACGAGCGCCATGAGTCACTCCGATCCCGAGGTCCCTATGCCCTTGATCGTTCCGCCCCTGCCAGCCACGATCGACCCTCCGTTTCCGATCCGTGGGGGAAAGCTGGAATTGCTCGAAACCCGGTCGGCATTCCCGCCCGAGACCGGGTGAGCAGCCGCCCCCACACGGAAATACGCAAGATCGGTACCAATATCAGGCCCGGCATTGACTTCATCTCAAGATCAATGCCTATCTCGATTTGGAACAACCGTCTCGCGGTGGGATGATCCCGAGATGTGGGCCGACGTCAGAAAAGTCCTTGAAAATCAGGCGCTTGAAGCATCAGCGGATGAAAGATGCAAGCTACAAGGTGCAAGATCCACCCGCCCTACCCCACGGTGAAACCGGCGGAAGGCCGGCCCTGTACCTTGGATCTGGAACCTCGAATCTGGTGACGACAGCCCGACTATTGGGACTCGGCGGCGACCAACTCCATCGCGCGCTGGATGGGGATGTGAACCGTGCCTTCGGCCTCGCTTACCCACCCGTAGCTGTTGAGGAGCTCAAGCTGGTTGGCATCGAGCTGCTGCAGGGCCTGGTAAGGTTGCGAGTACACCTTTCGCTCGAGCTCGCTCTGCTCCGCGCTGTAAAAATAGGCCTGCAGAACGACGATGATCACGAAGAGCAGAACTGCCGAAATGATCCCGACGACTGCGGAAGCGGCGACATTCGGGTCGTCATAGCGCACAATCACACTCCGTTTGTATTCTGAATTTTGAATCATGAATTTTGAATTCTCGTTCTCTTCCACCCGATCCCGGCTGGGCGGGCGGGAAACCAGAATTGAGAATTACGAATTCACGATTCATCTTATGCGTTCTCGAATGCGAGGGATTCCTCGAGGCGCGGGTCCTTCTCCGCGACCACCGAGTGCCGGCTGAGCCGGAAGAGCGCGACCGCTGAAAAGACGCCGTTCATACCCAACATGCACAGGATGTCGAGCAACCCGAAGCGAGCCACGCCAGGGCTGAACTCGGGGATCACCAGCCAGTAGATATCGATCCAGCACATCGCGGCGACATATCCGCCGGTGATGGCGAGCAGCAGCGGCCGACGCTTGATCGCCCGCGATACCAGAAGCAGGAACGGCACCACGAAGTGACCGAAGAGCAGGATCAGGCTGACCGTCGCCCACCCACCGGTCTGCCGTTTGAGGAACCACCCGGTCTCCTCCGGCAGATTGCCGTACCAGATCAGCATGTACTGGGAGAAGGCGATGTAGGCCCAGAAAACGATGAACCCGAAGAGCAGCTTGCCGAAGTCGTGGTAGTGCTCGACCGTCACCGCGTTCTGGAGCACCCCGCGCATCTGAAGTGCATACAGGATCTTCGGCATCACGGCGAGGAAGGCGACCACCGACGCAGAGAAATAGTAGACCCCGAAGATCGTGCTGAACCAGTGGGCGTCGACGGACATCAGGAGGTCGAAGGCGGCGAAGTTGAGGCTCAGTGCGAAGAGCACCATGCCGGGCGCGCTCAACCTCTCCATCCGCAGCGTCAGCTTCGGGTCGCCACTCGCGTCCTGGGCGACCGAGGTGCGGTGGAGAAAGCTCGCCATCACGCCCCAGATCACGAAGTAGATGACCAGGCGAATGATGAAGAATGTGGAGTTGAGGAAACCGACCTTGCCGGCCAACAGCGGATCGTGTGCCGCGGCCGCGGTGTCGGTCCAGTGATAGAGGTGGTCCATCCCCAGAAGGACCGGTATGGCGAGCACGGCCATCAGCCAGACGTTGCCTGCCAGCGCTTCCGCCACCCTGCGCACGACGACGCTCCACCCGGCACGCGTGCAGTGCTGGAGAAGGACGAAGAAAAGCGCACCGAGGGCGATGCTGAGGAAGAAGGCGAAGCTCACCAGATAGGTTTCGTACAGATAATCCATCCCGCCGTCGACGCTCCCTGCGAGCAGGAGCGAGCCGCCGATACCGACCACGGCAAGCGCAGCGCAAATAAGGTAAGCGGGCTTGACGACGCCGTCCAGGTGGCGGGTTTCGGTGGTGATGTCGAGTACGGTGTCCTGCATCGATCCCTCGCTATCGCAATTGCGCCCGGATGTCGGGCGGAACATCGTCGACGGTGGCGTTCTGGCTCCGCTGCAAAGCCCTCACGTAGGCGACGATGGCCCACCGGTCCTCGACGGGGACCTGCGAACCGTAAGCGGGCATGTTGCGGATTCCGTTGGTGATGGTGTTGAAAAGGTGACCGTCGGGCCGCTCGCGCAGCAGCTCGCTGTGCAAGGAGGTCGGCGGTGTCCAAGTGCCCTCCAACAGCTCGTCGGCGCGTTTGGAGACCATCCCATCACCGAAACCGGCGAGCCCGTGGCAGGGCGAACAGTAGATGTCGTAGCGTTCTCGCCCGCGCTGCAGCACCCCGCCGTCGATCTGAAGGGGGCTCACATCCACCCACACGTCACCGACCTTGCCAGTCGTCAGAGCGGGATTTCCCAGGGTCGAGCCGCGCGCCACGGTGCCGGCAACCGGCGGCCGCATCGCGCGCCGGTCGGCAAACATCATGTTGCGCGATTGGGCCTTGAACTTCGGCTGGCTGTCCATGTCGGGAACGATGTGGATACGAGGCTGCGGCGAGGTTGTCACGCGGGCGCGCATGATCAGCGCCAGCGGCACCCACGACAGCACCACCAGGATGGCCACGATGTAGAGGAGCCAGCGCGGCAGCTTCATGTCAACTCCTCGATCTCTTCGACCGGCTGATCGGAGACAGACTCCAACAGCTCGCGGGTCGCGTTCGCGTCGAACAGCGGGTCGGACGCCTCGATGGAGATGAAGAAGCGATCATCGGTCGCCCGCTTGAATGATCGGTTGGTGAACAGGGGGTGCGAGAGGCGCGGCAAGCCGTTGAGGGCCAGCATCCCGACCAGCGCGCTGATCGCCGCAAAGAGGATCGTCGTCTCGAAAGCGACCGGGATATTGGCCGGCAGGCTGAAGAGGGGCTTGCCGCTGATCAGGAAAGGGTAGTCGATGGCGTTGGTCCACCACTGCAGAAGAATGCCCGCCGCGGTGCCGGTGAGGCCCACCAGGAACACGATGTAGGGCAGCACGGTCTTCTTGACGCCCATGGCGGCGTCGAGACCGTGGATCACGAACGGTGTGTGGGCGTCCCAGCGCGTGTAACCGGCATCACGAACCTTGGTCGCGGCGACGAGGAGCTCGTCCACCTTGTCGAACTCCGCCAGATAGCCGTAGAGCCCGCCGCTGGTGTGTCCCCTATCGGTGCTCATCACACCACCTCCACGCCGGCGATGTCGCCGTGGTAGTCGCCATGGCCGCGGTGCCCCGGTCTGTCGAGGTGGGCCTGCGGCATGACGCCCTTGACCTCCGCCATGCCGATCATCGGCAGGAAGCGGACGAAGAGCAGGAAGAGGGTGAAGAAGAGGCCGAAGCTGCCGAGAAAGGTCAGCACATCGATCGCGGTCGGCCGGTAGTAGCCCCAGCTCGTCGGCAGGTAGTCACGGCTCAGCGAGCTGACGACGATGACGAAGCGCTCGAACCACATGCCGACATTGATCAAGATCGAGGCGACCCACAGCACGACTGTGTTGTTGCGGAGCTTTCTGGCCCAGAAGATCTGGGGCACCAGAACGTTGCAGGTAACCATCGTCCAGTAGGCCCAGGCGTAGGGCCCGAAGGCGCGGTTGAGGAAGGTGAATGCCTCGTACGTGTTGCCCGAGTACCAGGCGATGAAGAACTCGGTCGAGTATGCGAGCCCGACCATCATCCCGGTCGCGAGCATGATCTTGGACATGTTCTCCAGGTGACGCGCGGTAATGATCTCCTCGAGACCGAAGTACTTGCGAGTCGGGATGATGAGGGTGACGACCATCGCGAAGCCCGAGAAGATGGCGCCCGCGACGAAGTACGGCGGGAAGATCGTGGTGTGCCACCCGGGCATGATCGATACCGCGAAGTCGAAGCTGACCACCGAGTGCACCGACAGGACCAGCGGCGTCGCCAGGGCGGCCAGAAGCAGGTACGCGAACTCGAAGCGGTGCCAGTGGCGGTTGGACGATCGCCAGCCGAGGCTGAGCACCCCGTAGATGTAGAAGCGGAGCTTGGTCTTCGCCCGGTCGCGGATCGACGCGAGGTCCGGGATCATGCCCATATACCAGAAGAGCAGCGAGACCGTAGCGTAGGTTCCGACCGCGAAGACGTCCCACAGGAGCGGCGAGCGGAAGTTCGGCCACATCGACATCTGGTTCGGGATCGGGAACAGCCAGTAGGCGAACCAGATGCGGCCGACGTGGATGCCCGGGAAGATCCCGGCACAGACGACCGCGAAGATCGTCATCGCCTCGGCAAAGCGGTTGATGCTCGTGCGCCATCGCTGGCGCAACAGGAACAGGATCGCCGAGATCAGCGTCCCCGCGTGTCCGATTCCGACCCAGAAGACGAAGTTGACGATGGCGTATCCCCACCCCACCGGCACCTGCAGGCCCCAGACGCCGACACCCGTCGTCACGAGATAGCCGATGCAGGCGAAAAGAACGAGGGTCAAGCTCGACGCGGCGGCAAAGGCGACCCACCACATCTTGGGCGGTCTCGGCTGCTCGACGATGCCGCAGACCTTTTCGGTGACCGAGTGGAAGTCGTTGTCCCCCACCACCAGCCGCGCGCGGACGGCCGGGTCATCGCCGGTGTTGTCGAGGTAGCTCACGGAGTCGATGGCTGCTTCGCTCATCTCAGGCCGTCTCCTTCCCGCGGCCGTCCGCCTCTCCATGCGGCGCCCCGTGCCCGACGTCGCCGCCACCGTCGGCCCTGTTCTTCAGGCGACCGAGGTATTGGGTCCGCGGCCTGATATTGAGCTCGGCCAGCGTCGCGTACGACCTCTTCTCCTCGTGCAGCTTCGAAACTTTCGACTCCGGGTCGTTGAGGTTTCCGAAGGTGATCGCCTGCGTCGGGCAGGTTTGCGCACACGCGGGAACGATCTCGCCGTCCGCGATCGGACGGTTGTCGTTGCGGGCGCCGATGCGCACCGCCTCGATACGCTGCGTGCAGAAGGTGCATTTTTCCATCACGCCCCGTGCGCGCACCGTGACCTCCGGGTTGAACTGCATCATCGTCGTGTCTGCGAGATCTTTGTGGTAGTTGAAGAAGTTGAAGCGCCGCACCTTGAACGGGCAGTTGTTGGAGCAATAGCGGGTGCCGACGCAGCGGTTGTAGACCATCGCGTTGAGGCCGTCGGTGGTGTGCTGCGTGGCCGCGACCGGGCAGACCTGCTCACACGGTGCGTTCTCGCACTGGACGCAGGTCATCGGCTGGAAGACGACCTCGGCGTCGTCGATCTCGTCGGATCGCAGGCCGGGCTCGGTCTTGAAGTAACGATCGATCCGGATCCACTGCATCTCGCGCTGATTGAGCACCTGTTCGCGCCCGACCACCGGAATGTTGTTCTCGGCCTGGCACGCGACGACGCATGCATTGCAGCCGATACAGGTGTTGAGATCGATCGCCATCCCCCACTGCTCGCCCTCGTACGCCTGGTCCTTCCACAGCGAGATGAGCGGCGGGTGGTGTTCGTGCTCGTGGAAGACCTCGGGGTTGGCGAGGTACGCATCCAAGGAGGCTTCGCGAACGAGGGTGCCGACCCTCAGGTTGCGCTCCTCGAAGCCCAGGGTGTCGATCGCAAAGTGGTCCTGGGTGGTCGCGAGGGCGTATTTGCGCCCGGTCCCCCGCAGCTTCGCTCCGGAGATCACGTGCGGTGCCGCCGTGGTGCGCAGCGTGTACGCATTGACACCGACGTCATTTCCGACCTGCCCGGCAGCGGTCCGGCCGTATCCGAGGGCGAGGCTCACGCTCCCACGGGCCTGGCCCGGGAGGACGAAGGCGGGCGCCTCGATGGAGGCCTCACCGGCCTCGATGACCACCATCTCTCCATCGTCGATCCCCAGGTCCCGAGCGGTCCCCGGAGAGATCAACAGCGCGTTGTCCCACGTCACCTTGGTCAGCGCGTCCGGAACCTCCTGCAGCCAGCCGTTGTTGGCGAATCGGCCGTCCCAGACCCTGGAATCGGCGGTCAGCACGAGCTCGAGCCGCTCACTGGTGGGAGGAGCGGCATCGAGCAGCGCTCGCAGACCGTCGACCGCCACCGCCAATCGTCCCGGGCTGAGACGAGGGCTCACCGTCTCCCAAGCGAAGCCTCCGACAACACCGTTGTGAAGGGCCCTGCGCCAGACAGTGTCGAAATCGAGCACGCGGAATCGCCCGCCCAGGTTATCCCGCACCAGCTCGTACCCGGTCGTGTGCTCCATCCCAGCTGCGAGAGCGAGCACCTCGAGGGCAGAACGCCCGTCGTAAAGCGGCGCTATGAGCGGCTGCCGCGTGGTCCACGTGCCGTCCCACGCCCGGCCATCTCCCCAGGACTCCAATCCGTGGGCCCGCGGCAGGTGCCAGGTGCAGCGCTGCGACGTCTCGTCATCGTAGAGGCTGAGGTGGATCGACACCGGCACCTCGCCCAGCAGCTCGCCGAATCGGAGATCGGCCGGCGCGTTGTAGACAGGGTTGCCGCCGAGAATCAACAGCGTCTGGACAGAGCCCGCACGCATTGCCGCCACGAGATCGTTAATGGCCTGAAGATGGGTCGGTCGATCCGGGTCGGGATCGGCTGTGTACTCCACCGTCGATCCCAAGACCTGGTTGAGGACTGCAGCCAGAGCGTGCACGGCCGGTTGCTGCTGATGGCCGACGAGGATCGCGCCACCGCCCTGGAAGTTGGCCAGGTCCGAGGCGAGGTGCTCGGCAAAGCGGGTCTCTTCCCCGGAGAGGGTCTGACCCGCCTCCCCCGCGTAGCCCGCCGCGGCCGCCGGGAGCTCGATATGGTGTTCGGCCACGAGGAGGTGGGCAACGCGCGCGAGCACCACCGGTACGCGGCTTGACGCGATCGCAACCCGGTGGTCGGCTCGAACGCCCGTCAAGCTGAAGCTCGACTCGGCGACATAGAGCCGCGCGCCGGCCCCCGACTCGGGATGTCGGGCGCCCGCGAATTCACGGGCGAGGCGCAACGACGAAGGGTGGTCAAACAGCGGATCCGCATCGAAGCACGCAACCACGCCCACGGCGTCGAGCTTCGGGTGAACCCGGAGCGGTCTTCCGAATACGAGGCGAGTGCCCTCGCGTTCGTTGTCGCGCGAGATCGGCTCGTACTCGTGCCAACTCGCCTTCGGATACGTGTCGAGAAAACGATCTCGCACCAGGGACCTGGTCGGAGACGAAGAGCGTTCCGTGAGCACTGCGAGACCTGTGCCGTCACCTCCGAAGTCCTCCACGGCGGACGCCTCGAAGTCACTCCATTGCTTGACGTACTGCTGGCCGCCCTCGCGCAGCAGCAACCGGCGGCTCCGATCGGGGTCGTAGAGCTGCAGGACGTCTGCCTGCGCGATCGCGGACAAGGCGCCGAGGCTGTCCGGGTGCAGCTCGTTGCCTTCGGCTTTGATCGGTCGGCCGTCATACGAGGTGACGACCATGCCGAGAGCGACTCCATCCATCTCCATCGAGGTCGCGAAGCGCTCGGGAACGCCCGGGGTTCGACCCTCCGGCCGGTGGGCGAAGGGAACGATCTCTTCTTTTGGCCAACGGCAGGCGGTCAGCCCGGCCATCGCCAGCGAAGCCCCCATGACCTTGAGGAATTGGCGCCGCGTCGCGGGCGGCAGCTGGTCCCATGCATCGTTGGGAAACTCACGTTTCACAGCCTCCCGGAATTCAGGAGTTCGCTGGAGCTCCTCGAGGCTGCGCCAATAGACCGGGCCGGTGGTGTCTTCGGATTTCATCGGTGGCATGTGTTGCAGTCCTGCGGTGGATTGATGTCGTTGGTCTCACGGAGCCGGGCGCCGAGCGCAAGCTGGTCTTCTTCGGGCACCCAATCGAGCTGGAACACGTACTCGACCGGCCTCAGATGCCGTTCCGGATTTCGGTGGCAGTCGAGACACCAGCCCATGCTGAGCGGCTCCTGCTGGCTCACCACCTCCATCGTGTCGATGCGGCCGTGGCACGAAACGCAGCCCACGCCGCGCCTCACGTGGGCCGAGTGATTGAAGTAGACATAGTCCGGCAGATCGTGGACGCGGATCCACTCGACCGGCATGCCCGTGGAATAGCTTTCGAACACCGGGATCAGCTTCTCGGAGTTCGACCGTACCGACTTGTGGCAGTTCATGCAGGTCTGACTCGGCGGAATCAGGGCGTGGGCCGTCTGCTCGACCCCTGTGTGGCAGTACCGACAGTCCATACCGAGCTGACCGACGTGGACGGCATGGCTGTAGGGAACCGGCTGAACGGGCGCGTAGCCGACGTCGGTCGCCCGGGGCGAAAAACCGAATGTGACGACAATCGTCGCATACAGCGCGCCGCCCAGCGCGCCGACCGCCACAGCCGGTCGCAACACCCACGACCATCTTGGGAAAATGAAGATATCATTGGACTTGTCTTCATTCATGAGAACGAATCCTAACTTTGCGACCGCGAGAAGTCAAGTCGATTTG
Organism: Candidatus Sulfomarinibacter sp.; assembly: GCA_041560205.1. GTDB lineage: Bacteria > Acidobacteriota > Thermoanaerobaculia > Thermoanaerobaculales > Sulfomarinibacteraceae > Sulfomarinibacter. The sequence continues at coordinate 19,321 of JBFFBV010000046.1, forward strand.
ACCGGGTAGAATACCCCCATGAACAACGCCATGATCGACCTGCGATCCGACACGGTAACACATCCCACCGACAGCATGCGGAGGGCCATGGCCAGCGCCGAAGTGGGAGACGACGTGTACGGCGAAGACCCGACCATCAACCGGCTCGAGGAGCGCGCCGCCGAGCTCATGGGGCGGGACGCCTCGGTCTTCGTACCGACCGGAACGATGGGCAATCAGATTGCGATTCACGTCCATACCCGGCCCGGGTCCGAGGTGGTGGCCGAGGCCGGCTCGCACGTCTTCAACTTCGAGATGGGAGCGATGGCTGCGCTTTCCGGCACCCTCCCCCGACCGATTGAAACCAAGGACGGGCTGCTGGAGCCCGAGCAGGTCGAGGCGGCCATCCAACCCGGGGCCGGCTACCGCACTCCGACCTCGCTCGTGGTCCTCGAAAACAGCCACAATCTCGCCGGCGGCCGTGTCTCCACCAGAGAGAGGATGGCGGAGCTGCTCGCCGTCGCCCGCCGGCATGATTTGCCCGTCCACCTCGACGGCGCCCGGATCTTCAATTCCGCCGCGGCGCTCGGCACCTCGGCTGCCGAGCTGAGCGCCGGCTGCGACACCGTCATGTTCTGTCTTTCGAAGGGCCTCGGAGCGCCGGTCGGTTCGATCCTCGCCGGCGGCGTGGACACCATCACCGAGGCGCGCCGGGTTCGCAAGATGTTCGGCGGCGGGATGCGGCAGGCCGGGATCATCGCCGCCGCCGGCCTGGTGGCGCTGGACGAGGTCGTACCCCGGCTCGCCGAGGACAACCGGCGAGCGCACGATCTGGCAATCGGCCTCGCCGAGATTCCAACCGTGGTCCTCGACCCCGATGTCGTGGAGACCAACATCGTCTTTTTCTCCCTCGCCCACGACGCGCCGATGAACGCCGTGGAGCTCGCCTCAGGTCTCGCCGAAGCAGGAGTCCTCTGTCACCCTCTCGGAGGCGACAGCATACGAATGGTGACGCATTACCACATCAGCGATGAGGACATCACGAAGGCAATCGAGATTACGGAAAGGGTTTTGATGGCCTGAGGATTTTTGAATTGTGAGTTTTGAATTCCTACCCCAGCTCAGGTCCAAGGGGGAGGGCGGGCGGGAATTCAAAATTGAACATTGAGAACTCAAAATCCGTCCTTGCGGCGGGCGGCCAGTTCGTCGCGAAGCTCGGGGATGTCGAGCTGGGCCGTCGAGCTGAGACGCCAGCCGGGCGTCTCCTCGCGCCACACGAGTGTCGCCGTGCAGGGATCCGAGATGCTGCCGACGACGTAACCGCGTGTCCCTTCGTACCGACCCCAGAGCACGAACTCGATCCCGAGCCGGACCTCGTCCCCGGACACCACGGGCTCTGCCACGACGTAGTCAAGATCGAGGGCTTCATAGGTCTCAATTGACTCGTTGAAGTAAGCGCCGAGCGTCTCGTAGGTGAAACCCCAGGGGTCCGAGTAGCTCCGGGAGATTCCCGACATAACGGCCAGCATACGTTCCTCCTCGAAGGCTTCGATGGTTGCGATGAGCCTTCGCTTCACAACCTCGCCGGGTGAGAAGTAATGGCGCACAGCGATGACGATGGCGATCGCGATCGCTGCCGCCGCCAAGACTTTGATGGCTCGAGGTGTCATGGTGAGTTGAGTCTACCGAAACCCGCGGATCGGGCGCAGGCACGGAGCAAGAGACGGGCACGGGAAGGTCATCACCAGCTGCGCGGTGTATCGCCCAATCGGCGGTCGATCGCCCACTGGTACAGCTCACCGTAGCGTGCCGCCGACTCGTGCCATGAAAACCGCAGCCGCATCGCCCGCCGGCGCATGGCCGCGATGTGCTCCGGTTTGTTGTACCAGGCCCACACCGCCCAGCCCACTGAATTGGCGATCGCCTTCGGGGTGAGATCGTCAAACACGAAGCCGGTGCCCTCGCCCGTCGCTTCGTCGTAGCTGGAGACCGTGTCGGCGAGGCCACCGGTGCGTCGCACGATCGGGAGGGTGCCGTATCGCAGCGAGTACATCTGGCTCAGGCCACACGGCTCGTAGACGCTCGGCATCAGGAAGAAGTCCGCACCGGCCTCGATGAGGTGGGCCAGCGGATCGTTGTACTCGAGCGCCACCGAGAGATTCGGCAGCTTGTCGGCCAGCGTCGCCAGCTCGTCCTCGCACCACGCGTCCCCGGTGCCGAGGATGACGAACTGGAGGTCGAGGTCGTGGCAGATCGACCACAAGCTGCCGTGGGTCGGACCGCAAAGCTCACCGAAGCCTTTCTGGTCCACCAGGCGGCTGATCATGGCCACGATCGGCACCTCGGGATCGATCTCGAGCGACATCGCCTGCTGCAGGGCCTCTTTGTTGATCGCCTTGCCACCGAGGTCGTCGTGCGAGTAATTGGCGGGGATGTGGAGATCCGTCTCCGGGTTCCATACGGCGTAGTCCATACCGTTGAGGACGCCGAACAGGTCCGAGCTCCGTGAGCGAAGCAGCCCGTCGAGCCCATCGCCGAGCTCCGGCGTCTGGATCTCCTCGGCGTAGGTGGGAGACACGGTCGTGAGAATGTCGGCGTTGTGGATGCCCGCCTGGAGGAGATTGAGCCCATCGGGCGACTCGAAGCCAGCGCTCGAGTAGAGGTCCGGCGCAAACGGGAGGGAGGTGAACTCCTCTTCGGGGAAAACCCCCTGGTGGCCCAGGTTGTGGATGGTGAGCATCGATCCGGTGGCGGCAAAGTCGCCTGCCTGCTCCCGCGCGTAGAGACAGACCGGTACCAAGGCCGCGGGCCAGTCATGAACGTGCATGACGTCGGGTATCCATTCGAGCGCACGACAGAGCTGGAAGGCGCCGCGGCTGAGGAGGGCAAAGCGCTGGAGATTGTCCGAAAACCCGGGCTCATCGCGGGTCCCGTAGATGCCGTCGCGCCCGTACAACACCTCGTGATCGAGGAAGTAGACCGGCACCTCGGCTTCGGGAAGCCGGCTCTGGTACACGGCGCACCACTCCTCCGCGTCTCCGAGCGGCACTCCGAGCGGGCCACCGACGCGCTGCAGGCGCCCGATGTCGATCGAGTAGTATCGCGGCAGAATCACCCGCACATCGTGTCCCTGGCGTTGGAGCTCGGCCGACAAAGCCGCCACCATGTCGCCCAGACCACCCGCCTTGGCAAAGGGGACCACTTCTGATGTGACCATGAGGATTTTGAGACCAGCGCTCGGCACAGGGGCCTCCTCCTTCAACGCCACGCATGATAGCCGATGCAAAGGGTTCGAGTGCGTGAGGGCTTGAGGACCTGAGGAGCATCAACTTCGCGCTCAAACCGGCGATCGTCGACGACCACGCCCTCGGGCCTCCAAGCCCTGGATGGAATGGGTGGGTGGCTAAAGCAGCGAGTCTTCCGTCCATCCGAAACGCACGATGTCCATGCGCTCCAGATCGCTAAGGTCCAGTCCGTACTGTGTATCCGCAAACCTGGATGTGGCGAGCCGGCGGTGTGAGCATGACGAGAACATCGAGACTCACCTCGCCCTTGCTCCCCAGCCGGAGTGAGATCGAGCCGAGAGGGGCGCGGCGGCCGGTCGAATGCTGACCGTCGGCAAGACCCGGCGGTTCAGCGCCGTGTTTCCGATCACACGCCCCCCATCGCATCGGCGAGCAGGGCGTCCGCCGCCGCCTGCGGCTCGGGCGCCAGCACCACCATCAAACGCGCGCCACGCCTTCGAACCGGGATCCCCGATTCGACTGCCCCGCCTTCGGCCATCTCCGCAATCGACACGCTCGGGTAGTCGACCAGCACCAGCCATGCCGTTCCCTCTGGTCGCTCGTAGCGGCCGACCACGGCATCGACGTCGGGTCCAAAGCGGAGGACATTCTCATAGCCCAGGTACACCACGCCGTTGAGGATCTCCTGGGTGCGGAAAAAGCGCACCGATCGTTCGTCGAGCCCATCCGCCGGAAGCTCGGACACCATCAGCGGCACCTGGCCGACCTCGGCGATGGAGGCGGCCGCCGCGCGACCGATGGCCATCACCGCCTCGGCCGATGCATCGCTCTCCCCTTCCGCGTAGACCGAACCGAACCATCGGCCCTTCCAGAACGAGAGCCAGCCGTGGCGGAACAGGCCTCCCTGCCCGACCTCGACCTCCTCCCCGTCGCGGTCATGGGTGAAGACGCCGAAGGCATCGGCCGGCGACGCCTGCTCGAAGAGATCGAGGACGATGTCCGGCTCGCCCTCGGGACCCGAGTAACGCCGCGAGAGACATCTGACCATGCCGTAGGCCATGTAGACCTCGGCATGGCCGTCGATATAGCTGTAGATGGATTCGGTGTCGAAGACCTGACCATCATCCACCGCCCGCCAACCGACGGCCTCGGCTGGTGTCACCGGCTCCGCTCCACCATCTCCGCCACCGGTCGCCGGACCTTGCGAGCAGGCCATCAGCAATCCAACGAAACCGAAACGAGCGGCTTTGAGAACACGAGACCATTGACCTCCCCGCATGATGTCTCCTTTGTCGAGCGATTCACCAGGTGATGATAGCAAGGGGAAGGGTCCACGGCGCAACCGGAAACGAGGCTGGGCTGTTCGTTCAGGCGATGACACACCCGTTTGCGCATTTCACGATTCTCCTGCCCGCGGGGCGTTACTGCAGGTAGCCGAGAGCGCGCAGCTCTTCCGCCGCCTCGGCATCGATTCGAAGATCGAGGGCCTCGTGTGCTCGACTCGCCAACCCAACGACCAGCGGTTGCGGCAGCGATCGTCGAATCGGCCTCGATTCTGCAAGAGGCTGCGGCGAGCCGACGATTGCGATCTCGTGGATCTCCCACCGTTGCGTACTCTCATTCATGAGCTCGAGGCGCAGGCTATCTGCCGACGGCTCGAGATCGAAGGCGACCGCATGAGGGAATTCGGAGGACAGCCTGTGCCGCGCACCGATTTCGAGCATCCGGTGTGTCAGGCCCTCCCAGAGGACTGCCGAGGTCACGGACGACTCTCGCGTCAGCGCGAGGCCTGTGGTATCCGCCGGCAAGCGGACGAGGTAGCGTGCCCGCCCGGAGCTCCACGCGAGAATGTACTGGAGTCTTTCGACGAGGTCGTCGCCCGCCGGGAGCCTCGTCGGTCCCATCGCCCGACGCATCCCGGGGTCGTTTTCGAGATCGAAGAACGATAGCCGGTCTCGTACCCTGTCGAAAACGACCGCACGCCCCCCGCCATCAAGCCGATATCGCTCTTCGTTGAGTTGCGGAAACGAGTTGAGACCGTGGGCAAACACGTTTCGAGACACCAGTTCAGAGAGTGCCGGCGCCAACAACGATCGACCTGCCTGGTTGTCCGTTTGGCCCAGCCCAGCGATCTGAAGAATCGTCGGGGCGATGTCGAGACCGGAAACGGGCGTGTCGACGCGGCCAGCTCGGGAGGCGGCAGGCAGCTTGATGAGCAGCGGGACCCGGATATTTTCGTTGAAGACCTTGCCGGCGCCGTGCTCGACGCCTCCGTGCTCGAGAAACTCCTCGCCGTGATCAGAGGTGACGACAATCGCGGTGTTGTCGTACTGGCCTATCTCTCGGAGGGTTTCGACCAGGCGCCCGATATGGTGATCGGCTCTCGCGATCTCGCCGTCGTAAAGTGCCAGAACCCTCTTGAGGAAATCACCATCGTCCGGTTTGCCTGCGAGGTCCCAGGCGAGGATCTCGTCGTTTTCCGGCGGAGCCGCTTCATCACCCAGGAACTTCTCAGAATACCCTGATCGGAATCTGTATGGCTGGTGGGTCTCGTAGGTATGGACGAGCAGAAAGAACGGGCTGAATCTGTTTTCTCGCAGCCATGCGGATGCATCGGCCTCGATGACGGAGACGTCTTTCGGCTGCCACGCCTCGCCGGCGGTGCTGTCATAACGATCGAAACCCTGCGAAAAGCCCCACCGGGGTTCGAGAAACCCTCCATCTGTAAAGGCCGCGGTTCGATAGCCCGCATCTCGCAGGCGCTCGGCAACTGTTTCGACCTTGGCCGACAAGCTGTTGTCGATCGATTTCAGCCCGTGCTGGTCGGGGAGCAAACCGGTCAGGAGCGTCGCCACCGAAGGCAGCGTCCAGGTCGAAGTCGAGAAGGAGTTCACGAAGAGCAAGCCCTCCGAGGCCAATCGATCGAGGTTGGGGCTCGTCATCAGTGGGTACCCGTAACAGGACAAATGATCGGATCGCAGGGTGTCGATGATGACCAGCACAAGGTTCGGCGTCGCCTGCGCGCGAGCTCTCGTCACATAGAGCTCCGCCCACGCCACCTCTCCCGGCCCGGCGCTCCGAAATGCGATCTCCACATCCCTCTGCGTCTCGCCTCCAAGCTCGAATCGATGGGTTTGCCACTCGGAACCCACGACCGTCTGATAGACCTCGCGCCAAGAATCGCCCTCCGCCATCTCGATCCATGCCGTCCGGGGTTCACCCGCTGACCCGACCGTCGCGACCGAGAATTCGATCCATGCCTTGTGACCATCGAGTACTGTCGACATCCACTTGAGGGTCGGGCTTGACAGCACCGCGGACCGTTCGCTTCGGCCGATGCGGATCCGTTGTCGAGAAGAGTCTCTGCCCGCCGACCGCGAGTTGTCATCGTCAACCGGCCCCTCGGCGATGGGGATCGTGTCAGTGATGGTCTCAGCGCGCACAACGAGTCGCTCATCTTGCAGAGCGGACGGTGATCCGCAACCGGCCAGGGCAAAGCAGAACAACCATGTTAGGCTCTTCCCGCGCGACGCGCCTTTCGATCGATGCATGAGTTCTTATAACATCGCGCTCGATCGGGAGACATCGCAGCGTTCGTCCGGAGGCGAGCCAAGGTGACGTCTGACGGGAGCCTCGCCGGTGCTTCCGGTCCCCTGAGCACGGTCGAGCCTGTGGAGGCCGCATCCTGATGAGCACAGCCCGCGACATCGAACTCGACACCTCTGACCAGCCGAATCCTGCATCACTCCGCCCTCGGCCTGCATTCCAGCGGTCCACCCGTGCGCTACTGGTTCTGGTCATCGTGCTTTGGGTCGCTGTCGCCGCCGTGCTGGTCCTGAGGCTCGATGGCCGAAGCATCGACGACATCTTTATCACCTACAGGTACTCTCAGAACCTCACCCTCGGCAACGGTTTCGTGTTCAATCCAGGAGAGCGGGTGTTCGCGACGACCGCTCCCGGACAGGGTTTGCTCCTGGCTTTCCTTCACGTCATGACCGGCGCTCCCATCCACGCCCTCGGAACCGCTACCACCGGATTCGCCCTGGTCCTGCTGGCGTCGATTCTCGTTTGGGAATGCCATCGCCGCGGCCGCACGATCGAGGGAGTGCTGGGCGGGACCTGGCTGATCTGCTGTGGCTATCTATGGTTGTTTCATGGCAGTGAGATCCCGATGGCGCTTGCGTTGCTCTGCGTCTCCGCCCTGACCATCGAAAGATTCCCGGTCGTCGCGGGTCTGGTCGCCGGTCTGTCAGTCTGGTTTCGGCCGGAGAGCCTGCTGGCAGTCGCGCTCCTTGGAGTCCTCATCTGGAGAGAAAAGCAAGGCCCGCCGTGGCGATTCGGGACCTCCGCGGCTACGGTGATCTGCGTGGGCATGGCCATGGCCTGGTGGTGGTTCGGGCATCCGCTGCCCTCGACCCTGGCCGCAAAACAGGCGCAGGCGGAGTCGGGCTTCGGAGCCTGGAAGAGCGGTTTGGATTTCTGGTTGGCGGCGAAGAACAATTTCGGCTCGGTGTACGCCGATCCGGTGACGACTCCCCTGATTGTCGCCGGACTCATCGGGTCAATTTTCATGCTCAGGCTCGAGAGCAGAGTCCTCCGTCTCCTCACCGTTTACAGCATTGCGTTGCTTCTCGCGTATCCATTGCTCGGAGTCGCCTACTACCCCTGGTACGCGATCCCCGTGGTTGTGACGATTCTCTACGGCGTCGTGTTCCTGACGGTCGGCGCCGGCAGATTCGCGGGTCGGAGACTTCAAAGCGACGTCCTTCGCGGCGCGACAATCGCGGCCGTGGCCACCACGCTGCTGTTTCCCGCCATGGCGGAAATCGTGCCCCGTTCGGTCAGATTGTACCGGCACTTCCAGGTGTACTCGTGGAGACACGAACTCTACAAAAACGTCGGTGACTGGCTGAGGAAGAAGACAGCACCCGATGCCGAAATCGGGTACGTCGAGGTGGGGACGATTGCCTACTGGAGCCAAAGGGCGATCCGAGATTACCTCGCTCTGACCACACCAGACGACTTCGACTACGTGTACGAGGGAGATATCGTTGGGGCGGTGATGAATCATCCGGCGGATTACCTAATCCGGCATAGCCGTGTTCCCCTCATGGAGCCCGTCTTCCACCTGCCATGGTGCAAAGAAAACTACCTGATGGTCCGCCGGTTCGCTCTGCCCGGAAACAAGGAGTTCGTTCGCATCTATCGACGAGTCGAAAAACCGCCGACCCCGGAGCCGAAGATCCCCGCCGAGTCCAAACAATAAAATGTGTCATCTCGTGTCGATCTTCCACCCGAGCATCGCAAAAACTTCTCCCCAGCCTGACGCAGAGTGGACGCTCGACCAGCTTGCTTCTTCGCTCGCCCCCGACCCCTTTTCGGCCCCGAAGATCAGGATGTCTGAATGCTCGGGAGTCCAGCCGCATCGCTCGTGCCTCTCCAGGCCCTAAAGATCCGGACGACCGCTGATTCCGTACTCGCACTCGACGTCAGAAAACGAAAAGCACTCGGTAACGGCGGTCGGAGGGAAGAAGAGCTCCGAGCTTTCAACCGGCAGCAGGCCACACGCCCGAGGCACGAGGTCCAGAAGAACCGCAAAGGTCATCACCGCCACCGCGAGGTCTGAGATCCCGTGTTCAACCGGAGGTTGTGCCGGTCCCCAGTCATCATCGGGCGGAAACGCGGAGCCCTGAAACGAAAGGCGCTCTCGGGCGTCGCCGGGCCACCAACCGGGCCGAAATCCGTGTGCTAGAGTCGCCCCATGCACGGCAGGATCTCGACTCTCTTCCTCGCGTTGTTGGTCTTCAACTGCGCCTGCGGTTTATTGCCCTCAGATCCGGTACCGCCTCGCAACGTGGTTTTCGTTCTCGTCGATACCTTGCGCGCGGATCACATGAGCCTGTATGGCTACGAACGGTCCACGACTCCGTTTATCGACAGCCTGGCCGCGAGATCGGTCGTGTTCGATCGGGCGCGGTCGCAGGCCGCCTGCACCTTCCCATCGGTGAACTCGATCCTGACATCTCGCTACGCCTTCGATTTCTACCGCCAGGAAAAGGGAGAGATGGGGATCCCCGGTGAATACCCGACCCTGGCCGAGATCCTGCAGGCGGCGGGGTACCGCACGCTTGCCGTGTCGGCAAGCCCCATCGTACGTTCAACACCAAGCAAGGAGAACCCTGGCGCGGGCTTCGGGAGGGGTTTCGACGTCTTCGACGAGACCTGTCTGTGGAACAACGCGGAGTGCGTCAACACGATTGCACTCGGCCATCTCCAAAATCTCGAGGAACCCTTCTTCCTCTACCTCCACTACATGGACCCTCACGACGAGTACCGCGTCACCGAGAACAGCGAGACCGAACGCTTTGCCGGACCCTATGACGGGCACGATTTCATCGCGGCCGGCGACATCGATCCGATCGCCGACATGCTTTTTTCCGATGGGCCCCAGTTCGAGATCACCGACCGTGATATCCGACATCTCGTCGACCTCTACGACGACGAGATCCGCTACTTCGACAGCCAGCTCGACGGGATCTTCACTCACTGGGGGAACAGCGGTCTTCTCGACCGCTCGCTCGTGGTCATCACATCCGACCACGGCGAAGAGTTCATGGAACACAACCAGGTCGGTCACTGCCGCGGTGTGTGGGACACCCTGACGCGCGTGCCATTGATCCTTCGCTCCCCTGTGATCGAAGGCGGCCAGCGCATCGAGGCGCCGGTTCAGCTCGTGGATCTCGTTCCGACCCTTCTCGACGAGCTCGACATCGATGCTCCCGAGCTCGTGGCCGAGGGCGTCAGCTTGAAAGGAGTCATGCGCGGAGCTCCGCCGGTCCGGCATTACTCTTTTAGCGATCAGGGTCGGTTCCGGGCAGCCGATGACGGGCGGTGGCAGATCATCCTCGACGGCGTGAGCTCGGTGATCACGCTCTTCAGCACCGTCTCGGACCCGCTCGCGCAGCGCAACGTCTTCTCCGGCAGCCACCCCGAGGCCGAACGCTTGGGGAATGCGCTCAAAGATTGGCTCCAGGTCTCCGGCCAGTGGGTCCGCTTCGACGCCGCTCTCGCGGCCAGCAAGGCCAAAGAGGACGAGCTACGAGCGCTCGGGTACCTCCGCTGAATCTGCGGCCGCGGACCTCCCTACCTGCCTTCGATGTTCCAGTCGAGCATGTTGAGTAACTCTTCCCGTGCCTGCTGCAGGATGGAGGCACGGGCGGCCTTCTTCTTCTTGGCTCGACCTTTCTCGGCTTCGAAGATCAGGATGTCGGAATGCTCGGGAGTCGACCCGTATCGCTCGTGCCTTTCCAGGCCGTCAAGAGCCGGGCGGTCGCTGATTCCGTACTCGCACTCGACGAGGTTCTGAAAACCGACCGCATCGAGCACTGCGGAGAGGACATCACGGTTGTAGAGGAATTGGTGCCCCCACCCGTAGAAAGCTCGATTCAGCATGAAGGTGTTCGCAATGCGCGTTGAGGGATCGGCCGCATCCGCCGTGTAATGAGTCAGGTAGACCCAGTCAAGGTTCGGCGTCGAGAGTCGCAGGACACCACCGTCGCTGAGGGCCTCGTTGCACGCCTCGAGAAATCTGAAGCCCTCGTCGAATCGCAGGTGCTCGATGAAGTGCTCGCAGTAGATGTATTCGACGTCAGAGAACGGAAAGCCCCCGGTGACGTCGAGGACCATATCGACACCGGGGAGGTCCTGAATATCGATATTGCACCAACCCGGAATGACCTCGGTCCCGCAGCCGACATGCAGGCGGCGAGGTCTCTCCGCTCCCGGACTCGCCGGTGACTTCGCTTTGCTCTTGAAAAATCGCACTCAGAATTCCTTTGTCTCAACCCGTGCCACGGCCCGGCTGCCCTTAACCGAGATCGCGACGGAGACCGGTCTGCCGCTCGCACCGTGCGGCGCAACAGTTTACACGACCGAGGAAAACCCCCTCGGAGCGCCGGCCCGGGTTGATGCTCTACAATCGTCCCGGACCCGGAGTCGAAATCAGCGTGAAAACCACCAGCCAGTCCGCGGATCCCGAGGCATCATTGACGGGGCGGAACCGCTTTCACGCATCAGCTCTCACCGGAAACACCGGGACGCTCCATCTGGCGTGCGAAGGATGAGCCCACGCAGCAGCACTCGTTCGAAGCCGCCGTGGTGGGGGCCCCGGCAGGACGTCGGTCCGCCCAACCCGATTTTCACCGCGCGCCTGTTCGCGCTTTCCAACCGGCGCCGCGACGTCTGGGCGACCGCTCTGCTGGTCGTCGTCATCGCCGCTTCACGCCTCGTCGCCTTTCCCGCCTCGATCTGGGAGCAGGACGAGGCGTATTTCGGTTGCGCAGTCATCGATTTCGACGTCACGGTCCACCACCCTCATCCTCCGTGGTTTCCTCTCTGGATCGCATTGGGGAAAGTGGCGCATGTGGTCGTCGAGGAGCCGACCCGCGCGCTGCAGATCGTGAGCCTGCTCGCGAGTCTGTGGGTGGTGTTTCCGCTGACGGCGCTCTTCTCCCTGTGGCTCCGCCGTGACCTGGCGGTCGCGGCGGCAATCCTCTATCTCTTCTCGCCGGCTACGATATTCCTGAGCGGCCGCGCCTTCAGTGGGCCAACAGCGACCGCACTCTTCGTGTGTGCGCTGGCGTTTTGGCTACGAGGCGTCGATGACGGCCAGGGGGCCGCGGTCGGCTCGCTCATGGCCGGACTCTGTCTGCTGACCCGCCCCCACTTCCTCGCTCCCGTTGCGGCGGTGCTGGCCTACCGCGTGTACATTTCGAGGTCTCCAGGAGAGCGATGGCTCGTCGTCGTGCCACTGTGTTGTGCTGGGGCGATAGGCGTCGGCGCTGTAGCAGTCGATGCCGGGGGGCTGTCACCCCTATGGCAGTCCATCGAAGAGCACGGGGCGTACCACTTCGGTGCACTGGAAGAGGCCGACCTGCCGTTGCAGGACTCGGGCTTGGTCCGCTATTTCCTGAGATCCTGGGTCGCCTTCGTGTGGATAGCCCTTGCAGTGCTGGGCCTGTGGCAGACGCACCGGCATCGGAACCGTCAGGCCACCGTCATCGGCCTTCTCGGGCTCCTACCCTTGCTCGTCACCGTGCACACAGTGACCTATGCGGGAAATGTCCGGTATTGGGTGCCTATTGTTGCACTCGGTTCAGGTTTCGCTGTTCTCGGCATCGCCCTGCTGGCTCGGCATCGGACCATGCCGATGACCGCGCTCCTCTGCGTCGCCATCTTCGCGGCGGCCTGGCCGGCGATGCGGGAGTACCGCGCGATCGAATCCCCGCCGATTCGGGCTCTCGAAGCGACAATGGACGAGGCCGGTCAACGGGGCGCCGTCATTGTGGCGGACGGCACCTTGACGGCATTTTTCGAATACGAGCGGCTCAAAGACCCCTTCCCCAACACGGTTCTCTTTGCCTCACAACTCGGTACCGAGACGGTCCCGCCCCCGGCCTGGGCGACCGTGGCGATTTCCGACGAAGGTCACGGCGGATTCGTCACGAGTGCTGAGCGCTTCGAGGTCTACAGGTGTGACCACTGGTGGCTGCCCCGCCTCAGTCAGGGCCGGTTCCTGACGATCACGGTCTTTTCTGGCGCGGAAACTCGAAATCTGGCGCCACCGAGAGACCACTGAAGAGGACATTGCGTTCTGATTCGGGCACAACCCCACCGGTCAATTCGACCCCTTCACCGTCACTCATGTGCCGACGGCTTGGATCCTTCGAGCGTCACACCGTGTACCCACGATTTCTGCCCTCCCTTCACCCTCCCTCGATCTTGGCACTGTGAGATGGCCCGCAAGAGGGCCGGAGGCCGCCCGACAACCCGGTCCCGAGCAGTTATTGAAGAGAGTTGACACGCACATGCCACGGTTCTTAAATGCTCCGGTCACCTCGGTCTC
>JBFFBV010000047.1:0-32306 GCA_041560205.1 Candidatus Sulfomarinibacter sp.
ACAGGGCCTCAAGTCCTGAAGACCTCAAGCCCTGGGCGGGTGGGTGGGCTGAGTTATCGGGCTGCGCTCTTGAGCACCGCCCGCGCTTTGCCCGCGTAGGGTCCCTTCGGCGCGAGCTTCAGGTACTGATCGAGGTCGAGCAGGAGATTGTCCTTCCGACCGAGCTTCTCCCACGCCATGGCGCGCCAGAAATACATGGGCGCAAAACGGGGGTCGGCGTCGAGACCGACATCAAATGTGTCCTTGGCCTTCTGCCATGATTCGGCGAAGAGATAGGAGAGACCGATCTGATGATTGACCATGGCGGCATCGAAGCCGGCCCGTGCGGCCATCTGCAGGGCTTCTCGCGCCTCCTGGTACTTTTTCGTTCGAACGAGTGAGGCGCCGCGGTAGAAGAGGGCCGTGGCATCCTCGGGATCCTCTTTGAGGCGGGCGCCGGCGCTGTTCGCCGCCGCCTGCCAGGCCGCATTCGCCTCTTTGCGCTTGTTCTGTTCGTACAGAATCTCACCGTAATGATAGGACGCGACGGCGTTGATCGCCTGGTTTTTGGTCATGCTGGAGAGGCTCGAGATGCCCTGGTCGACCATCTTCTTCTTGCCGTCAGCGCCCTCCTGGATCTCGAGCAGAGCCCAAGCGGTCCGGAACTCGGGGGTCGATCCGAACTTCTCTTGCTGCTGCTCCAGATAGGTGCGGGCGTCCTGGGTCTTCCACCCCGCGAGGTCCGCGATGGCCCGGTTCGCAACGTCCTGGGCCTCTAATTTGAGCGGCTTTTTCTGCTCCGCAGCGATGCTTCCTGCCAACACCGTCATGACGATGGTGATCACGAGCACGGGTTGATAGCGTCGATACATGTGTCCTCCCTTCGTGCCTAGGCTCTGTGCGGGCCGTCTCTATGGTGCCACAGCGGCGGAAATCACGCGCTGCCTCCGGCTACGGCCGACATCGCGTATTCTATGGCAGCGCCATGCTCGATCGAAGCCGAATCCGCACCATCCTCGCCCTGGCCCTGCCGATCATCGGCGGTATGGCGTCGCAAAACGTCTTGAATCTGGTTGATACGGCGATGGTCGGCTTCCTGGGCGCGCCGGCCTTGGCGGCGGTGGGGATGGGAAGCTTTGCCAACTTCATGGCCGCGGCCTTCATCATGGGGCTGTCGGCCGGGGTCCAGGCAATCGCCGCGCGTCGCCTCGGCGAAGGTCGCCGAGCTGAGACCGCGAGTGGCCTCAACGCCGGTCTCGTCATCGCGGCGGCAGTCGCGATCCCGTGGACGGTCACGCTCGTGCTCCTTGCGGATCGGATCTTCCCGTTCCTCGTCGAGGACCCCGAGGTGGTGGCGCTCGGGGTCCCGTACTTCCAGGCGCGGCTGGTCGGGATGATCGCGATCGGGATGAACTTCAGCTTTCGTGGATTCTGGAACGGCATCGGCCAGTCGAGGCGCTACCTCCAGACCCTGGTGATCATGCACGTCTGCAACATATGCCTCAATTGGGTGCTGATCTTCGGGCACTTCGGGTTTCCGGCTCTGGGAGCCGTCGGCGCGGGCATCGGGACCACCATCTCCACCTTCCTCGGCACCGTGATTTACATCGTCCTCGCCCTCCGTCACGCACGCGGCACTGGCTTCCTCCGCCGCATGGCCGATCGCCGCACGATGGCGAGCATGCTGCGACTCTCGGTCCCGGCCGGCATGCAGAGCTTTTTCTTCGCGGCGGGCATGACCGCGTTCTTCTGGATCATCGGCAGGATCGGGACCGCCGAACTTGCCGCCTCCAACGTCTTGGTGCAGCTCCTCCTGGTGGCCATTCTTCCGGGAATCGGTTTCGGACTCGCTTCGGCGTCGCTCGTCGGTCGGGCGTTGGGGCGTGGCACCCCCGATGACGCCGTGACCTGGGGTTGGGACGTGAGCCGGGTGGCAATGGTTGTGGTTGGGGTTGGGGCACTGGTGGGAGTGATCGCTCCGGATCTTCTCCTCAGGATCTTCCTCCATGACGAACACACCATTGCTTTGGCGAGACTCCCGTTGCGTCTGTTGGGCGCGACGATGGCGGTGGAGACCATGGGCGGCGTGCTCATGAACTCGCTCCTGGGTGCGGGGGCGAGCAGGACGGTGATGTTCGTATCGATATTTTTGCAGTGGGGCCTCTTTTTGCCGGTGGCCTTCGTGCTCGGCCCGGTCCTCGGCCTCGGCATGTCGGCTGTGTGGGGGGCGCAGGTGGGCTATCGATCGCTGCAGGCCCTGGTGTTCGCGTCGATCTGGAGAGGTAGGAACTGGATCGACGTCGAGGTGTGAATCAAGGCCGATCTGACCCGGATCATGCCGCGCTATGCCTTGGATGCCGCGCTGCGGGGTGGTAGGCTCTCGAACCGGGAGTGAAGATACTGGCCGTGAGTGCGTATCTCATGGTATCCGGGAGCCTTGGGAGCTGACCATGAAGTTCGAAAATGTCTCGGTGTTGAGCGTCTCGCATGTGGATGCGCCGCACACGATCACGTCGGAAGAGATCGAGGAACGGCTCGCCCCGACGATGGATCGACTCGGCATCCGACGGGGTCTCCTCCGTGATCTCTCCGGGATCATGGAACGAAGGGTGTGGGACGAGGGCGTGACGCCCAGCGACGCGGCGGCCATGGCCGGAGAGAAGGCTATCGAGGCGGCCGGCGTTGACCGTTCCAAGCTCGGCATCCTGATCAACACCTCCGTGTGTCGCGACTATCTCGAACCATCAACTGCCTGCATTGCCCACGCCGAGCTCGGTCTGTCCGAGACGTGCATGAACTTCGACCTCGGCAACGCATGCCTCGGGTTCGTCAACGGCATGGACATGGTCGGCAACATGATCGAGCGCGGCCAGGTGGATTACGCGATCCTCGTCAACGGCGAAACGAGTCGCCAGATCACCGAGGCAACCATCGAGCGGCTCCTAGCGCCGGACGTCGACGAAGTGTCCTTCCGCGAGCAGTTCGCGTCCTTGACCCTCGGATCCGGCGCCGCCGCGATGGTGCTCGGCCGTTCGGACCTCGAGCCGGAGGGCCACCCCTTCACCGGCAGCGTCAACCTCGCGGCGACCCAACACTGTCGCCTTTGCGCGGGCAACATCGACCACATGGTGACCAAGACCAGGGAGCTCCTCCTGGCCGGAATGGATCTCGCGGTCCGGACCTGGGCGAAGGCTGCCGAGGCCTTGGGTTGGACGGTGGACGCCATCGATCACTTCGTCGTGCATCAAGTCAGCAAGGTCCACACCGAGCAGTTCGCCGGTATCCTCGGGATCGACCTCCAAAAGGTCTTCCGGCTCTACCCGGACTTCGGCAACGTCGGTCCGGCGGGTGTGCCCATCGCATTGTCGAAGCTCGAGAAATCCGGACGCCTTCAACGTGGGCAGCGTATCGCCTTGATCGGCATCGGCAGCGGCATCAACTGCACCATGGCCGAGCTGCTGTGGTGAGATGAGGGAGATCTCGCGGGAGCTGTATCCGTTCGAGGGGCACTTCCTCGATCTCGGCGGCCTCCGGTACCACTACCTCGACGAGGGCAGCGGCGAGGCGGTCGTGGCCGTGCACGGCAACCCGACTTGGTCCTTCTACTTTCGGAATCTCGTGCGTGGGCTCCGGGACACACACCGGGTCATCGTGCCCGACCACATGGGCTGCGGGCTCTCCGACAAACCGGGTGACGACGTCTACTCCTACACCCTGAGCCGGCGCATCGATGATTTTTCCCGACTCATGGAGGAGCTCGGAGTGGAGGACGTCAACCTCGTCGTCCACGACTGGGGTGGAATGATCGGTTTCGCATGGGCGGTGCGCAACCCGGAAAAAGTCAAACGCCTCGTCATCCTCAACACCGCCGCGTTTCATCTGCCCGAGAGCAAGAGCTTTCCGTGGCAGCTGTGGTTGGTGCGCGATACGCCCCTCGGATCGCTGATCGTCCGCGGTCTCAACTCCTTCGCACGCGGGGCGTCGCATCTCGCGTGCACGAGAAAACGGCTCCCGAAGGAAATCCGGGACGCCTACTGCGCGCCATATGACAGCTGGAACGACCGCATCGCCACCCTCCGGTTCGTGGAGGACATTCCCCTCAAACCGGGCGACGGCGGGTATGAAATCGTTTCGGACACCGCCGAAGGGCTCGAGGGCTTCCGTGATCATCCTGCGCTCGTGTGCTGGGGAGCCAAGGACTTCGTCTTCGACGACCACTTCCTCGCCGAGTGGCAGAGATTCCTGCCGAACGCGGATGTTCACCGCTTTGCCGACTGTGGCCATTACATCCTCGAAGACGCCTCCGAGGAGGTCATCCCCCTCATCCGCACCTTCCTCGCAGAGACCTGAGTCGATGCAAAAAAGAATGAAACACCAAGACACCAAGACACCGCGAGAACCATCTGAGTCTGTGGATCGGATTGCGACCGAGATAGTCGACGCTGCGTACCGAGTTCGCAGCGAGCTTGGCCCCGGGCTCCTGGCAAACGGGTATGAGACCTGTTCGCAACATGAACTCAACAAGAAAGGTCATGCGGGCAAGCGCCAGGTGAGCCTGCCGGTGGTGGACGACGCTATCGAGATCGATGCCGGCTATCGGCTGGACATGGTCGTCGACGATTCGGCGATCATTGAACTCGAATCTGTTGACAGCGTGCAGCAGATTCATTTTGCGCAAGGTCTGAGCTATCTGAAACTCGGCGGTTTCGAGCTAGGATTCCTGGTGCCCTTCAACGTGACGCGAATCAAAGACGGGATCAAAGGGACCGCCGTGTGATGATTTTCGTGGTGCCCATAGTGTCTTGGTGGTGAAAAGGAAACTCGTTTGACCGATAAGGCCAATATTGCTGATTTTTTGCCGGAGATGGCGGCGAAGCAGCCGGAGGCGACCGCCATCATCTGCCCGTGGGGCCGCCGCGGGGGCAGCCTGACCTATCGCGAGCTCAACGTGCGTTCGGCGAGGATCGCACGTGGTCTCGAGTCGGTCGGGATCGGGTACGGTGTGCGCACGGTCTTGATGGTGCCGCCGGGGCTCGATCTGTTCCCGCTCGCCTTCGGTCTCTTCCGGGCCGGCGCGGTGCCGGTGCTGGTCGACCCCGGCATCGGGCTCAAGCACCTCAAGGCCTGTCTCGGCAATGCGCAGCCCGAGGCCTTCATCGGCGTACCCAAGGCTCTCGCGGCCCGGACGATCCTGGGGTGGGCGAAGGCTACGGTGCGGACGAAGGTGACGGTCGGACGACGGCTTTTTTGGGGTGGACACACCCTCGCCCAGGTCGAAGCCCGCGGCGCCGACGCCGAACCCGATGCGGTGGCGGTCACTGGGGCCGACGATGTGGCGGCGATCGTCTTCACGTCGGGGAGCACCGGCCCGCCGAAAGGCGTCGTCTACCGCCACCGCAACTTCGCCGCCCAGGTGGATGCGATCCGCGACGCCTACGACATCCAACCGGGCGAGGTGAACCTACCGACCTTCCCGCTCTTCGCCCTCTTCGATCCGGCCCTCGGCATGACGACCGTGGTCCCGGACATGGACCCCACCCGGCCTGCACGGGTGGATCCCCGGAAGATCATCGCTCCGATCCGAGACCACGGCGTGACGATCATGTTCGGCTCGCCGGCGTTGCTCGATACGGTCGGGCGATGGGGTGCCGATCACGGTGCCAGGCTGGAATCGGTGCGCTGTGTGATCTCGGCCGGCGCCCCCGTGCCGCCACGGGTGATCGAGCGCTTCCAGGGTCTATTGGTGAGGGAGGACGCAGCCATTCACACGCCTTATGGAGCGACGGAAGCGTTGCCGGTCGCCTCCAATTCGAGCCGTGAAATCCTGTCCGAGGACCGACACGCCACCGACCGCGGCGCAGGTACCTGCGTCGGGTATCCGGTGTCCTCGATCGAGGCGACTGTGATCGCGATCGACGACGACGCGATCGCCCGGTGGAAGAACGACCTCGAGGTCGACACCGGGGTGGTGGGTGAGATCGTGGTGAAGGGTCCCCAGGTAACTACCGAGTACTTCAACGCGCCACAACATACCGCGCTGGCGAAGATCGGCGATGACGAGGGGGTGCGGCACCGGATGGGGGACCTCGGATATTTCGACGAGCAGGGGCGTCTGTGGTTCTGTGGTCGCAAGAGCCAACGGGTCCAGACGCCGGACGGCACGCTGCACACGGTACCCTGCGAATCGATTTTCAACACGCATCCCGACGTCTTCCGGACGGCGTTGGTGGGGGTGGGGGAGCCGGGATCCCAGGTCCCAGTGCTCTGCGTCGAGCTGGAGCAGGGGATCGGCAAGGCGCAGCACGACCGCATCCGATCGGAGCTCCTCGGTCTCGGAGAGGCGCACGATCGCACCAGGACGATACGAACGGTGCTCTTCCACCCGGCTTTTCCGGTCGATATTCGCCACAACGCAAAGATCGGGCGCGGCGCGTTGGCGGGGTGGGCCGCGCCGCGGCTGGCGTCGTGAAGGCCCTCGTCACAGGTGGCGGCGGTTTTCTCGGCGGCGCCTTGGTGCGCCGTCTGGTGGGTCGCGGGTGGTCGGTCCGGACTCTGCAGCGCGGAAATTATTCGCGGCTCGACGAGCTCGGCGTCGAGCAGATCAGCGGTGACGTCTCCGACGCTGACATCGTCTCGCATAGCGTCGACGGCTGCGACATCGTCTTCCACGTGGCGGCCAAGGTCGACCAGTGGGGCGCCTACCCTCCCTTTCATCGCACGAACGTCGTCGGCACGGAAAACGTGCTGACCGCGATGCGTCGGCGAGGGGTGCCCAAACTGATATTCACCAGCACGCCCAGTGTCGTCCACAGCGGCGGGGACCTCGCCGGAGTCAACGAGTCCGCGCCCTATCCGGAGGAATTCGAGGCCGCCTACCCGCAGTCCAAGGCCATCGCTGAGATGGCCGTACTCGCCGCGAATGACGATGAGCTCGCGACCATCGCGCTGCGCCCCCGCCTGATCTGGGGGCCGAAAGACACCAACCTGGTGCCACAGCTTGTCGCCCGCGCCCGCGCGGGCCAGCTCCGCCTTGTCGGCGATGGATTGAATCTGGTCGACACCGTCTACATCGACAACGCGGTCGACGCCCATCTGCTGGCAGCGGACCGCCTGGAGCCTGGCGCCGCCTGCGCCGGACGGCCGTATTTCCTCTCCAACGGAGATCCGCGTCCGATCAAGGAGATCATCAACGGCATCCTCGGTGCCGCCGGACTGCCGCCGGTGGAGCGGTCCGTGCCCCTCGGCCCGGCGCTGGCGGCGGGGCTCGTGTTCGAAATCCTCCACAAGGTCTTTCCCTCGAAGGACGGTCCAAAGATGACCCGTTTCATCGCCCGCAACTTCGCTTCGGCCCACTGGTTCGATATCTCGGCGGCCCGGCGCGATCTCGACTACGAACCGCAGGTGTCGATCGAGGAGGGGTTGGTGCGGTTGAGGGAGTGGTTTGACGCAAAAGGGTGAACGGGTCGGATTCCGCATCAGGTGAACACGACTTCCAGCCGCTCCACCTGCCACGGGCACCCCGATGGCATGTGCGCTGTAAACGCAAAGAATCGCAAAGCCGTCCACCTCCCATTCACGTAGAGAAGCCGCCCGGGCGCTTTGCGTGCCTCTTTTTCGCCCGTTGCGTCGTGACGCTTCCACGGCGGCTGAAGTCGGAGGATCGTTGCGAAAAAGGGAGCGGCAACGGCCACGGGCACGGCGAATAATTGCTCATTTGAGTACGTATTCAGACTCCAGAGATCCGCCTCCACATCAGCCCCGCAAAGTGCTATTCTTGCTCCTGCGCGGCGAACTCGTGCAATTTTTCACTTACCGGCGACACGCCGGAACCGGCAGAAAAGGAGGTCGGAGATGCTCAACAAAATCGGTCTGATCGGCGGCGGCTATATCGGCGGCGTCCTCACCCAGGAGATCGCCCAGCGTCGTCTGGCGCGGGAGGTCGGCCTCTCCGACCCGGCGCCCTTCGTCAACCCGGACGACCCGCCCGAGCGCCAGGAGGTCGTGGCCAAGCAGTCTGTAGCCAAGGGGAAATGCCTGGACATCGCGGAAGGCCTGCCGACGATTCGCTCCGATGTCAAGTGCGTCGGGAGCAAGGACTACTCGGCCCTCGCCGGCTCCGACCTGGTCATCAACACCGCCGGCGTGCCTCGCAAGGCGCGTCCGGACGGCACCTTTCCAAGCCGTGAAGAGCTCCTGACCATCAACCTCAAGGTCACGAAGCAGGTCGCGGAGGGCATCAAAGAGCACTGTCCGAACGCCACCATCATTTCAATCGCCAACCCGTTAGACGCCATCGTCTATACGCTCGACAAGGCCCTGGCGCCACCCAAGAACAAGCTCGTTGGCATGGCCGGCCAGCTCGATTCCGGCCGTTACTGCTACTTCGTCTCCGAAGCCGCCAACGTGTCGGTGGAGAATGTCAACGCCCTGGTCCTCGGCGGCCACGGTGACACCATGGTCCCGGTGCGCTCCTCGTGCACTGTTGGCGGCATCCCGGTCACCAAGTTCGTTGACGAGGAGACCCTTTCGGCCATCGAAAGCCGCACCCGCAAGGCGGGTGGCGAGGTCGTCGGCCTGCTCGGCTTCGGTTCCGCCTTCGTGTCGCCGGCCTGGGCGGCGCTCGAAATGGCCGAGGCCATCATCTTCGACAAACGAAAGATCATCCCGGTCTGCGCCAAGCTCGAGGGCGAGTACGGGGTCGACGGTCTGTTCGTCGGCGTGCCGGCCATCATCGGTGCCAACGGTGTCGAGCAGGTGATCGAGCTCGACCTCACCGATGACGAGAAGGAAGCCTTCGCGCATTCGGTGGAGGCGGTTTCCAAGACCTGCGGAGAGGTCGACGAGATGCTGGCAAATCTCTGACCGCCACGATCCTCTGAAAACCAAACGCCCCCGCTTCGGCGGGGGCGTTTTTTTCAGCAATCCGTATCTCCGAGTGCCTCGTCGGTACGAATTGCTGATAAGAGGCATCAGGAGCGCTTCTTGCTTTGGCGAGTGTGGTGCCACCCTTCACATTGTTTGAATTCGTCGCCTCCCAATCGAGAAATGTCTTCGGGGCAAACAATGTGAAGAGTGGCACCGGTGTCGCCGATGCGGCAAAGCGCTTTCCGGGTTGAAAGCCCTTGGATGCGCTACAATCCCGGGGAGTCTCAATAGAGGAGGTGGCGGTTGGCGCATTCGATCCGAAGGATCGCGGTCAATACCGGTGGTGGTGACGCGCCCGGCTTGAACGCGGTGATTCGCTCAATCGTGCTATCCGCCCTTCGCAGGGGCTGGGAGGTGTTGGGGATCCGCAAGGGGTACGAGGGCCTCCTCGATACCTCGAAGACCATTCAACTCGACCGCGATTCGGTGCGCGGAATCACGCATCTGGGTGGGACGATTCTTGGCACCACCAACCGCGACTCACCTTTCGAGTATCCGGGTAAACAGGCGGACGGCACAACGGCCTTGATCGATCGCTCCGACGAGGTGGTGGAGAACTTCCAGCGTCTTCAAATCGACGCGCTGATAGCCATCGGCGGCGATGGGTCGATGCGGATTGCGAGCGGTCTGGTCAAGAAAGGGCTTCCAATCGTCGGCGTACCGAAGACGATTGATAACGACCTTTCTGGGACGGTCGTCACCTTCGGTTTCGACACCGCGGTGACGGTCGCCACCGAAGCTATCGACCGGCTGCACTCGACCGCCGAGGCTCACGAGCGCGTATTTGTGGTTGAGGTGATGGGCCGATACGCTGGCTGGATCGCTCTCCATTCCGGTGTCTCTGCAACCGCCGACGTGGTCCTGATCCCGGAAATCCCGTACGATATCGCTTCGGTATGCGACAAGATCATGGACCGCGAGGCTCATGGCAGACGGTTCTCCATCGTCGTGGTTGCCGAGGGAGCGCGGCCGGTCGGCGGCGAGATGGTGACCAGGGATCAGGGTGTGGGCCGAGAGCGTTTGCTCGGCGGTATCGGTGTGCGATTGGCTGAGGAGATCGAGCTCGGGACCGGCAAGGAGACCCGCGCGGTGGTGCTCGGCCACCTGCAGCGTGGCGGCGGTCCGACGACTTTTGATCGGCTCCTCGCTCTGAGATTCGGCGCGGCGGCAGTACGAATGGTGGCTGAACGTCGATTCGACGTGATGGTCGCGCTCGACCCGCCGACCGTGCTGGCGGTGCCTCTCGAGGTTGCCACTGAGCGCATGAAGTGCGTGCCGCTCGACTGTGACACGATGCTCACCGCACGTGACCTCGGGATCAATTTCGGCGATGATGGCAGGGAAGAATAGTCAGGCGAGACCGAGATGATTGTCTCTGGTTGGTACGACGGACACAGCACCTACGGACTCAGGGTCCTCGAGGCCGACGTGAGTCTCTTCTTCCGGCCCGAGTGGGAGACGGTCACGGTCTATCTGGCCGACGAAAGGGACCCGGTCGTCATCCCGGTAACGGCCAGCTTCTGGGAGGGCTCGCCGGAACTGCGGTCGCCAGCGATCAAAAAGTTCTTCGTCCGCAACGGTCTCGCGCCTTGGGAGAAGCAGCAGCCTCCGAACTTCGAGCTGGTGCCTCTGGGCGAGGGGGTCTTCCGCCTCGAGTGGATCACGCCACCACGCGGCCAGTCGGCCCTGCCTCTCGAGTAGATTCTGCTGACGCTCAGCGCTTCAGGGGCTCGTCGGGGCGAAGTGCTGCGGCCAAGGGGACCGGTGAGACGGTCCTTGGGTCACCACTCTTGCGATCGATGACCGAGGCGTAGACGGCAACCGGGCCGTCGGCCTCGAGGCGCGCGAGGAAGCTCTCGACGCCGCCGCAGGATGCGTCCTCGTCGTCGATCGGTGCGAGGTGGAACTGGCGCCAGGTACCGCCACGCACGACGATGCGGTGCGGCAGGTAGACCTCCAGGCCATTGAACCGAACTGTCCGCGATTCCTCGTGCGGGACGTCGAGCAAGACCTCGACCCTGTCCGGGCCCGGATTGGCAAAGCCGACGTAGGTGTCGAACTCCGAACCGTTGCAGGGGTTCCGGTGCCACATGAGTGCGGGGAGAAGCTGGCTCCCAGCCTCCGGCAAGCTCTCCTGTGGTATCGCCTCGAAAGCTTCGCCGCGGCCCGACAGCACGGTCGAGCTTTCCTGGTCCTCCATCCCGGCCAGGTTCACGAAGCGGCTGGTCACGTGGATGGGTCCGTCCGCCCGCAGCACTAAACCGCCGCGCGCGCTCTCCGCGCACCCGAGGTCGGTGGCGAGGCCGGCGGCCGTCCAAACGGTCGCCGAGTGGGACGGTACGACGCGGGTCGGTGCCATGAAAAAATCGCAAGGCGCTGGTTTGTTGATGTTCCCGGGCAGGAAGCGGGCAATCTCGACCTGGACCGGCTGGTTGCCCGGATTGGTCAGGTAGATCTCGGAACTCCAGAGTTCTCCGTTCTGCCCTTCGAGGTTGAGGGCGAATAGCGGCAGGACGAGCTCGCCAGCGGCTGCCGGCAGCGCGAAAATCGCGCAGAGCAGGCAAATTATCAGGAAACGACAGGTCATTCGACAAGGCCTCCAGTCGGGAGTGGCTCCCGAACCCCTATTGTATACGCCGACACGCCGGATGTCGTTGGGCTTTGCCCGGCAGCTGCTAGAATCCGCGGGCACGACGACTCGGGAGGGTCTGATGAGGGTCATCAACGGCGCATTCGCTCCGGTTCCTACGCCGCTCGATCACCAGCTCGCCTTCGACCCCGAGGCCCAGGCCACCCACTTGCGGTGGCTCGCGAGCCAGAAACTCGACGGCGCCCTGATTCTCGGGACCAACGGCGAGTTTCCCTCGTTGTCGGCAGATGAACGGCGGGCAGTTGCGGAGGGGGCAGCGTCCGCGGACTCGGGCCTGGATCTGATTCTCGGCGTCGGTTCCTGCGCGCTCCCGGAAGCCCTGGAAATGGTCGACCTGGCCTCGTCATTGGGTTTCCGGTCGGTGCTGTGTCCGCCCCCGTTCTATTTCCGCGCGGCGCCGGCCGCTGGGCTCGCAGCCTTCTTCAAAGCAGTCCTGGACCGCTCCGATCTCCCGGTTCTGCTCTACCACATACCAAAGGTCACAGGGATTGCGATCTCGGACGAGATCCTCGATCTCCTCGGAGATCATTCGAAGCTGGCGGGCGTCAAGGACAGCTCGGGTGATCCTGAGGAGCTTCGACGTCTCTGTGCTCGATTCAAGGAGAGGAGCTACCTCGTCGGAAATGACCGTCTGGTCACCGACTGTCTCGATTCAGGTGGAGCGGGCAGCATCAGTGCCGCAGCCAGCATTGCCCCGTCGCTGGTGTGCGCCGTCCAGCGAGCTGAGGCCGCCCAAGCGGATCTCGATCAGGTTCGGGCTTTGCTCGAGAAGTACGGGCTCGGACCGTCGGTCAAGGCGATCCTCCGCCGCTGTGGACTCGGCGAATTTGCCACCCGCCCACCGTTGATGGGCCTCGATCGAGAATGTGAGCCGGATCTGTGGGAAGCCTATCGAGAGCTGATTCCTGAAGGGCAACGCCCGACACCAACGGCGTGAGCTGGATTGTCGGGGCGAATCCCTATCCTCGTCTCCGCGAAAGCTTTTCGCTCAGAAAAAGCGTCGGCCGAGCCCGAAATGCCAGCGCGTCTCTACCAACGAGGTTCATTTGCTTCCATGGTGATTCGATCTTCGAAGGAAATGAAACACCGAGGGGCGGGATACATCCCGACCCAAGAGACAAGGTTGCGGCTGAGCTAGGGCATCTCCAGGACCAGCTTGCCGAAAATCTCCCCGGCGGCGAGAAGGCGGTGGCTATCCGCCACGCGTTCAAGCGGTAGGACGCGGTCGATGACCGGTCGGATTGCACCGGTCACGAGGTCGGGTCCGAAGCGCTGGATGAAGGCCTCGATGATGCGCCCCTTTTCCTCGACGGGTCGCGCGCGCAGGGTGGATCCGGTGATGGTGAGCCGCTTCCTCATGAGGCGGCGGAGATCCAGCTCGCTCCGGACTCCGCCTTGGAGTCCGATGATCACCAGACGGCCGCAGGGAGCCAGCACATCGAGGTGCCTTTCGAGGTAGGGAGCGCCGATACAGTCGAGAACGAGGTCGACGCCGTGCCCGTCCGTGGCGTCCAGGGCCATGGCCACGAAGTCGTCCTCGCGGTGGTTGAAGGCGGCATCGGCTCCGACGTCGAGGCAGGCCTGGCACCGCTCCGTAGAACCCGCCGTGACGAATATCCGAGCCCCGCCCCGCTTGGCGAGCTGGATGGCGGCTGTGCCGACTCCTCCGCTGCCGCCGTGGACGAGGGCCGTGGTGCCCTCCTTCAGCTCGCCGATCAAAAACAGGTTGAGGAAGGCCGTGATGTAGACCTCCGGCACTGCGGCCGCCTCGAGATCGGAAAGGGACTCGGGTGTTCGCATGACACAGACGGAGGGCGCGACTGCTTCGGTCGCGTACCCGCCGCCGGCAAGGAGGGCCATCACCCGGTCACCGACCGGCAGGTCCTCCACATCGCTACCAACCTCGGTGATCGTCCCCGAGCACTCGAGCCCGATGATCTCTGATGCACCCGGGGGTGGGGGATAGAGGCCGCGACGCTGGAGGAGATCCGCGCGGTTGACACCGGCGCCGGCTACGGCGATCCGCACCTCGCCGGCACCGAGCTCGGGCGGCGGCACTTCGGCCAAGCGGAGGACATGCTCGTCGCCTGGTTCGTCGAAAATCACCGCTCGCATGCGACGACTATAACCCGAGACAGTTCGCCAACGAGTTCATCGGCGAGGTGATCGAGAAGGTCTCCGGTGACAGAGGACGACCTGTGCGATGGGCGTCGGCGGTGGCCGCGACCGTCATGATTCTCAACCTCGCCTCCTTCACCTTTCCCGAAATCCCGAGGAGCCGGTGGCAGGTGGTCGAGGCGATTCGTTCGCTTCCCGAGGGTGAGAAGGTCGCGGCGATGCCGTGCCTCTACCCCGTCCTCGAGCGAAGGACCGACAAGGCGCTCATCTGGCCGCGAAAGACGCACGATGCAGCCTACGAGGTGCTGCGAAGCTCGGTGACCACGAGGCCGTTCACACCTCGGGAGGTCGAAGATCGCATCGAACGACGCCTGCCTTCGGGTCAGTGGGATCGGCGCTTCGAGCTCGACGGCTTCGTCATTCTCGAAGGTCGACGGGTCAAGGGAGAGGAGACGGTTGGAGCCGGGACGCGGCGCAGCACTAGGTGTGCAGCGCTCGCTTATCGACGGCCAATGCCGCCTCCTTGACGACCTCGCTGAGGGTCGGGTGGGCGTGGCAGGTCCGCGCGAGGTCCTCGGCGCTGGCCCCGAACTCCATCGCCACCGCCGCCTCGGCAATCAGCTCCGAGACTCGCGGGCCGACCATGTGGACGCCGAGGATGCGGTCGCTCTCCTTGTCGGCGAGGATCTTCACCATGCCTTCCTGCTGGCCGAGGCTCTTGGCACGGCCGTTGGCGCGGAACATGAACCGGCCGGCGGCGAACGCGACGCCTGCTTCCTTGAGCTCGGCCTCGGTCCGCCCGACCATTGCCAGCTCGGGCTCGGTGTAGACGACGTTGGGGATGACCTCGTAGTTGACGTGACCGGGCATGCCGGCGATCTGCTCGGCGACGGAGACGCCTTCGTCCTCGGCCTTGTGGGCGAGCATCGGACCACGGACCAGGTCGCCGATGGCGAAGATGGCGTCGATATTGGTGCGGAGATGGTCGTCGACCGCCACCCGTCCCTGGTCGTCCAAAGCCACGCCGAGGCGCTCGAGTCCAGCGCCCTCGGTGACAGGCCGCCGACCGACGGCCACCAGGACCTTGTCGGCGGAGATCTCCTCCGTCGCACCCTTGGCGTTCTCGACGCTGAGCTTGACGCTCTTCTTGAGGACCTTGCCAGCCGTGACCTTGGTCTCGAGTCGGAAATTCATCCCTTGATCGGCGAGGCTGCGCTGGAGGGATTTGGCCATCGCCGTGTCGGCAAATGGTGAGATGGTGGGCAGCATCTCGATCACCGTCACCTCGGAGCCGAGCCGCCGCCACACGCTGCCGAGCTCGAGGCCGACCGCACCGGCGCCGATCACCACCAAGCATTTGGGAACTTCGCTGAAATCGAGCGCCTCGGTGGACGACACGATGCGCTCGCCGTCGAAGGGGAGGAATGGAAGCTCGATCGCCTCGGAACCCATCGCGAGACAGATGTTCCGGGCTTCGACCTCGGTATCGCCTGTGGTCCCGGAGACGGTGACCTTGCCGGGAGCGGTCACGGTTCCTCGCCCAGTGAGTACCGTGATCTTGTTCTTCTTCATCAACATCGCCACGCCGTCGGTCAGCTCTTTGACGATGCCTCCCTTGCGGGCGAGCATGACTTCCAAATCCAGGGCCACATCAGACAGCACGATGCCGTGGTCGGCAGCTTCGTTCCTGGCGGCCTCGTACATCTCTGAAGACTCGAGGAGCGCCTTCGACGGGATACAGCCGACGTTGAGGCAGGTGCCGCCAAGTGCGTGGCGTTTTTCCACCAGTGCGGTTTTGAGACCGAGCTGGGCGGCGCGGATCGCGCACACGTAACCACCCGGCCCGGCGCCGATGACGACGAGGTCGAAGCTATCGGCCATCTAGATCTCCAACAGCATGCGCTCGGGGTTTTCGATGCACTCGACGATGCGCTTGAGAAACGTCACCGCTTCACGGCCATCGATGATTCGGTGGTCGTAGGACATCGCGAGGTACATCATCGGCCGGATGGCGATCTCGTCGCCGACCGCGACGGGTCGCTTCTGGATCGCGTGCATGCCGAGGATCGCGCTGCCCGGCGGGTTGAGAATCGGCGTCGACACCAGCGAACCGAAGACACCGCCATTCGAAATCGTGAACACCGCCCCGGTGAGTTCTGAGAGTTCCAGGCGACGCTCCTGAGCGCGGCCCGCGAGATCGACGATACTCGACTCGATCTCGGCCATGCTCAGCCGGTCGGCGTCGCGCACCACCGGCACGACCAGTCCTTTGTCGGTGCTGACGGCGACACCGATGTCGTAGTAATGGTTGGTGACGATCTCGTCACCTTCGATGTAGGCGTTGACCTCGGGAACGGTCTTCAGCGCGTCGACTGTCGCCTTGACGAAGAAGGACATGAAGCCGAGCCCGATGTCGTGCCGCTTCTTGAACTCCTCCTTGAACTCGCTCCGCAGCGCCATGACGCGACTCATGTCGGCCTCGTTGAAGGTCGTGAGGATGGCGGCCGTCTGCTGGACCTTGACGAGTCGCTCCGCGAGGCGCTGGCGCAGGCGCGACATCGGTGCGCGCGTTTGGCGCTGGTCGGGGAGAGCGACCGGTTTCGGCAGCGGACGCTCGGGTGCGGCGACGGTGGGTTCCGGAGCAACTGCTGAGGGAGAAGCTTCAGCAGGACGCGACTCGAGGAAGCGAATCACGTCGCCCTTGAGAATCCGCCCACCCTTGCCGGTGCCTTCGATGTTCCCTGGGTCGAGCTCGTGCTCGAGGACCAGCCGCTGCACAGCCGGCGAGAGGTGAGGCGCAGGCGCCTGTGCCGAAGAAGGCGCCGAGCTCATCTCGACGGGAGCTTCGACCTCGGGCTGAGCCTCGGGAGGTGCGCTGGACACGGTCGCCACAGCAGCTTCAGCCGCAGCATCCGTGTCGATGGTCGCCACGACCTGACCGACCTCGACGGTTTCGCCCTCCGCGACCTTGATCTCGAGCTTGCCGGCGTGCTCGGCGTTGACGTTCATCGTGATCTTGTCGGTCTCGAGGACGAGCAACGGGTCTTCGACCGTGACCACCGCCCCGTCGGGCTGTAACCACTCGGCAAGGAAGCCTTCGGTGATGGATTCTCCGACCTCGGGGATCTTGACTTCAACGGCCATTCGGGCGTGCTCCTTGGGTGTCCCTCATTGTGACGACATTTCGAGCGCCTCGCGGACCAGCTCGGCCTGCTGCTGGCGGTGAATTCTCGAGGAGCCGGTCGCCGGGCTGGCGCTCGCTTCGCGGCCGACGTAGCGGACGGGCTTGTCGGGAAAGAGCTCCAGCAGCCTCGGCATCATGAACGACCAGCCTCCACGGTTGCGTGTTTCCTCCTGCGCCCAAACGACCTCGGCAGCACTCCGATAGGGCGCCACCACCCGCTCGAAGAGCTCGGTGTGGAAGGGGTAGAACTGTTCGACCCGGACGATCGCGACGTCGTCGATTCCGCGTTCCTCGCGGCCCGCCGCCAGGTCGTAGTACACCTTGCCACTGCACAGAACCAGGCGGCTCGGTCTTTCGGGTGTGAGCGGATCTTCGAGGAACTCCTGGAACCTCCCGACCTCGAGATCTTCGAGAGGGGAGACCGCCTGCTTGTGCCGGAGCAGGCTCTTCGGAGACATGATGACGAGCGGTCGGCGGAAGTTCGCCATGATCTGCCTGCACAAGGCGTGAAAATACTGAGCGGGCGTGGTCAGGTTGCAGACCTGCATATTCTCCTCGGCGCAGGCCATCAGGTAGCGCTCGAGGTAGGCGTTCGAGTGCTCGGGCCCCTGGCCCTCGTACCCGTGGGGGAGGAGCATGACGAGGCCGCTGACCCGGTGCCACTTGTCGTAGGCGGCGGAGATGAACTGGTCGATGATGACCTGGGCGCCGTTGGCGAAGTCGCCGAACTGCGCCTCCCAGATGACGAGCATGTTCGGCTCGACGAGCGAGTAGCCGTAGTCGAATCCGAGGACCGCGGCTTCGGAGAGCATGCTGTTGTACACGCAGAATCGCGCCTGGCCGGGCTCGATGTTGTTGAGGGGGATGTAGATCTCCTGGGTCCTGGTGTCGAAGAGTGCCGCGTGGCGGTGTGAAAAGGTTCCCCGCATGCTGTCCTGGCCGCTGAGACGGACCGGCGTGCCTTCGACGAGCAAGCTGCCGAAGGCCAACAGCTCGCCGAGCGCCCAATCCACGGCGCCTCTTTGTTCGACCGCCTCCAGCTGTACAGGCAATCGGCGACCGACCTTGCGATTGAGCTTGAAACCATCGGGCACCGTTACCAGGGCCCTGGCGACCTTGAGAAGGTCGTCATGTCCAACACCCGTCTCGGTGCAGTCGAAGCAGTGCTCGTGATCGAACTCACCCCAGATGCCGGCAAAGGCGTGGTCGTCTTCCTCATCCAGGAGACAGGCCTCCTTGACGCTCTGAAAGGCTTCGAGGAGTCGTCCCTGGAGCGAGTTGGTCAGGGCCTCGCTCTCTTCGAGCGTGATGTCGTGGTCGGCTTCGAGCCGCAGCTGGTAGATAGCGCGAGTCGTCGGTCTGTTCTGGATCTTCTGGTACATCAGCGGCTGTGTGAAGGCAGGCTCGTCCCCTTCGTTGTGGCCGTGTTTGCGATAGCACACCATGTCGACGACAACATCCTGCTTGAACTCCTGCCGGAACCTGAGGGCGAGATCGATCACGTGCACGACGGCTTCAGGGTCGTCGCCGTTGACGTGGAGGATGGGCGCCTCGACCATCTTGGCCACGTCGGTCGGGTAACGGGTCGAGCGGGCTTCGCCGGGAAGGGTCGTGAAGCCGATCTGATTGTTGACCACGATGTGGACGGTGCCGCCGGTGGAGTAGCCCTTGAGCTGCGAGAGATTGAAGGTCTCGGCGACCAGGCCTTGCCCGGCAAATGCCGCGTCGCCGTGGATCAGCAGCGGCAGCACCTTTTTTCTCTCGGCGGTATCGCCCCGTCGCCGCTGCTTGGCGCGGGTACGGCCCTCGACCACCGGGTCGACCGCCTCGAGGTGGCTCGGATTGGCGGTCAGGCTGATGTGGACCTTCGGGCCGGCGACCGTGGTGTAGTCCGAGCTGAATCCACGGTGGTACTTCACGTCGCCGTCGCCACCGTAGGGATCGGGGCGGATGTTGTCCTCGAACTCGTCGAAGATCATCGCGTAGGGTTTCCGGAGGATGTTGGCAAGGACGTTGAGACGGCCGCGGTGGGCCATGCCCATCACGACCTCTTCGGCGCCGGACTCGGCCGCCGCCTCGATGAACTGGTGGAGGGCCGGGATCAGCGACTCGGCGCCCTCGAGGGAAAAACGCTTCTGGCCCTGGTAGCGGCCGTGGGTGAAGCTCTCGAAGAGCTCGGCGTCGATGAGCTGTCCGAGGATCCGATGCTTCTTCTCTCGGCTGAACTGCGGGCGGTTCTGGATAGACTCCATCTCCTGCTGGAACCAGCGACGAACTGGGGTGTCCTGGATGTGGAGGTACTCGACGCCGATGGTGCGGCAGTAGGTGTTGGTCAGCACCTCCAGAATCTCGCGCAGCGTCGCCTGCTTCGGTCCGCCGAGATGACCGGTGTCATAGACCTCGTCGAGGTTTTCCGGGCCGAGGCCGACGGTTTCCAGCTTGAGAAGAGGGTGTGACTCGAGATTGTCACCAAGGGGGTCGAGGTCCGCGATGAGATGACCCAGGTTGCGGTAGGCGAA
Organism: Candidatus Sulfomarinibacter sp.; assembly: GCA_041560205.1. Taxonomy (GTDB): domain Bacteria; phylum Acidobacteriota; class Thermoanaerobaculia; order Thermoanaerobaculales; family Sulfomarinibacteraceae; genus Sulfomarinibacter. The sequence goes on from JBFFBV010000047.1 coordinate 19,376, forward strand.
GATGAGGCTGACGACCTTCGACTGATCCGAAGCCCGCTCCGAGGCCACGGCGCCGGTCGGCCGAACTGCAAGATCGAAGCCGGAGAAAAAGAGGCGCCACTCCTCGCTCATCGAGGAGGGGTCGCTCTGCCACTGCTCGTACATCTGCTCGACATAGTCGGAGCTGGCGAGCAGCGCGATGCTCTCCGGCGTCGGTTGCGAGCTTGAATCAGAGGACAACTCGAAACTCCCGCGTGCTCCTTCGCACCATTCGAACGGAACACTGTCAGCGCATAACGCAGTGAGAGATTATGGCATTTCCATCTGCGGGAGTCACCTTGGAAACCCGTCTCCGTGCCCGTTTCCGTTTCCGTGCCCGAGAGCCATTTCGGGAGCGATACGAGGATCCGCCCGGGCACGGAGACGGAGACGGAGACGGGCACGGGTGCAGTCAACCGGCCCATGTAGAATGCCCCCATGCAGTCGCTGCCCGACGACAAAAAACAAATGCTCTGGCTTCTCGCGCAACGCATCGTGCCCGAGACGGGCGATCTCGACGAGGATGGCCGGAGGCGTTTCTTCGATATCGTCGACGGAGCGCTCCTCGACCGGCCCGAGAAGGTGAGGGGACAGTTCGCAACATTCCTCGGCGTCATCAGATCGGCACCCCTTATCCGTTACGGCAAATCCTTCGAAAAACTGCCGGTCGATCGCCAGGACGCAGTGCTCCGTTGGTTCGAGGACTGCCCGGTCGGCCTGTTGCGCAAAGGATTCTGGGGTCTCAAGGCGATGGTCTTCATGGGCTACTACGGACAGCCCGAGACCAATGAGCGGGTCGGCTATGCGCCCCAGTTCGACGGCAAGGCCCGTCTCCATGCGTGAGAAGAGTTACGACATCGTGATCATCGGTTCAGGCGCCGGGGGCGGCGCGGTGGCGAAGGAGCTCGCTCCGCTCTGTGGCGAAGGCAGGAAGATCGCGGTCCTGGAGTGGGGCGCAAGGCTCAGGGACGAGGAGTTCACTGGCCGCGAGATCGACATGGTGTCGAAAGTCTTCTTCGACTCCGGGGGGACCTTCACGAAGGACCGTTCGATGACCCTGGCCTATGGCCGGGCCTATGGCGGCTCGACGGTGATCTACACCGGGACCTCCCTCCACATGCCGGAGGCCGTGGTCGAGGATTGGAAGGTGCCCGGCCTCGATTTCGCAGACCTTCACCGTCGGTCGCTGAAGTATTGCGAGGAAAACAACGTCCATCTCCTGCCCGAAGAAGACATCAACGACAACAGCCGGCTCTTTCTCGAGGGTTGCCGGGCTCTCGGCTACCATGTTGAACAATTCCCGATCAACGTCAAGGGGTGTCGGGGGTCGAGCCTGTGCAACCTCGGCTGCCCCAACCAGGCCAAACAGGGCACCGATCGAGTCCAGCTGCCAGCGGCCGAAGCCCGGGGCGTGGAGATCATCACCAACTGCCGCGTCACCTCGATCGGAGAACGCTCCTGTCTTGCCGAGGTCGCTGATCCAGGCTTCGGCGAGCCCTCGAGATGGGAGGCGGGCGAGTACCGGATCGAGGCCAAGGCGGTCGTCGTCTGTGCGGGCGGAGTCATCAACTCGCCGGCGCTGCTGCTCCGATCGGGTTTCGGCGACGCACTCCCGATGCTCGGCCGATCGATCACCCTGCACCCGGCCCTGATCCTGGTCGGTGAGCACGAGCATGCGATCTCGAATTTTCACGGCTTCCCCAAGAGCTACTACAGCGACGAATTCATGAAGACCGAGAAGTTCCTGCTCGAGGTCTGCATGTACTTCCCCTTCGTGACCGCCAAGAACCTGATCGGTTTCGGCGCCGAGCACTCCGAGCTGATGCGCGCGTTTCCGAAGCTCCAGATGATCCTGGTCCTCGCGCTCGACGAAGCGCTCCCGGACAACCGGGTGGTGCTCGACAGAGATGGCCAAGCGATCGTCGACTACACCCTGACCCCCGCCGTGCTCGATACCCTGCACGCGTCGATGTTGGCGAGCGCTCGGGTTTTCTTCGCTGCGGGTGCGAAAAGGGTGCACGCCCCTGCCGGCACGAGCTTCTTCATCGATGCCGCGGAGGCCGATCGAATCGACGAGCTGATCCCGCGCGCCAACGTCAAGCCGGGCAAGATCTCGATCACCTCCGCGCACCTGATGGGGGGATGTGCGATGGGGCGCGACGCGTCGAATTCGGTCACCGATGGGTGGGGGAGGGTGCATGGTGTGCCGTGGCTCTTCGTCGCCGACTCGAGCCTTTTCCCCCAATGTTCGGAAGTCAACCCCTACCTGACCGTCATGGCCCTCGCGGACCGGGTCGCCGAGGGCATTCGCACCAACGCCGGGGAGCTGCTGTCATGAAATCACGAGCGGCCAGAGAAATCGCCAGAGCTCTGATCGACGAGGGCGTTCGATACGCCTTCGGGATTCCGGGGACCCACAACATCGAGCTTTACGACGTGCTCGCAGGAGCCGAGGGCATCGAGACGGTGCTCGTGACCTCGGAGGTCGCCGGCGCCTTCGTCGCCGACGGTTACTCGCGCTCCTCGAACGAGGTCGGCGTGATCAACGTCGTGCCGGGTGCAGGCGTCACCTACAGCCTGTCAGGAATCGCCGAGGCGTGGATGGACAATAGCGCGATGGTGGTCATCGCGAGTGGCATCCGAACCGACACCGGCAAGGCCTACCAGCTGCACGCGATCGATCAGCTGTCGATGCTGCGCCCGGTGACGAAGAGCGCGGTCAGGATCGAGAAGGCAGAGGAAATCTACCCCTCGATTCGAAGGGCCTTTCACATCGCTCGAACAGGGGCTCGGGGACCGGCGGCGGTGGAGATCCCGGCCCAGTTCTTGCTCGAGCGTCAGGAGATCGGAGATGTCGGTTTCGAGCCGGAACCGGAGCTCGGGATGGTGCCTGATCCGGATCTCGTCGAGCGCGCCGCGGCCATGCTTGCGGGTGCGGAGGCGCCAGCGATCTACCTCGGAAAGGGCGCTGCCGGCGCCGCCGATCTGGTGGTGCCGCTTGCCGAGCAGCTCGGAACCCCGGTGACCACGTCGTTCAGCGGCAAGGGCGTTTTTCCCGAAAGCCATCCCCTGTGGTTGTGGCCGGGTTTCGGCAGACAGGCGCCCGGCTTTGCGCGTCGCATCATGGACGGCTGCGACTGCCTGCTGGCGATCGGCTGTCGCTTCGGCGAGGTGACGACCGGTGGCTTTGGTTTCGAGCCGCCTCACGCGCTGATCCACGTGGATATCGATCCGGAGGTCTTCAACAAGAGCTACCCGGCCGGGCTCGCGATCAGTGGAGACGCGCGGTTGTTTATCGAGGCCTTGGCCGGTCTCATCGAGGGAAGCAGGCCATGGTCGAGCCTGGCGGAAACGATCGCGGAGGGCCACGCCGAGGTGCAGAAGCGGTGGCGTCGCGAGACGAGTGATTCGCGGGTCACGCCCCATTGCCTCTTCGAGGCGCTCCAGCGCCACTGTCGAGAGGATGCGATCTTCACCACCGACAGCGGCAACGGAACGTTTCTCGCCATGGAGCACCTACGGCTCGACCACCCTGGCAGGTTTCTCGCGCCGACGGACTTCTCGTGCATGGGGTACTCGGTTCCGGCCGCAGTGGGCGCGTGCTTCGCCAACCCCGGCCGAGATGTCGTTGCTCTGCCCGGCGACGGCGCCTTTCTGATGACCGGCCTCGAGCTCATCACCGCCTCCGCCTACAGCGCTTCACCTCTGGTCTGTGTTCTTCGCGACGGCGAGCTGTCGCAGATTGCCCAGTTCCAGAAGATGATGGTCAATCGCGTGGCGTCGAGCGTGCTGCCGGAATATGACCTTGAGGGCTTCGCGAGGGCCACCGGCAGCCGCTACTTCCGAGTGATCCGGGATTCGGAGCTGGATTCGGTCATCCCCGCCGCTTTGGCGTTGACCCGCAACGGCACGCCCGCCCTGGTCGAGGTTGTCATCGACTATACGCAGAAGACCTACTTCACGAAGGGCGTGGTCAAGAATGTCTTTTCGAAGCTTTCGTGGGGCGACAGGGTGGCGAACATCGCACGCGCGATCGGGAGGAGGCTGACTTAGCTCCGCTCACGCAGCAGGTTAAGAGTAGAGACTCAAGGGGCGTGGCTGGGCTTCGCTCTCAACCCTGATTTCTTTACTCGTTGTCGAGCATCGCCGTGTAGACATCGCCGGTGATCTCGCCGGCGTTGAAGACCAGGCGGTCGCCGCCAACCTCGATCGTCCACATGTGCTTGGCGAAGGGCAGCATCATCAAGGCACTGTGATGGGCGTGTGCAACAGGAAACGGCTCGCCGACGGTCACCTTGGTGTCCGGGTCGAGGTGTTGGCCCCAGATGCAGAGGAAGGCGTCGCGGTTGGAGACGAAGTACATCACGCTGCCGTTCACAGACCACCGCGGACTGCCGTTCCAGAACCGGTCGCTCGCGATCTCGACCCACTCATCCGGCTCGACCGGGTGTTGCCGTATCGGAATCGCGTAGATGGCGACGCTGCCGTCCGGCTCGCCAACCTGAACGGCCAGCCAGGCATCGTCCTTTGCCAAGTCCGTGCCGATCAGTGCGCGGCCCTCCTCCAATTCGAGGACCGGCATTTCGGATCCATCCTCCAGTCGGACTCGCGAGAGGCTTCGGCCCCAATCCACCAGCACGTGTTGACCGTCTGAAAAGAAATCGACGATCGTGCAATCACGGCACAGCTCTCTGCCGATCGGTTCGTCAACCGTGGCAACCGATGAGACCCACCGGCGGTCGACCACATCCCTGTAGCTCAGCATCGAGCCGTCTCCGCTGATCCTGGGATGGACTGAAGTCGTGACTGCCGCAAGTGTGATCGGAACGGACTCTTCACCGGTGCTTCTGTTCTGGTGGACGATTTCATTGCGTCGTGCGCCGCGCGGCCCCGAGTAGGTGGAGTACACAAGCTGATCGCCGTCGTTCGTCAACGAGAAGGAGAATTTCGGTGAGGCGTCGTCGGTGATCCTCCGCGGAGCGCCGACCGGTTCTCCGCTCCCCGGATCGAGCCGCACCTCCCAGAGGTGGACGATCCAGTAGAAACGGGACAGGGCGAGGCGGCCGTCCTCTGATACCGAGGGCACCCAGGTCATGCCGGGGCCGGCCGTCAGGGTCCTCAATGGACCGCTGATGATTCCGTCATCGGAGATCTTCGCGCTGTAGAGATTCATGCCCTCGATGGTGGTTCCGGAGACGAAGAGCAGTCGTCCCGGGAGCCAGAGCACGGGAAATTCGACGACGTCGAACATCACACCCGCTTCACGCGCGCCGCTGGACCACGGCTCGCCGCCGTCGACGGGTGCCACCCACCAATCACTTCGGCGCGGCTCGTTGAAGGGTGCGCCGTCAACGAGGAGCAGACGACCGTCGGGCGAGAATACCGGCCCGGTCGCGCCGGGAGGAGGATGCACCCCCAAGCCCTCCACCAACGGTACCGGCGTTCCTCCCTGGACGGGAACCTTGAGTATCCGCCGGAAATAGTCGGGTGCCCATTGAGGGTCTTCCGCGTACACGATCTCTGTGCCGTCAGGTGTGAAGCGCGGGAAGAGCCCGCGGCCCGCGACCTTCCTCAGACCGCCGCCAAGAGCATTGACGACATAGACTCCACCCCCGTCTCGTTGCGATCGGAAGACCAGCCGGGAACCGTCGGGAGAAAAGCGAGGGTGCCAATCGTCGGCCGGGTGGTCGGTGAGGCGGGTCGGTTCGGGCTGATTGATGTGCCGCACCCAGATGTCGAAACCGCCTTCTCCGGCGCGGTCAGAGGCGAAGGCTATGAGGTTTCCGTCGGGTGAGATCGAGGGGGCGATGGTCGCGCCGGTGTCGTAGGTCAGGCGGTGGAGCTCGAGCGGCGTGGACGAGATCTCGTCGTGCCGGAACAGCAACAACGTGGTCGCGCCCGCGATGACGACGATGGCTGACATCGCCGCGATCAGATATACCGGGGAAGAGCGGCGACCGCGCGCCTCACCGACGACGATCCTGCGTCCCGACTCCGTGTCTTCCTTGAGGTCCTCGAGCACCGCGCCGAGGTCCGAAAGGTTCTGCCATCGTTTCGAAGGGTCCTTGCGCAGGCAGCGAAGGACGGCGCGTTCCGCCTCCGGGGGGAGCGACGGCGCCACGTCTGTGGGCGCCTCCGGCTCCTCTTCACGGATGGCCGCAAGGGTCTCGAGAGTGGTCCTCCGCCGGAACGGGTGCTTGCCCGTCAGCATTTCGTACATCAGGACCCCGAAGGCGAAAATGTCGCTGCGGGTGTCGACCGTTTCACCCGAGGCCTGTTCTGGGGACATCCAGCCGACGGTGCCGAGGATTGCTCGCTGATGGGTCAGTGATGACTCATCGGGCGCGACAGTGGGAGCTTCCGGGTCGATGAACTGGGTTTCGGTCAGCTTGGCGAGACCGAAGTCCAGGATCTTGACCCCGTCGGACGTCACCATCACGTTCGACGGTTTGAGGTCGCGGTGAACGATGCCGGCCGCATGCGCCTTGGCGAGAGCGTCGGCGACACCGATGCCCAGGACGAGGGCCCCGGTGAGTGGGAGCCGCTTCTGCGCCAGAACCTGCTCGAGGGTCTCGCCCTCCACGAGCTCCATCACCAGCACATCCTGACCGTCGTGGGTGACCACGTCGTGCACTGCGACGATCCCGGGATGGTTGAGGGCCGAAGCTGATTTCGCCTCCTGGAGGAAGCGTTGCCGGCGATCGGGGTCGGAGGACTTGTCCGGCGGCAACACCTTGAGGGCGACGAAACGTTCGAGCAGTGTGTCCCGGGCCTTGTAGACGACGCCCATGCCGCCCTGCCCGAGCTGCTCGACGACGCGATAACGGTCGATGGTCTGACCGATCATGACCTGGCCAACTGGCGATCTGATGGGCAGTTTAGCCCCTGCAGTGACCCTGCCGCAAGCAAGAGTTCCTCTCTTTAATCGCGCGTCAGTTTTTCCGGTTCGACCAGGGCTACCTTGACAACGCATACTGATTCAACAATTATCGAGAACAGGAATCAATCTGAAAAATTGACGAAGCCCGTTCGAAACAGGAGGGAGTCGATGGATCAACGAACAAGGCGCTTCGTTTACGTGCTTTTCCTTTCGGTGTGCTCAGGGTGCGGGGGTTCTTCGGGAGGTCATCGAACCCTGGGAGTCCAGGGACCTCTGAAATTCGTGGAACATCTTGAATGGGCTCGCTACGAAGATTCAAAGGTGGTGGACGGCGAGCTCGAACCGATCGAGTGGGACCTGGTTGAAACCGCTTCTGAGTGGAAGCCATTCGCCGACCCTAACGAGGCGACGGTGTATCCGAGACAGCTGGCGAAGATGGAGACCTTCGAAGGTGGCATACGTCTGACGCTCACAGAAGAGAACCGTGATGATCCATGGTGGCCGTACTCCGGGATGTTCACATCCTGTCTCGCGGAGTTGAATCGAGAAGACTGGTCCCACGTCGTTGTCAAAGCCCGCGCCATGCAACCGGGAAGAATCAGTGTCGTCTTCGGGTCCGAGGGAAAACTCCTCAAAAGCGTTGGCTCGGTCATGATCAGCGATGGCCTGGTCCACAGCTACAAAATGCCGATCCGGTGGGAGTACCTGGCCGATGCCAGGTGGAACCGCATCGGAGTTCTCGTGGTTTCGAAAACGCCCGGAGTTTTCGAGGTCGAGTCGATCGAGATCGTGCCAAAATCCGCTCGTTATGCGGATTCCTCCGTTGGGACATCACAGGAGTGGATCGTCGGAGATCCGGGGAATTGGACCGAGGGGGGACATATCCGCCGCGCCTTTTACACCCATGCACCCGGCCGCGTTGAGTACCGCGTCCAGGTCCCAGACGGCGCTCGGATCGACTTCGGCGTCGGAGTTTTGAGAAACGACATCCCGGTCGGCTTTCGGATCACGTCGGAAAATGGTGGAGAGGTCGAAACGCTCTTCGATGAAGAGTACCGGGACGCGACGAAATGGGCCCAACGATCGGTCGATCTGGGTCATCTGGCGGGGAAGGCCGTCAATCTCGTGTTCGCAAACGATTCACCGCAAGAGGGCGCCGTTGCGCTCTGGCTCACACCGACCCTGTCTGGAAACGGCCGGCCTCAATCTCCCAATGTGATCTTCTACGTCATCGACGGAGCCGGAGCGGACTGGATGAGCCTCTACGGCTACAACCGGCGCACCACGCCCAACCTGGAAAGGTTGGCGGCCGAAGGTGCCGTCTTCGAGAACGCGTACAGCAATGCCACTTGGACAAAGCTCTCGACCGTCTCGTACATGACATCGCTCTATTACAGCGTTCTCGGTGGTCACCGAACGCATTCGGACCGCATTCCTGAGAACGCGATCACCATGGCACAGCACTTTGGTGCGGCCGGGTATCAAACCGCGGTCTTCACCTCCAATCCCTATGCAGCGACGATGTCCGGGCTGGAGCGTGGTGTCGATACGGTCCACGTCATCGATCCAAAGATCAATTCGACCTCGTCAAACCAACTCCACGACTTGTTTTGGAAGTGGAGAAGTGAACACCCGGGCCAGCCCTATTGGGCCCATTTTCAGACCACAGATGTCCACGAGTATTTCGAGCCTCAGGCCCCGTTTGCCGGCCTCTACGTCAGCCCGCAGCAGCGGGCTGCTTACAAAGCCTGGGACAAGGCGGTTGAGGATGCCGGAGGTTTCTCCGACCGAGACGCCTATAAACGGACGGGAGTGGACATCGAAGCGCACGCCCTGTTTCAACAAGGTCTCTATGACGAGTGCATGGCCCAGCAAGACTTCGAGCTGGGACGTCTTGTTGAGCGCCTCAAAGAGACGGGGGAGTGGGAGAACACTATTCTGATCGTGGCGTCCGACCACGGTTACCCGGCAGGTAGCCACCGTCTCATGGCGCCAATGGAGGCCGCAGCACCATTTTTTCATCCATTCGCCACCCGAGTCCCTCTGGTCGTGTTTTGGCCCGGTCATATTCAAGGCGGCCAGCGATTCAAAGACGCCGTTTCAATGATCGATGTCCTGCCGACGATCCTGGATCTCGTGGGGCTGGCGGCGGACGATGTGATGCAGGGGCAGTCGCTCGGACCGCTTCTCCTGCAATCGGGGGAGTGGACGCCGCGTCCGGTATTCATCGACATGTTCGCGATGGATTTCGATTCCGGCCAGCTGATCGGAAGCATTGAAGTTGTCGATGGAAGGTGGGGTGCGTCGTTGTCCATCACTTCAAGGTCTCGAGGCGAAGCCCCACCGAACCGGGCGATGCATGGGGACGGCCTGGAAAGCCACTACACCCGAGAAAGACCACTTGTCGTGTACGACCTCTGGTCAGATCCCTTCCTGCAACGCCCCATCAACGACACCCGTCCCGATCTCGTCGCCCGGTATGAACGAATGCTCGCCGATCAGCTCGAAGCGAACATGATTCTGGCTCGAAATTTCGGGCCCGGTGGCCGAATCGAAATGACGCCGGAACAACTCGAGCGGCTGAAATCGCTCGGGTATATCGAATGAACGCAGGACCCGTTTGCAGCGGAGCCGCCATCCTGGGTCTTCTCCTCGGCTTCGCGAACCAAATTGCTGCCGATCCTCCGTTGCTGGGGGAATCCCTGCGTCGCGAGGCTTCGATCGTCTTTGACTCGAATCGCTCTGGATCCACCGAGATCTTCGCAATCGACAAACAAGGAATCATGGCGCGAATGATCACCTCGTTTTCTGGTGGAGTGTTCGGTCGAGTTCCCGACTGGTCGCCCGATTGCTCGCAGATCGCGTACCAGTCGAACAGTGCCGACCGTGACAACTATGACATCTACGTCATGGCGCCGGACGGCTCGGGGGTTCGCAGACTGACCACTCACCCGTCGCATGACGGTTCTCCCGCGTGGTCGCCCGACGGTTCGGAGATCGCATTTGCCTCCGATCGAGGTGAGGGAGAGGCCGTCTGGATCGTGGGCTTCGATGGAAAGGGGCTTCGTCGGCTGACTCCGGAACCGGCCCTGGGTTTTTCGCCTGCCTGGTCTCCAGATGGTGAGCGGATCGCTTTCATCGCGGGCGACAAGAACAATTGGGACCTGTTTGTCGTCCAAACCGATGGTTCCGACCTGCAGAATCTCACCAACACACCAGACCGCCACGAGGGCGGCCCCGCATGGTCCCCGGACGGAAGCGAAATCCTCTTCGATGCGCTCGCAGAGGGGCACTGGGAAATCTACGTCATGGAAGCTGATGGGACCAAAGAACGGCAGCTCACTCGAAATCGAGCAATGGACGCCCGTCCGTCGTGGTCGCCAGACGGGTCGGAGATCGTGTTTCACTCGACGCGCGACTTCGGTTCGGACGGTGACTCGGTGGTTTACTCCGAGGTCGAGCTGTATGTTATGCGCGCGAACGGGTCAGGTGTCCGCCGTTTGACCGAAAATAGATTCTTCGACGCTCATCCCGACTGGTGTTCTTCTGACCCAAGCCACGCGCAGGGTTTGAAGCACGTGAGGTGGCCGTCTCGGTAGAAGACCTCGTAACGGTCTTCTGACATGAAATCCCGTAGGCAATCGGCGATGGAAAAGATGATCGGCGGCTTCGCTTCGGACTCCACCTCGCGGGCGAAGCGCGTGTAGAAGTCGGAGCCCGGTCCCTCGGGTCGAAGGGGCCGGTAGAGATAGATGAAGTCGTAACCAGTCGCCGGCACGTTCAGCACGTTGTCGGTGATCCACTCGACGCGCTCGGCCGAGATCCCAAGCCATTCGCAGAGGCTTTCACCGATGTCTCTCATCTTCGATGAGATTTCGATCTGGACGGTCCTGGCGTGGGGGTAGAGCACCTGTAAGAGGAGGCCCTGGAGTCCGTTTCCGGCGCCGAAATCCGCGCTGACGGCATCTCGCCCGATATACGGCTTGGCCTTCAGAATGGGGCTCAGACCTCCGGCGTGGTTCCAGTAGCCGCCGGCTTCGTCCATGCGCCTTCGTTCGTCCGAGGTGTAAGGCGCCTCGTGCATGTGGAGGTGCGCATAGAGCTCGAGGAACGCCTCCTCGAGCTCCTCGCCGGTGCCGCCGAGGGTGGCGGTCTCGAGCTTCCTGCGGAGCTCATCGAAACGCGGGAAGAGCGAGGCGGCGTCGGGAGGGCTCGGGAGGATCAGGAAGAGCAGAATCAGCCGCGCGAGCCGGTCGGCCTCGGCGGAGTCCCGGCCTGCCTCGACCAAGCGCCGAGCCAGCTGGAGCTCGGCCGCAGTATCGAAGCCACCCACCATGGTTCCCTTGTAGCACGGGCGAAGCGAGCTAGTCGATCCGGAGCGATCTCGAGGCGATCACGGTGAATGCGACCGCGAAGCCCGCGAGGGCGAGCAAACCCGTCCTGAGCTCTCCGAGGTTCTGCCCGAACGAGATGAGACCGTGCAGGGTGTTCATCGCCCAACCGGTGGGAATCAGGAGGGCGACAGTTTTGAGGGTGTCGGACACGATCTCGAGCGGCCACCAGCAGCCGCCGAGCGCGGCCATGACCATGGTCAGGATCACGCCGACCGAGGCGGCGCGATCCGGGTCCGCGATCAAAGCTCCGAGTGTCACGCCGAGCGGTGCAACGACGGCCGCATAGAGCAGGAGCAGGAGCCACACCTGAAACGGGTGATCGCCGATAAAGATGCCGAATGCGCGATTCGCGACCACACCGACGATCACCAGAATCGTGATCTGCACCACCGCGACGAGGAATCTGCCGGCGATCTTTCCGAAGACGATGTCGGCACGGGACACCGGTGCGGTGACCAACCGGCGAAGATTGCCGCTGGTGCGTTCGGACGAAATGGAGGCGGCCCCGTAGGTCAGAGCGATGAGCATGACGAACATCACCGCCATCCCGGGAATGGACTGTGCGAAGCCGTCGGGGATCACGGTGGCACGTCCGGCGATGGATGTTGCGACCGTCACGAGATCGCTGTCGACCTCTATCGCGTTGACCGCCTCAGCCGTCAGCACGCCGTCGGGCCCCGCCGCATCCGCTGCCCGAACAAGGCGGCCGATGAGGCGTGTGATGGCGGCCACGATCCGGGCCTGGGCGACGAGTGCGGCCTCCTGGGAGGTCCCGGGCTTCTTCTCGAGGCGCAGGGTCTGCTGCGCGCCGGAGAGAACGCCGTCTCCGAAACCGGCCGGGATGACAAGCGCGCGGACCTGGTTTTCAGCGGCGCCCCGTTCCTCCGGAGCCAATTGGTCGAGACGCACCCCTTCGCCTTCGAGGTCGGCGATCAGCGCGCGCGACAGCGGACTGTTGTCGTGGTCGACGACGGCCAGACTGGCGGTGGCATCGGTCGGTGAGCCGCCGCCGCCCATGACGAGGCCGAAGAACGTGGCAAAGACCATCGGCAGGATGGTCAGCCACGCGACCGCCCCTCGGTCGGCCATGGTCAGGCGGAGATCCTGAACCGCGATGGTGATGATCGACCGCATTACACGACGCCCTTTTCGATCTTTCGTTTGAGGACCAGCGCCCCAATCGCCATGAACGTGACACCGGCTGCGGTGAGGACCGCGAGGTTGGCAACGATGTCCCTGATGCCTCCCCCGAACACGATCAACTTTGTGAATCCTTCGGTCGCCCAATAAACGATCGTGAAAACCGAGACCGGTTTGACCATCTCGGGCATCTGAGAAATCGGCATGAAGGCCCCGCCGAGCATCGACGAGACGATGATGACGATGGTGGTGAGCGTGTCTCCCTGTCGCTCGCTGTTGACGATGCTCATGAGCAGGAGCAGGAGGCCGCCAGCAGCGAGCGCCGAGCTGACGAGCAGGGCCGCGACGGCGAGAGGCGGTCCCCAATCGACACCGACGGACAGGCCGATAACGACCAGTATCAGGAATCCAAAAGCCGTCACGACAAAGACCGACAGGCACTTGCCGGTGAGATAGATCGTCGGAGTGACCGGGGCCGTCAACAGGTGGCGCAGCAGAC
>JBFFBV010000048.1:0-31895 GCA_041560205.1 Candidatus Sulfomarinibacter sp.
CAACTATGCTCAGGTCGAGGCTTCGGAGCAGGATGATCCCAACTCGACGCCTGGCAATGACTCGACCACTGAGGACGACGACGATACGGCGTCGGTGACTCCGCAGTCGGCCGACCTGTCGCTGAGCAAGACGGTGGACGACCCGACGCCCAACGTGGGCGACACGGTCACCTTCACCATCCAGGTCTCCAACGCCGGCCCGGATGAGGCGACGTTTGTGAGCATCGAGGATGTGGTGCCTGCCGGCTACAGCGGCATCACCAATATCAGCGGCACCGGTAGCTTGAGCGGCACCACGATCACCTGGAGCGGCCTGACCGTTCCGGTTGGTGACAATACGGTCACACTGACCTTTGATGCCGACGTGGAAGCGCCCACCGGCGACGAAGGCGAATACCTGAACGTGGTGCAGGTCACCGCCAGTGACCAGGCGGATCCCAACTCGACGCCGAACAACGACGACGGCGACCAGTCGGAAGACGACGAGGACAACGCCTCGGTGACCCCGCAAGAGGCCGACCTGTCCTTGGTCAAGACGGTTTCCGACGAGACGCCCAATGTGGGCGACACGGTCACCTTCACCATCCAGGTCTCCAACGCCGGCCCGGATGAGGCGACGAATGTGAGCATCGAGGATGTGGTGCCCGCAGGCTACAGCACCATCACCAACATCAGCGACAGCGGCACCGAGAGCGGCGGCACGATCACCTGGAGCGGCCTGACCGTTCCGGTTGGTGACAATACGGTCACACTGACCTTTGATGCCGACGTGGAAGCGCCCACCGGCGACGAAGGCGAATACCTGAACGTGGTGCAGGTCACCGCCAGCGATCAGTTCGATCCCGACTCCACGCCTGACAATGACGATGGCAACCAGAGCGAGGACGACGAAGACAACGCCTCGGTCACGCCGCCCGGCCATGTCGAGCTGCTCAAGCTGACCGAGGGTGTCAGCGTCGGCCCGGATGCAACTGCCTGGTCCTTCACCCTGAGCGGCCCCGGCGTGAGCGCCGGAGACAGCCAGGACGATTTCGGCATGGTTGACTTCGGCGGCGCCGACCTGATCCCAGGCGAAATCTACACGCTGTGCGAGACCGACATTCCGGCCGGCTGGACCAGCCAGTGGATGGTCGACACGACCGGCGACGGAATGGCCGACACCATCATCCCGATGGTCAGCGGCGCCAACACCGACCCGGTCGGCCCAGACGGCTACAGCAACGTCTACGACCCGAACTATGTCGCTCCGCCGGAGCAGTACAGCAACGACACCCGCTGCGTCGACTTCACGGTCGAGGCAGGCGAGACGCTGAACTTCCAGATCGACAACCGCTTCCCCGGTGGCGACCCGCGAACAATCGGCTTCTGGAAAAACTGGAACACCTGCAGTGGTGGCAATCAGGCCGTCACGGCGGCCGGGAACGGCGGCCCGGATGAGGGCTGGTACATCCTGAATGATATCCTCAACAACCCGGGCATCACCATCGGCAATCTGACCCTCCCGGCAACGGACGATGGCTGCCAGCAGGCGGTCAGCCTGTTGGACAAGTCCGACATCGCCACGGGCGAGAAGAAGTCCAGCGATGCGGCCTACAACCTGGCGTCGCAGCTGCTAGCTGCCACGGTTAACCTGTCGGCCGGCGCCGAGACCTGTGATGCGGTCACCGGCGCGGTGGATCGGGGCCAGGTGCTACTGGCCGCCATCGGCTTCGATGGCACCGGCGACCACCTGCGCTCGAAGGGCAAAGATAAGGCCCTGTACAACGAAGCCAACGAGCTGGCTGCCATCCTGGACAGCTACAACAACGGCGAGCTGTGCTCTGGTCCGAGTGTGTGGATCCTCAATCCGACCGACGGCCAGACCCTCACAACAAGCGATTCATCCTCGGTCACTATCGAAACAAGCGTTCTGGACGTGACCGAGGTCATGCAGGTCGAGTTCCTGGTCGACGATGTCAGCCTCGGTGTCGACACTGACGGCAGTGATGGCTGGACCCGATCTTGGGACTTCGGCAGCTCCGCTGGCGGCAGCTGCACCATCACGGCGATCGCCACCAACGACCTGTATGAGACCGGCAGCGCCCAGGTCGTCGTCAACATTGACACAACCTCCGTGGGAACTCCGCCAACGGTGAGCATCACCAGTCCGGTTGATGGCGATGTGATTGGAGATGGCGGCTACGAACTTGTCAATTACCTTGTCATCATGGCTGACGCAGCCGACAGTGATGACCTGGTCGTTCGAGTCGAGTTCTTCGTCAATGGTTCATCGATCGGTGATGGCATTGTTGACGCCGACGGTTGGTCGTCTGAGTGGAACCTGACCGACGTGGCCGATGGCCAATATGCCCTCCAGGCGGTGGCCACGGATCAAGCCGGTAATGCTACTGCCAGTGAGGAAATCTTTGTGACAGTGGACAATCAGGTGGATCCGCCCTCAGGTGGCGGCGACCTCCACGTGCACGACCTGTCGGGCTCGAGTGCCTCGGGTAAGGGCGGGAAGTGGCACGTGACCGTCACCGTTGACATCTGGGATCACACCGATCCGGGCGCCGAGCTTCAGCTCGCCAACGCCACCGTCGAGGGCGTGTGGAGCGGCGCCTTCGATGGAACGGGTTCGTGCGTGACCGACGGCTCGGGTCAGTGCACCATCGACAAGAACAACATCCGCAGCGGCGACATGGTGACCTTCGAGGTGACGAACGTCATTCTCGACGGGTTCACCTACGCTCCGGATTATCATGCACCGGACGCCGTCGACGTGTGGCGTCCGTAAAACGTGGCCGGGCTCCAGCCCTGACGGGCGGAGCTGCAACGACTGTTAACCGCGCGGGCTGGCTTTGCCGGCCCGCTTCTTTTTTCTCGTCGCACATGGGCACCCACCGCACCGATCGCAAAAATCGCAAAGTGGTACATGGCACCCTACATGCGCTGTAGCGTGGCGGATCGCTATTTCGGTTCCTTGTTACTATTGAGGTGAAAGCCCGATTTCTCGCGATGTTGACTGACAGTTTCAATGCACTCGGCTTGCGTCTCTTCAGGCGGCTCTCTGCTGAGGACGTCCTCTTTCTCTCGCCCCTGAGCATTGCCGTCGCGCTGAGCGCGGTCCGTGTCGGAGCGAAGAGAAGCACCGGGGATGAGCTTGCCCGCGCCCTCGGTCCTGCAAAAGAAGGCGGCGAGTTCGTGCGGGAAGTCTCCAACCTCATCGACCGCCTGACCTCGCGACAGGTTGTTGAAAACGAATACGACCCGGTGTCGGGCGTCCTGACAGAGCGAGAGGCCGACGTCTTCCGTTTGAACCTCGCCAATGGGCTCTTCATCGAGCTCGGGTATCCGCTGCTGGAGTCGTATGTGGAATTGCTGCGGCACCATTTCAAGGCAGACGTCACGTGCCTCGATTTCTCGCAGCCCGATCTTGTCGCCGGCCAGATCAACGAGTGGATCAGCGAGCGCACGGAAGGAAAGATCACGTCAATCATCGACCCGTCAGCCATCCAACCGGACACGAGAGCCGTGCTGGTCAACGGGGTCTACTTCATGGCGCAGTGGCTCAAAGACTTCGACGAAGAACTCACCGGCCCGGCCGACTTCCATCTGCTTCCAAAGGCCAAAACCGAAGTCGTCGAGGTCGAGATGATGCGGGCGACGTCCGATCTCCGCTACGTGCTGGATGCGGAGATCGGATTCGAGGCCATCGAGATCCCATACCGGGCCATGTCGATGTTGGTGATCCTGCCGGCGCGGGGACGGTTTCACGAAGTGGAGGGCGCTCTGGAACCGGCTTTCCTCGATCGGGTTTTCAGCGCCCTGGAGCAGCGAGTGGTGAAGCTCCAGCTTCCCAAGTTCGAAATGTCGAGCAGTCTCGATCTCTGCGAGTCTCTTCGCCATCTGGGAATCGATCGGGCCCTCGACGCGGAACGGGCTGATTTGAGCGGGATCAGCAGCGATCCCGACGGCCTGTTCCTTTCCGACGTGATCCACTGCGCGCGGATACGGGTGAACGAAAGGGGGACCGAGGCGGCGGCAGCCACCGCCGTCACGTGGCTGTCGGCGGAACTCGAGGACGGGCCCGAGGAGGCGATTCCGTTCGTGGTCGACCGTCCGTTCTTCTTCCTGATTCGCGACGAGGTAACGGGCGCGATCCTCTTTCTGGGTCGGATGCTCGATCCGCGAGGTTGACACCGGTGAACCTACTCGGGCAATGATGGCCGGCCCCCCTGATCGGAGAGATCGTTTCCGCGGCGTGCTGCTCGGCACCGCCGTCGGAGACTCGGTTGGGTTGCCGGCCGAAGGCCTCTCGCCGCAACGCGCCGCTCGTCTCATGCCCGGCCGTTGGCGCCAGCGGCTCTTTCTGAACTCGGGCCTGATCAGCGATGACACCGATCACACGGTCTTTGTGGCTCAGAGCCTGCTGGCTCATCCCAGTTCGAGCTCCGGCTTCCAGCGCCGTCTTGCCTGGTGTCTCCGGCTGTGGCTGTTGTCGCTGCCGGCCGGTGTCGGGTTTGCCACCCTTCGCGCCATCTTCCGTTTGTGGCTCGGGGTCTCTCCCGAACGCAGCGGAGTGCACTCGGCGGGCAATGGACCTGCGATGCGCACGGCGCCGATCGGTGCCTTCTTTGCCGAGCGTGACGATATGCTGAACAGTTACGTGGAGGCCTCGACCAGGCTGACCCACTGCGACCCGAAGGCTTTGACAGGTGCTCTGGTCATCGCCCGGTTGACGGCCTGGTGCCTTCGCGAAAGTCTGGTGGAGAGGCCCGATTCGCAGCTCTTCCTGGAGCTGCTTCGCGGCGCCGGCGAAGATCGCGAGTGGCGGGCTCTGGTTGACGACACGGCCGAAGCGATCGGCACCGATCAGAGTGTGAGGGCATTCGCGGCAGGCCTCGGTCTTTCCCGCGGCGTCACGGGCTACGTCTACCACACCGTTCCGGTCGTGGTGTATAGCTGGTACCGCCACTTCGGTGACTTCGAGACGACCTTGGCCGCCGTGTTGAACTGTGGGGGCGACACCGATACGACGGGGGCCATCGCCGGTGCTTTGGCCGGTGCAGCGGTGGGTCACGAAGGTATTCCGCACGATTGGGTCTCCGGACTCCGCGACTGGCCGAGAGGTCAGAAACTCCTTCTCAAAATCGCTGATCGGCTTTCCCGAGCGAGTGAGAGAGGGGCCGACCTCGAACAGCAGATGCAACTGGCCGCTGCGCCCGAAAGACACGGGCCGGTTCGGTACGCCTGGCCGGCTGTGATTCCCCGCAATCTGTTCCTGCTCGGGATCGTACTACTGCACGGGTTTCGCCGACTGGCGCCGCCCTACTAGCCGTTGTCTCTCACTCTTCGCCTGGGGGGAGCCTGTCAAACAGCCTTCTCTCGAGGACAGCCGCCAGCATTTGCCAGACCCCGTCAACGAGGACCACGATCGCTGTCGAACGCCACCCCCACCAGATCGACACGACCGTGCCGATGACGATGATGAAGAGAAACTGGCCGAAGTGGAGTGTGAAGCCCTCGGCTTGTCCCCTCGAAAAAATCCACGCTGCGATGGCCTGGGCCAGGAAATCTCCTACCGCCAGGACGGCTGCCACTGCGGCCAACCGGAGGATGAATGCAGTGGGCGAAGGGATCTCTGGGCCCACCTCCGCGGGTAGGAGGAATATCAGCGCTGCAGGAGGGAATGGGGTTCTTCTCACGGGTGCCACCTCTCGAATTATCGCATTGGGGGGACAACATTGCATGGGTGCCACGTTCCGCATTGTTGCATTTTCGGAGCCCAGAATTTGGGAGACTGTGGTTGGGCACTCATTCGTTGTTATGAGTTACCCCGCTCGCGATCCGACCTCGCCAGCCGGGCCAGGATCGCGCCAGGGGGGTGCTGAAAAGTAACACCGTCATTGTATTCACAATGGACTTTTCATCCGGTGGTCCCGGGTTTGCGTCGTCCACCTCCCACCCAACCTCAGGACGCCTCCCTCGGAGATGAGCGGGTGGCCCTCCCCCACCCGCCCGCCCTTCCTTTTCGGCAACGACGACGAGCCGCAGTCTCTCGCCGAGGTCGTGTCCCGGCGTAGCTCCGAGCGAAGCCGGACCGAGGCTTTCACGCCGGTACCCGGTCGAGAACTACGCCCGAGCACGCCACCTCTTCTTGACGAGTTTCTGAACGAAGGCTGCGCGTGCTGTCGAAGCTGAAAGCGGAGCCCCATCACGGCGTCGGAATGGTGCAATGGCGAACGTGGCACCCGTCGCCCCCATTCGTTGGGCCCGGAACCCATTTTGAATTCCTGGCGCAGACCGGTTTGTGGTTGAAACTCCCGGTCGCCGTCATCCAGCCGGCGTGATTCTTCGGCTCGGACGTCTTCGGGTCGGCAGCGGCGCGGAGACGTCGGCGCTGACAACGTCGATCGCGTCGAGATCGTTCGTGACCTCGATTCCTGCCGCGAGAAGAGCCTGCATCGAGTTGTCGAGATAGGTGCGGAATGCGCTCTCGGGATCGTCGGGATCGGCGCTGGGTCTCGGCAGAGGTTCAGGCGGAAAACCATCGATCTCAAAGGCAGGGACAAGGATGTTGCGGACCGCCCAGATGTCGGCGGCGATCGGGTCGGTGCTGGCGACCAACTGGTCGACGCGGATGGTTGGGTAGTCGTAGTACACCATAGGCCCCCAGTAGGGGTTGGCACAGATCCAGATGCAGTCGAGGATATTGAGGTCGGCGAGACCGATTTCGGCGAGCACCGCACCCATGAGCCCCAGCCGTACCCCACCGTGAGAGTTGGTCAGGCTGTTGCTGACGAGCCCCATGTAATTCTTGATACAGGCGGTGGCTCCGTAGCACGAAGTTGGGCGTTGGCACCAGTGGGGTTTGAGCACCGGCAGGTTGATGAACTTCAACCGGTTTCGGTCGTAGTGACTGTTCGTAGGATGCCAGATGCCCTCCTTCACGCTGACGGAGGTCCCGTATTCGGTTCGGAACTTCGGGTAGGTCACCCTACCTTGAGGTATCCCGTCGAGCATCACGTAGCCGTCCTCGTCGTCACCGTCGTCGTACTCCTCGACTCTGATGGCCTTGAGCCTCATCCAATCGTAGTGACTGACGGCGAATCCCTGGTTTCGGAAATTCTCAACCACCTCGTGCGGCGACCGCCCCCTATCCTCCGCGTTGTTGAACGGCCGATCGAAGTTCTCGATGGCATATACCTGCGCGTTCTCGCACACCACCACCTCGCCGTTGAAACCGTCGGGATGGTCGACGATGGCTCGGATCAATCCGCTGAGGAGGTCGGTGTTGGTGCCGCCGCGTTCGGACCACTGGTAGTTGATTTTGATGATGACCACGTCATCGATGCCGATGATCCCGTCCGGTGAGGCACGAGTTGAGAATCCCGATGAGCGGTAGAATTTGAGGCCGTTACGGCCCATGAGCTCGAGCAGCCGATCCAGGCCAGGGAAACGATCGCCCTCCGGCTGCTGCGGACACCCGGTGACGTGGTAGACCCCTGCACGGTAGTTGGACGGAGGTTGGAGGCGCCGGGCCTGGTTTGCATCGACGCGCTCGACATGGCCCCAAACCGTGACGATTGCGAGAACTCCGAGAATCGCGGCTACCACCCGTGTCGGTCGGCGCATGCTCGATGTCAACCCCCGTCGAGCGGCGACGATCGTCGCTATCAGAGGTGCGCTCAGAGCGAGCCCGGCCGAGGCCAGCGCCGCCTGTTGACACGGGTAGGCGAGTCGGCTCGGACGCGTTCCGCTTCTCAGCAGCAGCCACAGCAGCGCGAAAACACCGGCGATGGTCGAGTTTCCGACCAGCCAACGAGTGATGAACCGGCTGGCCGGGATCCTTGAAGAACTCATCGCCTCATCCCCTTTCATCGAGGCTTCATACCTGGGATCGCCAACGACAGAATCCCGCGTTCATGACCCAGCGGAGACGCATGGACACAGAGAGCGACTGGTGAAGCCTCGGGCTGTGTTCTGTCCAACCGCTGTGTTGTCCTCGGAGTCCCCTGATTAAGGAAGGTAGGGCTTTGGCGTGTCGGCGGCAACAACGAGATGTTGATTTGGTGGTCTTCTCAGGTAATAAATTGGGGTTCGAGGGGTTTCGTGAGACTTGGCTCGCCGTGCTGGGATGCAAGTGATCTTCTGGGTTTTGATCTGAGAATCGCTGCCGCCTCCGCCCGTGGATATGCGCTACCATGGCCCCGCAGGAATCAGTGACAATGCAGAACCTCATCGGTCGGACCCTGGACCACTACCGCATCGTCGAGCGGATTGGCGCAGGCGGGATGGGAGAAGTGTACCGCGCTCATGACGAGCGGCTCGATCGGGACGTGGCGGTCAAGGTGCTGCCGAAGGATGTGGCCCAGACTCGCGAGCGGCTCGATCGATTCGAGCGGGAGGCCAGGGCGGTGGCGAAGCTCGATCATCCGAACATCCTCGCCATCCACAACTTCGGAACGGACGCAGGGATCGCCTACGCGGTCATGGAGTTGCTCGAAGGGGAATCGCTTCGTCAACGCATCTCCAGCGGGAACCTGACGACGGGAAAGGCGGTGGAGTATGCGATCTCCATCGCTGAGGGCCTTGCCGCGGCGCACGACAAGGGGATCATCCATCGTGATCTCAAACCGGAGAACATATTCCTCACCGACGACGGCCGAATCAAGATCCTGGATTTCGGCCTCGCCAAGCTGATGCTGCCCGAAGAGGACCTGACAACCGAAACCCCAACCGGAACGCTCGACACCGAGCGTGGAAGCATCATCGGCACCATCGCCTACATGGCGCCCGAACAGGTCGACGGCCAAACGGCCGACCGCCGCTCCGACATCTTCGCTTTCGGAGTCGTCCTTTACGAGATGCTGACGGGGCAGCGTCCGTTCCGCGGCGCCACGAGCGCGTCAACCGCGGCTGCGATTCTCAAAGAGGACCCCGAGCCGATCTCGGCAACGGTGCCCGGCATTCCGCCGACCCTTGCCGGTGTCGTCTCCAAATGTCTCGAGAAACGATCGCAGGACCGATTCAGCTCCGCACACGACCTTTCCCTCACTCTTGGCGCCATCGATACGGCGGCCGTGTCGCCAGGCCCGGACCGATCGGGTATCGGCAAACGCTGGCCACACATCCTCGCGGTCGCCATCGCCGCAGCCATCGGCCTCTTCTTCATCCTGCCCCCGGAGGCGATCTTCGACCGCGGCACAGGAGGAGACGAGTTTCCCCTGGCCTCCGGCGACAGATCCATCGCCGTGCTGCCCTTCCTGAACATGAGCGGTGACCCCGGCAACGAGTACTTCTCCGACGGCATCTCGGAGGAGCTCCTGAGCATGCTGGCCAAGATCCCGGAGCTGCGAGTGATCTCGCGCTCCTCGGCCTTTTCGTACAAAGGCAAGGGCCTCAAGGCGGCCCAAATAGCCGAGGAGCTGAACGTCGCCCACATCCTCGAGGGCTCGGTCAGAAAGTCCGGTGACCGGGTCCGCATCTCGGCGCAGCTGGTCGAGGCACGTTCCGACACCCACCTGTGGTCGGAGACGTACAACCGCACCCTGGATGATGTCTTTGCCGTCCAGGATGAAATTGCCGCCACGGTCGTGGAACAGCTGAAGGTCACGCTCCTCGGCGAGGCGCCGCGGGCGCATAAGACCGATCCGGAGGCCTACTCGCTCTACCTGCAGGCCCGCCACCTGGGTCGCCAGCGGGCGGCCGAGGCCCTGGAGCAATCCAACGCGTTGTACCTCCAGGTGGTGCAGATCGATCCGGATTACGCCGATGCGTGGCTGGGTCTGGCAGAAAACTACAGCAGCCAGGCAGCTTACGGGATGTTGCTTCCTGGGTCCAAGGGCTATCGGCTGTCCCGCGAAGCGGCCGAGCGGGGACTGGCGATCGACCCGGACAATCCCCGGGCTCACACCAGTCTTGGCCGCATCGCTCTCAGTTTCGAAAATGATCTGGCAGCAGCTGCGCAGCATTATTCGAGGGCGTTGGCGATCGACTCGAGCGACATCGACACCCTCAGTGGCGCGGCGTACCTGCTCCGCGCGTTGGGCCGACCGGAAGAGGCCATTGCGGTCATGGAGTACGTGGTCGAGAGGGACCCGGTGAACGCCAGAAGCCATCAGCGCCTGAGTGCCGCCTATTACTATGCGGGCCGGTTTGACGACGCGATTTCGTCGCAGCGCACGGCTCTGAAGTTGAGTCCCGGAGCTGCCGCCGCGCATTCCGGTATCAGCCTCGACCTCATGCTGAAGGGTGAACCGGAGGCAGCGCTGGAGGAGATCCAGCAGGAACCGATCGAGGAGTACCGCCTGGTCGACCTCGCCATGATCTACCACGCCCTCGGTCGAACGGCCGATTCCGAGGCCATATTGCAGCAGGTTCTCGCCCTGGACGAGAGGGACTGGTCCTATAACTTCGCCTACGTCCACGCGTACCTGGGCCATGTCGACGAGGCCTTCAAGTGGCTGCGCAAGGCGGTCGAGTACGGCGACGCGGGCCTGTCCGATCTGCCGGTCGAGTTGCGGTTGTTCCGCAGCCTCCATGACGACCCGCGCTGGCTGCCTTTCCTGGAGAGCATCGGCAAGTCACCCGCGCAGCTTGCCGCCATCGACTTCGAGGTGGCGCTCCCGGGGTAGGCCCTACCGTTTCCATGGTGCTCTCCTCGCGAACCGGGGCGCAACAAACGCCTCATCCTGCGACAAGCAATCTCAGAGTTGCGCTACCATAGGCGCGCTGGGAACCCTGACAATGCGAGACCTCATCGGTCGCACCCTCGGCCACTACCGCATCGTCGAGAAGATCGGCGAGGGCGGGATGGGGGAGGTGTACCGGGCGCATGACGAGCGGCTCGATCGGGATGTGGCAATCAAGGTGCTGCCTGAAGAGGTTGCGGAGAAACCCGACCGGCTGGCGAGATTCGAGGGTGAGGCGAGGGCGGTCGCAAAGCTCCACCACCCGAACATTCTCGACGTGTACGAGCTCGGCGACCACAATGGCCGACCGTTTATGGCGATGGAGTTGCTCGAGGGCGGGACTCTGAGGGAGCGTCTCGACAGTGGATCGCTCGGATGGCGCAAAGCGACAGAGATTGGCGCTGCCGTCGCGGACGGCCTCGGCGCAGCGCACGAGGCCGGGATCTACCACCGCGATCTGAAACCCTCAAACGTTTTCCTCACGGTTGATGGCCGCGTCAAGATCCTCGACTTCGGTCTCGCGAGGTCTCGGGATGCGGCAGCCGACAAGGACGTGACCCACGCGCCGACCATCACCCGACAGACCGATCCCGGAACCGTGGTCGGGACCGTCGGCTACATGTCACCGGAACAAGTGCGTGCCGAACCCGTGGATCAACGGAGCGACATCTTTTCCCTCGGGTGTGTGCTCTACGAGATGGTCTCAGGCCGGCGTGCCTTCTCGCGCGACACTGCAGCCGAGACGATGACGGCGATCCTGCGCGAGCAGCCGGGAAACTTCGAGGTCACAGACGGTGGTGTTCCTCCGGAACTTCGAAGCATCGTCACCCGCTGCCTGGAGAAGAATCCGGAGGAGCGCTTCCAGTCGGCACGGGATTTGGCCTTCAATCTGCGATCCGTCGCCACTCAGGACGGAGGGACAGGAACCGGCCACCGGCCGGCTACCGGTCGGACGAAATGGTGGATTGCGGTCGGCGGGCTGGTGGTTGTTATCGCAGCGGTGGTTATCTGGCGATTCGCGCTCCGAAGCGACGTGCCGTTACGAGCCGAGGAGATCCCGCGCATCGTTGTCCTGCCTTTCGAAAACCTCGGCTCGCCCGACGACGAGTATTTCGCCGACGGCATCACCGAGGAGATCACGAGCCGGCTGGCGGCGGTGAGCGGCCTCCAGGTCATCTCACGATTGAGCGCAGTGCATTACAGGAATCGCCACGTGCCAATAGGGCAGATTGGCGAGGAGCTTGACGTCGGTTTCGTCCTTGAAGGGACTATCCGGTGGGATCGCATCGGGTCGGGCCATGGCCGGGTGAGAATCACTCCCCAGCTGATCCGGGTCGCGGACGACTCCCACCTGTGGAGTGAGCGCTACGACCGGATGTTGGAGGATATTTTCTCGGTCCAGTCGGACATCGCCGAACGCGTCATCGATCAACTCGAAGTGACCCTGCTGGAGACGGAGCGGGACCGCATCGAGAATCTGCCCACCGAGAACATGGAGGCCTACCAGGCGTACCTGGCCGGAATCCGGTACGTGCATGGCAGCCGAGATGAGAAGTACGTGCGCCTGTCAATCGAGATGTTCGAGCGTGCGGTCCAGTTGGACCCCGGCTTCGCTGTCGCCCACGCCGCGCTGTCCACGGCCCATTCGAGGCTCCATCACTACCGATATGATTTCACGACCGAAAGGCTCGACAAGGGCAGGCATTCCGCGGAGCGGGCCTTGGAGTTGCAGCCCGATTTGCCCGATGCACACCGGGCGCTCGGCTGGTACTACTACTGGGGATACCGCGACTACGATCGCGCTCTCGAGCATTTCAGGATGTCCGCGGAGAAGGCGCCGAACGATCCCGAGCTGTTGTTCGGCACCTTCGCCGTGTTGCGCCGCCAAGGGCGGTGGGATGATGCGCTTGAGGGCCTCGACAGGTTGCGACGAACTGATCCCCAAAACTACGGTGTTGCCTTGGACTCGTCGAGTACATTCGCCTTTTTGCGTGAGTATGAAAGTGCACAGAAGGAGATACGACGTGCCATCGCAATCGCACCGGACCATCCCGACGCGTACAGCGAAGGAGGCATGTACTACATCCTGCGGGACGGCGCCACTAACCGCGCGCGCCTTCTGCTGGAATCGGCACCGAACAAGGAATCGCCCAAGATCGTCTACCACGAGCTTCTGCTCGACCTGTACGACCGGAAGCCGGAATCGGTGCTGGCGAAGCTCGAGAAGGATTCGATCGCCGCATTTTCTTTGACGTACTGGTACGTGCCAAGAGGGTTGTTGGAGTGCACCGCTCTCTCCCGGATGAGCGAGCGAAAACGAGCCAAAGCGGCGTGTGCGTCGGCGGTCGAACTGATCGAGCGTGAGATCGAAGAAACACCGCATGATTTCCTTCTCCACATCGCCCTGGGCCACACATATGCTCTGCTGGGTCGGAGCGAGGAAGCGATGCGGGCCGGCGAGCAGGCGGTCGAACTCATGCCAATCTCGAAAGACGCAATGGACGGACCCGATCAGGCGATCGAGCTGGCCAAGATCTACACCCAGGTTGGCGAGGCCGACAAGGCGCTCGACCTGATCGAGGAGGTGTTGTCGATCCCATCGTTACTTTCGGTGGGACTCCTCCACCTCGACCCCGCCTGGGACCCTCTCCGCAACCACCCGCGCTTTCAGGCGCTGCTGGAGAAGTACGACGTCGACTAGCGCGTGGGACGCCGGTGGAACACTGAGGTTCAACCAATCTCAACTCTTGCCAGCAGCCCGCAACACAATCAGCCCCAATCAACGATTTGAATGGGAGCGTGTTACCTGTTGGATCTTGCTGAATTCGTATGGCGATGATTGTCGCTGATAGTCCGTGAGAAGGGCTTTCAATCTGGCGGTCCCAAATCGCTCGCGCGCAGGGCGCGCGGCGCCTCGGCGGATCCTGCAGGTGGCTCCAGGCCGCCTCCGACCATCCGCCCCGCGGCCAGGGCCACGAGCCGAAGCTTCTCGCCGAGTGCGAGTCCCGGGCGACTCGACGTTTTTTGTTTGAAATGGGTTCACGAGAAACTCGCCACCGAATCGTCGCCAGGACGGAGCCGGGCATTTCCTCTGCCCTCAATGCTCCTGGGAAGCAAACGCACAACTCAACAAATGTGAACGTGGCACCCATCCGACCGCTTTGGGTCATCTCGAGCCGTCCCTCTGAGACCAGCCTGCGGGCGGCGCGACGGGCCGGCTCCATCAGCCGTCGCCAGCCATCTGGATTGACAGCGCGGGCAGCCTCCGATGGGCAGATCGACCGGCCGGCGGGGCGATGTTCGAGGAGCCGGAGGATGGTTTGCTGGAGGGCACGGTCCGTTCGGTTGACGCCGCGTCGAGCGCAGCGTCGAGAGCAGTAGCGAACGGTTTCCCAGGTGCGGGCCCACCGCTTGCGCCACATCATTTCGCGGCCGCAGGACGCGCAGGCCTTCGTCTCGCGCCGCGCTATCACGGTTCCCCACCGAGGGTCCGCCGAGGCTGTGGATCGAGCTCAGCAACCCGACGCGCCGCCGCGAGACCGGAAAGATACGCGCCTTCGATCCGCGGGCCACCGCACCAGTCCCCGCATGCGACGAGTCGGAGCTCGGGGTCGGCGAGGCACGCTTCCGCGAGCGGCTCGGCCGGCAGGGCGAATCGCCAACGATGCGCGTCGACGTGGACGGCGGCTTCAATTGGCCCTCCAAGAGCATCGCTGAGCGCTTGAAGGAGTAGCTCGGCTGCTCGCTCCGGCTCCAATTCGAGGTGTCGCTGCGACCACTCCGGTGAGGCGTGCAGGACCCAACTTTCGTCGTCGGGACGGCCCGGCTTGGATGCGTTGCGCGCGATCCAGTTGAGAGGTGAATCGGCAACGAATGCGCCGTCGAAGCCGATCTCGAGTGGTCGAGCGAATCCGACCATCGCCGCCCAACAAGGTGCCATCTCCACCGATGCCGCCGCAGCCGCCATGTCGGGCGCGGCCGATTCGAGAAGACGAGCCGTCTGTGGCGCTGGTGCCGAGATCACCACTATGTCGAACTGGCCGATGTCGGTGCCGTCGACGCCTGTGAGATTCCAGCCCGCCTCGGTCTGCTCGAGGCCTGTGATCTCGGTCCGGTACGCAACATCGAGTCGGGCCGCGAGGTGACGGCTGACGGCATTCATGCCGGGTACGCCGACGAATCGTTCCGTCGTGGCGCCATTGACTTCGATCGCGCCCCGGTGGAGCACTGCAATGGTTCCAGCCCATTTTGCAACCAGGCCCTGGTGTCGCCAGGAGTCGACCTGACGCGAGAATCGCGAGTCTCGAGCGGTGAAGTACTGGGCGCCGTGGTCGAAGCGCCAGTCGCCGGCGCGGCGGGTCGACATCCGGCCGCCCGGTCCGCGGGCTTTGTCGAAAACCCGGACAGTGAGGCCGTCCTCGGCCAGCCTTCGGGCGCACACCAGCCCGGACAAACCTGCTCCGATGACCGCGAATTGACGCGGCTGCGTAGCCGGCGATTCGGCCTTCGCCAGGGCGCTCATCTTTTCGATACCCTCTTGGTTTTCCGCGACCTTTGGACGGGTTGGCACCGCGGGCACCAGAAGCACTTCCGACCTCCGACGACGGCCGCCGAGATCTGGCGGCCGCAAATCCTGCATGGCGCCCCGTGCCGACCGTAGACCCAGAATCGGTAGCTGGAGCGTCGCGCGCCCTGTGCCTTCAGATCGGCGACGTAGGCGGGCGCGAGGGTCACGCCGCGGGTGCGAAAGGCACGCCTGGTGAGCGCGATCATGGCTCGGCCGAGCACCAGCCTCTGCTCGTCGCTGCAGTCTGCGGCTCGGAGCCTGGGATGCATGCGGGCCTCGAAGAGGACTTCCGCTCGGAGATAGTTGCCCAGGCCGGCAACGAAGGACTGGTCGAGAAGCAGCGCCCCGAGCTGGCGTCGGCGGAATCGCGGCTCGGCGACACGCTCAGCGAGCTGTTCGGGAGTGGGCGCTTCAGCCAGAAGATCGGGACCGAGTCGACTCAGGTACGGGTGACGGCCCTCGTGCTGCTGATCCAGCACCTCGATTTCCGAGGCCGAGTAGAGCAGCGCGTGGCGTTCGCCGCAGCACACAGCAAACCGGAGCAGCCGGTTGGTACTCGGCATCCGTCCGATGCGGCTGACGTACCAGCGGCCATAGAGCTGATTGTGGCTGTAGACGCTGAGACCGCCGGAGAAGCGGGTCAACATCGCTTTACCGCGGGTCGTAACCTCGATGACGCGCCGTCCCGTCAGGATCGGCTCGAATCGTTTGAGTTCATCGAACGCGAAAAACACCTCAGTAGCCGTCTGGCCGGCGATGGCAGCCGCAACCCGGTCGGCTGCACGGCGAATTTCAGGACCTTCTGGCATTCATACTCCACCTCGCGCAAGCGCAATGCCGACCCTTCGTATTCCACCGCTGTATGTTTGACGCTCTGCCCAGAACGCATCTGTTCGAATTCCACGAGCTTGCGCGGTTTCCGGCATCCTTCAGGGATCGGTTGCGCATCGACCGCATCCGCTCACTGGGATTGGGCCGCGTGACCTCCGCGGCGGGCTGCCCAGATCGCAAGTCTGTGTGAGATCGCGTGTTCAGGATGTGACGGCGATTCCGACTGCGATCGCGGCGCGGAGCGACCAGGCGATTGTCCGGACCCAGTTGCTGCGCACGAGCAGGCGGTGGGCACGGGCGTCGAAGCCATTTCCCAATTTCTTGTGCAGCGGGACCTGGATGCCGAAGGTGGAGATCCAGATGATGGCGGTCAGGACGAGACCGAAGCTCGGCAGCGCCGGCGCCACTCCGATCGGTACGCATGCTGCCAGCGTCAAAGAGAGCATCAGCTCGAGGACCATGGGCACAATGACGATCGAGCTGATGCGGTGGCTGTGTTCGCGGTGAAACTGCGCGAATCTCCCGCTCTCGATACGGGACATCAGCGGGTAATGCACGATCTGGATGCACCAGATCAACCCGCTCAGGTAGAGGGTGACGACGAGCTGCGCCCAAACGGCGGCGTCGTTTATGGCGCCGACCATTTTCGGTGACGCATGGTGGCGATCGATCCGCTCATTTCGGGCCCGCCCTCGAACACGTGGAGAATGCGAGTGCCGTGTTGCTCGAGGGCATCACTCGATCGCAGCGGGAGCTCGTCGGCCACGGGCTCCCGTGTTGCAGGGTGCGCGGTGGCGCCTCCGAGCGGATTCGGCCCGCGATAGACGATGCAGCAGTCCCAGCTCGACCCGGGTGGCACGGCGGCGAGCATCGAGCGCACAAGCGCTCGGGCCGCGATGCCCTGAAAGGCCGCAGCGGCAGGCGCACGGTCATAAACAAAGATGGAGGGAGGGTCGCTCATCGACGAGTTGCCTCCGAGAAAAAAAGACGGCCCGCGCTGGGCGGGCCGGAGCTTCAGTGTGTGTCTGAAATCTCAGCTGGATGGGATGATGACCGTGTCGATGACGTGAATGACGCCGTTCGAAGCCATCACGTCGGTTTTCACGACGTTGGCGTTGTTGACCATGACCGAACTGCCGTCGACCGTGATCTCGACGTCGGATCCCTGGACGGTCTTCGCTTCGGAGAGGTTGACCACGTCGCTTGCGGTGACCTTTCCAGGCACGACGTGATACAGCAGGATCTGCTTGAGCTTGTCAGGGTTCGCGAGAAGGCTGTCGACGGTTCCCTCAGGCAATTTGGCGAATGCGTCGTCCGTTGGGGCAAAAACCGTAAATGGTCCTTCGGATTGAAGCGTTTCGATCAGACCTGCGGCCTTGATCGCCGCAACGAGGGTGTTGAAGCTTCCGGCCGAGGAAGCGATCGCGACGATGTCACCGCTCGACGCCGACGCGGCGTGCGAGTGCGTATCTCCAGATCCACAGCTTCCGCAGTGGGCAAAGGCAGGGGTGGCGGCGACAGTTGCCACCAGAGCCAGAGCGAAAAGAACTTTTCTCATGTTGGTGTCCTCCAAGTGTTTTTGAACCTCGATGTTCGGATGGGTAACGTTGAAGAGGTCGCGTCCTATTCCATCGCTTCTGAATTCGGGTGCGCGCGCAGGATCCTGACCGGCCGGTCGGGTGCCGAGAGCGCGCCAGGGGAATTTGGAGGACTGCAGTCTATGTTATCGTCGAAAAGCTCTCGTCCCTGCGAAATCGAGTCTGCCGCGTCGTTGCTGAGTGGAGCTTTGATGGAGAGGTGTGCGAATGAGTATCGAATGGCAAGATTTCGTGCCCCCGCAGGCTGCGTTCCGCGGCGTGCACCGGCCCAAGGAACGACTTCATGATCTTCGCCGGCGGATCGAGAAGCGGCTCGATGAGCTGCTTCCAACGAATGAGGAACAGCCCCAAGTTTTGCATCGAGCGATGCGCTACAGCCTGCTCGCGGGTGGGAAACGGATCCGGCCGGTTCTCACCGTCCAGGTTGCGACCGATCTCGGTGCGACCGAGGATCAGGCCCTCGACACGGCGTGCGCGATTGAAATGGTTCATGCCGCCTCGCTGGTGCTCGACGATCTTCCCTGTATGGACGATGCCAGCTTGCGACGTGGTCAACCGGCCAACCACCTGGTCTTCGGCGAGGATACCGCGATCCTCGCCGCCACAGCGTTGCTCAACCGTGCCTTCGGGGTGATCGCCGAGTGTGATCTGTTGCCGGCCCAGACGCGACTGGACCTGACCCGTCTCCTTTCGGACTCGGTGGGCAGCAACGGAATCATCGCCGGGCAGTTGTGCGACCTGCAGGCCCGCCGCGGCCACGGCGATGACGTGGCCGGTTTGACCGAAATGTACAGCCAGAAGACCGGGGCGCTCTTCGTGGCGGCGCTCGAGGCTGGCGCACGCGTTGCAGGCGTCGATGATGTCCGGGTCAACGCGGTGCGGGAGTACGGCGTCAACCTCGGTCTCGCCTTTCAGCTCCTCGACGATCTCCTCGATACCTACGGTTCGCGGGAGGCCATCGGCAAGGATACCGGCCAAGACGAAGGGAAGCCGACCCTGGCCTCCCGATTGGGCGCCGACGAAACGCGGCAGGAGGTTCACCGGTATGTCGAGTCAGCCGCTTCGGCCCTCGAGCCCCTGGGTCGGTCGGGCCGCCAGCTGGTGGACCTTGCCCGGTCCTATACCCGGACGACAATGGACCGCGCCGGTGCCTTCTGAGCGTCAGCCCGACGAACGGGTGCGGAGCGCGTAGAGACGTTCCGCGTAGGCTGCGTCGTCGACCCAGAGGCGGCGAGCCGAGCGCTCGATGAAGGGCCGGATAAAGCGTTGCAGCTTCCTTGCGTGGCGGAAGCCCGCTCGATCCGAGGTTGCGAGCGTTGCTTCGACGACCACGGTGCGCCCGGGTTCGACCGGCGTCGCGTGCGTCTCCACCACCGAGCCCTTGCCCTCGCCCTCGACGATGGTCATGACGATCGAGCGCGGTTCGGGGCTGTGGAAGGTCGCGTCGGTCTCCGCGACGAGACGCCCGATAAGCCTCTTGGCCACCCGCACTTTGACCATGTCCTCGTCGAGATCGAGGACGGTCAGCGAGGCGAAGGCGTAGGGGTGGAGATGGACGCCGTGCCAGGGGTCGAGCCGGTTGGCGATGATGTCCTCGGGGTCGCAGCGCACCTCGAGCCGGATCACGCCCTCGAGATAGACGTCGGGGCGTCGAGGGAGGATGGGGAGCGGCGCATCGGGATCGTCGGGTCCGACCCGCACCCAGCTGAGGACGCCGTCTTCGTGGACGGCGTATTTCTTCCAGGGGCCGTGCCCCTCCTTCCCCAAGGCCAGCGCGTGCCACGGACAAACCAGCTTGCCTTGCCGGACACAGGAATCCGAAAGTGAAGCCCCCATGTGGGGGCACGCGTCCGGGGCGATCAGCAGCTCGCCGCCGACCCGCCAGGCGACAAGGTCCTCGCCCGAGATTCGGAGATGCTGCGGTTGCTCGCCAAAACCACGCGATTCACCGGCGACATACCAATTGCCGTGTGGCCTCTCGAGCGCCCGCTGGAGGGCTCGGTTGATGGCACGCGGTCTGGCCTGTTGCCAGTCGGGGGCGAGGGAGGACTCGGGGACTTCCACATCTGGAAGCGGCGGACCGAACTTGAGGAGCTTGCTCATCGCATGCGACTCGCTTCCGTCTCTTTCAGGCGGCGGCCGAAAAGGCCACGGCGCCGGATCGATCGTATGGGCTCGGGTTTGACCTCTTGGGGCGCCAGGAGATGGTTGGCGGCAAGAAAGCCCGACGCCACCGCGCGCTCCATCAGCGCGCTGGGAATCGGCAGGCGGACGAAATCGCCGGCCAACGCAATCCCTTCGTGCGGGGTCGGTACGCCGGGGCGATCGGCATAGGATCCCGGTGCAAAGGCCGGACAATCGCGGCGGATCAAGAAACGTTCCTCGACGACTCCGGCGCCGACGAACTCGGGGTAGAAGGTGTTGAGGCCGTGCAGGAGGTCCTCGCGGATCGCCGGCTCATCCATCCCGGGATCGACAGCGTAGGCGTGGAGCTCCACCACCGATCCGCCTGTCCGGTCGGCCCAGCTTCGGCTCTCGTCCTCGAAGAGGTTGTACAACGAGATGTTGTCGAGCGAGCCGACGCCGGTGGTTCCGACAAAGGGCTGCCGATTCGCGTCGGCCGGCCGGTCGAACCACAGCCGCCAGACGGCGAAGGGATGGGTGAGAGCGAGACCCTGCACTGAGCGCCGGAAGCCGGCGTCATCGAGTTCGGGCGACTCGGCCACGACAGCCTGGAGCCCGGGCACGGTCAGAGCGAGGACCACGAAATCAGCCTCGACGGTCTCGCCGCTCAGATCGACGCTCCATTTCGTGTCGGCCCCTTTCGCGACCCGCGACACGGTGCAGCCGGTCCGCACATCGACTCCCAGACCGGTCATGTAGGTCTGGAGGGGACCCCAGATGGACTTCGAGAAGGGTCGCTTCGAGACATCGAAGATGAGCCCCTCCGAATTGCCCGAGAAATAGAAGTGGAACATCATCAACAGCTCGCCCGCCGACATCGCCTCCTCGGGGTTGAAAAAGGAGTGTGCGAAGACATCGAAGAGCATGCGTCGGGCGTCGGGAGGGAACTTGAGCGAATCGAGATACTCGCCGGCGGTCTGGTCGTCGTAACGGCCGTAGGTCCAGCCGCGCTCGTAGCGGAGCATCGACAGCGCAGCCATCCCGTTGACCCCCATGAGGTCTCGCAGACCGAGGGTCGGTGTCCGTCTGGTCAGAGCGACAACATTCCACGGCGGTTTGTTGGGAAGCCCGGAGAAAGACTCGACCTGGCCCCCGGGGCCGAGGATGGGATAGTCCTCGAGAGGCTCGAGAAAGCTGAGCCCGTCGTCGATCCGGCGGAGCAGGGCTTGGAGGTTGTAGTACTGGCGGAAGAAGGCGTGGAAGCCCCGTTCCATTTCGAATGGCTCGCCGGATACAAGCCGGTCGGTCCACGCCCCGGCGCGGCCTCCGAGAAAGGACTCTCGCTCGGCAAGAACGACCGCAACGCCGCGTTCCGCGAGGACCACCGCCGCCGCAACTCCCGCGAGGCCGCCGCCGGCGATCACCGCCGTCTGCGGCGTGCTGATCTGCTCGTGTCGCCCCCGTCGCGGCAGGATGAGCTCTTCCATCACAGCACCTATTTCACTTGGATGGTGATCTGTTTGGTCTCTCCCGCGGCCAGCTCGATGCGCGCTTCCTCGAAGCTCGGCGATCCGAACATGTTGCGGGCGTCGGCCGAGAATCCGTAGGCCTCCGACGGGATGCCGAGCGCCCCGGAATCGAGCTCACCGTCGCGATCCTCGTCGTGGAAGACCGAGACTGCAAAGGGGCCGGCCGGCACTTTCTCGAAGACGGCAAAGGCCTGGCCGTCGCTGATGGGGGCCACCGCGGTGGCGAAAACCGTGCTGTCCCCGTCGGGCCACCCCCCGGTATCAAGGAAGAAAGCGACTCGGACTTCTCCTTCATCGTTTTTGAAGCCGGTCATGGTGACCTCGACGCGGCCATGACCTGCAGGTCGGGGCTCGGGTGTTTGTGGCGGCGCCGAAGCACAGGCCGAGAGTGCCACGGTAAGAAGAGCGAGCGCGAAGCGTTGGCGGCGGCTGGTCATGCGGGCATTGTAGCCCGGCGATGAGCGCAGCCCTTTGGAGAGAACAACCCTGGAGCAGCTCACGAGCTCTCCCACCGGCGGGCCAGCAGCCGCGCGGCGCCGAAGAGAACGATGGCAGTGGCGGTCAGCACGGTGAGCTCCGGCGCGAGCTCGCCGAGCGGAAGATCGCGCCAGAAGACCTTGATGTAGCCGTCGAGGGCCCACGCGTTGAAGGTGATTTTTCCGATCTGCTGCATGGATTCGCTCATGACATAGCGGGGCACCATGCTGCCACCCAACGCGGACATGGAGAGGATCAGTATCACCGCGACGGCGTTGAGCTGTGCACGGTTCGTGCACAGGGCGGCCAGGGTGAGCGCGAAACTGCTCGCGGCGCCGGCGGTGACCACCGTCATCACCGCGAAACCGGAGAGGTGGCCCAGGAAATCCACGCCGAAAGCGAGCTGGGCCCAGGCGAACATGATGGTCACCTGGACGATGCCGACGATGGTCATGAGCAGCCACTTCCCCGCCAGGAGTTGGATCATGCTGAGCTCGGAACACATCAGCCGCTCGAGAGTCTGGTTCTCCTCCTCCTCAAGGAGCGTTCCCGAGTTGCCGACTGCACCGAAGAGCAGGAACATCACGGCGATGCCGGCGGCGTACATCGACACCACGGGGTTGGACTTGCCGGCGGCGAAGAGATCGACCACCTCGATGGCGACGGGCGCTGCGAAACGGGAGACCGCAGACTCGGCGAACTGTTCCGGTGAGAGGGACAGGAAGGAGCGAATCTGCTGACGGGCATATTCGCCCATGATCTGTCCTGCGGTCTGTCGAAGCAGCGCGGTGACGACCTGGGTGGCCACGGGGTCCGAGGAGTCCGCCAGCAGCCGGAGGCTCACGGCCTCGTCTCCGGGCTTCGTGCGGGAAAGCGTCCAACCCTCCGGGACGATCACCGCCAGCGGCAGCGTTCCCGCGAGCACGAGCTCTCTCGCCGGCTCCGTCGAGCTGAAGATGAAGAGCCCTTCGGCATGGTCCGCCGGAGCGTAGATGCGCAGCGTTTCCCACTCGGCGAGCGCGGCGACGAACTCGCGGCTGAGCTCGGTATCGTCCTCGTCGACGAGCGCCAGGTTGACTCGTGGCGACTTTCCGAGCCCGATCTGCTCGTCGAAGATGAAGGCGAAGATCGTGAAGAAGGCGATGGGGACGACGAAGGTCAGCAGAATCTCCGTGCGACCGTGCCACATCTGCAGCAGACCGACGCGAACCACCGTCCGGATCATTCGCGCAGCTCCCGGCCTGTCAGGTGGATGAAGACGGAGTGGAGCGAAGGCGGGTGGACCTCGAGGTCGAGAACCTTGCCACCGCTCTCACGAATCCGAATCAGCAGATCCGGGAGCTCGAGGGCGACATCCTCGACCTCGGCGACGAGCTCCCGCCAATCCCCGTCGCTCGTCATGCCGTCGAGATTCTGACACGCCTCGGCGAGCTTGAAGATCACCTTGCGCTTGGCGCCCACCGTGCTCGCGATGAGCTCGGTGAGGGTCCCCTCGGCGATGGCGTGGCCGTGATCGATGATGACGATCCGATCGCATTGCTGCTCCGCTTCCTCCAGCTGGTGGGTCGTCAGCAGGATCGAGGTTTCCTGGCGCCACAGCTCCTCGAGCATGCCGAAGATCCGCTCGCGGCTTTGCGGATCCACCCCGACCGTCGGCTCGTCGAGGAGCAGGAGGAGCGGCCGGTGGAGGACACCGCAGGCGATGTTGACCCGCCGTTTCATGCCGCTTGAGTAGGTCTTCGTCAGATCACCGGCCCGGTCGGCGAGACCGGTCCACTCCAGTGCCCAGTCGACTGCCTGACGCAGCTCGCGGCCCCTGAGCCCGTGGAATCGGCCAAAAGCATCGAGGTTTTCGCGGGCTGTGAGATCGGGGTAGAGAGCGATCTCTTGCGGGACAAAGCCGAGCTCGTGCCGGCCGCCGCTCGGGGGCAGCCGCCGGCCCAGCATCTCGATCTCCCCCGAATCGGGGACCGCGCGGCCGCAGATGCACCGCACAAGGGTCGTCTTGCCGGCGCCGTTAGGCCCGAGGAGGGCCAGACGTTCGCCCCGTCGCAGCTCGAGACCGGCATGGTCAAGCGCCGTGGTGGACCCGAAACGCTTGACGACATCACGGACCAGCAGGGTGCGTTCAGCTTCGATGCTGCGGTGCGTCGCGGCCAGAACACTCATGCGTTTCGGCCGGTATTCATCGGTCGCGTCCACAAGCGGTCTCGCGGCTCGTCACTCGGTCCCTTGCCCCACATCCTCGCCGTCCAGGACTTGGGTCCGGCGCCGAGGACGAGCGAGATCTTGCGCGCCTTGCTCGTCGATACCCGCGTGTCCCAGGCGCGAGGACCGCGCTCGAGGATCAGCCTGCCGATGTCGCTGTAGACCGCGTTGGCCGCCGCCACAGCCCAGGCTGAACGGGGCGGCAGTTGAGAGATGCCGAGCCAGGCCGATTGGTAGTAACGGTCGGCCTCGAAGAGTACCCTTCGCACGACCTCGTAGACGCCGTCGCGGTGCTCGGGCACCGCGACCTTGTCGGCAGGGACACCGGCCTCGGCCAGCCAGTCGAGGGGGAGGTACACCCTTCCGACGACGGCGTCTTCCACCACATCTCGGCAGATGTTCGTCAGCTGAAAAGCGAGCCCGAGATCGGTGGCGCGGTCGAGGGTCGGTTCGTCCCGGACGCCCATAACGTAGGCCATCATCACCCCGACCACCCCGGCAACGTGGTAGCAGTATTCCACGGTGTCATCGAGGCTCCGGTATTCGCGGCCTTCGACATCCATGACGAATCCGTCGAGGTGCTCCATGGGATAGCGGTGGAGCATGTCGCAATCGGCGACCACCCGCTGGAGACCGGCATAGATCGGATCGTCCATGGCTTCGCCCGAAAGGGCGCGCAGCGTCTCGGCCCGCAGTCGGTCGACTCGCGCCCGTCCTTCCTCGGGAGAAAGCCGCGAGCCTTCGAAACCGAGCACCTGGTCGTCGGTCTGGTCGTCGCAGTGGCGGCACCAGGCGTAGAGCATGTAGGCGCGGCCTCGGGTCTCGGGGTCGAAGAGTTTCGCCGCAGCGGCGAAGCTGGTGGAACCCTTCTCGATGACCGCCTGGCCGTGGTCGACGACGTGGTCCATGGCACTGCCCTCAACTGCCGACGCCGAGGAGATCGCCGATCATCAAGCCCGCGGTCGCCTTGGCCGAGTTGACCACGCCGGGGACCCCGGCTCCCGGGTGGGTGCCGGCGCCGACGAAGTAGAGGCCGCCGATCTTCCGGTCCCGGTTGTGGACCCTGAACCACGCGCTCTGGGTCAGGATCGGTTCGAGCGAGAAGGCGGAGCCGAGGTGCGAGTTGAGGGTGTTTTTGAAGTGATCGGGTTCGATGATGCGAACGGTCTCGATGTCGGCCTGGAGATTGGGCAGATACCGTTTCTCGAGATAGGCGAGGATTTTGTCCCGATACCGCGGGCCCTCATCACTCCAGTCAACCGGAGCGTTGCCGAGGTGGGGGACCGGCGACAGGACGTAGAAGGCCTCGCAGCCCTCCGGCGCCACCGACGGATCGGTCAGGGTCGGGGCGTGAAGGTAGAGCGAGAAGTCGTCGGAGACATCAGGCCCGTTGAAGATCTCATCGAGGTGCGGTTTGTAGCGCGGACCGAAGAGGATGTCGTGGTGGGCGATCTGGGTGTGGCGCCGCCGCACGCCGAAGTAAATGACAAAGAGCGACATGCTGAAGCGCCTGCTCTTCAGCCGCGCGGCCTCACGCTGGGCGTAGGTGTTGTCGCCGAGCAGGGCATCGTAGGTGTGGACGACATCGGCGTTTGAGGCGACGGCGTCGAAATCACCGTGCCAACCGTCGGCGGTGGTCACCCCCGTGACCCTGCCGCTGGAGGTATGGATCCGCTCCACCGGCGAGTCGAGGCGGATCTCGCCACCGAGCTCCTTGAAGAGCTTGACCAAGGCCGCAACCAGGGCGCCGGTTCCGCCCTTGACGAAGAAGACCCCCCAGTTGCGCTCGAGATAGTGGATCAGGGTGTAGATCGATGACGAGGTGAAGGGGTTGCCGCCGACGAGCAGGGGGTGGAAGCTGAAGACCTGGCGCAGGTGGTCGTCCTTGATGAATTTCGAGATGATCGAGTAGACGCTGCGGTAGCTCTGGAGCCGGATGAGCTGGGGCGAGACCTGGATCATGCTCCAGAAATCGAGGAACGGCGTCGCCGCGAGCTTGGTGTAGCCCTCGTGGAAGACATCCTCGGCGTAGTCGAGGAATCTCATGTAGCCGTCGACGTCGCCTGGGCTCTTGTCGGCAATCTGCTGGGTGGTCGCTTCCAGGTCATTGGAGTAATCGAAGGTGTAGCCGTCCTCCCAGTAGAGCCGATAGAACGGCATGACCGGCAGCAGGGTGATGAAGTCCGACATTTCGCGACCGGCCGCGGCGAAGACTTCCTCGAGGCTGGGTGGGGCGGTGACGATGGTCGGCCCGCCGTCGAAGGTGTATCCCTTGTCCTCGTAGACGTAGGCGCGCCCACCGGGTTTGTCGCGCTTCTCGATGACGGTGGTTGCGATCCCGGCCGCCTGCAAACGAACGGCCAGCGTCAGACCGCCGAAGCCGCTGCCGATGACCGCTGCACGTGTTTGATTCACTGGGTCCCCCCGTTTGCCGATGAGAGTGTACTCCTCGTTCTGCGGTTCTCGGCCAGACATCGGAGCGCCCGGTGAACCGGCACCGGCGGTTTTCCGGTCACCAACCGGACCTTGTCGATCCATTTCAACCGGCCGGCGTAGAACCGCCTGATCAGACCTGCGGACAGGCCATAGAAGCGCTCGAAGATTCGGTAGCGCAGCTCGGGCTCGGCGGCGCGGAAGAGCATCCGGTTGAGCAGGCGATAGTAGGCGGTGCGGCGCCACAACTCCTCGGAACGGCGCCGGGTCAGCTCGAAGAGCGATCCGCTCTCGAGTTCGGGGATCGCCGCGATCTCGTCCGCCAGCCGCACCCCCTCGGGGAGCGAGTAGCCGGTGGTGGGGTGGAAGAAGGCCCCCCGCATCCCGCTGCGGGCCACCCCTTTGGGGCCGACGGCCCAGAAGGCGTCGATGTCGCCGCCGAGGACGATGGGTAGAACGCCCCTCTCCTCGCCGGTGATCGCGGCGATGGTCCAACCCTGTTCCGTTGCATAGGTCTCGATCCCGGTCCGGAGTTGGGGACGATCGAAGGCCGGCCCGTCGGCGTAGTAGGTGTCCTCGATGAGCAGGTCGATGTCCGAGAGCGGGAGGGTATAGACAAATCGGTAACCGTCCGTCTGCTCAACCGTGGCATCCATCAGGATCGGCCCCGTCAGCCCGTGCGGCTCGGCAAGTCGGACAAAGAGCCCGAGGAACTTCTGGAAGGCAATATCGAGGTGATTCCCGCCGGG
Organism: Candidatus Sulfomarinibacter sp.; assembly: GCA_041560205.1. Lineage (GTDB taxonomy): Bacteria > Acidobacteriota > Thermoanaerobaculia > Thermoanaerobaculales > Sulfomarinibacteraceae > Sulfomarinibacter. Next base: position 27,193 of record JBFFBV010000048.1, read on the forward strand.
GTCGCCGCGACCGTCGATCACCGCCCGGGCGTTGATGCGCTCACCGTCCGCCAGCACGATACTGCGCGGGGTGACCTCCGCCACCTCGGTCTCGAGTCGCATCCGGTTTCCCAGCGCCGGTGCGACGACCTCGTGCAGACGCTCCGAGGTCACCGAGTTGTAACCGTCGCTGAGAGTGCGCCGCCGGCCGGGGAAGCGAAGCTCGTGGCTCGACCAGCGGTGGGCGATCAGCGCTTCGATCCACCGCCGTTGCTCGGCGGTCAGGTCCGAGTCGTGAAAGGACCACGTATGGTCGGCGCCGAGGGAAGCCCCGCGCTCGGCGACGAGCAGCGGGAAGTCCGGACGCTCCATGAGAATCCGGTAAGCGATCAGGCTGTTGGCGAGACCCCCGCCGACAAGGATCAGCTCGGTCGTCACGAGGTGCCCACCGAGTCGTTGAGTTCCAACCATCCGTTGATTTTCAGGGGTCGAGGGAGGGGCTCCGATGCGAACGAAGTGGACGCCCAGGCACGGGAATCGGCTGTTTCGATCCCGATCACCGGCGCGGGCAGAGCACTGAGTTCTTTTCTCACAGGTTTCAGATCGGAGCTTACTGTATCAACGCGAGAGAGCCATCGCAAAAGTCCAGAACCATCGTCTTCAGATCGAGCCTCACCCGAAGTGCTGATCGCAGGGTCGTACCAGTCGGATCGGTACGGGGGCTGGTGTTTCGGGTCTCTGTTTGGAGTTTTGAATATCCGCCCTCCTGCTCTCTTTCCTGGGGCGGTTGGGAGGTGCCTGAAGCTTCACCTATCACTATGGCGGGTGGGTTTCGCCCGGGGCGCCTGAAATTCTCTTTCAACCGCGCGATTCATGGGTATGGGTGCCATGTTTCGCATCGTTGCGTTGTCGGAGCCCAGTATTTCGGAGACGGTGATTGGGCACTCATTCGTTGTTGTGAGTCGTCCAGTCCGTCGATGCGGCCTCGCCAGCCGGGCGAGGATCGGGTCAGGGGGGTGTCGAAAAGGACCGCCACCACCGCAAACACGGTGGGCTCTTCATCCAGTGGTCCCGGGTTGCTCGCGGCCAAAAGATGCGCTGTCTCGCTTTTCGAGCGAGGTGGTCTACCGATCGATCTTCTCTATCAGCAGCACGACCTCTTCGAGGCGCTCCAGTTGCACGGACGGATGACGGTCCGTCACATGTTGGAGTTCGGTGATCGTTGTTCGTGCCTTTTCGATTTCGCTTTTGCGGGTGTTGAGATCCGTTGATTCTTGGGCTGTTTTGACCGATTCGTTGACGGCCTCGACGAGGCCCCTGACTTCGCGCGAGATGGCTTCGAAGGTGGCCTGCAATTCCTGCGGGGACGGCTCCTCATGACCGCTCACGCCGGGAGGCAAGGTCGCCCCGGGGTCCAGCAGATCGTCGAGGAGATCTCTGTATTGCTCGGCGAGGAACAGCTCTTTTTTCAGTTGAAAGCCGAGCATGACCTGATCGTGGTGTTTCATGGCTCCAGTCTCTCACGTGCGGCGGGCTCAGGCGATGCTCCCGACTACAGCTCCTTGATCTTGATGCTCCGGTACCAGACGTCGTCGCCGTGGTCTTGGAGGCCGATCAGGCCTTCTGATGCGACGTTGGCCCAGTCGGGGTTGAGTGCGGGGAACTTGCTGCCAGCCACCAGCTCGTTCCACTCGGGTGTCCACAGGTGGTACTCGAGAACGACCTCGCCGTTCATGAAGTGCCAGACGGTTCCTTTGGAGACCTTGATCTCGACCGAGTTCCACTCGCCGGCGGGCTTGGAGTTCTGGGGGACGGCGGGTATCAGGTCATAGAGCGCCCCGGCCTGACGGTTGCCGGCGATGCCGGCCTCGGCGTCGGGATGTCTTTCGTTGTCGAGGACCTGCATCTCGGGTGCGGTCTTCCAGATGTAGTCCTGGGTGTCCTGTCCGAGGTAGAAGATGCCCGAGTTCCCGCCTTCGGAGATCTTCCACTCGAGCTTGAGGTGGAAGTTCGAAAACGGTTTTTCATAGACGATGTCGCCGCCCTCGACGCCGCCGGCCTCACCCCTGCCCGAAGCTTGGCAGTGGAGGGTGCCATCGACGATTTCCCAGCCGGCCGGGAAGGTGTCTTTTTGATAGCCGGTCCAGCCGGCCGATGTTTCGCCGTCGAACAGCAGCACCCAACCATCGTCGATTTCGGCCTGGGTCAGTTGGTTCGGTTCCACGGTTTCTTCGACCTCCTCCTGTTGGACAACGACCATTTGTTCTGGTTCTTCACCGCAGGAAAACATCATCGACAGAGCCACGAGGACGCCGAGAATCAGGAACAGATTGTTGTGCTTCATGGTATCGATCCTCCCTTTTCATGCCGGCATATCGGGTAGGGACCAGCCTTCCCGGTAGGTGTGTTTGATGAGCTCAGTCGCATATTCGCGGGCCGAAATCTCGTCCGTCCATGTCTTGTCAAAGGTGGGGTGTCCGTCGTGAATCTCGAAGCCGTCGGCGATGACGGTCTTGATCGTGTCGCCGGCCGAGATGTTGGTGAAGGTCATGCTTTCCCCGTCCCAGTTCAGCTCCTTGTTCAGACCCTGGAGACGCACAGCGAGCACGCCCATGACGACCATTTCGTTGAACGGCCCGGCCTCCTTGAACGACGAGACCGTTTCGACCCGGCTGTCCGGACTTTCCTTGCATGCGCGAACCCAGTCCATCTCGTGGCTCAGCTCGACCTGGCGCATCGAGGGCGCGACCGTCGGCGTCCTGCCCGAGAGGAGCCAGGGATCCTTGCCGTAGCAGCCGCAGATCAGGGTGTCCTTGGTGCCGTGAAACAGCACCCCACCGCCCTTGTCATTCATGTCTCTTCCAGCGGGCCAGCCCTCCGGCTTCGTTGGCTGGATACCGCCGTCGCACCAGATGACCTCGACCTCGGGCATCTTCGCCTTCTTGAATTTCCTGCGTTCGGGGAAGACCATCCGGACCATCTCCGCATTTGGAGCGCAGTCCGTCAGGAGCAGGGTCGAGCTGCCCTGGACTTTGGTCGGATACTGCAGCCTCAGCCCGACGTATACGGGGTGCAGGATGTGGCAGGCCATGTCACCCAACGCGCCGGTTCCGAAGTCCCACCACCCGCGCCAGTTCCAGGGCGTGTAGATCTCGTTGTAGGGCCGCATCGGAGCGGGGCCGATGAAGAGGTCCCAATCAAGCGTGTCGGGAACCGACATCGCCAGGCTCGGCCGGTTGAGGCCCTGCGGCCAGATGGGACGGTCGGTGAAGGCCTCGACCCTTTTCACCTTGCCGATCTCGCCGTTCCAGATCCACTCGGCAAGCCGACGAACACCGCCTCCAGAAGATCCCTGGTTGCCCATCTGGGTCGCCACCCTGTGCTTTGCCGCGAGTTTGGTCAGCAGCCGTGACTCGTAGACCGAATGGGTCAGAGGCTTCTGTACGTACACGTGCTTGCCGAGGGTCATGGCGTGCGCGGCGACAATGGCGTGCGTGTGATCGGCGGTGGCGACCACGACCGCGTCGATGTCGTCCCGCATCTCGTCGAACATCCTGCGCCAGTCCTTGAACCTTTTGGCGTCGGGGTAGTCTTCGAAGCAGGCCTGCGCGTACCTCCAGTCGACGTCACAGAGCGCGACGATGTTCTCGCTCGCCATGTTCTTCAGGTTCGTCCTGCCGTAGCCGCCGACGCCGACGCCGGCGATGTTCAACCTGTCGCTCGGTGCGGGTTGTTCCGTTCCACCGATGACCCTGCCCGGCAAGATCGTCAATCCTGCGGCGGCCGTGGCGGCAGTTCCGACGAACTCTCGCCGTGAAATGCCCTTTGTTTCCTGCTCCTCGCTCATAACGCCCCCTCTCAATCTGACGGTCGAAAAGAAGTCGACGCTGCCACCGGCCTAGAACCTCAGCCCTTTGAGGTGGTTGAAGCTGGATTCGATGGAAGCGAGCGGGTCGGGCGGATTGTCGTGCTCGACAAAGAAGTACTTCAGCCCTGCCTGCTTGCTTTTCGCGAAGATGGAGGTGAAGTCGATCAGCCCGGTCCCGACGTCCGCTTGGGCTCCACTCTCAGCGATGTCCTTGACGTGACAGAGCGTGAAGCGGCCAGGATGAGACTGGACGTATTCGAGAGGGTCGTGGCCTCCCTTGATGATCCAGTACAGATCGATCTCGAACTCGACGTGGTCGGGGTCGGTCTCGTTCAAGACAAGGTCGAAGGGCACCTGACCATCGATCGCTTGGAACTCGAAGTCGTGGTTGTGGTACGCGAAGCGGAGCCCGGCCTTCGTGCAGGCTTCGCCCACGGTGTTGCAGACATTTGCCCAGTCTCGGTAGCGGGCGATCGATGAGCGGTCTTCGTGTGGGATCGACGGCAGGACGACGTAGCGGTGGCCCATGGCCTGCGCGGTCTCGATCACCGCATCGGGGTCTTCCTTGAGAGCTTGCGAGGAGAAGTGGGCTGAGGGCGCCTCCAGGCCAAGTCGATCGAGGATCTGTCGCACCTGCCGGGGCTGCCGGCCGTAGTAGTTGAAGAACTCGACCTGGTGGAAGCCGATCTCTGCGATGGCTTCCAGGGTGCCTTCGAAGTCTTTTTCCATCAGGGTCCGGACCGTGTAGAGCTGCACACCGATCGTATCGAGTGACTGGTCCCCCGCGGCCGCGGCGCTCCGTGTCAAGGACGCGTGGCCGAGCCCGAGGAATCCCCCGCATGCCGCCCCCGCCGTG
>JBFFBV010000049.1:0-31589 GCA_041560205.1 Candidatus Sulfomarinibacter sp.
GCTACCGGGCTTTGAAAGGGCGCCGAGCATTCGGTGCCCAGGCACCCCCCAATAAAGCGGGTTAACGGGTCTCTTTGAAAATGACGTGCTTGCGCACCACCGGGTCGTACTTCTTGAGCTCCAACCGCTCGGTGGTGTTCTGCTTGTTCTTCTTGACGTGATAGATGTACGGGCTCTCGGTGCTCTTGAGCTTGACCGTCACTCGATGTCCTTTGCCTGCCATCGTTTCCTCCACTTACTCGGGCCGCAGGATAGTACTCAGGCTGAGAAACCGTGTCAAGCGATCCCCGTGCCCGCGCCCGTATCCGTTTCCGTCCCCGAATAGAGAAAACCTACGGTTGACGGCCTTTCCACGCCCGCAACATCGCCTCGACAGAAGCTGCCAGCTCCGACTCGAAATCAAGCTCGAAGACGGCAAAATCCGGGTCTCCAATGTCGTATGTCGCCGCGCCACGGGGATCGGCCGCCGGTTGGAGGGCCGATGTCAGAAGCTGGACCCGGTGAAGGAGCCGAATACCATCGCCTGCTTCGAGCCCATCGACCTTTCGCTCGAGGAGGGAGCCGACCACGTCCATCCGTTCGCGGCGCCACCTTTGGATACGGTATGTCTCCATCGCTTCGAGATTCTGCTCCATCACCACCGCCTCGAGGCTCAAGAATCGCCTCAGATCGGGACGGACGGCCAGGCTCTTCGCCAGCAGACTGGAAAGATCGGCCGCTTTGAGGCGGCCTTCAACACGGTCGAGCTTCTTTTCGAGGACCGAGTACCAGTTGGCGAGCTCTTCCCGAAGCAGCAGCAAAAAGAGCTCCTCCTTGGTGCGGAAGTACATCGAGGCAACCCCGCGGTCGACGTCGGCCGACTGTCCGATGCTGTCCAGGGTCACCTCGACAAAGGGCAGCTTTCCAAAGATCGTACGCGCCACCGTGAGGATCCGGTCCTTCCTTTCGGCCCTCCTCAATTTGGCACGAGCGCGCCTTTCAGGGTCGATCAGCTTACCCATCCGCGCATTCTACCGCGGGCGTGTAGGAGTGCGGGCGTGGGCATGAACGGGTAAGGGCTTCATTGGATCTACCGAGCTGGTCTTTCGAAACCCTCAGGCCCTCAGGGCCCCAAGCCCTCAGGCCCTGGTTGGCTGGGCGGATGTCAGCTCGGGTCCTTGAGAGAGATCTGGCCAGTTTGCGAGAGCTTCCAGAAAACGAGCAGGCTGTCGAGCTCCGACAGGGGCGAGATCTTGACGATCGAGGCAATGTCGGAGGTGCCGTTGATGCGCGACAGGATAAAGCCCTCCTCCGGAGAGAAGCTCATCGCACGCAGGTCATCCAGGGTGGTTTCGAGAATCGGCACCCTCTCATACTTCACGCCGTCGTTTTCGAGGCCTGCCATGACCTCGCCCTCGAGCTCCTTGATGACCAGTGCGAGCTCCCGGTTGTGGGGATCGAGGCTCGTCGCCGCGCCCAGGTGTCGGGCCGCGGTCTCGTAGACCCCGAGCTTGAGATGGACCATGGCCTCCGAAATCAAGGCCTGCGCGTTGGTCGGCGCCTGTTCGGGCCGTTCTTTGGGAACACCGTCAGCTGCAGGCGCTGCTGCCGGCGCCTCGGGATCCACCGAGATCACACGTGGACGCACGATCTTGATCTTCCCTTCCTGCATCTTCCGGTACAGGACGTCGAGAACGAAGAACTCGGATGAATGGGTGTGGAGGCAGATATCCTCGATGCTGCGATCGTCGTCGACGGCCTCGAGGACGCCCCGCCAGCCGAAGTCCATTTCGTCTTCATCCATCAACGGCGCAATGGACACGGGCACGCACTGCATCGAGGGGATCACCTTGTCAATTTCTCTCGCCATGTCGATGCGACGCATGCCCTCCATCACCAGACCCGTGATGTTTGCGGACATCGGCACGAGTTCATACTCTGGGAGCTCTTCGTCCAGGAACTCGAAGCTTCCCTCCTCCCAGACGAAGAGATCGTAGATATTCTCCTCCGCCTTGAGCCGCAACATATGGTCCAGCATCTCCTGCTCGATCGCGCCACCCTCGACCAGGATCTCGCCAAGGAGCTTGCCCTGTTCGGACTGGATCGCCATCGCTTTCGCCAGGTCGTCCTCGTTGATGACGCCCTTGCTGACCAGGAAATGCCCCAGGAAACCGCGCGGATCGGAGCTCGACGAGGAGAGCACCCTCCCGTCACGTAAAAAAATCTTTTTTTCAACAATTCCGTTTTCGACGATCAACGTGCCGGTCTGGCGACCATTGGCGAGCCACTGCAGCAGCTCGGCGAGGTTCATCGTTTCGAGGTTGCCTTCGATCGCCATCGTCGCCCAAGCCCTAGCGAACCGCCGCGCGGGGCTGCCCACCCCGCTCGGCCCGCCGCCCAAAACGAACAACGTCCGTCGGCGCGCAGGTTATCGGCGAAAACAGCTTCCGAGAATCACTCATCTCGATTCGAAAATATCCCACCGGGCGGCCTCTGTCCATGTTCTCGCCTTCGCTCCCGTCCCCGTCCCTGCTCCCGTTCGCGGCACTGAACAGAGCGGGGGCTTCGCTCTCAAACCTCTCAGGTCACATGGTTTAGGAAGAAAATCCCGCGGTCCTGTCGAGCCTCTGTCACACCGACTCAGGAATATCGATGAAGAAGGTCGTCCCGACGCCAACCTCGGTCTCGAAGCTAATCGAGCCGCCCAGCTCCTCGATGATGCTCTTGGAGATGCTCATCCCGAGCCCTGTACCGCTGCGGTGGCGCCAGTCGTCGTGCTCCCCCCGCGCGAATGCCTCGAAGACCCTGTCCCGAAAATCTTCGGAAATCCCCGTGCCGGAATCCGCAATCGCCACCCTCAGGAACCCGTTGCTGCGGCTCGCCTTGACCGATACGACCGATTCTTCGGTGGAGAAGCGCACCGCGTTCGAGAGCACGTTGGTCAAGACCTGAATCAGGCGGTCCGGGTCGACCCGCACCATCGCACCGGGAACCGCCTCTTCGATCTCGAAGCGGACGTCGTGTTTGGCCGCGTAGGAGGATGTGGTCTCGACGGCCTGTTCGACGAGAGCCATGAGCTCGGCCTTTTCGAAATGGAACTGCATGCGGCCGGAATCGAGCTTTCGCGACGCGAGGATGTCGTTGACGAGCCTCTCCATGCGCTCGCTGTTGCGTAACGCGATTTCGACAAGCTCCTTCCCCCGCTCCCCCATCTCACCGGCCACGCCTCCATCGAGGAGACCGATCGCACCCCGAACCGCGGTCAGAGGTGCTCGCACCTCGTGGTGGACCATGGTGACGAATTCGTCCTTCTGCTGCTCGTTGCGCAGGCGTTCCCTGATATCCGCCGCAACGACGACATAGCCCGTGGGGCGTCCCACGGTAACCTCCATGACAGCGACCGAAAGCATGACCGGCACCGCCTCCCCACCCTTCGCGAGGAGCTCGGTCTCGAGCCCGTGAACGGAGCCATCCGGCCCGACGGTATCGAGCAGGGAGACGTAGCCCTTGGGAGCGCGGAAGAGGTCGCGACAGTTCTGCCCCAGGAGATCTCCCTCGTTGACGCCGGAGAGCCTGCACACCGCATTGTTGACGCGGGTGATGACCCCTTCGGGGCCAGTTACAACCAAGCACTCGCCCATGGTCTCGAGCACACGATCGAGATAGTCGCGCGACACCGTGGTGTCGCGGAGCTTTCGCGTCATTTCGTTGAAGGCCTCGGCAAGCTCTCCGACCTCGTCTGCGGTGCGGACTGCGAGCCGCGGGGGCGGTTCGCCTTTGGAGACTGCGCGAGTTGCCCGAATCACCTCTTTCAGCGGACGCGTCACCGCTTCTGTGAGGAGAGCCGCGGCGAGGATACCGAGAAGTGCGAAGATCGCTCCAACCGACGCCGTGCGCCGCGCCAGGGACGCCTGATCCTCGGCGAGACCGGCCAGCGAGTATCGGAGCCACACCCCTCCGAACAGACGACCGCCGAGCATCACTGGCTTCGTCACCGTCATCGAATCGCCTTCGAATTCGACCAACAGCGTCTCGGAGACAGCAGCGTGGCGCCGAGCGGCCTCCGAGATCAGATCGTGGCGCCGGGTGTTCTCAAAGGTGCCGTCGGTGAGCGTTCGCCCGTCCTCGTCGAAGACGACTGCGTCGAGCACGTTCTCTTGGCTCCTGACCTCGGCGATCATCCTTCGCAGCTCGCCGATCTCGAGCATCGCGAGGGCGTCCGTCGTGTTGGAGGCGATGACAGTGGTCAGGAGCTTGCCTCGCTCCTCGAGCTCGTGGCGGAGGCGTTCGCTCTGCGCGCGCACCGCGAGCGCGGTCAACACCACCCCGAAGGCGATGACGATCGCCGACACGAAGGCGACGAAGCGGCCCCTCAGACCGAGCCGCACACGACCTCCGTCTCAACCCTCACTGACCGAGGTCCTCCTCGACGTGCGGCAGGAGCCTCATGATGTTCTCGAGATCGCGCTCGTACCCGCCCGGGAACTCGTCGAACTTCGTCGTCTCCTCGAAGCTGAGCAGCTCGGCGCGGCCGTCCTCGCCGATGTGCATGTCGAGCAAAAGGGCCTTCAGGGCATTGACAATGTCTGGATCGAGGTTGTTGCGAGCACACACCACGTTGCGAGGAACTGACTCGGTGATGTGGAGTATCCGCAGCTCATCGATGCGATCGCCGGCCAGCGACTCGAAATAGTCCGCATTGACCGCTCCCGCGTCGACCTTTTTCTTGAGTACCCAGAACATGGTGTTTTCAGCGTCGTTGGAAAAGATATATCCCACACGGTCGGACGGGATTGAAGCCGCGGGGTCCGCGTAGTTGACGAGTCTCAAACCGGCGGACGAGAGTGCCGCCTTGGGCATGAGGAATCCGGAGGTCGAGAATGGTTCTCCGAAGGCGATGATCCTTCCCGCGAGGTCGTCGACAGTTTCGACTCCGTTGTCCACCCGAGTGAACACCACACTTTTGTAGACGTCCGCGCCTCGTTTCCAACGTCTGAGAATCGGCTGCACGAGGTCGTGGGTCCATACGAACGCTGCCGGGAACGGGCTATCGATGAAAATATCGACCCTCCCCTCGCGTATCTCCTCCACCATCTGGCTCAGCGATCCGACGACGACCACACGGCCCCTGCCGATGCCGACGTCGTGGAGATTCGCCGCGACGTAATTGGCGAAGGGCCGGAAGGTCTCGAACTCCCGGGCCGGGTCGAGCGACACCGACCCGAAGGTGATTACTCCAGGTGGAGTCGGTGGCGCGGTGGCGACTGCTGCCGGAGGTGGCCCGGGGGGCTGTCCGCAGGAGATCGCCCCGGCCGCGAGCAGCGCCAGCAAAACACGGAGCGTGAGGCGGGAAGCCACGATTCAGTCGCCTTCGCCGGCCGATGCAACCCTGTTCCTCCCCCCCCGCTTGGCGCGGTAGAGGGCCTCGTCCGCAGCCGCGACCAGCTCGTGGCTCGTCAGGGCGGATGGGAACTCGGCCACCCCGCAGCTGAGGGTCACCGAAAAGGACCCGTGACCCGTGTCGTGGTCGATGGCGGCGAAGTTACGGCGGATATCTTCCATCTTCTCCACCGCCGCCGACCCATCCGTGTCGGGCAGGATGACGATGTACTCATCGCCACCAAAGCGCCCGAGGACGTCGCTCATCCGCATCCGCTGACGGAGGAGATAGGCGAGTGCTTTCAGCACCTGGTCGCCGGCAAGATGCCCATGTTCGTCGTTGACGTCCTTGAAACCGTCGATGTCGACCATCGCCACGGCGAGCTTGCCGTTCAGTCGATCCGCCCTCCGCACCGCCACCTCGAGCTGCTCGATGATCCGGCTGTGCCGGAAGAGCCCGGTGAGACCGTCCTTTTCCATGAAAAGGCGCAGCGTTCGCCCACGCTGAGCGCGGGCCGACACCGCCGGAACCAGCTGATCGGGCGGCACCGGTTTGGTGAAAAAGTCGTCGCCGCCCTCGCCCAGGGCGGCGATCTGCTTCATGCGGTCGGTCTCCCTGGAGAGGAAGACGATTGGCACACCGACGAAGGCCTCTTCCTGGCGAATCACCATCGCCAGCTCGATCCCAGAGCAGCCCGGCATGTAGACATCCATGAGGATGACGTCCGGTTGGAACTCGACCAGCTGGGCCATGACATCCAGGGGGTCCGTGACTGTCATCGTTTCCAGACCAGCCGCTTCGAGGTTGGCGGAGTGGTACTCGGCGGTATCGGTTTCGTCATCGACGATCAAGATTCGGTAGGGCTCCGGCTCGCTCCGTGTCAGGCGATCGAGAGTCTCCAGCACATCCGAGTAGTTGACGGGTTTGACGAAGTAGCTGCTGCAGCCGGCCCGAACGGCGTCCAGCCGGGCCTCGATGTCGGAGCGGTTGGAGACGAAGACCATCGGCACGCCCTCGCCCAGTTGATCACGCACGGTCTCAGCCACCTCTTCGCCGATCAGGTCGCCGTCGGGCGAAGAGAGGTCCATGATCACGGCCGCCGGTCGTCGCTCCACGCTGCCCGCCTTCATGTCGTCGATCCGCTTGAACATCTGGAGCTCGAATCCGAAGTGCCCGAGCTGGCGTGCCAGCTCGCGCGCGAAGGGATCTTCCTGCTCGACGACGACGATGAGGTTGCGGGTTTCGAAGATCGGCGTGCTCCACTCGGCCATGGAGTCGAAGGAGCCCGGATCGATCTCGTCCTGGGCCTGGGCCGTCGCGTCCTCTCCCAATCTTTCGAACCACTCGATGACCTCGGCGCTCATCTCGGCGGTCGGCGCTTTGATTCCTTCAAGCAAAGCCACCAGCTGCCGTTCGAGCCGGCGAGCGGTCTTCGCCATCTTCGAGAAGCCGAGGCTGCCGGCCGTTCCGATCAGCCCGTGGATCGAGCGATGCAGCGCCCTCGCGCCATCCTGGCTCCAGCCATCACCCTGGAGCGCGTTCCACTCCTCGACCAGCCCCTGCAGCCTCCCGGGCAATTTCTCGAGGAAGTTGCTTCGAAGCCTCTTCAGCTCTCTCGCGAGCCGGTCGGCCGCCGCGAAATTCTCCCGATCACCCTCCATGGACGCCCTTCCAGATTCCGTGGATGCGGTCAGCCAGCTTCATGGGATCGAAGGGCTTGAGAATGACGTCCGCCACGCCGGACTCCTTCAGGCTGTCAAGCTCCTCCTCCTGAATGACTCCTGTGAGGTACACGACCGGAACCCCGTCGAACTCGGGCTTTCGCCGGATCTCCTCGAGGACCTCGGGACCCGACATATCTGGCATCAACACGTCGACGACGACCAGGTCCGGCTCGAACTCGGCGAGGCGCTCGAGGAGGGTCATCCCCGAGGAACACACCGAAACCTCGTATCCCCCGACAGTCTCGAGGGCGATCCTCGAGATCTCGAGGATGTCCGGCTCGTCATCGGCAAGCAGTATTCTTTGCAGCGTCATCGGCCCCACGGTTGAAGTCCTATTCGGGAATCATACACGGGCCTGGGCTGAACGGTGGCAGCCACCGCTTCACCGATTCATTGACCGGATGATTCGACTCGGGTCCACTGCGACGTACGGCCGATCATCGACACACCGATGTAACCGCGGACATTGAGCACGCCATCGTCACCGATGCGGAGCTTGCACTTGTAGGTCTTGCCGTTGTCGGGATCGTAGATCGTCCCCTTTTTCCACGTCTCCTTGCCGTCGTAGGTGAATCCGCTCATGAGCTCGAGGCCCATGATCGGTCGTGACTGCAGGGCGGGATCCGGGTTGTTCTTGTCGACCTTCGGCTCGCCCTCCTCACCATCTTCGTCTTCGGCCGTGTAGAGAGGCTCCTCGAGCCACACGATCTTTCCCAAATAATTCCCCCCGTCCGAAGTGATTTCGATATGGGCTTGACCGCCCTCACCCTCGGGATCCGTCGCCCACACGCCCAGGATGGCGTCCCCGTCACCCGCCAGGACCGGCACCACAGCCAACAGGGCGACCGCTGCAACAGCAAGAATGCGCTTCATATCCAGACCCCTCCCTCGCCGATTTCGATGGCCGATCATACCCCCCAAGACGTGGGTTGCCAACACGTAGTACATTTGAAAAATGCTGGGAAGCGAAGCTCCGCGCCACACGCCGATCGGCCGAATCTCCGTCGCGATCGCCCTCATCACGTTCGCGGGCTGTGGCGGTGCGCCCCCTTCACCCGAGCGTCCCACCTACGAGCGTGTGGCGGTCAATGATCGCGCCGTTGGAATTCCGTATGGCCCGGTTGTCGTCTTCAAGGTCGACGACCAATTGATCGCGTTCCGGGTTTCCAGTGTTCCTCTGTCGGGCTACGGCATCGAATACGAGTGGACTGCTGCACCGGCCGGCGCCGCCTTGACCGCGACCGCCACCGGCGCAGGCGCGGTCGAAGAGAAACCTCAACCTGTCTACATCCGCGCCGGGCCCCTCGCCATGCAATGGTCGCGCGGCTCCCAGAAGTATGGCTGGCTTTACTGGCCCGAGGACGCTCACCCGACGAGCGTCTGTGCGATCACCTTCCGCAGCTTCGAAAGCATCAACCTCCAGGACCCGCGGGTCTTCTGGTACACACAGGAGATGTTCGAGTAGGGCGCAAAGCGCCCCCGTTTCCGTACCCGTTTCCGTGCCCGAGCTCAAGATGCAAGATACACGTCCCACCCAATTGGAGTTTGCATCCGGGTGGGATGCGGGGGGGTGCATCTTGGATCTTGTATCTGGGTGGACGGTTGGGTGGGTGCATCCTGTATCCTGCGTGGCCATGATTGCAGTCACCGATCTCACCAAGGCGTACGGCAGCCAGGTCCTCTTTGCCGACGTCAACTTCCAGCTGAACCCGGGCTGCCGGTATGGGCTGGTCGGTGCCAACGGCTCGGGCAAGAGCACGCTGCTGCGCCTCATCGCCGGAGCCGAGGAGCAGAGCGGAGGCTCGATCTCAGTGCCCAAGAGGCTTCGTCTCGGGGTTCTCTCTCAGGATCACTTCCGCTTCGAAGACACGCCGATCCTCGAGGTGACGATGATGGGTCACCACCAGCTGTGGAACGCTCTGGTCGAGAAGGACCGCATCCTCGAAGCCTCGGCCGAGCACTTCGACGGTGAGCGATACGCCGAGGTCGAGGACCTGATCGTCAGCCTCGATGGCTACAGCTTCGAGGCCCGCTCGGGCGAAATCCTCGAAGGCCTGGGAATCCCTTCGGAGCTGCATCGGAAGCCGCTGTCGGTCCTTTCGGGGGGCTTCAAGCTCCGGGTCCTCCTCGCCCAGGTGCTGGCGTCGGAACCGGGCTGCGTGCTCCTCGACGAGCCCACGAACCACCTCGACATCGTTTCGATTCGCTGGCTCGAGAAGTTCCTGGCTACCTACCAGGGGTGCGCGGTGGTGATCTCGCACGACCACCGTTTTCTCGACAATGTCTGCACCCACGTCCTCGACATCGATTACGAAACGGTCACCCTCTACCCAGGCAATTACTCGGCATTCACCCTCGCCAAGGTCGAGCAGCGCGAGCGAAAGGAAGGAGAGATCGCTCGCCAGGAGAAGAAGATCGCCGAGCACAAGGCCTTCGCCGACCGGTTTCGGGCCAAGGCGACCAAGGCGCGCCAGGCGCAGAGCAAGCTCAAGCAGATGGACCGCATCGTCATCGAGCCCCTCCCCCGCTCGTCGCGCCGCTACCCGGTGTTTCAATTCCGCCAGAAACGGCCGAGCGGCAAGCAGGCGCTCGAGATCGAGGGAGTGAGCAAGGCCTTCGCCGACAACCAGGTGCTGTCAGATGTCAGCCTCAACGTGCGACGGGCGGACCGGCTCGCCATCATCGGTCCCAACGGCATCGGCAAGTCGACGCTTCTCAAGATCCTCGTCGGTGAGCTCGAGGCGGATGCGGGTTCTGTTCGCTGGGGGCACGAGGCCACCTACGGGTATTTTGCGCAGGATCATCGCCGGATGTTTGACGGCAGCGAGACCACGGTGGAGGCCTGGCTCGGCTCCGCCTGCGCCGGTGAGACCACGGGAGAGATTCGCAGCCGCCTCGGCAGAGTGCTTTTCTCGGGTGACGAGGTGGAGAAGAGGCTTCCCGGCCTCTCGGGCGGCGAGGCTGCACGGCTGATCTTCGCTCGGCTCGCGGTGGACGAACCCAACGTGTTGGTCCTCGACGAGCCGACCAACCACCTCGATCTCGAGGCGATCGAGGCGCTGGTCGCGGGTCTCGAAGCCTTCGACGGCACGCTGATCTTCGTGTCTCACGACCGTTGGTTCGTCTCGAAGCTGGCCACCCGAATCCTTGAGATCACCGAGAAGGGGATCAACGACTACCCGGGCACCTACGACGAGTACCTGGCCAGCTGTGGTGACGATCACCTGGATGCCGACGCCGCAGCCCTTCGAGTGCGACGGGAGAGGCGCGATCGGAAGCAGGGTCGCGGAAAGCCCGAGCAAGAACCTGCAGCCAAGGGAAACGGGAAGATGCTCAAACAGCTCGAGCTGCGGCGCGACGTTGTCACCGGCGCCATCGAAAAGGCCGAGCAGCGCATCGAGGAGATCGACGGCGCTTTCTGCGAGCCCGGGTTTTTCGAGAACACCCCGGACTCGAAGGTCCGCTCGATGCAGCAGGAGCGCGACAAGCTCGCCACCGATCTCGAGTCGCTGATGGCCGAGTGGGAGCAGCTCGAAGCGGCCCTGGAATCCGAATTTTGAGTGTTGAGTTTTGAGTGTTGAGTTTTCCCGCGCCCACCCCTATGTTGAATTACTGGGTGACGATTCCTGACTCAAGACTGCCGCCGATTTCATCGCCGGCGAACTGCATGCATGGTGAATCCGTCGCCGTGGGGGTTGGGAAGGATGCGGATGCCGCCGGCTGCGGTCGGCAACCACGGCACGCCGGGCGGCAGGTGGGGCTCGAGGTTTTCGATCTCGAATCCGGCCGGCAGATCGCGCACGACGCCCTCGTTCTCCTCAGGCTCGATCGAACAGGTCGTATAGAGCAGCGCGCCGCCCGGGGCCACCAATTGGACGGCGGAGGCCAGCAGGTCGCGCTGCCTGAGGACGAGGGTGATCACGGACTCGGGGTCCAGCCTCCATTTGAGCTCCGGATGCCGTCGAAAGGTGCCGGTTCCGGTACAGGGTGCGTCGAGCAAAACGAAGTCCCAGCCACCCGGGGCGAATGGCGGCCGGAGGGCGTCCGCTGCGACAGTGGCACACGTGCCCGCCCTCTTCACCTGCGGCCGCATCAGGCGAACGCGGTTGAGCCGGAGGTCGGCGGCCACCGCCGATTTCCACTCGCCGAGGCTGAGCATCAAAGCGGCCTTGCCGCCGGGCGCGGCACAGAGATCGAGGCAATCGGTCGCTCCTTTCGACAGCGACGTCGCCACGTGGGATACCAGCTGCGAGCTTGGGTCCTGGGCGTAGGCGGCGCCGTCGGAGACAGTTTTGACCAGGCTTGCTGCATCGTGGGGCGCGGACCAGGCACCAGGGCACCAGGGGTGAGGCTCGAGATCCACCTCGTGATCGCGCAGCCGACGGCGGGCATCGTCGTCGAGAAACCACGCCCAGGTGACCGCCGGTTCCTGTGCCGAAGCCATCGCACCTTCGGCCCTCTCTTGTCCGAGCTGCTCGGCCCATCGTCGATACAGCCACTCGGGGTGGGAAAGGCGAACGTCGATCGGGGAGGACTCCAGGACCGCCTTCCAGGCGCTTGACGCCCGACGCAACACGGCGTTGACCATCCCTGAGGCCGACGCTTTTCCGAGCCTCCGACTCAGATGCACCGCACCATCGGTTGCTATGGCCGGAGGGACATCGAGATTCATCGTTTCGACGAGGCCGATCCGCAGTACTGCCCGAATCTCGGCGTCCAGCTTGCGGAGCTTTCTCCGGCTGTACTTTTCAAGGACCGCATCCAGGGCCCGCTTCGAGCGCAGGACTTCGAGAACCCGCACCCTTGCCGCCGGCGCCTCACCGCCGGCCAACAGTCGCGATGAGAAGGCACCCTCTTCGACGCGCATCAAGATGCGCGCGGCGGTCAGGCGATCAGCCGAAAGCCTCACCGCGGGTCACCCGTTCACCGATGAGAAAGGCGTCCACCGGCATTCGTTTCCGACCTTCCCGCTGGACCTCGGTGATCCTGGCCGCCGTGCCCTTGCCGCACCGTACGACGATACCGTCCGGTTCGGCTGAAAGCACCGTGCCCGGCTTCTCCTTGCCGCGAGGTGGCGACGTGAGCTGATCGAGTCCGTGGATCTTCAGCCGCCCGCCCCGGAACTTCGTGTAGAGGCCCGGCCAGGGCGTGAAACCACGCAGTCGGTTGGCCAGCTGGCGCGCCGGCATGGACCAGTCGATCTTGGCGAAGTTCCGTCTCAGCATCGGCGTCGTGTTGGCCCCGTCCGCGGGTTGCGGGCGAGCTTCGAGGGTCCCCGCCTCGAGCTGGTCGAGGGAGCGGACGATGAGGTCGGCACCGATCTCCGCCAACCGCGGCGACAGCCTTTCGGCGGTTTCCTCCGGCTCGATCGTGACCCGTTTCTGGAGCAGGATGGGGCCGGTGTCCATTCCCTCGTCGATCTGCATGGTCGTCACGCCGGTGGCCCGGTCTCCGCAGACCAGCGCCCATTGGATCGGAGATGGCCCGCGATGGCGAGGCAAGAGGCTCGGGTGCAGGTTGATGAAGCCGTATTGGGGAATTCCCAGGAGGCGGGCGGGAATCAGCTTGCCGTAGGCGACAACCACGACGGCGTCAGCGCCGATCTCGCGAAGCCGTGCATCGATCTCGTCCGATTTGAGGTTCTTGGGCTGAAAACACTCGATCCCGTGGGCCTGCGCCGTCTCGATCACCGGCGGCGACTCGATGATCTGACGACGACCGACGGGACGGTCCGGCCGGGACACGACCATCGAGACCTCGTGCCGGCTCTCTGCGAGCTTCTCCAAGGTGGGTACGGCGAATTCGGGGGTTCCAAAGAAGACGACCTTCATGGCCGGTTAGTGTACACGATGTCTCAATCTCAACCCCACCCGCCCTACCGGAGTCTGAGGACCCGAGGACCTGGGGGCTTGCCAACCCACTCCCGCTGTCTCTTTCAAGGCGCAATGGCGGACGACTCTCCCAAGCCCCTCACGTCCTCAGGTCCTCACACCCCCCTGCCCACGGCAGGTGGCGGTCAGGAGGTGGGAAATATCTGAGAACTCGTATACATTCACTCCCTTGAACGCACGAAGCGGAGCGTGTTCATGAATCATCCATCGCCGAACGAGATCCGTGCGGCGCTCGAAGCGATCCTGCCGGGTGTGCAGAAACCCAGCCGCTATCTCGGCATCGAACGGAACCTGGTGCGCAAGCCCTGGCGTGAGGTCGAGGTGCGCGTCGCACTCGCCTTCCCCGACGCCTATGAAATCGGAATGTCCCATCAAGGGACGAGAATCCTCTACCACCTCGTCAACCGGCGCGAGGATGCCCTCGCCGAGAGGACCTTTGCACCCATGCCGGACATGGCCGAGGCGCTGCGCAGCCAAGGGATACCGCTCTCCACGCTCGAGAGCTATCGCGCCGTCGCCGAATTCGACATCGTCGGGATCTCGCTGCAGTCGGAGCTGAACTACATCAATGTCCCCTATCTGCTCGATCTCTCGAAGATCACCCGCCGCGCAAGGGATCGGGGCCAGTCGGAGCCCATCGTCATCGGCGGCGGCCCCTGCACGGCCAACCCGGAGCCCGTGGCCGACTTCTTCGACGCCATCCTGATCGGCGACGGTGAGGCGGCCCTCGACGAGATCCTCGACACGGTCCGCGACGCCCGCACCGAGGCCGTCGACCGCGAGGAGATTCTCAGGCGCCTCGCTCAAGTCGAGGGCGTCTACGTGCCGAGCCTCTACCGCTGGCTTTCGGCCGAAGCCGATCAGCCCGCCCGGTGGGAGACGCTTGACGACGCAGTCCCGTTTCCCGTCCGCCGGGTCTGGGTCGAGAAGCTCGACGCCAGCGATCAGCCGGAGACGGTGATCGTTCCCTATGCCGACGTCATCCAGGACCGGCTGGGGATGGAAATCATGCGGGGCTGCACGCAGGGTTGCCGCTTCTGCCAGGCCGGCTACTGGTATCGCCCGGTACGCGAGCACGACCCGAAGGTGGTCCTCGAACGCATGCAGCAACAGGTCGCCGAGACCGGGTTCGAGGAGGTCGGGCTACTCAGCCTCTCCACCGCCGACTACTCGCAGGTGGAGCCGTTGGTCTACAACCTGGCCGAGTGCCTTCAGGACAAGAGGGTCTCCATCAGCCTGCCCTCCCTGCGCGCCGATGCCTTTTCGGTGGGGCTCGCCGAGGCGGTGTCGAGGGTCCGCAAGTCCGGGTTCACCTTTGCCCCCGAGACCGGCTCGGATCGCCTGCGCAGGGTCATCAACAAGACCTTCACCAATGCCGAGATGGTGCGCGCCGCCGAGGCCGCCTTCGGCAAGGGGTGGTCGCTGATCAAGGTCTACGCGATGATCGGGCTGCCGACCGAGACCGACGAAGACCTCGAAGAGCTGGCGCGTCTGGCGGAGGACATCCTCGCCGCGGGCCGGCGCGTCACCGGCGGCCGCAAGGTACAGGTCAAGGTCTCCGTCGGGTGCTTCGTGCCGAAGGCGTGGACGCCGTTCCAATGGCAACCCTTTGCCGGCGTCGACGAGCTGCGCCGGCGCATCACCCTCCTCAAGCAGCGATTTCACCGCATCCGCGGCGCCCGCCTCACCTGGTCGGACCCGGAGGAGGCGGCGCTGGAGTCCCTGCTTTCGCGCGGGGGGCGCGGGCTTTCTGCGGCCGTCGAGACGGCCCACGACCTCGGCGCTGTCTTTGACGGCTGGACCGACCACATCAACCTCGAGGCCTGGCGCCAAGCCCTCGCCAGGACCGGCATCGATGTCGACCGTGAGCTCGGCGAGCGCGCGCTGTCGGACACGCTGCCGTGGGACTTCATGGACGCCGGAGTGCGCAAGGGCTTTCTCAAGGGCGAGTGGCGCCGCGCCCTTCGCGAATCCGAGACCGAGGACTGCAAGTGGGGGCACTGCTACCGCTGCGGCATCCCTGGCGACGGCGAGGACACCCAGCTCGCTACGACAACCTTGCCGGTCCTCGGCGAGGTCCTGTCCGAGGCCGACCGGCCGAAATCCGCCGCCTACAGGCTGCGACCCGAGCCCAGGACACCCCCAGCAGTCGAGAGCCGGCCACAGCCGCCGGTCCACCGCCGCTACCGATTCGTGTTCTCCAAAACTGGCGACGCCCGGTGGCTCTCCCACCGCCAGCTCATGGATGCCCTCGAGCGGATGACACGTGCGGCCGAGCTCCCGGTCCGACACACCGAAGGCTACAACCCGCACATTCGCCTGTCGATGGGTCCTGCCCTTCCGCTCGGATACGAAGGGCGGGCAGAAAACTTCGATGTCGACTGCACGGCGCCCCTTCGTCCAGAGCATCTGAAACGGGCGAATGCGCTCCTCCCGGAAGGGATCGAAATCCTCGATGCACGTCCTCTGCTCCCGGGAGCGCCCAAGCTCGGCCGTGCGGTAGCTGCGGCGCGGTATCGCGTCGCCGCCACGAGTGACGTCGGACCCTGGCCGGAGTCAGACGACGGGCTCTCCGACGAGATTCGCGCCGGCGTTCGCAGCTGGCGCCGCCTCGACGACGGTGATCTGCTGGTGGAGCTCAACGCCCGGCAGGAAAACGGGCCCCAGCTCTCGGTCAAAAAGCTCCTCCTGGCCCTGGGTCTCGATGAGGACCGCGTTGCACGAGTCCCGGTGACCCGCGAGATGCTGATTCTGGAGGCACGTGCGAAAGGCAAGGGGTCGACCGACGAAACTCCCGAGGCGATGGTTTCATGAACCGGTGGGTGGTCCATGCAGAGGTGTCGTTCGAGGCGCGCCACGCCCTCACCTCATACCGCGGACATCCCGAGGCGTCTCACGTTCACTGCTGGAAGGTGGCCGTGCAGGTATGCGCTCAGACCCTCAACGAAGAGGGTTATGCGCTCGATTTTCACCAGGTTCAGGAGCTGCTGGCAGCCGCCGTCACACCTCTCGACGGCACCGACCTCAACGAGCACCCCGAGATCGGCCATCCCTCGCCCACCGCGGAGAGGGTGGCCGAGACCATTTCGAAGGGGCTCGCGCCCGAGTACGAGAAGATCGGCGGCACGCTCAGAACGGTCAGCGTCTGGGAGGGACCGGAGAACCGGGTCGATCTGATTCTCGAAACCAGGGATTAATGGCCCTTGGAACTGGAGCTTACGCCCCAGGCTAAGCATCTGTCGCCCCCTCCGGGGGCTGATCTGTAATTCGATTCAATGGTCCCCTGGTGTGAAGCCCCGAGCTCTGCATCTGTCGCCGATTCGCGGCTCGTGTGTGTGGCGAAGTCGATGATTTGGAATGAGCGCCGGAGGTGCGGCATCTTGACGGCCCGGGGCGTCAGCCCCATGGGGACGCGGTTAGTAGACGATAAGCCGCGAAGCGGCGACAGTGAATTGCCCACAAACCAGCGACAGCCGCTGCTTCTGTCTGCTGACGCCGTCGCTGCCACCTGCCCCACCCGCGACAATCCGTCGGCGTTCATTTAGGTCACCTGTGGACCGTACGGGAAAATGGGAATTCCTCATTCCTAATTCCCAATTCCTCTTTATACTGTCCCGCATGGATTGGCGCACCGCGCTGTGTTCATCTTCCGAGTATTTTGACCGCCGGAGCTTGCCGGCGGTTTTTTCTTCATAGCCTCGGGTTGAAGGAGGAAGCATGCTGCATCACGCCACGGCCGGGTCCTTTGCGGGCATTTCAGGGGTCGTCTGGTTTTGGATTCTCACCCTCGTCGGGATCGGAGCCGTCGTCGTGTCGCTCAGCCGGCGGTTCCAGCTCCTCCGCTCGGGACGTTCCGACAAGCGCCTTGACCGTCTCGGCGAGCGCTTCAAGCACATGCTCGTCTATGCATTCGGCCAGAAGAAGATGTTCGATGACCTCTTCGCCGGCTTCTACCATCTGCTGATCTTCTACGGCTTCCTGGTCGTCAGCCTGCGCACGGTAACCATGGTCCTCGAAGGGCTGTTCGCGGGCTGGGAGCTGCCGCTCATGCACACTCCGGTCGGCCACGCCTACCTCTTCTCGAAGGACATCTTCGAGCTCCTGGTGCTCGTCGGGCTCGTCTTTGCCGTCTGGCGTCGCGGCATCCAGAAAAAGGAACGCGTCATCCAAAGCTGGGGCGCCTGGCTGGTGATCGGGCTGATTGCGATCTTGATGGTGACGGATCTCGCGTCGGAGGGAGCGCGCATCGCAGCCGGCGACCTCGATGGTTCCTTCCTGCCGATGTCGAGCCTGGTGGCCAGCACATTCGTCGGTCTCGGCCCGGGCGTTCTGCAAATCATCTACGGTGCGAGCTGGTGGATTCACCTCATCACCCTCTTCGCCTTCGCCAACGAGCTTCCCTACTCCAAGCACTTCCACGTCTACACGTCGCTCTTCAACTCCTTCTTCGCCACCCTGGACGCTCCCGGAAAACTGCCGAGCATGGATCTCGAAGAGATCGACGAAGACACGACCTTCGGCATCTCCACCGTCACCGACTTCACCTGGAAGCAGATGCTGGACATGTACACCTGCACCGAGTGCGGGCGCTGCCGCGAATACTGCCCGACCACCCTCACAAACAAGCCGCTGCAGCCGGTTCTTTATCTGAAGACCGTGCGAGATCAGCTCTACAGCGAGCAATCCGCGATTCTCGGCTCGCCGGGCGACGGCGGCCATCGCTCGGGAAAAGAGCTCGTGCCGGCGGTTGTCGACCCCGAGGTGATCTGGGCGTGCACGACCTGCCGCTGGTGTGAGCGTGCCTGCCCGCTCGACATCACCTACGTCGACAAGCTGGTCGAAATGCGCCGCAACCTGGTGCTGGAAAAGGCCGAGTTCCCGGAGGAGGCGCAGGCCGCCTTCCGCGGCTACGAGGTCAACGGCAACCCCTGGCAGCTGCCGGCCGAGGAGCGAGGGAACTGGGCGGCCGAGCTCGGGGTGCCGTTGGCATCGGAAGCTGTGGGCGATTTCGAATACCTGTTCTTCGTCGGCTCCCCGGGGAGCTACGACGACCATGGCAAGAAGGTCTCACAGGCGCTGGTCACGATCCTCCAGGCGGCGGATATCAAGATCGCCATCCTCGGGCCCGAAGAGCTTTCGACCGGCGACGCCCCGCGACGACTCGGCAACGAGTATCTCTTCCAGATGCTGGCGCAGCAGAACATCGAGACAATGAACGGCTACGGCGTGAAGAAGATCGTCACCAACTGCCCGCACGCCTACAACACGCTTGCTCACGAGTACCCCGAATTCGGAGGGGACTACGAGGTCGTGCACGGCACCCAGCTGGTCGCCGAGCTCGTGCGGGCCGGCAAGGTCCGGCTGATCGGCAGCCTGGACGTCGACCTCGCATATCACGACCCCTGCTACCTCGGCCGGACCAACGGCGAGTACGACGCACCCCGGTTTCTTCTCAAGGCCATTCCGGGCCTCAAGGTCCGGGAGGCCGAGCTCCATCGCGAGACCTCGATGTGCTGCGGTGCCGGCGGGGGCCGCATGTGGCTGGAGGAGAAGATCGGCGAACGCATCAACCAGACCCGTTTCGCCCAGCTCGAGGCGAGCGGTACCTCGGACGTGGCGGTGGCATGCCCCTATTGTTTCTCGATGCTGTCCGACGCACAGAACGAGCTCGGCCGCGAGAACGCGACGACCTACGACGTGATCGAGTTGGTGGCCAAATCGCTGGAGGGATAACACACCACCTGGTGCAGGGGCGGGACATGTCCCGCCCTCGCCGGTCGAGTCCTTCTGATCGCCCGGGGGCGCCACATTCGGCGCCCCTACAGATTCCCGACCGACTTTACGAGCTTCTGAAGCAGCGACGAGGTCGGTATTCCGGGGTCCTCCGGATCCACCCAGCGCCAGTCTCCTGAGGGCAGTTCAGCGCTCGAGGCGACGGCACGCACCGGAATCACGTCGATCTTGCGGTGGGTAATGGTGTGGCGTACCGGCGGAGCGACCTCCGCCTCGGACATCCATTGGAACGGCAGGAGCCGATCTGCCAGGCTCGCCGGATCATCGCCGTCATCGAGCTCCGCGAGCGGTGGCAGCCACAACCCTCGGAGGACAGGGCCTTCGTCGACCTTTCTCAGGAGCCATGATCCGTCCTGGTCGATCAGACACGCAGCGACCCATCGCACCGACTCTTGGGTGCGGCGTTTCCGAGGAGTGGGGAATTCCCGCTGGCGTCCGAGCTCTCTCGCAGCACATCCGCCGGCGAGCGGGCAGGCGTCGCAGGTCGGATCGGCCGGCGAGCAGACGGTGGCGCCGAGCTCCATCAGCGCCTCGTTGATCTCACCCGGTGATTGCCCCTCCATCAGACCCAGAATCCAAGCCTCGAGTCGTTGCCGTGCCTCCGCAGATCTCGGGTCCGACGCCATCGCCTGAACCCTTGCACCGACCCGCATGACGTTGCCGTCGAGCACGGGGACCATTTCGCCGAAGGCCAATGACGCGACCGCCGCCGCCGTGTAGGGCCCGATCCCCGGCAACTCAACGAGCTCAGCGGCGGTCCGCGGAAGCCCGTCTCGCCTCGTGACGACTCCCTGCGCGAGCCTGTGGAGATGCCGCGCTCGCCGGTAGTAGCCGAGCCCCGACCATGCGCCGAGAACCTCATCCTCCGTCGCCCGGGCGAGATCCTCGAAGCCCTGGAAACGGCGGACGAAGGACTCGAAGCGTGGTACGACCCGGTCGACCTGGGTCTGCTGGAGCATGAACTCACTCACCACGACGTGGTAGGGATCACGCGGAGCCCGCCGCCACGGAAGCTTGCGGGCATGGCTTCGATACCAATCGAGCAGAGATCGCGTCGTCACAGGTCGGCCACTATATAATGCCCGGGCAGGCATCTCAGGCGTAACGTTCACACGAAGCGAGGCATAGCCATCCATGGGAGTCGACCGACAGGCCGAGGAACGAAGGCTGATCGAGTTCATGATCGGCTACCAGAAAGGACGCATGGATGACTTCGAGGGGCTCTACGCGGCTCTCAGGCAACCGCTCCTCCGCTACCTGTGGACCTTTGTCCGGAACGCCACCGTGGCCGAAGATCTCCTCCAGGAGACCTTTCTCCAGATCCACCGCGCGCGTCAGACCTACACGCCTCCGCGACCGGTCAGACCGTGGGTCTACGCCATCACCCGGCACGTGGCGCTGATGCACCTGCGCTCAGGCCGCCGGCGCAAGGAGATGTTGGCCGACGATCAGCTGCCCGAGGTCCCGGTGCCGCCCGAGATGGAGAAGCTGGCCGATCGAGCGACCCTGCACCGCCTGCTCGCCGAGCTCCCGCGCCACGCTCAAGAGGTCCTGATGTTGCACCACCTGCTCGGCATGAGCTTCCAGGAGGTCGGCCAGATCCTCGGCATCGCGCCAGGGACAGCAAAGGTGCGTTCGCATCGGGCGCTGAAGGCCCTCCGCGAGCGGATCGCGGAACGTGAAGGAGGCGCCGAGTGAACACAGACTTGCTGCCGGAAAGCCTGCGACAGGCGATCTCGGACGATCTCGCACCGGTGAAGCCGCTGCCTCCCGTGTGGATGCGCACGCTCTATGCGGTCGCCGTCGCGGCGGTCGGCCTGGCGCTGGTTATCGTCGCCTTCAAGCTCACGCTGCGCCCCGACATGAGCGAGCTGCCGATGTGGCTCGGCTGGGGGTGCACCGTTGTTCAGCTCGTTGTCGGTGTGGTTCTCATCGGCATGGCGCTTCGAGAGGCCGTGCCCGGCAGCGGAGTTCCAGCCGGTACGGTCGCCCTGGCCGTCGGCACCGGTGTCCTGATGCAGATCCTGGTCGGAATCGCGACCTGGATGAACAGCCCGGGCATGCAGTGGATCGAAGGCAAGGGGCTCTCCATCGGTCTCGGCTGCGCCGCACACGACCTCGCGCTGGGCTTCCCAGCTCTGGTCGCGACCCTATGGCTCGTCTTCAGGGCCCTGCCGCTGCGGCCATCGGTGAGTGGATTGCTCGGCGGCACCGGGGCCGCGGTCACGGCGGACGCCATCAACCACATCATCTGCCCCATGTCCGATCTTCGCCACGTTTTGGTCTGGCACACGGGGGTGATCTTCGGCCTGATGTTGGTCGGTTGGGTCGTCGGTAAGCTTTGGGAGCGAAAGCGCTTCGGAAACTCCTGACCGAGCGCGGCAGAGGAGCAAGGGAACACGGGAGCATGTGATACGAGCACGTCCTCCCCTGCCCCCCACTCTCAAAAAGTTTTCGCGCCAGGAAACGGAGGCGGAGACGGGCGCGGGTACAATGTGACGGTTCGGACAATTCGAAGACGCGGAGGCCCTATGACCGATATCGACTTCAGCCAACTGTCGCTCCGTGACACGCTCGATCTGGCAATTTCAATCGAGGAGGAGGCCAAGGAACGATACGACGACTTCGCCGAACAGATGGAAGCTCACCGCACGCCCGACACGGCAAACTTCTTTCGATTCATGGCCGACAACGAGATCAAGCACGCCGAAAAGCTGGCCGCGCAACGGAAGGAGCTCTTCGGCGACGAGTCAAGCACCGCCGACACCTCGCTGCTCTACGAAATCGAAGCGCCGGACTTTGACGGAGCACGCGCATTCATGCCGGTTCGCGCGGCTCTCGACGTCGCAATGGAGTCGGAGGTCAAGGCCTACGACTTTTACAATGACGCACTTGCCGAGATTTCCGACGCCGAGGTGAGGGAGCTTTTTCTCCAGCTCCGGGACGAAGAGGCGAAGCACCAGAAGATGATCCACCAGATCATCGCCAAGATGCCGGAGGGCGACGCCTTCGACCCCGACGACTTCGTCGACGAACCCGTGTCGCAGTAACGACATCGACTCTTGTGCGCGCTTCCCGCTTCGGTGAGTCAGGTGCCACCCTTCGCATTGTTTGAAATCGTGGCGCAGCCATTTCTTGAACACGTTCAGGGCAAACAATGCGAAGAGTGGCACCGGTGTCGCTGAATCTACAGCGCGCTCCGCACGTTACACTTGATAGATGCGTTACGCTTCGGAACCGCCCGCTGTAGCAGACCCTCCTGTCGCGGGGATTCTCCTCGCCAACATCGGCTCGCCCTCCGCACCGAAGACGGCCGCCGTTCGGTCATATCTCCGACAGTTCCTCTCAGACCCTCGTGTCGTCGAGATCCCTCGCTTCAGGTGGTGGTTGATCCGTAATCTGTTGATCCTGCCGTTCAGACCCCTCACATCGGCACGGGCCTACCGACGGATCTGGACCGACGAGGGTTCGCCGCTGGTCGTCACCTGCCGCAAGGTGGCCGCTGATCTCGAATGGGAGATCGGTCGCCGGATCGACCGAACGCTTCCCGTCTTTTGCGGTATGCGCTATGGCAAACCCTCGATCGACTCCGCCCTCGACGTGTTGCGGCGCCGCGGTTGCCGGCGGATTCTGGTGCTCCCCCTATTTCCCCAATACTCCGCGACGACCACGGCATCCGCGTTTGACGAGGTTCTGCGCGAGCTGAGAACCTGGCGTCGGGTACCCGAGCTTCGAACGATTGCCGATTATCACGACCACCCTGCCTACATCGGCGCGCTCGCGGCGAGCCTGCACGAGCTCTGGAAGAACGGCGGCAAACCGCGCCGGCTCCTGCTCAGCTTCCACGGCATCCCGGTCCGTTATGCGAAAGCCGGAGACCCCTACCCCGATCAATGCCGGCAAACCGCCGCCGCGCTCGGGCGCAGCCTCGACATCGAGTCACAGAGCATCATCACCGCATTCCAGTCACGCTTTGGGCGTGAACCCTGGGTGGAACCCGAAACAGCCGCTCAGCTCCGCAAACTGGGTCGCGAAAAAATCAACCGCCTCGACGTCATCTGCCCCGGCTTTGCCGCGGACTGTTTGGAGACGCTTGAGGAGATCGATGTCGCCGGGCGCAAGATCTTCGAAAAGGCCGGCGGAGGGAGCTTTCGCTACGTGCCGGCGCTCAACCGCCGTTCAGATCACATTGAGGCGCTCGCCGAGATCGCGATCGAGCACCTCGGCGGCTGGATCATCTAGCGCTCGCGATTCTGCCACCGCCTGAATCGTCGCCGGTTTTTCACCACCAAGACACCAAGGGCATCAAGCCCCCCACCCACCCATAAGAAACCGCAGATCACGCAGATAGACGCAGATGATGAATTCCGCTCGGATCACTCGGCATCTTCTTCGGTGACCTCATGGAATCCAGGCGATATCTCAAACGCAAAGACGCGAAGGCGCAAAGGCGCAAAGCCCACCCACGCTCCCAGACTGCCCACAGATCACACAGATCCACCCACCCACCCAAAGAGAAACGCAGAGGCGCAGAGACGCAGAAAGGGTGATACTGGCTTTCTATGTGTGACGAGGTTCCCGGCCGTTGGACGGCCGGGAATTGCTGTGTCGGGAAACCGTCGCGAAAGCGAGCTCTCGTGCCGGTGTCCCGACACAGCAACCTGCGCTCTCGAAGAGCGCAGGCCTCGTCACCTCATTTCTTCTTTCAAGAGATGGGAGGGGCACGGACCCCCTTCCAACAATGAAAAGGAAGAGAGGCAGAACCGACGTGCCCCCGGCACGTCGGCCTGTGAGAAGCGCTGCGACGACGAACTCTCGCGTTCGGAGATCGCACGCTTCTCACAGGTGACAGGCGATCCGATCGCCTGTCATTCTGCCGTAAAGAAGCGGGACCACGCTTCAAGCTCAGCGATCACCTCTTTGCGTCTTGGCATCTTTGCGAGGTGGGTGGAGGGGCGGGCTTTGCGTTCTTTGCGGTTCAAAAATGGGTGGGCGGGGGATCTGCGTCATCTGCGTGATCTGTGGGCGAATTGCGCGGGTGGGCTTCACCCTTTGCCCTTGAGCCTTGAGCCCGGTCTGGAAGGATCCCTGCGAACAATTTGTTGTTTCACATGCTATGAAAATTATCATTTGTGGAGCGAGTGGACTCGTAGGAACCGCGTTGGTGCCATCGCTCGAGGCGGCGGGGCACGAGGTCGTTCGCCTGGTTCGTGCAACGACGGCGAAGGGCTTTCACGAAGCCGCCTGGGACCCGGCCGCGGGCAAGATTGATCCTGCGGTGATTGCCGGTGCCGATGCCGTCATTAACCTCAATGGCCGTTCGATCGCCGAGGGCCGGTGGAACGCTGCGGTCAAAGAAGAGCTCCGATCCAGCCGGCTCGACTCCACGTCGACGCTCGCAGGCGCAATCAACGCCTCGGAGCATCCGCCTCGCATCCTGGTCAACGCCTCCGCCGTCGGTTTCTACGGTGACCGAAACGACGAGACCCTCGATGAGGACGCGCCGGTCGGCAGCGGCTTTCTTGCAGAGCTTTCGCGCGATTGGGAGGCGGCGGCGCTCGGCGCCAGCTCCGATCGCACCCGAGTCGTGCTCCTGCGTCTGGGCATGGTCCTCGCTCGAGAGGGTGCTCTTGGGAAAATGTTGACGCCCTTCAAGTTGGGAGTGGGCGGCCCGATCGGATCCGGGCGCCAGTTTTGGCCGTGGATCGGGATCGACGACGTGTGCGGCGTCACCGAGTTCGTCCTCGAGCACGATGAGATCTCGGGCCCGGTCAACACGGTCGGCCCCGAAGAGCTGCGCTGTTCGGACTTTGCTCGAGTACTCGGCAGGGTCCTTTCGAGGCCGGCCTTCATGCCGCTGCCAGCGTTCGCGGCGCGGATGGCACTGGGTGAGATGGCGGACTCACTGCTCCTGGCCTCGCAGCGTGTTCGGCCGAAGGTCTTGTTGGACAACGGCTACCGATTTCGATGCCCGTCTCTCGACAGCGCCATTCGATTCGCACTGTCTGGTTGATGCCCGCCGCCAAAAACGCGTCTGAGTCTGAGAATCGTGTAGGATCGCGTCATGAAAACGGTGGAATCCGTCCTCGATCTGATTGGCAAGACCCCGCTCCTCCGGCTGCGAGCGCTCGAATCGGACGAGGGCGGCGAGATCTGGGCCAAGCTCGAAAGCCTCAATCCGGGATTTTCGGTCAAAGACCGCATCGGCCTCGCCTTGATTCGCAGGGCGGAAGCCGATGGGCTTTTGGCGCCGGGCGGCACCGTCGTCGAGGCCACCGCGGGCAACACCGGCCTCGCGCTGGCCATGGTCGGGGGCCAGCTCGGCTACCGGGTGGTGCTGGTAATGCCGGAGCAGTTCTCGATCGAGAAACGGCGCCTGATGCGAGCCCTCGGTGGCGAGGTCATCGTCACGCCTGCTGACGACGGCATCCCTGGAGCCCAACAACGAGCCAGAGACATCGCCGAAGCGACACCGGGCGCGGTGTACGTCGACCAGTTCACGAACCCTGCAAACCCCGACGCTCACTTCATGACCACCGGCCCCGAAATCTATGAACAGATGGGCGGGCGGCTCGATGCCTTGGTCGCTGGGTGCGGCTCGGGTGGCACTTTCTCCGGCACCGCCCGGTACCTCAAACAGGAGATCCCCCACCTGCTCGCGGTTGCGGTCGAGCCCAAGGGCTCGATCCTGGCCGGAGGCGATGCCGGCAGCTACGATGTGGAGGGCATCGGCATGAGCGTCGTCCACTCCACGATGGACCTCGACCTGGCCGACGAGATCATCAGCGTGCCCGATGTGAACGCATTTCGCTGGGTGCGGCGCCTCGCCTCGGATTGCGGCGTGCTTGCCGGTTCGTCCGCAGGGGCGGCTGTCTGGGCGGCAGCACAGGTCGCCAAGCGTCTCGGCGCGGGCAAAAAGGTCGTGACCGTGATCCCGGACTCGTCCGAGCGGTACTTGTCGAAGGACATCTACGATCGCTTCCTGGAGGAATCGTGAAGATATCCAGCTTGTGCGTTCACGCCGGGCATGAACCGGACGAGACGACCGGCGCCGTCAACGTGCCGATTTACGCGACCTCGACCTACGCCTACAAAAAGTTCGGCGAACACAGGGGCTGGGAGTACTCGCGCACCGGCAACCCGACTCGGTCGGCGCTCGAGAAAGCGGTCGCCGAGCTCGAAGGCGGCAGCGACGGGATCGCCTTCGCCTCCGGCCTCGCGGCTGTCGACGCGATCACCGATCTTCTCGAGCCGGGCGATCATGTGGTCGCGGCCGACAACCTGTACGGTGGGACCTACCGGCTCTTCACCACCATTACCGAGCGGCACGGCATCGAGGTCAGCTTCGTCGACGCCGCGGACACGGGTGCCTTCGAGAGGGCCTGTTCGGACCGCACGCGCGTGGTCTTCACGGAGACGCCGACCAACCCCATGATGCGCCTCACCGACATCGCGGGGGTGGCGAAGGTCGCTCACGGCTGCGGTGGCCTCATGGTGGTGGACAACACCTTTTTGACCCCGGTGCTGCAGCGCCCGATGGAGCTCGGCGCGGACCTCGTCCTCCACTCCACGACCAAGTATCTCAACGGGCACTCGGACGGGGTGGGCGGCGTGATCGTTGCCAGGGATGCCGAGCTCGGCGAACGGCTCCACACAGTGCAGAACAACGTCGGCGCCATCTTGGGACCCTTCGACGCATATCTCGTTCTGCGCGGGCTCAAGACCCTGGCGGTCCGGATGGCGGTCCACGAGGCCAACGGGCGCAACATGGCGGGCTTTCTTCTCGCCCAAAAGGACGTCGAGGCGGTCCATTACCCTGGCCTCGCCAACCACCCGCAGCACCAGCTCGCACGAAGGCAGCAGGCCGGCTTCGGCGGCATGGTCTCCTTCGACCTGGGTTCGCTCGAGAGAGCCCGCGCCTTTTGCGATGCCGTCGAGCTCTTCACCCTCGCCGAGTCGCTGGGAGGTGTCGAATCGCTGGTCTGCCACCCTGCCACCATGACTCACGCGGCGGTCCCGCCCGACGAGCGTCAACGTCTCGGCATCACCGATGGTCTGATCCGTCTCTCCGTTGGCATCGAAGACGCCGAGGACCTCGAGGAAGACCTCGCCAAGGGCCTCGAAGCCGCCAACGCTTTGTGAAGCCGGCAGGTCCTCAAAGTTATGAGTTTTGAGTGTTGAGTTTTGAGTTATCCCCCGCCCACCCCATTTGTCGGGGGGATTGGGTGGGAACTCAAAACTAAGAACTCAGAACTGGACCCGAAGGGTCCTCAGCCAGCCAGCGCTTCAACCGGAGTGAGGCGTGCGGCACGCAACGACGGGTAGATTCCCGCGACGAGGCCGATGCTGATCGCGAAAATGATCGCCAGCATGACGGCAAAGGCCGAGATCGGTAGGCCGGCCTCGAAGAACTGGCCGGCAACGGCGCACAACACCACCGCGACAAAGAAGCCAATGATCGCCCCGATCACCGACAGGAATATCGCCTCGATGAGGAACTGAATCAGAATGTCGCGGTCCTCGGCTCCGATCGCCTTGCGGAGACCGATCTCGAAGAGGCGTTCGGCGAGCGAGATCTGGAGAACCGAGAATATCCCAACGCCGCCAACAACCAAAGAGATCGCAGAGATCGAGAACAGAACAATCGTCCACCCACGCATTTGCTCGTCAATCTGGCCCTCCGCCTCGAGGATCTCCTGAGCGACGTTTTCGATCTCGAAATCCTCGACCCGGTTGTGCTGCCGCCACAAACGGTTTTTGAGATGTGCAAAGAGCCCGGCGAGCCCGTCGGTGTTCGACGCTTTCACCATCAGCAGCGGAACGCGTTCTCCCCCACCGTAAAGCCCCTGCATGGTGGTCAGAGGGATCGTCGCGCCACGCATCTCGCGCCGGCTCCAACCATCGCTGATGAAGTCATTACCGACTCGCTCGCCAACGCCGATCACCTCGAAACTGTGGTCGCCGATGCGCACCCACTCTCCGACGGCGTCATTGCTGCCAAAGATTTCCTCTCCGAGGTAGTGTCCGATCACCACGACCCGGCGCTGCCGCTCGACATCGAGATCGGAGATGTACCGACCCTTTTCCGCTGTGCGTTCGAATACCGCCGCATACTGGGGAGTCGTTCCTGTAACCCGGACAGACTGACTGGCGTCGCCCCATGCCAACACCTGTTGGGAGAAGGAGACAGGCGCCGCCGACGAGATCTGTTCGCTTGCCGCCACCAGGCCGGCCGCGTCCTCGCGCCGCAGACCCTCAGACAGATGGGCCCTTTTGACATCGAGAGTCGTGGCCGGCGTTTCGGTGCTGACGAAGAGGACGCCGCGCAGACCGATGGAGTCGATCCCTCTCCAGATCTCGACCTTGACCGCCTCGATGAGGCTGACCATGGTCACCACCGCCATTGTGCCGAGGACGACACCGAACAGAGTGAGGAGTGAGCGCATCTTGTGCGTCCAAATCTCGGTGAAGGTCGTTCGCAAGGATTCGCCGATGTGCATGGAACCTCACTCGTAGCGCAGCGCGACCACCGGATCGAGGCGCGAAGCCTTGACCGCCGGGTAGAGACCGAAGAAGAAGCCGACCACGGTGGCCGACACCACAGAGACGGCGATCATCGAGGCCGTGATGGCCATCGGCATCCGCATGATTGTCATGATGCCGAAGGTGAACACGATGCCGAGGGCCAGACCCGCCGCGCCGCCGAAGACGGTGACCACGATCGCCTCCATCAGGAACTGGACAAAAACCTGCCAGCCGGTCGCGCCAAGCGCCTTGCGCACTCCGACTTCGCGCATCCGTTCGGTGAAGGACGCGAGCATGATGTTCGTGATCACGATCCCACCCACGAGCAGCGAGATGATGCCGCAAACGAGGAAGGTGATGTTGTAGATCATGCCCTCGCGGTTTCCCTGGTCGATCCGCTCCTTGCGGTCCCAGACCCCGAAGTCCTCGATGCCGTGCCGCGAGCGGAGGAGCTGTTCGAGGGCGTCGCGCGACTCCTTGTGGACCTCGGGAGAGCGCAGACGGAGGTTGAGCTCGTCGATGCGTTCGGCTCCGGCCTCCTGGTGGCGTTTCATATACGAGGTAATGGGAACCGTGATCAACCGGTTGAGCCACTCGTGAGCGTTGTAGGTATCCGATTCCTGCCAGAAGAAGACCTTTTCTTCTGTTACTCCGACGACGGTGTAGGCCTTGCCATCGATATTGAGGGCCTTGCCCACCGGATCGGCGGTGCCAAACAGCTCCCGCGCGCGGGTCGATCCCAGGACCGTTACGGCGGCAGCGGTCTCCATGTCGTGGTCGGTGATGTAGCGACCGCTGCCCATCGCCAACTCGCGCATCCTTCCATACTCGGGCTCGACCGCGGAGATACGGAAATCCTCCTCAGTGGCGCCCGCCCGCACCTTGTGACGGCGGTAGATCTCCGCCACGACCACGTCGAAGCCGTCGATGGTGTCCCTGATGGCCGCCGCGTCCTCGAGCTTGAGTCCCGTCTTCGCCCGTTGGCGGGCCGTCATTTCGAGCTCGGCCGGCGGCTGATTATAAACCCCCAGAAGGAGGGTGCCGCCCGACTCGCGAAAGTACTGGTCGCGCCGCGCGTCCATGCTCGCAGTCATGCCGAGGGTCGCCACCACCGAGGCGACGCCGAGGATCACCCCCAGGGTCTGCAGCACCGTACGGCCCAGGTGCTCGCGGATCTCGACAAAGCCTTCACGGATGAACTGGGCTGGATTCATGCAGCGGCCTGCTGTCCGTTCGGGAGAATCAAACCATCCACGATGCGAATTGTTTCGCGGGCGCGGGCAGCGATCGTCGGATCGTGGGTGACCATGATCATGGTCTGGCCGCCGGCGCGGAGCTCATCGAAGAGCTCGAGAATCTCGCCGCCGGTCTGCTGATCGAGGTTGCCGGTCGGCTCGTCGGCCATGATCACCGATGGGCGGCCGACGATTGCGCGGGCGATGGCGCCGCGCTGCCGCTCACCGCCCGAGAGCTCGTTGGGGCGGTGCCTGGCGCGGTCTGCGAGGCCCACCTTGCCCAATGCGTCGTACGCGAGCCGGCGCCGCTCCTTACGGCCCATGCCGCCGTAGAGCAGGGGTAGCTCGACGTTTCGCAACAGGCTCGCCTTGGGGAGCAGGTTGAAGTTTTGGAAGATGAAGCCGATCTTCTTGTTTCGGAGATGGGCAAGTCGGCGCCTCGAAAACGTCGCCACCTCCTCGCCGTCGAGCAGGTACGAGCCCGCTGTCGGTGAGTCGAGGAGGCCGAGGATGTGCATGAGGGTGGATTTGCCGGAGCCCGACGGACCCATGACCGCCAGGTAGTCGCCGACACCAACTTCCAGGCGGACACCGCGCAGCGCCTCCACCGCCAGGTCGCCCTCCCCATAGACCTTGGTGATCCCCGCGAGCTTCATGAGAGTCTGCATCAGGACCTCTCCTCCTGCGGCTTCGACGGATCAGCCAACGCCACCTGCTCGCCCTCTTCGACGCCCTCCACGATTTCAACCTCGGTTGTGGAAGCGACTCCGGTTACGACCTTGCGCTCTTCGAACCAGCGCCGCCACTGCTGGCGCGGGTCCTCACGCCACTTCTCCTCGTCGCTCTTTTGTTCCTCGCCCTCGGTGTCTTCCGAACTCTCTGTACCCTCGGCATGGTCTTCGGCATCGTCCTCGGCTTCGGCGACTTCCTTCGGCAGCGGAGTCTCGCGTTGGATGTAAACCATCTCCTCTTCACCACGAACGAAGACGGACTCCACGGGCACCGTCAGCACCTGCTCGCGGATCTCGCCGCGGATCTCGAGATTGGCGGTCATCCCTGTTCGCAGCTCGACCCCGAGCTTTTCCAGGGCGATTTCGACATCGAAGACCTTGACCTGGTCGTCGAACCGCGCCGCCGGCGCGATGCGGCTGATGGTTCCATTGAAGAGTACTCGCGGAAAGGCGTCGAGCGTCACCCGCGCCTCCTGGCCGAGGTGGATCTTGCCGATATCTACCTCGTTGATGCCAGCTTTGACCAGCATCGTGCCGAGGTCGGCAACGGTGGAGATCACGGTGCCCGCGTTGAACGAGCCCGAGCCGGTCACGGTCTCACCCAGTTCGACCGGGCGCTCGATGACTACCCCGTCCATGGGTGAGAAGATGTTGACCACCTGCCGCGGGTTGTCGCCGATCGGAATGCCGGACGCCACGACCAGGCCGATCTGGTCGCGGGCTTCGTCGTGGGCCTGCATCGCCTGGCGGTAGCGGGTCTCCGCCTCACGGTTGACCTCGACCGAGATGAGTCCGTTTTCGAAGAGCTTCCGCTTGGCCTCGTAGTCCTGCTTGGCGTCCTCGAGGTCGATGTTGGCGGCCGCGCCACGATTCCGCACCGCGAGCAGGTCCTGCGCCTGGTTGACATCGGGCTCGATGCGGGCAATCAGCTGGCCTTTGATCACGACGTCGCCGGCGCGAACCGGAAGGTCCACGACCCTGCCCGAGAGGTTGGACTTGATCTCGACCTTGACCTCGGGCTCGACGGTCCCGACCTCGCGCACGACCACCTGGACATCATCGATGCTCGCGGCCAGGGTCGGGATATCGGGGCCCTTCTCCTCACCGTTTCCGTTTGCTTTGCTGCGTGCTGCGAACGCGACAGCCGCGGCTGCGATCACACCCACGGCAACGAGAATCAGCCAACGTTTCTTTTTGCGGGCCATGCGCGCCTCCTCTTGCACCAACAACGACTCGACTCGCTTTGAATTACGTATCAGCAGCACTAAATGTTCGCTTTTAACCCACCCACCCGACCAGGTTCAGGGTTCAGGGTTCAGGGTTCACCAAAA
>JBFFBV010000050.1:0-30834 GCA_041560205.1 Candidatus Sulfomarinibacter sp.
CGACTATCGAGACCGTGTGCCGCGCTGCCGGTGTCAGCTGGAGGTCCCTCAATTACGCCTTCCGCGATATTTTCGGCGTCACGCCGAAGCGGTATCTGCAAGCCACGCGCCTCGACGGCGTCCGCAAGGAGCTGCACCGAAGGGGACCTTCGGCGAGAATCTCGGACGTCGCCAACGCCTGGGGCTTCTGGCACATGGGGCAGTTCGCGGCCGACTACCGCCGACAGTTCGGAGAGCTGCCGTCCGAAACATTGCAGCGTGTGGGAAGTCCGTAGGTCCTAGCTCTCCCCTTCCGATAACGCCAAGGTCGATGGGTGGAAGAGCTCTTCGATGGTCAGCTCGCGGCCGGCCAGACCCTGTTCATAGGAGTAGCGGAACAACGTTTCGAGGGTCTTTCGGTTCGGCGCGATGCCGTAGGGCCAGTAGTTGTCGCCCATGAGCTCGCGGGTTTCCTCGAGCTCCTGGCCGATCCACGGCAGCGAAACCATGGCCCAGCCGAGTTTTTTCAGGTGGTCGAAGTTCATCTGTTTCGCCCGGGAGTACGCCTCGAACACGGCCTTCGGGAGCCAGGGGTGTTCTTCGATCACATCGTCGCGCACGGCCACCGCGTGCATGATTGGGAAGATGCCGGTGTTGGCGAAGTAGGCTCGTTCGGCCTGGCGGGAATCGGGGAACAGCCGCGCCACGATCGGGTCACGTTCGACAAAGGCCCGTGGCTCGATGGCGTGAAAGAGGGCGTCGACCTCACCCGATTCGAGCAGATCCGACTCGTCGAGCCCGGGCGGTCCCTCGACGACTTCGATGCCGTCCGGGATCATGTTTTCCTGCTTCGAGACCGTTCCCGAAACGTCGGCCGACGAGTCCTTCTTCGATACCACCCACGTAACGTCTTGGGGTGTGACGCCATATTCGTCCTCGAGCATTCCGCGGATCCAGGTCAGCGAGGACGAAGAGTAACCCGGGGTGGCGATGGTCTTGCCCCGGAGATCTTCGGGTCTGTCGATTCCCCGGTCGGTGCGGATGAAAATGCTCTTGTGACGAAAGGTCCGCAGCGGGAATATGGGCAGCAGGCTGTATCCCCGGACTCCGTCGTTGGCGACGCCGAGCATGTAGGGGTGGAGGCCGATCTCCGTCACCTCGCGAGTCTGCGGCCCGCTCAGCACGTGGGTGTTGAGTTCGCCGATTTTGCTTTTCTGAAATGTGACGCTGCAGCCCTCGATGGGGACACGGCCATCGATGAGTGCCTGCACCCGATCGTAGGAATAGCCGGCGACCGTGATCGGCAGACCCTGAGATTGCTCGTCAGATGATTCTGCCGATTCCGGCGCAGTGTTGCCGCAAGCGCTCAAAGCTCCGGCAGCTCCTGCGGCCACGGCAGCAGTCTTGATGAACTCACGGCGTGTTCTTCCATTTCCTTGGATTCCCATGATCTTCCCCTCATTTCCGTGCATCCACCGTCAATTCCGGTGCGATCGGATCGAGTATCGGGTGGGTGGGCGGAAAAGGTCCGCCCGAAGGCGAGCCCAACTCTCTCGAATCGACGTCGACGCTCGACCTTATTGGGGGACTCCCCATCCTCGATCGAGATTGTCCCACTCGGGAACCTGCAAGATCGCCTCACGCGGGTCGAACGGGACCTTTGACGGATCGATTCGCGGCTTGGATGCCTCAATGGTTTCGGGCCGCGCGTTCTCGATGTTTTTGAACGGAAAGTCACGCCCCTGCCCCTTGTCCGGGTAGGCCGCTTTGAACATCAGGTGGCGGGTCTTCATGATGCTGAACATCGGTTTGACCGGGAAGAGTGGGATGAGCTGCCCCTGCACTTCCCGGGGGTCGTTGTAGAGATCGTAGAACTCGGGCCCACTGAGCCCCGGCAGCGCGTTCCGCCAGTCCCGTTTGTAGCGGCCCTTGACAGTCGCCGCCAGCTGGTTGCCGGTGTAGATAAAGACGTAATCCCGTCGGCTCTGGGCGTCGCCCTCGAGGAGGACCGCGGTCTGGTCGACACCGTCGATGATCCGGTCTGTCGGGATGTTCTCCTTGGCGCCGGCGAGATTGGCGAAGGTGGTGAAGAGATCGGTCTCGTGGATGATATCGCCGACGATCTGGCCCTCATCGATGACCCCTGGCCAGCGCGCAAAAGCTGGCACCCGAACGCCACCCTCCAGGAAATCGCCCTTTCCACCGCGATAGAGGGTCTCGACCATCCCGGGGGGGCCGTTGTGGGTCATCGGCCCATTGTCGGCCATGAGGATCACCAGGGTGTTGTCCTCGATGCCGAGTTCCTTGAGCTCCTCCATCAGCTTGCCGACGTAAATGTCGAGACGGGCGATGCCTTCCTGCAGCAAACCGGCCGAGACCGTCTTCTTTCCATCGGGGAAAGGAAAAAAGGCAGTAATCTGCGGCCAGTAGGCGACGTAGAAAGGCTTCTCGGCCTCGATACTCTTTTTCATGAATTTCGAGATCCGCTTCTCGCACTCGCCGTCGAGGGCCAGGTAGTCCGCCACGTTGGGGGGGCTACCCCACTCGCGGACCGGTCCGCCCTTGACGCCCTCGAGCGCCCAGACATAGCCCCTGGGCCGCCAGCCATCGTCGATGTCATACGGATCCTCCGGGAGATTCTCGGGGTAGAGACTGCCGGGTCGGATCGCGCCCGCGGCCTCGAGCTCGGGTGTGTACAGGCTCGGCACCTGGTTGTACGGTGTCCACAGCGACTCGTCAAAACCCTGGTTGGTCATGTAGCTCGCCTCGATGTCACCAAGGTGCGACTTGCCGTAGAAGGCTGTGGCGTAACCCGCAGGGCCAAGCACCTCCGCCATCGTCACCTCTTCGGAAGCCAGTCCACCGTACTCGTAGGGAAAGCCCACGTTGTACATGCCATTTCGAACCGCGTGCCGCCCGGTGATGGCCGCGGCGCGGCTTGGGGTGCACGAGGGCTCGGTGTACATTCGAGTGAAGAATATCCCTTCGGCGCCGAACTTGTTGATGTTGGGAGTTTCCCAGCCGCGCATCTTCTGGATCTGCGGGATGCCCACCTCTCCCACGGGAGTGTCATCCCACATGATGTGGATGATGTTCGGCGGCGTGCCGTGCTTTTCGCGAAGCTCGGCCAGCTTCGCCTGCAGCGCCTTGTCCTGCTCGGCCCATCGCTCGCCGTGCTGGGCCTCGAGCACGTAGTACTCGGCGTCGTGGATGATCTCGGCCGCCATCAAAGGCGGTGATGTGACGACAGCGATAGCCGCCATGGCCAGAATCACTCGATTTCGCATGGTGATGCTCCTTCTCCGTTCTCTCGTATCGATCGTTGACGTTGCACGATACAACCGCCAACGGAATCGAGCGTTGGAACCTTCCCGTGATCAACCAGAAACTCTGCGATCAGCGCACCTCGACAGTGGGTGTCAGGAACGACGGCGATCCGTGCCGACGGCTCACGCGGAGGCGCGAACCCCAAGGGACAGGCGATAGTCACTCTCGGATCATTGACGAATCAACTGACAACTGCCGATTGCTGTTGATTACTCGTCACGCGATTCGAGGGCTCCGAGGGCGGCATCGCGGAAAGCGCGGCCAACGCCCGCTGGACCGAGCTTGACGCCGCCGAAAAACCGCGAAACGACCAGCAATCCCTCGAGATCGCGCTGCCGCAGGAGCTCCAGAAGCTTCATCCCCGGCCTGCCAACCTCGCCGTCGTCGCGGGCCTGCTCGACCAGCCGCCCGTTTTTATCCCGTACCCGGCACGCCCAGCAGTGGTGGCGCGCCTTGTGATAGCGCCTCCTTCGTCTGGCGACTTCCTTTTTGACGTCTTCGAGCGTCTCCGCGGGCACGATCGCCGCATGAAAGCGCGATCTCTGCTCGGTGAGATCGAACTCGGACAATCGCATGACGCCAGGCATGGAGGAATCATACCCACTCGTGGAGCTGCGCAGCCACGATCTTCTCTCATTCTCATGCGTCATGCCGACGAAATTTCGTTATTGTCGATTGTCTACCGACATGAAACATCCTGCTCGGAAAACCGGATCCTCCTCCTGATCACGCAATGAAGGCGATAAGATCTGTCACGTCGGGGTCGGCACACATCATGCGGTGTGCAAGGGCGACCGCTACGATTCCGAGGAATCTGATGCTTTCGGATGGAAAAACCGGTCGAACGAGGTCAAGGTCATGGGAAGATCTATTCGGCGCCCGATGCTGAAAGGACATTGTCAATGATGGAAACGCAATTTGCCCCGTCCGACCGGGCCGCCGAGGTGGACGTCCACAACCAGTTCAAGCTGCTTTCGAGCAACCCCCTGCTGGATGAAATTCTGGGTTCGGTCCCGGATGCCCTGCTGTTTCTCAACGAACACCGGCAGATCGTTTTCGCAAACCGCGCCACCTTCTGTTTCCTGGGCATCAAACCGACAACTGACGTGCTCGGGAGCCGACCCGGCGAGGCCCTGGGATGCGTCCACGCGACGGAAACGGCGGGTGGTTGCGGCACCACCGAGTTCTGCCAGACCTGCGGCGCGGTGCGGGCGATCCTCGCCGCACAGAAGGGCACTGCGGATGTCCAGGAATGCCGGATCGCGATCAAGGATTCCTTTGACGCCGTGGATTTGAAGGTCTCCACCGCACCTTTCAAATACGATGGCGAGCGTTTCACCATTTGCGCAATCCAGGACATCAGCCACGAGAAGAGACGACGGGCGCTGGAGAGGACCTTCTTCCACGATGTTCTGAACACGGTCGGCGGCCTTCATGGATACACCGAACTGCTCCTCGAGTCGGAAGGCGACGAGCTGCCGGAGCTTGCGACCACGGTCAGCGAAATCGCCCGGCATCTGATCGAAGAAATCGAAAGTCAGAGGTCTCTGATGGCTGCCGAGGCCGACGAGCTGTCGTTGAATCCGAGCGAAGTGCGGACGAAGGAAGTCCTCGAGGAAGTCGCGGTTGCCTATCGCCACCACGAGGTCGCTGCAGGCAAACACGTCATCGTCGCTGCCGCATCCGAAAATGTCGCGATCCGGACGGACCATGCGCTACTGCTTCGTGTACTGGGCAACCTGCTGAAAAACGCCCTCGAGGCATCTTCAGCCGGAGGGACCGTGACAGTGGGCACGATCTTGGAAGACGATCAGGTCGCATTCTGGGTTCACAACGCCGCCCACATGCCTCGCGACGTCCAGCTTCAGGTGTTCAATCGCTCATTTTCGACCAAGGGCTCGGGTCGCGGTATTGGCACCTACAGCATTCGGCTCTTCGTGACGAGGTACCTGCGCGGTTCAGTCA
The DNA here is from genome assembly GCA_041560205.1 of Candidatus Sulfomarinibacter sp. Taxonomy (GTDB): domain Bacteria; phylum Acidobacteriota; class Thermoanaerobaculia; order Thermoanaerobaculales; family Sulfomarinibacteraceae; genus Sulfomarinibacter. The sequence continues at coordinate 5,272 of JBFFBV010000050.1, forward strand.
CCTTCGAATCTTCGCATGAGCGCGGCACGACGTTTCACGTCCACCTGCCGCGAGACGTCTGAGGGATATTCGCCTCCAGCGGCATTTTTTGGAGGTGAGCTCTTGACACAAACGAACGGTCGTACTATTTTATAGATATGAGCAAAGGACAGGAGACAAAAGAGCGCATCCTGGGCCGGGCCCTGGACATCGCGAGCACGGTCGGGATCGAAGGTCTTTCGATCGGCGAGCTGGCCAAGGCGACCGAAATGTCCAAGAGCGGGCTGTTTGCCCACTTCGAATCGAAGGAGGCCCTGCAGCTGGAAGTTCTCGAGACCGCCTCGGCAGAGTTCGCCGATTTGGTCGTGAAACCGGCGCTGCGGGAGCCCCGCGGCGAGCCCAGAATCCGGGCCATGTTCGACCGATGGCTGGCCTGGGAAACGCTGCGCACCGGCGGTTGTCCTTTCATGGCGGCAACCTTCGAGCTCGACGACCGTCCCGGGAGGCTTCGCGACACCCTCGAGGCCACCCAGCGAGAGTGGATCGACACCCTGACCAGGGCGATTCAGATCGCGATGGACGAAGGCCACTTCCACCCCGATATCGACGCCGATCAGCTGGCCTACGAGATCTACGGGGTCTTCATGGCCTTCCATCTCTATCATCGTTTGCTCCGTGACTCTGACGCGCGGCGACGAGCCACTGACGCGCTCGACTACCTTTTAAGATCGGCAAAATAGCATTTTCGGAGAGCAATCATGTTCCAGCACGAGTATTCTCCAGAAAAAAGCACGAACGTTCGTATATCTATTTATCGAGCGTTGAACTCTTCGCTCAGTCGTGTGGCCCCCGGAGCCGCCGCCAAGCTCGCCGGGCGGAACTTCGTGACGCCCATCCCGACCCGACGACCGCCGCGCGAACTCGCTTGGGCGGCAATGGCCGAGCGAAGGGCTATTCCCTCCGCGTTCGGGCCGATCCCGGTGTGGATCTGGAGTGACGGACCGGCGACGGTTCTCCTTGTCCACGGGTGGTCCGGTCGAGGCCTCCAGCTCGGCGCCTTTGTCACGCCTCTGGTCGAGCGCGGCTTTCGTGTCGTCACCCACGACGCACCAGGACACGGTGACGCTCGCGGCCGAAGGTCATCGATGCCAGCCTTCGCCACGGCTCTCGGTGCAGTCGCCCGCCGCTTCGAACCGGTATCGGGGGTCATCGCTCACTCGCTCGGCGTGACTGCGACCGTGTACGCCCTCTCCCACAACGAGTTGAACGCGGACTGTGTCGTCGCAATCGCACCGTCCGCGCGGCTGCATGCCGTTCGAGAGCGTTTTGGCGACATGGCTGGCTATTCCCCAACGGTCATCGACCGCATGCGCGCCGGCTTCGAAGAACGCTTCGGTTTCGAGTGGGACGCCTCCGAACCTCTGCGGATCGCGCCAGCGATGCCGATGCCGCTGGTGGTGATTCACGATTCCTCAGACCGTTTCATCCCCCACAGCGAGGGGGCCGAGCTCGCCGACTCCTGGCCGCAGGGGCGGCTCGTCACGACCTCGGGCCTCGGCCATCACCGAATTCTTCGTGATCCGGGGGTGATCGACTCGGCAGTGTCATTCATCTCTGATTCTTCGGACTCCTACTCGGAAAGGAGAGCATCATGATCGTACCCAGCAACACCTTTCTGCGGATCGTGGATTGGATTGCGCAACGCATCGGCCTCAATCTCGGTCTCCCCGAGGACATTACCCTCGACTCCTTCGACGAACGCGAGATCGCCGATCAGCTCCGGTACGGGAGGGACTGATCGCAGACCTATCGGCGGAAACCCTGTAAAATCGTGTACATGGAGCTTCGCGGCGTCGGTGGTGAGGTGTGCGCCTCCGGTGTAGTCAAACCCCTGAGGGATGTATCCTCATGACCGAACGGGCCGCCGCCGTGTTTGCCAAGCGATTCGGGGATGCGACCGGCGCGGTGGTCGCGACGGCACCGGGTCGCGTCAACCTGATCGGCGACCACACCGACTACAACGACGGTTTCGTCCTGCCCGCGATCGTGGACCGTGATGTCGAGGCCATCGTCCGGCGTCGCCCGGATCGACGGGTGCGCATCTTCGCGGCCGATCTCGGTGAGCTCAGAGAGGCCAATCTCGACGGGCCGATCGACTACTCGAATTCTGGGTGGTTACCCTTCGTTCTCGGCGTGGTTCACGAACTCTCACAGCGCGGCAAGATCGAATCCGGGGTCGACGTCGTGTTTCGCGGGAGCATCCCGCGAGGGGCGGGTCTCGGATCATCGGCAGCGCTCGAGGTGGCCACCGCTCTCGCACTCGACACCGCCTTCAGCCTGTCGCTCAAGCCGGTCGATTTGGCCCTCCTCTGTCGAGACGTCGAACATCGGTACGCCGGAGTGCAGTGCGGGGTCATGGACCAGTTCGCATCGTGCCTCGGTCGTTCGGATCACGCGCTCTTCATCGACTGCAGGAGTCTCGACGCCCGACACGTGCCGATGCCGCTCGAGGGCCACCGTCTGGTGATTATCGACAGCGGCGTCCGACACGAGGATTCGGAATCGGCATCCAACGGCCGCCGCGAAGAGTGCGAACGCGCGGTCGCCATCCTGCACGAGGACGATGCCTCGATCACCTCGCTGCGCGATGCGACACCCGAAACGCTCGAGAAATACGGAAGCCGCTTGCCACCCGACCTTCTCGCCCGCTGTCGGCACGTTGTATTTGAAAATCAGCGGGTTCTGGAGGCCTGCGGTTGCCTGGCGAACGGCGACCCGGCCGGCTTCGGTCGCCTGATGAATGCATCCCACCTCAGCCTTCGCAACGATTTCGAGGTCAGCCACCCCCTCCTCGACCGTTTGGTCGAGGAGGCGAACGAGGTCGAAGGCGTCCTCGGAGCGAGGCTCACCGGCGTCGGCTTCGGCGGGTGCACGGTCAGCCTCGTCAGCGAAGGGGCTCTCGAGGAACTGCAGCTACGGCTCGAGCCGTTGGTCGACGACTGGTCGGCCCACTCGATCGTGGTCGCTACGCCCGAACGCGCGCGGGTGACCGAGGTCATCGCGTGACCGACGACGCTGCCATCCCGACAGCGGGCGACGCCGAATCCATTGCACAGGTCGAGTTCGGCCTCGACTGCCGGGCTGAGCCGCTCGCCGGGGAGGTCGACCGCAACTTTCTCCTCCTCACCGAGGCAGGGGAAAGGTGGGTGCTCAAGATTTCGCGCGAGAGTGCCGAGGAGCAGGCGCTCGATTGCCAGGTCCAGGCCCTGAGATTCCTCGAATCCGGCCCGGTGGCGCATCTCGTCCAAAAAGTCCTGCCGGCGGCCGACGGCCGCCTCATGGTCCCGCACGATCCGGGAACGGGCCGGAGGTGCTGGGTTCGCATTCTTTCCTTCATGGACGGATCGCCGCTGGTCAATCACCTCGAACGACCGCGGTCCTTCATCGAAGAAATTGGCCGCGCACTTGCCCGATTCGACCTCGCGCTTGCCGGCTTCGACCACCCGGGCGCTCACCGTGACCTGCTCTGGGACATCGAACGGACCCACGAGCTCCGTCCCTACGCCGAGTTCATTGCCGAGCCCGGCCAGCGTGCCATGGTGGAGCGGCATCTTGAGCGATTCGTCGAGGTCGTGGCGCCGCAGCTCGCGCATCTCGAGCACAGTTTCATTCACAACGACGCCAACGACTACAACCTCGTGGTCCGACACGACACCAACGGGAAACCGAGGCTCGTGGGCCTCATCGACTTTGGCGACAGCCTTTACACCGTCACCGTCGCTGAACTTGCGATCGCGGCCACCTACCTGATGCTCGACCAGGAATACCCCTTGACGACGGCGGCCCTCGTCACCTCCGGCTACAACTCGGTCCGGCCTCTCGGCGCAAGCGAGCAGGGGCTGCTCTTCGACCTCATCAAGACCAGGCTCTGTGCCAGCGTCCTGATGGCGGCACGCGGCCTCCACCTCGAACCCGAGAACGAATACCTTCAGATCTCGGTACAGCCGGTGTGGCGGCTCCTGGAGAGGTTGAACGCACTCGATCCAGACGAGGCGACCCGCACCTTCGAGGACGCGTGCGACACCTCTGCCAGCCAGGTCCGCACGGCTGACGAGATCGTCGCCGTGAGGCACCGCCACGTCGGTTTCAACCTCAGCATCTCCTATTCAGAACCGCTCAAAATCGTGCGTGGAGAGGGCCAGTACCTCTTCGACGAGTCCGGAAAGCGCTACCTGGATCTGGTCAACAACGTCTGCCACGTCGGCCACTGTCACCCGCACGTCGTCGCCGCGGCTCGAGTCCAGATGGCCGAGCTCAACACCAACACCCGCTACCTCCACGACAATCTTGCCGAGTACGCTCTTCGCCTCGCCGGGACTTTTCCTGAGCCCCTCGATGTGTGTTTCTTCACCAACTCCGGCACCGAAGCCAACGACCTCGCACTCCGACTTGCCCGCGCCCACAGCTCGTCGAAGGAGATCATCGTCCTCGACCACGCCTACCACGGGCACTCCCCTGCGCTGATCGAGATCTCTCCCTACAAGTGTGAAGGACCGGGAGGAGAGGGCCTCGCAGACCACGCTCACAAGGTGCCCATGCCCGACCCCTACCGCGGCCCGCACCGTGGCACCGATGCCGGCGCGAGGTATGCGGAGGAGGTGGTCACCGCCATCGCGGCGATCGAGGTGTCCGGACGGAGGCTCGGCGCCTTCATGGCCGAGTCGCTGATCGGCTGCGGCGGCCAGGTGATTCCCGCGACGGGCTTTTTGCGGGCCGCGGCGGATGCGGTGTGGGCGGCCGGCGGCGTCGTCATCGCCGATGAGGTCCAGGTCGGCTTCGGACGTGTCGGGACCCACATGTGGGCCTTCGAGACGCAGAACATCGTCCCCGACATCGTCACCCTCGGAAAGCCGATCGGCAACGGCCACCCCATGGCGGCGGTCATCACCTCCGCCGAGATCGCGAAATCTTTTGCGACCGGCATGGAGTACTTCAACACCTTCGGCGGCAATCCCGTGTCTTGCGCGGTCGGCCTGGCCGTCCTCGACGTCATCCAGATGCAGAACCTCCAGCAACACGCCCTCGAGATCGGCAATCGCTTCCTCGACGGGCTTTGCGAGCTGCAGGCTCGCCACGCGCTCATCGGCGATGTCCGCGGCCTCGGCCTTTTCATCGGAATCGAGCTGGTGCGCGACCGCCAGACGCTCGAGCCTGCAGATACCGAAGCCTCTCGGATCATCGACGAGATGAAGTCGCGAGGCTTCCTGCTCTCCACCGACGGCCCCTTGCACAACGTCCTCAAGATCAAACCACCGATGGTGCTGACTGCCCAGGATGTCGACGACACCCTCGCCGCCCTGGAAGAAGTTCTCGCCGCTGTTCGGTGATCCGCCGACACCAATCTGTCGTGTACGGGCGGAACCTGACGGCCCAGCGAAGTCTCTGACGGGGTCGGGTGCTGTGTAGTTCTTGCCGTCTGTGTCATTCCGACCGAACGAGCGGCGCGAGTGAGCGGAGGAATCTATGGGTTGGAACCCGATGTACCGGAATCCCACAGATCCCTCGGCTCGCAGCACTCGCTCGGGATGACAGGTTTGACCTCAAGGGCGGCACAGGTGCCGCCCCTCCATCCGCCCGTCGGTGTGCGCGCCGATTTGATCATCAGAAGCGATACTCGAAGGTGATGTTTCCCCAGGTGAGGTCGGTGAGTGGATTCACCGACTCGAATGGAAGGTCGTTGAATCTGTAGAAGTTGAAGTGGATCGCGAAGCGTCCGCTGTCCGCGTGGAGTCCGAAGATTGTCGAATGCGAGAAGGCGTCGTACTCGAGCCCGGGGTGGGGGCTCTCCCTGAGCATGTTGCCGTCGAAGAAAACCGAGTGCCCGGTCAGCCCGACCCGGAACACGATCGAAAAATAGACGTGAAAGCCCTCCTGAAATCCCTTCTCTGGGTCGAGCATGATGCCGTAGCCGGGGGGATCCGGCAGCTTGGTGAAACCCTGCGGCAGTCCCCAGCCGAACCTCCCCTCCAGGGCCAATCCGGCGGAGGTCACGAGGTTGCCGAGCGCCCCCTCGAGGCCGATTGCGAAATCCCCGGCGAACTTCTTCGTTGCGTATTCACCCGCTGAGACGAGCTTTCGCTTGACGGTGTAATTGATATTGAGCAGTGGCTCGGTCCTGAGCTGATTATCCCACCCCAGAGGTTCATCGGCGTTGATCAGGTGGTGGAGCTGGATCTGCAGATCTTCGGCAAAGGAGTAGGGGCCGAGAATCCCGAAGTAGATTTGGAAGGCGTTGAGCCTCTCGTTGTCGAGGACGTACCACGATTCGGACCACCCCAGCGAACCTGCCCACGGGATGTCTCCCGGCTGCGGGTCCGGGTTTTCGAGGTCCTCCGGCGTCATCATGATCTGCGAAAGACCGGTGCCGCGTTTGACGATCCGCCCACCGCCGTCACCGAGCCCGGGGACCGTCCGGCCGATCCAGGCGGAGAACTTCGACGGATCCATGCTCTGCCAGCTTTCGTGTTGACGGGTGTGTCGTTGGATGCTCCACCCGTTCGTGAAACCGTTGTCCACCCTGACGAAGGCGTCGTTGTCCCACTCGAGCCGCCACAGGTTTCTTTCCGCGGGTGGTTTGGGCTTCTTCTGCAGGTCGTTGTCCTCGGCGGCTGCTGCGAGCGGCACGCAAAGAGCCACGACTATCGCAGACACCGTTCCGGCGAGACCCGCCAGGTGCTTCATGCGCATCACAATAGAATCCGGCCTCCGGCTATTCCACCGTCTCTTTCTGATTGCATCTATTTTTCGATGTCGACGGAGATGCCAACCCCCCGTTCCAGGGCCCGCTCGTAGACCAGCTTCGCGGAAGCGACGTCCTCGACCGCGAGGCCCAGCGAACGGAAGAGCGTGATTTCGGTTGCGGAGGTCCGGCCAGGGTGATCGTCGTTGAGGATCTCACCGATCTCGGGGACCACCAGACCGGGCTCAACGAGCCCCTCTTCGATGGCCTGGATGTACTCCCCCGCCTCATTGGCGAGCGAATCCCGTCGATCGGTGAAGAGCGTCACCAACGGCAGCACCCCGGGATCGATCTCGCGCCACGAGGGAATCGACGCGCCAACCGCGTTGACATGCATGCCCGGCTCGAGCATGTCTGCGAAGAGGACCGGCTCGGTGGCGGAAGTCGTCGTACACACGATGTCGGCTGCTTCGACCGCCGATGCCGCATTTTGGGCCGCCTCGAATTGCACGGAGTGGTGTGACGCCTGCTCCGCAACGAAGGCTTCGACCTTTCCCGGATCGCGACTCCACACCCGGATTTCCTGCACCGGCCGCACCTCCAGCATGGCCTCGATGTGGGAACGCGCCTGAGCACCGGCCCCCAGGATCGCGGCGACCTTTGCATCCTTTCGCGCCAGCCGGTCGGTGGCGAGGGCCGAGACCGCAGCCGTCCTGACGGCGGTGATCGCGCCGGCCTCGCACAAGGCCAGCGGCCGACCGTCGGCAGGGTCGAAGATCAAGACCGCTCCCTGGTGGGAATCGACGCGGAGCTCACCAGGGTCGTCAATCACGCTGAGGACCTTGACTCCGAATGGCTGCCCAGCGGCGAGGGCGCCCGGCATCCAGGCCAGGACTCCTCGGCGGTCCGGCCACAAGAGCCCAGATCGGAGCGGCTGCACCCCTTCGTCGCGCGCGAGACCCAAGAGAGCCCCGCCCACGGCCTCCATACAGTCCCGCAACGGCAGAAGCTCTCGAACCTGGGAGTGATTCAGGACCAGCATGGCCGCCTCCTCGGGCGAATATACAGGGGTCAGTCGCTACGGTAGAATCCGGGGTCCTGAAAGAGGGTCATCATGTGCGGTTTGGTCGGCATACTGGGGTGCAAGGGGCCCGACGAGGAGCGTCGGCAGTTGATCCACGCGATGGCCGAGACGATGCAACACCGTGGGCCGGACGGGGAGGGCTACGAAGCCCGCAACGACTGTGCCCTCGGTTTCCGCCGGCTGGCCATCATCGACGTCGACGCCGAATCGCCCCCCTTCCCCAACGGAGACCGATCGATCTGGTCGATCTGCAATGGCCAGATCTACAACGCGCCCGATCTCTTCGATGAGCTTCGCGCCAAGGGCCACACCTTCCGCACGGAGACCGACACCGAGGTCATCCCCCACCTCTACGAGGAGCACGGCGCCGATCTCGTCGAGCATCTCAACGGCATGTTCGCCTTCGCGGTGTGGGACGAGCCGCGCCAGCGCCTCCTGCTGGCTCGTGATCGGGCAGGAGAGAAACCCCTCTTCTACTGGACCGACGGCGTGGAGTTCGTTTTCGCCTCGGACCTCCGGGCCTTTCTCGTCCACCCGAGGATTCCGAAGGCGCTCGACCCGGTGGCACTGCGTCGCTATCTCACCCACGACTATTTCCCGGCGCCTCTGAGTCCCCTCCAGGGCGTCAAAAAGCTGCCGGCAGGGCATCTGCTGATCGTCGAAAACTGCGAGGTCACGGTCACGCAGTACTGGGACCTCGCCGACTACTTCGTGCAGCCCGAGCTCGCTCGCCGCAGCGCCGACGATCTCGCCGAAGAGCTCGATCACCTGATGGGGCAGGCAGTCCGGCGCCGCAGCCGCTCGGACGTTCCCTTCGGGCTCTTTCTGTCGGGCGGCGTCGACTCCTCCTCGGTCCTCGCCCACCTCGCCGAGCAGCAGGGCGACGGCGTCCCGGTCTTCTCCATCGGCCACACCGCGAAGGAGTTCGACGAGGCGAGCATGGCCGAGGTCACGGCCCGTCACTTCAAGGCCGACTTCAACCAGCTCATCCTCGATGAGAGCCACCTCGCGGACGGCCTGCGTCGGGTGGGACCGGGACTCGGCGAACCGCTCGGCGACGCCTCGACGATCCCGAGCCATCTGTTGGCGCTCTTCGCACGTGAAAAGGTCAAGGTGATCCTTTCGGGCGAGGGCGCTGACGAGCTCTTCGCCGGCTACCCGACCTACATCGGCAACAAGCTGGCCGAGACCTACAACCGGATTCCGCGGCCCATCACCAACGCCGCGGTCAAGATCGCGCTGAAGTTGACGCCCGTGTCGATGGGCAACATCGCCTTCGACTATCTGCTGAGCCGTTTCGTCTCCGCCGCCGAGCAGGATCTCGTGGAGCGCCACCACACCTGGTTCGGCAGCTACTCGCCCGAGATGCAGGAGGCGGTCCTCGCGCCGCGAGTTATCGAAGCACTCGCTGGGGACGATCCCTTCGCATCGGCACGCTCACGCCTCGACGGGAAGAACCTGCCCGACAGCCTTTCCAAGCTGCTTTACATGGATTTCACAATGTACCTGCAGGACGACCTCCTGACGAAGGTCGACCGCGCGACCATGCTCGCCTCGCTCGAGGCGCGGGCGCCCTTCCTCGATCACGATCTCTCCGAGTTTGCGGCCGGGATCCCATCGGCCCTCAAGCTCAAGGGAGTCACGACCAAGGACATCCTCAAGAAGACGCTTCGCAAGCGGCTCCCGGCCGACGTCATCAAGCGCCGCAAGCGCGGCTTCAACATCCCGTTTTCGAAGTGGCTGTTGCACGGGCTCGGCACCGAGCTCAAGGATCGCTTCTCGGCCGAAAAGGTCGAGGCCCGGGGGCTCTTCAACCCTGTGGGGATTTCTGCGTTGCTCGACGAGCACCTCGCGGAGCAGGCCGACCACCGCAAGCCGCTCTTCACCCTGCTCGCCTTGGATCTTTGGTGCGACGCAACATTTGGCGAGGGCACGCGGATCCCGATCGGCGACACCGACGGGGGCGAATCGTGAAGCCCGCACGTGCGGTGTTGTTAGTCGCCGCTGTCCTCTTCATCTGCAATATCTGGGGCTACGACCTCTGGGCGCCGGACGAGCCCTTCTTCGGTGAAGGCGCTCGCGAGATGGTGGTCGACGGCCAGTGGCTGGTCACCCACGTCAACGGCAAGGTCAACACCCACAAGCCGCCCTTCTTCTTCTGGCTCATCGCCCTGATCTCCCTTCCCTTTGCCAGGGTCACCTCGCTGACCGCCCGCCTGCCGTCCGCTCTGGCATCGCTCGGCACGGTCGCGATGACCATGCGCCTCGGACGTCGATCGTCATCGGAACGAACTGCAGTACTCGCGGCCTTTGTCCTCGCCACCAGTTACATGTTCTGGGACAAGGCGCGGTCGGTGCAGATAGACGCCGTCATGTGCTGCCTGATCTGGGTCTCATTGTCGGCCTTCGAGGCCTGGCGCGCCGGCGATCTCGACGGTCGGCGCGCCGGCCTGATCTTCTGGGCTTCCGCCGCATGCGCAGTCCTGGCCAAAGGGCCGGTCGGCCTGCTGCTTCCGCTGGGCGTCGCCCTGGCGACCCTGGCCGTCGACCGCGAGATCGCCCGCTGGCGAGGCTTCGCGCCCCTCAGCGGACCGCTCGCCTTTGCCCTCATCTGCGGCGCATGGGTCGTGGCGACGATGCTGTGGGGACCGGCCGAGTACTCGGTCTGGGGCGCACTCAAGGAGCACTTCGTGGATCGTGGGATTCACGGGATGCACCATGCGCAACCCTGGTGGTATTACGCCAAAGTGCTGCCGCCTCAGCTGCTGCCGTGGACATTCCTCGTCCCGGGAGCACTTGTGCTGGCCTGGCGCCGTCGCGACCGGATGGATCGGTTCCTGCTGGTGACGGTTGTTTTCATCGTGCTCTTTTTCTCCATCTCGACCGAGAAGCGGACCCTCTACGTGCTGCCGGCGTTTCCGGCCTTCGCGCTGATGACGGCGCGTTTCGTCGGAACTGTCGTGGGATGGGACGAGGGCCCCACGATGCCGCGGCGCTGGGTCACTGCCGGCCAATCGTTCCTCGCAGGTCTGCTGATCCTTCTCGGCGCGGCGGCGCCATTCGCGGCCCAGCGGGTCGACGAGATCCCGCCGTGGGTCATCTTCTCGCTCGCCGGGCTTCTGCTCGCCACGGGTCTCGCCACGCTGTGGTCCACCATCAAGAGGAATCTCCTCGCGGCCGCCACCGTCCCGGGGATGGGATTTACGGCAGCCTTTCTCTTCGTCGCGATCGCCGTCTTCCCGATGGCCGACGCTTTCAAATCGAGTCGAGAGTTCGCGGGCGTGATCGCCGATAAGACAGCCGCCTCACGAGGCGCCGGCCACGAGGTCCTCGCCTTCGATCTCGGCAACCTGCCGATCCACTACGCCTTCTACACGAATGGGATCTACACGGTGGAAACGAAGGAGATCGAAGACCTGATTCGACACCTCGAGCAGAATGAAGCGGTGTTGGCAGTTGCCAATGCCAAACGCCTCGACGAGCTGCCGAGTGCCATCCGGGAGCGCACGGAAATCGTTGCCACGACCCGCGCCAGCCGCCGCGACGTGGTGTTGATCACCAACCGTCCGTCAGGCGAGCCTGTCCAGGACTCGCCGTAGCCGAAGCTCGACCTCCTCGGCAATCGGTGCAACCTCGTCGTTGTCGACCAGCGAGAAGGCAGCTGTGGGCTTGAACGCCGATACGATCGTGCCGCCGCCCTCGCGCTCCATGACCACCACATTGCACGGCAGGAGGACGCCGATGAACGGCTCACCGCCCATCGCCTGGTGGGCGAGCTGCGGGTTGCAGGCGCCGAGGATCACGTAGCGCTTGAAATCCACGTCGAGCTTCTTCTTGAGCGTCTCCTTGACGTCGATCTCGGTGAGCACACCGAAGCCTTCGTCGGACAGCATCTCTCTGGTCTTCGCGACCGCGTCGTCGTACTCCAGGCCCGGGAGCTCTTTGACCAGCGCGTAACGGATCTCCATGAGTGGCTCCTTCTCACAGGTCGATAGGCAGCCGGCGCGGCGCTTGCCGCGACAGTCTCGGACCACACGATACCAGAAACGGTCCACTCGTTCTGCCATACTGTTTCGAGCGACCATGCGACCAAAGATTTCGGCTCTGGTTCTTTTCTTGGCGACCGTTTCGGTGATCGCAAGCTCCCAGGGAACCGGCAGCTTCGAGGGCCGTCCACTGGCGGAGGCGCTGGGTGAATTGCAGGCACAAGGACTTCAGATCGTCTTCAGCAGCGCGGTCGTCAAAGCCTCGATGATCGTCGTGGAGGAGCCCCGCGGCAACAACCCAAGGAGCATCCTCGATCAGCTGCTCGAGCCGCACGGGCTGAAGGCTGAAGACGGCCCGGGTGGGACGATCCTCGTCATTGTCCGGCAGCCCAACAGCCCCTCCTCGGCGGCCGCCGGCACCGTCGAGGGAACCGTGACCGTCGGCGGGCATCGCGTCGACCTCGCGGACCTTGTCATCTCCATCGAGGAAATCGGGCGCCGCACGATGAAGGTCGCCGATGGGACCTTCATCATCGACGACGTGCCGCCCGGCCGATACACCGTCACGGCAACGTCCTCCGAATTCACGACTCAAAGCATCGGAGATGTCGAGGTCCGACCCGAACGCGTGGCCCGACTCCGCTTCGACCTCGTGCCCGTGTCGGTTTTTCTCAACGAGGTCATCGTGACGCCGAGCCACTTCCGGCTCCTCGAAGAACAGCCGGAGAGCCGCCAGTTCCTGAGTCGGGACGAGGTCCGTCAGATGCCACATGCCGCGGACGACCTCTACCGCGCGGTCAAGAGGCTCCCCGGGTCGGCGAGTGGAGATTTCACGGCCAAGATCAACGTCCGCGGTGGCGAGCACGACGAGCTGCTTGTCGTTCTCGACGGACTCGAGCTCTTCGAGCCCTTCCACCTCAAGGATTTTCAGAACGTTTTCAGCATCATCGACTCTGAGGCCGTCGGCGGGGTCGATTTCCTCACCGGCGGTTTTCCGGTCGAGTACGGCGACCGGATGAGCGGGGTGATGGACATCTCGATGGCGACGCCCACGGGCCCCGCGACGACAGCCATCGAGCTGAGCACGATCAACGGGCGTTTGCTCAGCCAGGGGTCCTTCGACCGGGACCGCGGCCAGTGGTTCGTCAGCGCCCGCGCCTGGTACCCGGACGCGATCGCCGGCACCATCAGCGACCGGCCCAACGAGGTCCTCACCGACTACTACGACCTGCTGGCAAAGATCCAACACACCCTTGGCCAGAGATCGGTTCTCGCGGCCAACCTGCTGATCGCCTACGACGATCTGGGTTTCCAGGAGTCCGACGAGGAAGAGGTGCAGGAGGTCACCGCCGAGTACGGGAGCTATAGCGCGTGGCTCAACGCGCGGACCCAGTGGACCGAGGCACTCTACTCACAGACCGTTCTCTCGGCCGGAAGGTTGAGGCGACAACGCACCGGTCTGGTGGACGATCTCTTCGAGGGGACTCTCGAGGTCGACGACCGCCGCAGCTTCCAGTTCCTCGGCTTCGGGCAGGATTGGTCGTACGAACTCAGTGATCGCAACGTGCTCAAGTGGGGTTTCGACGTCGTCCACCAGGAGTCGATCTACGACTACGTGAGCGTCTCGACGCTCGAGGACCCGAATGTCCCACCTGGATCGGGGCCGCCGGTCGAGGTGATCGAAACCCACCTCGAGCCCGAGGGCACCTCCTTCGCCGTCTACGCCGCTGACCGATTTCGCATCACCGATCCGCTGGTCGTTGAACTCGGCGTGCGGTGGGATCGCCAGGACTGGATCGGCGACAACCAGATCAGCCCGCGGATCAACCTGGTCTACACGGTCAGCCCGCGGACCGTCGTGCGCGCCGCGTGGGGGCGCTTCTATCAGTCGCAGCGGCTCAACGAGCTGCAGGTCGAGGACGGCGTCGATCACTTCTTTCCGGCCCAGCTCGCCAAGCACTGGATGGTGAACCTCGAGCACGCCTTCAAGCCGGGGCTGGCTTCCCGGGTCGAGGTGTTCCGAAAGGACCTTTCACATCTCAGGCCGCGCTACGAGAACCTCTTCAACCCGATCCAGCTCTTCCCGGAGTCATCCGCCGACCGGATCGAGGTCGCGCCCGACCGCGGTCTGGTGCGCGGAGTCGAGTTCGTCGTCAAGGGGAGCTCCGGGCCCACGCTCTCGTGGTGGGCGAGCTACGTTCTGGCGCGGGCAGAGGATCTGCTCGACGGGAGATGGGAAGCTCGGAGCTGGGACCAACGCCACGCCCTGACAGCAGGGGTGAATGTGACCCTGCCCCGAAACTGGAGCCTGAGCCTCGCCGGCCTCTACCACTCGGGCTGGCCAACCACCGAGCTCCTCGCCGACGTCGTCACCGATGAAGACGGGGAACCAGAGGTCGTCACCAGTCTCGGTCGGCGGAACGCCGAGAGTTATCCAGCCTACGCGCGCCTCGATCTGCGGGTGACGAAGCTCTTTCCGTCCAATCACGGAGATTTCAAGGTCTTCCTCGAGATCCTCAACCTGAGCAACAGGGAGAACATCTGCTGCACCGAGGACTTCGAGTTCGAGATCGAGGACGATCTCTCGGTCACCGTCGTCCCCGAGTACCGCAACTGGGCGCCCTTCATCCCCACCCTCGGTATCGGCTGGCGGTTTTGATGGACATCCAGGTTCTCCCCGTGCCCGTCTCCGTCTCCGTGCCCGAAGCCTCCGTTGCCGCGAAGGATTCCGACCACCGCGCGACACCTACCTCTCGAGCGGAGGTACGGGCCCGTGCGTGAACGCTACACCGAAGACCGCAAGCTGGTCGCGCGCCTGGTCAAGGGGGATGAGAGGGCATTCGACCTCTTTGTCGACGAGTACTACCCGCGACTCTACCGTTTCGTCTCCCCGAGGGTCGGCCGCAACGCGGACGCCGCCCAGGACATCGTCCAGAACACCTTTGCCAACGTGATCCGCAAGATCTCGAGCTACCGCGGCGAGGCGGCACTTTTTACCTGGCTGTGCACATTCTGCCGTTACGAAATCGCTGCGTTTTGGAGAAAAAGTGGCAAGCGAGCGGCCGAGGTCGAATTGATCGAGGAATCTACAAACGCGAGGGCCGCCCTGGAATCTCTGGGCGCGCTCTCAGATGGAACCGAGGCCCGCTTCGAACGCGAGGAGCTGGCGCGGATGGTGTGGGCGGTCCTCGACCACCTGCCCCTCAGATACGGGAATGCCCTGCAGTGGAAGTACATCCAGGGCCACTCCGTGCAAGAGATCGCAGCACGTCTGGGAGCGAGCCCGAAGGCCGCAGAATCGCTGCTTACCCGCGCCAGACAGGCATTCCGCGACGGCTATGCCGCCGTGGCAGGAGATTGAGTCATGAAGAACGACGACACGAAACAGGACGTCGACGGCCGCATTCCGGACGACGGCACCAGCGGACCCGACGGCCTGGTCGAACGCCTGCTCCACGCCGCCGGTCCCGGTCCGGAGATCCCGGCAGATGGCGCCCAACAGGTCAAAGACGCGATCCGCCCGCTGTGGCGCGAGGGTGTCACGGCACGATCCCGACAGCGGAGCCGTCTCTGGGCCGGCAGTCTGGCAGCGGCCGCGGCCTTGATCATCGCCATCGTGTACCTGGGTGTCCTGCAGCCCGGCGCACCGCAGCCACAACAACCAACCATCGTCGCCGCAGTGATCGACGGCACCCTCGAGGTCACTCCCCCCGGGTCGAACGCGATGTTCCTGACCGCCGACGATGCCACCTCCGAGATCCCGCGCGCTTCGCTCATCAGGACTCGCTCCGGGAGCCGCGCCTCGCTTGCGCTGACCAATCAGAGATCACTCCGCATCGATACCGACACCGAGCTCCGGCTGGATTCCGAAGCCTCGCTCTCCCTCGATTCCGGTGCCGTCTACATCGAAAGTCGAAATGGTGCGGAGTCGGGTGTCGAAGTACGAACCGCGCTTGGCACTGCGACCGACATCGGCACCCAGTTCGAGGTGCGGATTCGTGACCAAAGCCTGGAGGTCAAGGTCCGCGAAGGGCTGGTTTCGCTAACCCGCAACGGCCAGGATTTTCGGATCACCGAGGGTGTCACCCTGTCCATGAACGAGGATGGCTCGGTCCAAACCGGCTCCATCACCCCATTCGACCCCGCCTGGTTGTGGACCCAGGAGATCGCACCGGTCTTCGAGATCGAGGGGCAAACGGTCATGGCCTTCCTCGATTGGGTTTCGAGCGAGACCGGATTCAGCCTACGATTCTCGGATTCAGAGGTGGAAAACCTCGCCGCCAACACCATCCTTCACGGTTCGATCGAGGGTCTTTCCCCTGCCCTGGCGCCGGCTGCGATTCTGCCGAGTGCGCGCCTCACGGCCAGCAAAGAGCCCGGAGTGCTGCTGATACGGCGGCTCGACTCCGAGAAGTAGCGCTGTCAAACAGGCCGGTTCGTGCTGCTCATCGGATAGGCCTGGATTTCGCCGTCAGATGACCCGATCCCAGATTTGACAAATCGAGAACTGAAACCTATCTTGTGTCATAGCGTATTACTTCGCTAATACGGTATGGAGACGAAATTGGATCACACCGCAACATTCCGACCGACGACGACGGTACCGACTCGATGCTGATCGTGGTCAACCCGTCGAGCGGCGTGCCCGTCTTTCGCCAGGTGATGGATCAGGTCCGGTTCCACATCGCGAGCGGCCTCCTCGAGCCTGGCGACGAGCTGCCGCCGACCCGCTCGTTGTCGGCCGAGCTCGGAGTCAACCCCATGACCATCTCCAAGGCCTACAACCTGCTGGAGCGCGACGGGGTGCTCGAGAGGCGTCCAGGGCGTCCGCTGGTCGTGGCGAAACTGGATCCGACCGACCTCGATCTCGAGAAGCTCGACCAGCTCCGCGCTTCCCTCGCAGATGCCGCACGCGCTGCCCACCAGCTGGGTGTCGATACCAGGGAAGCGGTCCGGGTCTTTCGCGAGCTCCTCGAATGCGACGACAAGGAGAAGTGAGATGAGCGTTCTCGCCCTCAACAACATCCACCGATCGTTCGAACCGGGCGTACCGGTGCTGGCAGGTGTCGATCTCACCGTCAACGGCGGCGAGGTGGTCGGTCTGCTCGGGCGCAACGGCGCCGGCAAGACCACGCTCATTCATATCGCCATGGGGATGCTGCGCCAGCAGGAGGGAACGGTCGAGGTCTTCGGGCTCGACCCGCACGAGCAGCCCGTCGAGGTCAAGCGCCGAGTCGGATTCGTCTCCGAAAACCAGAACCTGCCCGCCTTCCTCAAGGTACGGGAGGTGATCGAGCTCCACCGTGCCCTTTTCGAGACCTGGGACGACGAGATGGCGGGCCGTCTCGTCGATCGCTTCGGTCTCCGGCCGGGCGCGCGCATCAAGAACCTCTCGAAGGGCCAGGCCCGACAGGTGGCCCTCCTCTGTGCGCTGTGCCACAGACCCGAGCTGCTGCTCCTCGATGAGCCGGCCGGGGGGCTCGACGCCCTCGCGCGGCGGGAATTCCTCGAAGCCTCGATCCAGACGCTCAGCGACACCGGCACGACGATCGTCTACTCCTCCCACTACCTTTCGGACGTCGAGCGCTTGGCGGGGCGCGTCGTCATGTTGCATGACACGAAGGTTTTGATCGACAACTCGATCGACGAGCTGCACGAGTCCTTCTCCATCGCTTTCGTTCCACATCGGCCGCAGGGCACGAGTGAGGCACTGCTCGCGCTGCCCGAGTGTCTCGGGGTGCGGGTTCGCACCGACGCCGTGCACGCGGTCTTCCGTCTCGACCCGGACGACGCGTGCGCCCTGATCACCGAGAAGCTCGGAGTCTCGGACGCCATGTGCAGAACGGCGGGTCTCGAGGAGATGTTCATCGAGATCGCGGGCGGCGAACGATGAACGCGATCCTGAGCCTGATCCGCCAGGATCCCGCACGCGGCGGTCTGGTGCGCGCCGTCCTGTCCTGCGTGGCCGGCGGTGGAATCCTTCGGGTCGCGCCCGACCTCGGCGAGCGGATCGTCCGCCTCGGCATGGATGACCTGCCGGGCGGCTTCGTTCCCTTCTACCTCCTACTGACGGGAATGACCGCGACCTTCATTCTCGGTGCCAACGCCTGGACGAGATCGAGCCGTCTCGCGCTCGGGCTTCCCCTCACCACGCGCAAGGTGTGGGTCATCCGCACCGGTTCGCTGGTGGCGGTGGCGCTGTTGTCAGTTGCCACCCTCGGCGCCACGCTCGGGATCTCGATCGATCCCGAGACGCGCCACCTGTCCATGAATCCGGTCATCGCTCTCGCCGCCGCGAGGGCCGCGGCCACCGCCCTCGTGCTCCTTTTCCTCTACCAGCTTCCACAGTCGAGACGCGACCGCATCCCGATCAGCGCACCCTACGTTGTCTACATCATCGGAGTCTCGCTGCTGGTCCTCATCTTCTCGTCGGTGAGCGTCACATCGGTTGCCGGCACGCTCTTTATCTTTGCGGTGGCCTTGGCTTTGAGCGTCTATACCTACCTCAGAGTTCCGACGACCTTCTCGGTCGGACCAACGATCGAGGAGAGCGAATCCCCGGTCTGGTCGATGCCTGATGAACGCGATTTCTCCGTGCAGGAACCGATCGGTGACGAGTCTCTCGCGATCCACCGCCGCGTTCCGGAGTTCGCGCTTCACTGGACCATCTTCAGGGGGCTGAAGACCAGCATCCTGGCGTGGTTCTTGATCCTGATCGTCGGCTCGTCGGCGGCCGTCGTGATCCTCGAGTTCTTCAAGGGGACCAACGCCTACCTGCCGCTGTTTTTCCTCATCCTCTACCACCTCCCGCTGCTGCAGACGGCCCTCGAGAGCAGCTCGCCCTACGACCCCTTACCCATTTCCCGTCGGGTTCTTTGGGCCCACAGCGCCGGACCGATCATCATCTCGACGGCGATCGGTGCCGGGATCGGGTTGTCGATATTCGCGGTCTCTCCAAGTTCCTTTAGCCAGGTCCAGTACTCGAAATGCTGTGTCAAGGTTCCGTGGGACTACCTGGAGTTGAGCAGAGACGGCCAGGTCCCTCCCGTGACCGCGCCGTGGGGTGAAAGCCACGCTCCGACGGCTCATCGATTGTGGAAGGACCGCGCGGCCGTGCTCTACGACCCCTTCGAGGTCGGCCCGGAGAGCTCCCCTCGATTTATCGAGTTCCAGATGCGGCGAGCCGTTGAAGCGGTCTACGACATCCCGGTGCCGGTCGAGCTGAAGGAGCCCACACACACAACGGCGTCGAATATCGCGGACGG
This sequence comes from Candidatus Sulfomarinibacter sp., assembly GCA_041560205.1. GTDB lineage: Bacteria > Acidobacteriota > Thermoanaerobaculia > Thermoanaerobaculales > Sulfomarinibacteraceae > Sulfomarinibacter. The sequence goes on from JBFFBV010000050.1 coordinate 24,325, forward strand.
CGTCGAGCGCGGCGCATTCACCTTCGAGATGACTCGTGGTCGCGTGTCGGGAGACAGACTCCGTACCGCCGCAACGGCCACGCTGGTGTTGACCCTGCTGGTGACCGTCATGATCGGTTTCGCGCTCCTCCAGTACGGTTCATCGGTTCATCGCAAGATCTTCAAACGGACTTCAATCGGGGGACTCATATTCATTGTCGTGCTGGCCGTTGCCGTCTCTGTCGCTCGCCTTCTCGGTCTGACCGAGGTCTGGTACGTCGGCGCCCTCATCTCGATGGGCGTTCGATCTCTCGCCCACTGGCTGCCGCTCCCGACCTCGGTTCTGTGGTCGATCTGTGTAACTTTCGGCGCTGGTGCGTATCTATTATTGGAGAGGATCTTCTGTATGATCGAGTTTCCGCGTGAAAAGACCATGAAACGCTTTGCCGAGGAGTACTGAGTTGGACGACACGGCCTTCCAGGTCACGACCAAGCCCTCTCCCGACGGCGGGCTGGTGCTCGCCGTCGAGGGTTATCTCGACAAGGAGGGTGGATCGGCGCTCGTCCGCGAGACGCGATCCGCACCGGCGACCGATCGGCAACGTGTCTGTATCGACCTCAACGAGGTGTGCCTCTTCAACTGCTCCGGCGCGAGGTGCCTGATCGAGATCCTTCGCGAGCTCGAACGACAGGGTTACGAGGTCGAGCTCGTGGGCGTTCACCCGCCCCTCCAGAAGATCCTCGACATCGTGGCCTGATCACGGTTCGGCGAGGTCTTCTCAGCTTCCCATCGGATAGCTGCCGGTGCGTCCGCTGAACGGCAGAGCGAGGAGCCACCCCAGGTTCTGACGGCGCCAATCCCGGAACTGGTCGAGCCCGATCGTCATCGCCTCGTGCCCGTCCTCCGGCTGGCCCCGGTAGGTGCCGAGCAGGCGGTCCCACCACGGCAGGTTGAAGCCGAAGTTGCTGTTGGTCTCGACCGTCTCGACCGAATGGTGCACGCGGTGCATGTCGGGCGTCACGACGAACAACCGCAGGACGCGATCGACAGCCTCTGGCAAGCGAACGTTGCCGTGGTTGAAGATCGAGGTCGCATTGAGGACCACCTCGAAGATGATCACCGCGACTGCGGGCGGTCCCAGCAACGCCACGGCGGAGAGCTTGATCACCATCGACAGAAGGAACTCCAGCGGGTGAAAGCGGAGACCGGTGGTGCAGTCGAAGTCGACGTCGGCGTGGTGCACCATGTGCAAGCGCCACAGCGCGGGCACGGCGTGAAACATCACGTGCTGGAGGTAGATCACGAGATCGAGAATGAGAAGGGACACCACGATCGAGACCGCCGGCGCCAGACCGAGGTTGTTCAACAGCCCCCACCCGCGTTCGGATGCGACCAACGCCATACCCACAGTCGCCGCCGGGAAGAGAATCCGGACGACGACCGTCCCGACGACCAGGATTCCGAGGTTGGCGAGCCAGCGCGAGCCCTTCGAGGCGCTCAGCCGGCGCCTGGGCGCAGCGATTTCCCACATCGCCATCATGACGAAGACACCCGCAAAGAAACCCAGGCGCACCGCCGATTCGTGGCTCATAATCCAGCTCATCGACTGTGGTCCTTTCATCGCATCGTGGCCGCATTGTATGGCATTCCGGCTCCAGGTCGCCTCCATGCGAGCTATCCCGGGTATGGTGTGCGGACGCAAAGGAGCTCTCCATGGACATTCGGACATACCGAAGAATCCACCGTTGGCTCGGCCTCGTCGTGGGCATCCAACTGACCCTGTGGACGGCCAGCGGTTTCTTCTTCAGCCTCAACCCCATCACCAAGGTGCGCGGTGAGACCGAGGCGCCCCAACCACCGATGCTGGAATCGACCTCAACCTTCGCATCGCCATCTGCCGCGATGAAGGAGCTTCTGGAGCGACACCCGCAGGCCGCTATCCAAACAGCGGTCCTGCGCCCACACCTCGAAGGCGCGGTCTACGAAATCTTCTACCTCGACGGGGGTCAGCCTCGTTGGGCTCTTGCGGACCCATCAAGCGGCGAGCTGAGGCCCGCCATCGATCGGGCCGAGGCGGTGGCCATCGCGCGCCGGGAGTATCTTCCGCAATCGCCGGTCGCAGACGTCACGCTGGTGACCGAAGCCGGCCCGGGCTCGGAGTACCGCGAACGCCCCCTGCCCGCCTACCGCGTCGCCTTTGGCGACTACCTCGGCACCCGCCTCTGCGTCTCGGTCGAGCGGGGCGCCGTCACCGCGCGCCGCAACGACCGTTGGCGCTGGTTCGATTTTCTGTGAATGCTCCACATCATGGACTACGAGACGCGCGACAACTTCAACTCCATGCTGCTCCAGATCGTCTTGGCGCTCGGGCTGGTGACCGTTCTTAGTGGTTTCGTGCTGTTCGCGGTGACCTCACCTCGCCTTCGTCAGCTCTTTGGAAAGCGAAACCGATGATTCGCGACCTTCGCGGCGGATTCCCCATCGTGCAAAGAGTGTGGGGACGACCACGAGGTTCAAAGCCGTCGAGCTCAAGAGCCCCCCGAGGATCACCTCGCCCATCGGGCTGAGGATCTCGTTGCCGGGGCGTCCCCCGGCCAGCACCAATGGGATGAGCGCGAGCCCGGCCGTCAGGGCCGTCATCAGCACCGGTGCGAGGCGCTCTTCGGAGCCGACCAGGACAGCCTCCCTGACCGACGCCGCACCCGAGGCCAGCATTTGCCGGTAGCGGGTCACCAGGAGGACGCCGTTGCGGGTGGCGATTCCGAACAAGGTGATGAACCCGAGCAGCGACGCGACGCTCAACACGCCCTTGCCGACGGCCACCGCAACAATTCCGCCGACCACCGCGAGCGGCATGTTGACGAGCACGATCAAGGCCTGCCGATGGCTCGAGAAGGCGAAAAACAGCAACCCGTACGAAGCCGCCAGCACCAGCACCGAAAGGATCGCAATGGCCGCGACGCTGCGCGCAGCAGCCTCGAATGGACCACCAAAGACCACCTGGTAGCCTGGCGGAAGGTCGAGTCCCTCGTCGAGTGCAGCCCGCGCGGCCTCTACCGTGCCGGTGAGGTCTCGCCCAGCGACATTGGCAGCCAACACGACAACCCTGCGCACGCTCTCACGGCGGACGACGCTCGGCCCGAGATCCTGGCGGATGCTCGCCACATTCCCGAGTCTGATGACCTGCCCGTCGCGCGCCAGGACCGGCATCTGCTCGAGCTCCTCGCGATGGCGATGCCGGTCGACGCCCAGCCGCACCACAACCGATGTCGACAGCCCTTCCTCAAGAACCTCACCGACCCGGGTTCCCTGAAACAGCGTCTCGATGGATCTGGCGAGAGCGTGGGCATCCAGCCCATAGCGCGCCATCGCCGCGCGGTCAAAGGAGATGGCAAGCTGCGGCACCGTGGCCTGCTCCAGATTGGAGAGATCGACGATTCCGGGGACACCCTCGAGGATCTCCTCCGCCGCCGAAGCGAGGCGCCGAAGAACTGTCAGATCGGGACCGAAGATCTTGACCGCGAGGTTGGCCTTGGCGCCCGACACCATGTGTTCGATGCGATGACTGATCGGCTGGCCGAAGGCCACAGATATACCCGGAATGGTGGCTACAGCACGACGTAACTCGGCCAACAGCTCTGCTCTCGGTCTGCCGGGCCGCAACACCACCTCGATCTCCGACCCGTTGACGCCCTGGAGGTGCTCGTCGCGCTCCGCGCGCCCCGTGCGGCGGCTCGTGGATACGATCTCGGGAAACGAGAGCAGGGCCTCCTCGACCCGCCGACCGAGGTCGTCACTCTCCGCAAGCGTGATGCCAGGAGGTGCAATCACGGCAACCGTCAGCGCACCTTCGTTGAAGGCCGGCATGAATGTCCTGCCGAGAAGCGGCAGCACCGCGAGGGCGCCCAGAAGAGCCAGCGCCGCGCCGGCCATCACCGTGCCCGTGTGATCGACCGCCCAGCGAACGCTGGGTCTGTAAAGACGAATCAACCACGCCATCAACCGCGGCTCGGAGCTCGACAGGACTCGTCCTGTCGTCAAGAGGACCGAGGCCAGGGCCGGTGTCACGGTCAGAGACACGACCAGCGATGCCGCCAGCGCCGACACGTACGCTAGCCCGAGCGGCTTCATCAACCGCCCCTCCATGCCCGGGAGGAAAAAGAGGGGTATGAAGACCAGCCCGATGATCGCTGTCGCGAAGAGGATCGGCCGGACAACCTCCTGGACCGCACCTTCGATCGTCTCCGCGGTCGACACCTTATCCATGGGATCAGATCCCCTGCGCCGCCGCCGCAGCCGGCGAATGATGTTTTCGACCGCGATGATGGCGTCGTCGACCAACGCCCCTATGGCGATGGTCAATCCACCGAGCGTCATGGTGTTGACGGTCGCCCCGAATGCCGAAATCGTCAGCACTCCAGCGACGAGCGACAGCGGAATTGCCAGGGCCGAGATCACGGTGGCCCGAATGTTGCCGAGAAAGACGAAAAGGATGATGATCACCAGCACGGCACCGTCGCGCATGGCGACCGCGACATTGTGGATCGCGACCTCGATGAAGTCCGCCTGCCGGAAGCTCTCCCCCTCGATCGTCACCGATGGCGGGAGCAATGCACCGATCTCGACCATCACCAGGTCGATGGCGGCGGTGAGCTCGAGGGTGTTGGCCCCCGGCTGTTTCTTCACCGACAAGATGACGGCCGTTTTCCCGTTGTAGGATGCCTTTCCACGAACCGGCTCGACACCCACGACCACCCGACCGATCATTCCCACGGTGACCGGCACCCCATTGACGACCGTCACCACTGTTGCGGACAGGTCCTCCGCCGTTCGCACCCGGCCGAGGCCCCGCACGAGATACTCCTGCGAGTCGTCGATGTGGAAGCCTGCGGCCGCGTTGTCGCTGGCGCTTTCCAGCGCTTCGACCACATCCAGCGTTCCGAGCCCGTGCCGCGCCAGCGCGGCAGGGTCGAGGTGCACCTGATACTGGCGGATGTCCCCGCCCATCGGCACGACCTGTGAGATACCCGGTATGGCGAGCAGCGCCCGCCTGACGTCGGTCTCGGCGAGACGCCGGAGCTTTTCATCCGGCAGCTCCTCCGAGGTCAGGGCGAGAAACGCGATCTCACCCATTACCGAGCTCACGGGGCCCAGCTTCGGGCGGCTTGCCCCGGCGGGCAAGTCTGCCTGCTGAAGGCGTTCGAAGACGATCTGGCGGGCCAGATAGAGGTCCTGTCCCCAGTCGAACTCGACATACACCACGGAGACCCCGGCGCCCGACACCGAGCGCAGGCGTCGCACGCCCGGCGCACCGTTGAGGACCGACTCGAGGGGGAAGGTCACGAGGAGCTCCACCTCTTCAGGTGCAAATCCCGTGGCCTCGGTGAGCACAGTGACCGATGGGGCCGTGAGGTCCGGGAGCACGTCGACCGGTGTTCTTTGGGCCACCAGGCCGCCAGCCAGGAGGAGCAGGCCTGCAACCACTAGCACAAAACCACGAAACGCGATGGAGAACTGGACGAGCCTGGCAATCATGAGGCCTCCATCTAGTGAACGTGGCCCTGGGCCTCGCCCGAGGCCATCAGGGCAGCGCGCCTGATCGCTGCGCCGCCGAGGGTCACGATCCGCTCGCCGGGCAGCACGCCTTCGACCATCAGGGCATCGCCCTGGCGATGACGCACCACCACCTCGCGACGAGAAAAGCTCTCACCGTCGAGCTGGATGTAGACGACCGACTCTCCGGCGTCGTCGACCACCGCCGAGTCGGGCAGCACGATGCCCTCGATGAGATCGGGCAGGAGGATCTGCGCTGTCGCCACCAACCCCGGTTTGAGGTCGTCGACACTCCGCGAGATCTCGATGAGCGCTTCGACTGTGCCGGTGCGGGCATCCACCTCAGGGGCCACCGCGACGAGCCGGAGATCGGCTTCGGGCACGATCACCGGATCAACGCTCGCACCGATATCCAGAACCATCCCGCTGACCCGGTCACTCAGGCGGCCGGCGTCACCCGGTGTCAAGGCCACCCGGGCCCACACCGGCCATTCCCGGACCAACCGTACCAGCGTTGTGCCCGCAGACACGTGCTCACCGGGCGACACCACGACCTCGGCGACTCGGCCGACAAAGGGTGAGCCAATTTCGAGACCCCTGACGTCCTGCCTACCCCTCCGACCGGCCTCCGCCGCCTCGAGCTCCGCGCGTGCCGCCTCCAAACGTGCCTCGAGCCCGGTGGCCTCGGCCCTCGCGTGTTCCACCTCACGTCGACTCACCGCCTCGCGCCCGAGCAGTCCCTCGAGCCGTTGCACCCGGGCTTCGGCTGCCTCGCCCAGCGCTTCGATCTCGCGGACCGTCGCCTGGAGCCCGGCGAGGCTCCGCTGGGTGTTCGTCGTCGGGACGAGAAACAGCAGGATTTCGCCCGATACGACCTTCTGCCCCGTGTACGGCCACTTCGCGGCTCGAACGACACCATCGACAGGCGCGGTAAGAACCACCTCACCGCCCGAAGGCGGTTCGATGCGAGCGGTTCC
>JBFFBV010000051.1:0-30232 GCA_041560205.1 Candidatus Sulfomarinibacter sp.
AAATGACAGTCAACGCTTGCATACAAGATTTCATTGCTCAGCACCCGGAGTGGAAAGATCTCATTTTCGAGCTTGAGTTCACCGGTGATGAGACTGTAGCGGATCTTACTCGCGCCCTGGAAGAGGGGCTCGTTCTCGATGAGGCGGCGGGTGGTGGGGTCGGATCGTTCGTAGGCCAGGCGGACCCGCTCCCGCCACTCGGGCTCGCCGAGGAGCACGCTTGCCTGGGCCCTCTTGAAGAGCGCCATCGGGTAGCCCGGGTGATTCGATGGCACCTGATCCAGCATCCGAGCCGCGGACGCGGGGTCCCTCGCGGCGAGATAGCAGACTCCGAGCTCGAGGTGACCTTTGAAGTCAGGACCTTGGAGCATCCTGGCTTCCTCGAAGGCTCGAATCGCGCCCGGGGTATCGGCAACGGCCATCCGAAGCTCGCCCAGCCTCACCCACTCCGCGGCGGGCGAGGCCTTCAGGTCGATGATCCGCTCCAGGAGTCGGGCGGCATCGGCAAAGCGCCCTTCTCCCTCGCGGATCCGGGCCAGGGCTTCGAGTGCCGGCAGCTTCCGCGGCATGGCCGTCAACACCTCCTCCAGGAGAGGGGCCGCGAGGTTCCAGCGCTCGAAGCGGAAATAGTGCATTCCCAGGTAATGCCGGAGATCGATCGATCCGGGGCTGATCTCCTCGGCCCGCGAGAAGAGCTGCAGCGCGCGACCTTCGTCTCCGAGGATCGAGTGCGAAACCGCCAGGCGCACCGTCACCATGAAGTTCTCCGGGTCTTCCGCCAGCACCCCCTCGAAGATCCTGATGGACGCTGCGTATTGCTCTCTGACGAAGAGCTCCGCCCCCTCGTTGAGATCGTCGAAGAGGTGGGTCATGTCTCGGGGATTCGGTGCGTCAACACGAAGCGGTGCCGGCCCCTCGCCCCCGACATAGCCCAGGGCTGCGAGCTGCTTCCTGGTCTCCTCGTCGAGGGAATCACCCGAGGCTTCGACCTCCGGGACGAGTTCGTAGCTCCGGATCGCCTCGAGGATCCCCGGATCGATCTCGAGGTCGCCGGCGACGTTTTCGGACTCCCCGGGATCCGATTGCAGATCGAAGACCTCTGTGTCCCCGCTCTGGATGACCTTGATCGAGCCGCGGACGGCCATCACCTGCGGCTGCCACCCGTACTGAAGCAATGGCTTGAGCGCCTCTCCCATCACGACCTCTTCGGTCGGCGCAAGCAGGTCGAAGGAGGACTCGAGACCCGACCAGGCGAGAACCGTGTCGAAGACCCTCCGGACACTCACCGCGGTCTCGACCACGGCCGCGGGAACTCCAGCCCCCGCGATCACGAGGGGCACCCGCATCACGCTCCCGTAGAGCAGGTTGCCGTGCAGCATCTCGCCGTGATCGCCGAGACCTTCGCCGTGATCACCGACCACGAGGATCCTCGAGGCCTCGAATCGCGTTTCGAAGGCGTCGACGAGGCGACCGAGCTCCTGATCCGTGTACGCGATCTCACCGAGGTACGGCGACGACGGATAGCGCGAGCGAAATGGCTCGGGTGGCTCGTAGGGATCGTGGGGATCGAAGTAGTGGACCCACACGAAGACCGGTCCGGCGGCCTTGGACTCGAGATAGGACAATGCGCGGTCGGTCGTCGGCCCTGCCGTGCGTTCGGCGTTTCCCGCGCCCATCTCGTCGTCGTAGTGATCGAAGCCCTGCGCCAAGCCGAAGCGCCTCTTGAGCGGATATCCGGAGACGAAGGCCGCCGTCGAATAGCCCGCAGCCCTCAGGCGTTCGGCGAGGAGGACCCGGTCCTCATCGAGGAAGCGTGAGTTTTCGCGTATTCCGTGCTCGGAGGCGTAGAGCCCGGTCAGTATCGAGGTGTGGGCCGGGAGGGTCATCGGAACCGTCGTCCACGCTTGCGCGAACCGTGTACCCCGAGCGGCCAGGGCATCCAGGGCCGGCGTCTCGACGGCGTCGGATTCGAAGCCGACGCTATCGGCCCTGGTGGTGTCCAGGGTGATGAGGAGGATCGAGGGCCGTGGTCTTTCCTGAGCCATGGGAGCCCGGTCCTCGTCCCGCGAACACGCCGCGCCAAGAATCACCGCCACAAAAATCGCTGAGCAGGCTACGGACCTCTTCCACATGGTGGGATCATAACCCGCGTCAACCGGGAGTCTGTATGATGCATCGCAGATCCTCGATACGGTGAGGACCGAACGAGACCGACATGATCCACCTACGCCACCACGACTATGTCCTCGAGCTCCGTCACACCTTTCGACTGGCCAGAGGGGACAGCGACACTCGCCGCGTCTTGATGGTCGAGATCGAACACGACGGTCTCGTCGGCCTCGGAGAAGCGGCCCCCATCGCCCGATACGGGCAGGACGCGGACTCGGCCGCGCGGGCGGCCGAGGAGATGGCAGCTCGAATCGAAGACCCGCGAGCCTTCGAATCGGCGGCGGCACGCGTCGCCATCTTGGGAGAGCCGGCGGCGGAGGCCGCCGTCGATATGGCCCTTCGCGACCTGGCGGCTAAACGGCTCGGAGTCCCGCTCCACGAGCTGATGGGCATCGATCCGAGCACGATGCCGGTCACGTCATTCACTATCGGCATGGACGAGCCCGAGATCATCGAGCAGAAGGTCCGCGAGGCAGAGGCCTTCGAGGTTTTGAAGGTCAAGATGGGATCGGCCGAGGACCGGCGGATGCTCGAGACGGTTCGCGGCATGACGGACCGTCCGCTACGGGTGGACGCCAACGAGGGCTGGGCTCTCGAAGACGCCCTCGCGCGCCTCGAGTGGCTCCAGGAAATGGGCGTCGAGCTGGTGGAGCAGCCGCTGCCGGCCGATCAGCTCGACGAGATGCGCGAGCTGAAACGGCAGAGTCCCCTGCCCCTCTTCGCCGACGAGAGCGTCGCCCGCGCCGAGGACATCCCCCATCTGGCCGAAGCCTTTGACGGCATCAACATCAAGCTGATGAAGTGCGGCGGGCTCGGCGAGGCCCTGCGGATGATCCACGTAGCACGCGCCCACGGAATGCAGATCATGATCGGCTGCATGATCGAGAGCTCGCTGGCGATCACCGCCGCGGCGCACATTGCCCCCCTCGTCGATTTCGCCGACCTCGACGGCAACCTGCTCATCACCAACGACCCCTTCATCGGCGCCGAGGTCCACGGCGGAAAGCTCGTGCTGCCGTCGGAACCGGGTCTCGGCGTGCGGGAACGGCGATGAGATCTCCTCGTCACGGGCCATAATGGAGGACACGAGATGCCGTACGTGATTGGGATCGACGCCGGCGGAACCAAGACCGTGGGCCTCTTGGCCGACGAAACCGGAAAGGTGCACTCCAAGACCATCTCCGGTGGCGCCAACCTGCTCGTCAAGGGTGAACTGGCGGTCGAGAAGGTCCTCTTCGACGTGATCGAAAACCTCGAGCCCCCCGAGCCTCTCGCGGCCCTCTGTCTCGGTATCGCCGGCGTCGGCCAGCCGGGGGCGGACGAGGTGATCCGCGAGGTCCTGCGCCGCCTCGGCCAGCGACAGCCCGTTCGGGTGGTCAACGATGCCCTGGTCGCTCTCGTCGCCGGCGCTCCGGACGGCATCGGCATCGTCGTGATCGCCGGAACCGGATCCATCGCCTACGGTGTCGATCCCGAGGGCAACGAGGCCCGGGCCGGAGGGTGGGGCTACCTGCTTGGAGATGAAGGATCGGCATTCTGGCTCGGCCACTATGCGGTCCGGCACGCCATCCGCGCGGCTGACGGTCGCGGTGTGGCCACGACCCTCTACCCCTTGATCTGCGAAAAGCTCGGCGTCTCGGACCCGCAAGAGCTGGTGAAGTGGTTCTACGACCAGGAGCTCTCGCGCAACCGGGTCGCCGATCTCGCCTCACTGGTCGAGACCGCGAGCTCCAATCGTGACGAAGCGGCGGAGACCCTCATGGACCAGGCGGCGAAACATCTCGCCAGCGCCGCGAGAGCGGTCACCAACAACCTCGATTTCCCGGGTCGGCATCCGATCGTCCTGGCGGGCGGAGCCTTCAAGGCCTGTCCAAGCCTCGGCCCGCGCATCATCAGCCTTCTCGACGACCTCGATGATGTCGAGGTCAGACTGCTCGAGGTCGAGCCGGCCATGGGCGCGGTCACTCTTGCTTTGGAACTGCTGCAGTGAGAGAGTGCGATGGGTTGGGCGGGAAACCGCGCCGGCGCGCGTACCTGAAGTCATTTTTGAACCGCCAAGAAGCCAAGGACACCAAGGAAACCCTCTGTGGTTTTTTTCGGTGGTTTTGGTTCCTTGGTGGTGAAACGGGTGGGCGGGTGGTCCAATGAGCGTGGGATCGGTGGATCTCGGAATTCTCGCGCTCTACCTCGTGGGCGTGGTGCTTCTCGGGCTGTGGATCGGCCGCCATGCGGGCAGCGTGTCCGACTTCGTGGTGGGAGGGCGGAACCGCCCCTGGTGGCTGATCCTCTTCTCGATCGTCGCCACCGAGACCAGCACCGTCACCTTTCTGAGCATCCCCGGCTTCGCCTACTCCAGGGACATGACCTGGTTACAGATTCCTCTCGGATTCCTCCTGGGTCGCTTCGTGGTGGTCTTCCTGCTCTTACCGCAGTACTTCAAGGGCTCATTCTTCACGGCATACGACGTGCTCAACGAGCGTTTCGGGGGCGCCGCCCAACGCGCGGCGTCGGCGATGTTCATCATCACCCGCAGCCTGGCCGACGGCCTCCGTCTCTTCCTTTCGGCCATCGTCCTCCAGGAGATGACCGGGATCCCCCTTCACTGGGCGGTTGTGTCGATGGGTGTCGCGACCATCGTCTACACATTCTTCGGCGGTATCCGCGCGGTCCTGGTCACCGATCTGGTGCAGTTCGCGATCTACATCGGCGGCGCCATCGTCGCTCTGTTCTTGATTCTGCACAAACTCCCGGGCGGCTGGGACCAGCTCCTCGCCATCGGCAGTGAGGCCGGCAAGCTGCGCGTCTTCGACCTGAGCTTCGATTGGAGCCAGCCTTACGGACTGTGGGCCGGTTTACTCGGCGGTCTCTTCATCACGCTCGGATCGCACGGCGTCGACCAGATGATGGTGCAGCGCTACCTCTGCGCCCGAAACCTGCGGGAGGCCCAGCGAGCGCTCTGGGTCGGTGGCTTCGTGGTGGTCGGGCAATTCGCGCTCTTTCTTCTCATAGGAGTCGGCCTCTTCGCCTTTTACCAGGTCTTTCCGCCCGATGCGGCCTTCGAGCGGCCCGACCGCGTCTTCGCCCGCTTCATTCTCGACGAGATTCCGGTGGGCCTTCTCGGCATCTTGCTGGGCGCGATCTTCGCCGCAGCGATGTCGACCCTGTCGAGCTCGCTCAACTCCTGCGCCACCGCGGCGGCCAACGATTTCTTTTTTGCCGGCAAGGGCTCGAAGGCCTCGGCCGAGACGCAGCTTCGAGTCGTCCGGGTATTGACCGTGATCTTCGGAGTGATCCAGATCGCCGTCGGAATCACAGGCCAATGGGTGAAGGCTTCCGTGGTCAGCAGCGTGCTGGGCATCGCGGCATTCACCACCGGCATCGTCCTCGGTGTGTTCTTCCTGGGGATCTTCGCCGAGCGGGTCGGCGAGCGGGCGGCGCTGGCCGGGCTCGTCATCGGCCTTGCCTGCATGACGACCATTTTCTTCACGACCACCCTGGCCTGGCCCTGGTTCGCTCTGGTCGGCTCGGCCCTCACCTTTGCGGCCGGGCTGGGAGCGAGCTTCATCTGGCCTCGTACAGGCGGGGACGGAAAGGCGGCGTGACAGCGTGGACCGGAAGATTCTCTCCCTCGCACTCGGACTCACCGTGTTGTGGCTTGCCGCCTTCGCGGCCGACGAGCGATCGACCGAGATCGTTGCTCCCGGGCTCCTGCATCACATCCTCGTCCGGGGGGACGCCGCCACCACGGCGAGCTACCACGTCGTGCTCGGAGTCTTCGACCACCAGTCGGAGGCCGACCTCGTGCTCGAGCGCGCTCGCTCGAGGGGTTTCACAGCCTACCCGCACAGCTCTGGCGGCGACTACTTCGTCATCACGCAAGGTCTCCCGAACCGATCCGAGGCGGAGGATCTGAGGCACCGCCTCATCGAGAAGGGATTCCAGCCGCCGTTGCAGATCGAGCAGACCTCGCACGACCTGAGGCACCCTCAAGGCCCTTGGAAGATCCACGTTCTGGAGGTCGATCCGGCATGGATCGAAGTCCAGGTGGCGCACGCCACCGACGCGGCGATCGGGCTCGAGACGACGGCAGACCTGGCGAATCGGCGCGGCGCTCTGGCCGCGGTCAATGGCGGCTATTTCTACATGACAGGCCCGTTTGCCGGGGACTCTCGGGGAGCGCTCGAGATCGACGATCGATTGCTGTCCGAGCCCGACCGTGGTCGAGCTTCGGTCGGGTTTTTCGATCAGGAGGGTGCCACGAGATCCGTCTTCGGCAGACTCGGCTTCCGTAGCGAGATCCATCTCGGGAGTGGGAAGCCGATCCCGATCGATGGGATCAATCGCAAGAGGAACCCATCGGAGGTTGTGCTGTTCACGCCGGAGTTCCATCCGACGACCCTGACGTCCCCGGAGGGCGCGGAGATCGTCATCCGCGACGGGAACATCACCGACTTTCGCCGGGCGTCGGGAAACTCGGTGATCCCTGCAGCGGGCATGGTGCTTTCAATCGGAAGTGAACGGCTCGACGATGTGCCGCCGCAGTTGCGACCTGGGGACCAGGTGTCCGTCGAAACGAAGCTGCTCCCGCTGCTGCCCGATGCCGACGACAACTGGGGCAAGGCCCGGCATATCCTCAGCGGGGGTCCGCTCCTGTTGTGGAACGGAAAGCGACTCGAGGAACCGGAGAAGGAGTCGATCTCGAGGGTCTTCTTCCTCGCCCGCCATCCACGAACGGCAGTGGGCGCGAGAGAGGATGGGACGCTTCTTCTGGTCACGGTGGATGGACGGCGGCCCGGTGAAAGCGTCGGCATGTCGCTTCCCGAGCTCACCGACCTCATGCTCGAGCTCGGCTGCGTCTCGGCCATCAACCTCGACGGCGGTGGGTCGACCACCATGGTCGTTGATGGCAAAGTGGTCAATAGTCCTTCGGGTGGCGAGGCGAGGCGGAACGCGGATGCGATTCTGCTTTTTCCAAAGAGGCCCTGAGAAAACTCATCCGCAGCTTGTCATCCCGAGCGAGCGAAGCGAGTCGAGGGATCTATGGAGTCGTCGGTGACGCGAAGGCGTGAACAAACACCTCCACAGATCCCTCGAATCGGCGCCTCCCACGGGATGACACTCGTGGTCGACCGACTCGTCGGGGACGGGTACGGGTCTACACCACGGCGGGTTCGAGGAGCCTGATGGTCCCGGTGTCGGCGTCGATCTCGGCCTCGATTCCCAGAGGCACCGTGAAGTTGTGCCTGATGTGGCCGATCATCGAGCCGTACCAGGCGGGAACCCCGAGCGGCGCGATGTGGTCGTCCAGAACCTCTGGCAGGGTCAGCGATCCGTATCTCCGGCTCGGTTCGCAGTCGGTGCAACGGCCGAAGATGAAGCCCTTGATCTGCTGCAACACTCCGGCGAGGGCCAGCTGGGTCAGCATGCGGTCGATGCGGTAGACCTCCTCTCGCACGTCCTCGACAAAGAGGATGCAGTCCGAGAAGTCGGGCAGATAGTCCGAGCCCATCAAGGTCGTGAGGACGGTCAGGTTGCCGCCGATGAGGCGACCCCGGGCCTTGCCTGAGGTGATGGTGAGGACCCTGTTCGTGGTTTGCACCAGCCGGTCGTCGTCGGTTTCCTTGTTGCGCAATGTCATCGCCGCCCCGTCGAAGAGCAGGCGCCTGGCGTGGTCGACGCTGAACTCGTTCCAGCTCGATCCGGCCGTCGGGCCGTGAAAGGTCACGAGACCGGTCTTCGCGTGGAGCCCGAGGAGGAGGCCCGTGATGTCGCTCAATCCCATGACGATCTTGGGGTTCTTTCGGATCAGCTCGTAGTCGAGGTACGGCAGCAGCCGGTTGCAGCCCCAACCACCTCGAAGCGAGAACACCGCTCGCACCTCGGGGTCGGCGAAAAAGCCGTTGATGTCGGCGGCACGGTCTTCGTCCTCCCCACCCAAGTAGCCGTAACGGTCGAGGAGGTGCTTGCCGAAGCGCGCCTCGAGACCGAAAGCGGCGAGGCCCTCGCGCGCGATCTCCGCACGGTCGGGAAAGAAGGTGGCTCCGGAAGGGCTGATCAAACCCACCACATCACCCTCCTTCAGGCGTTTTGGCTTCATCACATCCGAATTCGGACCGTCCGACTCGGCGAGAGAAGGCAGGCTCGCCGCAGCGACTGCGGCGCCTCCAAGCTGCAGCAGTTGGCGTCGATTCAAGGTCATGAGTGCTCTCTCCTCGTGCGTTGAATATCCGGTCAATACAACAGCGCCGACTCGCGTTCGCGACGCCACGCCTCGTGATCCGCCGTGTCCGCCTCGATGATCTCTTCGACGGTCTTGCCGCTGTGGAGATTGTCGAGCAGCCTCCGGGTTCCGACCAGCCATGTCAAGGCCTCGCCATCTCGTCTCCACTCGAACTCGGGTTCCGATCGAAGCGCTGCGACCAGCTCGATTCCGAGCCGATAGGGTTCGGCCGCCTTCGGGTCGGTGACCCGGACCCGCATACCCCGGCACTGCTGGCCGACGAACTTGGGATTGGGTGCCGCGGGAGAGCTCTCCGGGGTAAAGCTCACGGGCTCGAGATTGAATCCGGGCGCCGACACCTGAAGCTGCGAAGGCCGGAGCCAGGGGGCCCCGAAATACAGGAAGGGCTCCGGCGAGCCGCGCCCCGCCGAAACCACCGACGCCTCCAGCAAGCAGACCCCCGGATAGGCGATGGCGGCCTCCGGGCTGCGAAGGTTCGGCGAGGGCGGAACCCAGCTGCGGCCGGTGTCGAGCCACGTCATATGACGTTCCCAGCCCCTCATCGGCACCACAGTCAGGCGCGCCGGTTTCTTCAGCCGCTGGTTGACGTACCGCGCCATTTCGCCGAGCGTCAGCCCGTGCACCAGGGGCCCCGGCGCCATGTTGACGAAGCTCTCCGGGACGATGTCGCGGGGCGCGCTGACCGGTCCCTCGATCCGTTCTCCGCCGAGGGGGTTCGGCCGGTCGAGCACGACGAATTCCAGGCCTCTCTCGGCCGCCGCCTCGAGGCACAGGATCATCGTGCTGACGTAGGTGTAGAAGCGCACGCCGGCGCCCTGGAGATCGAAGACCAGGGCGTCCAGACGTTTGAGGTCCTTCTTTGTCGGCTTGCGGTGGTCGCCGTAGAGGCTGACCACCGGCAGCCCGCTGACCCCATCCCTGCCACTGTCTACATGTTCACCGGCCGCCGCCCGGCTCTGCAGGCCGTGCTCGGGTGTGAAGAGGCGTACGACATTCAGGCCTCGATCACGCAGCACGTCGATTGCGTGGCTTCCGTCCACCGTGACCGAGGCTGCGTGAACGACGAGACCGAGCCGTTTGCCGCGAAGCCCGAAGTCCTCGCCGGCGGCGATGCGATCGAGACCCGCCTCGACGGCGACCTCGGGTTCCGGGGCGGGGAGCTCACGGTACTCGTCGGTCAAGGCGTTGACCACTGCGTCTGCAACCGCCGGCCTCGCCTTGCGGATGAGCTGGTTGTCGCGCGTCGGATGGACCCGATTGGTGAGCAGGATGACGAAGAGCTCGCGGTCCGGATCGACCCAGATCGAGGTGCCGGTGAAGCCGGTGTGGCCGAATGAGCGCGGGGAAAAATAGGACCCGGCGGTGGATTTTTCCGGCGATTTGGTGTCCCAGCCCAGGGCCCTGGTGGACTCTCCCTCGACGGCCTTGCGGGTAAAGAGCTCCACCGTCCCGCGAGAGACGATCCGGTGATGCTCGAGGACCCCGCCGTTGAGGAGCATCTGCGCGAATCGCGAGAGATCCCCCGCGGTCGAGAAGAGCCCAGCGTGGGGAGCGATTCCGCCGAGCGCGAAGGCATTCTCGTCGTGGACCTCGCCACGGACCATGCGGCCGCGCCACTCGTCGCGCTCGGTCGGGGCGATTCGCTGGAGGAGATCCGCGCCAGGTCGGTAGAGTGTGTCGGTCATCTGCAGCGGTTCGAAGACCCGGGCACGCACGAAATCGTCCAACGGCCGCCCGGCGACGCGGGCCAGGATCTCGCCGAGGAGGATCATCCCCAGGTCGCTGTACTTGTATTTGGTTCCCGGCTCGTAGGCCAGCTCCATCGCCTGGATGCGTTCGAGATACGCTTCGGGTCCCTCCAGCTCTTTGAAGAGAGGTGCCCACCAGTCGACTCCCGAGCTATGCGTGAGGAGCTGGCGAACCGTCACTTCGTCCTTCCCCGGTCCCTGGAACAGCGGCAGGAAGTCCTGCACCCTCTCGTCGAGATCGAGGCGTCCTTCGTCGACCAGAATCATCGCCATCGTCGTCGTGGCAACGACCTTGGTCAGGCTGGCCAGGTCGTAGATCGTGTCCTCTCGGACCGGAGGTCCATCGTCGTCGTATGCAAGCCGGCCGAATGGGTGCAGATGGACGAGGGCGCCGCGATGTCCGACCGCCAAGACGCCGCCGGGGAAGGCCCCCTCCTCGACGAAGCCGTCGAGCAGACGGTCGACATCATCCAATCCGCCGGGTCTGAAACCTGCCTTCTCAGGCTGGACCCTCCGGAGCGTCATCTCGCGCCGCGGGATCTCGAGGCCGTCCCCGAAGAGATGGTCGTCGCTGAGGGTCACTGGCAATTTGCCACGCACGTCGATCTCGCCAAAGAGCGCCGAGACGGCCGCACGCCGGCTCGGCATCGAGGCGCCGAAGGTGCAGAGGTAGGCGGACAGCTCCGGGAGGTCGCGCAAGATGTAGGGGTCGCCGAAGGAGGCAACGATCATCGGCACGCCGGTCTCGCGGAGCCGTTCCAGGAGACGGGCGAGGCTCGGTGAGATCGCGGCGCGGTAATACGAGGCCGACACCAGGATGTGGGTGAAACCCGCGGCGTCGTCGACGATTTCGTCGGCCGTCTCCTCCGCGATCTCTTCGCCCAGGGCGATCGTTCGAACCGAGATTCTCCGTCTCCTGAACTCGGAGGACGGAAAGCCGAGGCCATTCGGCATCGTCAGATGAAGGATCCGGAGGGGCTCCTCGGCGGCGAGAGGCAGCAGCCCGTCCTCGTTGCGGACCATGGTGACGGAGGCCTCGGCGATCGCCCTCGCCCGGTCGACATCCTGCGGCCTCCCGACATCGAAGGCGCCGGCATGTGCGTCAACCAGACGATTCCGGTGGAGGTCCAGCCGCGCCTTGACCTCGAGAATGCGCCGCACCGATTGGTCGATGCGTTCCTCGCTGAGGACCCCTTCGCGAACGCTGCGGACCAGCGATTGCAGGGCGACGCGGAGGTCCGGTGGCATCAGGATGACGTCGGCTCCTGCGCGAACCGCCTCGACTGTCGCCTCGCCGATCCAGGCCGAGCCGACACCCTCCATGTCCATGGCATCGGTCACGATGAGACCGTCGAAGCCCATATCGTCGCGCAGGATCTTCGCGTTGAGGGTCGGCGAGAGGGTCGCCGGAAGCCCCGTCGGATCGAGGGCCGGCACGGCCATGTGGCCGACCATGATCGAGTCGACACCGGCGTCGATCGCCGCTCGAAACGGCGGCAGCTCCACGGTCTCCAGACGCACACGGTCACCACTGATGACCGGCAGACCGACGTGGCTATCGACAGCGGTATCGCCGTGACCGGGGAAATGCTTGGCCGAGGTCAACAGACCGCCGCTCCTCGCACCCTCGATAAAGGCGGCGCCGAGTCGGGCGACCATCTCGGGGTCTTCCCCGAACGACCGGATGTTGATGACCGGGTTGTCCGGGTTGTTGTTGACATCCACGACCGGGGCGAAGGCCCAGTGAATCCCCAGCGCCCGTCCTTCCCGCGCCGTCACCTCGCCCAGAAAGCGGGCCGCATCCTCGGAGCGGGTCGCTCCAACAGCCATGGCCCACGGGAGGTCGACCGACCCTCGGCGCAGGCGGAAGGACAGGCTCCGTTCCATGTCCATCGCCACGAGCAGAGGAATGCGGGCCTCTCCCTGGAGCTCGTTGAGCAACCGGGGAATGGTTCCCGCCTCCGACCGCATCAAAATCAGTCCGCCCACACCGGTGTCCCGAACCGCTTCGACGAGCTCGACTTCATCCAGCGATCGCGGATTTCGGGGATACCCCGTCGTGGCGACCATGATCATCTGGGCCGCCTTCTCCTCGAGGCTCATCGCTGCCAGGGTGGTCCTCACCCACTCCTCCTGGGCCGTAGAGAGCTCCGATGCCACGGTTTCCCGATGCAGCCCGGAGAAGGCAGAGATAAGAACGACGAGAACGAACGCGACCACCCGAAACGAAGGACGGCTCATTGGGAACCTCCGCGCAGCTCGACGCCGTCGATGAATACCGTCGCGAGGCGCGAGTTCTGCGGATCAACGGCACCTTGCATCGCGGGTGCAAGCAACAGGAACGATGCCGGACGGCGCCTTCGTATCGTCGGTCGACGAGATTTCGAGGGGTCAACGCCGGAGAGCCGATCCAGGGTCTCGAAGCCGACCGATTCCATCCGCACGCGACCGCCTGAAAGGGCACTGAACACGTCGGCGAGGGAATCCGAGTTCGGCGACGCTGGTGGACCGCTCAGAGTCAACCACGGCATCGTTGCCGGCTTCGCGACCACCGCAACTCGAGGTCGGCTGCGGCCAGCGAGCTCGATGGCAAGGGACTGGGCGGCATCGACCTTTTTGCGGGGCACCTCCCAGACCACCGTGCCAACTCCCAGCCGAGCCAGATTATCGAGGACGGAGCCGCGCAACCACCTGCGAGTCTTCCAGCCCCTGACGCCCACCTCGAAGGACGCCACGAGGAGGCCGTCACTGGCATCGACCACTCGACCCGCACCAAGGAACCGGGCGTCGCCGATCTCGACGACGTAGGATCGTGCGGCGTTCCCGGTGGCGCACCCGGCCGTATCGCGATCGTCGATGTCGAGGTTGAAGGCCACATCGGCCCGGTAGGAGGGTCCGGTTCCGGGCTGTCGGATGTACCCACCACGCACGACGACATCGGCCCAGGCATCAGACTCGTTGCGCGGGAGATTCTCATAGACCTTGGGGTCATGGTCCTCGAGATCGTTCCTCACCAGCTCCCGCAAGACCGTCAGTATCCCAACGAAGTTGAGACGGGTGAGATCCTCGAAATCGTGACCGGCCGGAAACCCGCCACTCTCGATGAGCACCACGGGAGTCCCCCACGCGGTGATGTTGTCGCCGAAGGCCCGCGGGCTCCAGTCCTCGTCATAACGGGCCATGCCTCCCGGCATGAACGGCGCTAAGGCCTTGACAATGGCCGAGCAGGCCCGCTTCGCCCGCAGCCTCCCGGGGGTCACCGTTCCGTCCGCATCGCCAGCCACCGCCAACACGGCGTTGGTCGCCAGCACGCCGGTGTCCCCCACTGCGGTCCGACGATTCTGGTCGTGCAGGTTGAAACCGAGAAAGGGCTCGTGCTCGTCTCTGATCCTCTTCAGGATTTGGCCCTCGGGGGTCGCCAGATTGAGGGCGTCCCGGTTGATGTCGATCGCCTGCAGGTTGCGCCGGTCGTAGATCTCCGATCCATCCGGATTGAGCATCGGGATCATCAGCAGCGTGAGCTCCTCGAGGATCGCCTTCGCCCCCGGCTCTTCGGGATTGGCGAGGAGGAAATGGGCGATGTCGAGAAGCGCAGGCGTCGCCGACGGCTCGTCCCCGTGCATCTGCGACCACAGGAGCACCGAGCGCGACCCGCTGCCCAGCGTGATCATGTGGATCGGGCGATCCTGAAACGAACGTCCGACCTCTTCGAGCGTGATCTTTCCCGGATAGAGCTCCGCGAGCCGCTCCAGCTCGGCCTTGAGCTCGCCCGGGCGGATGCACGGGGCCGGGGTCTGAACGAAGCGTGCCTCCGGCCAGCTCTGCCAGAGCTGCTGCGGTGCCATGGCGGTTGTCGTTTGCAGTGCGATGGTGAGCAGAAGCGTGAGGGTCAGCATGGCAGGCATTGTAGACGGTCGTTGCATCGAGGTGCGCCCGCAAGACTTCACTCGTGCCCGTCTCCGTCTCCGTGCCCGGATGGGAAACGCGCTCGGACACGGGCGGGCACGGAAACGGGCACGGGCACGGGTTTCCACCCACCACCCAACCGGCAGCCGGGACGGCTGCCCCACAAAACCGACCCGGAGCTTTTGTGGGGCACGCGTCTCGCGTGCCGTGTGGGCGGGTGGGACGTTTGAATGTTCGAACTTTCAGACCATCCCGCCCTCATCCGCTGGCGGTGGGCAACGGAAAACTCTCAACCCAAAACTGATATCGCGTATACTCCGGTGCTCGAAGGCCGCCTGACCGAGGAGGAAGCCCGGAATGCGCTTGAAATCGGTTTTCGTCTCAACTCTGCTGGTGATGTCGGCGTCATTTGCCGTGACGTCCGAGCTGCCGCTTGAGGAGCTGCCCGAGGTCGCCGACGGGATCGCGGTCTTCGAACGATGGGCCGAGCAGACGATCACCCATCGCAGCTGGCCCGGCCTTTCGATCGCTGTCGTGTACGACCAGGAGATCGTGTGGTCCGAGGGCTACGGCTACGCCGATCTCGAGAAGAAGACTGCCGCGACCCCGTCGACCGTCTACCGCATCGGCTCGATCTCCAAGCTCTTCACATCAACCGCCGTCATGCAGCTCCGCGACCGAGGCAAGCTCCGGCTCGACGATCCGGTGGCCCTGCACCTTCCCTGGTTCGAGGTCCCGAACCCATTCCCCGACGCCCCCGAGATCACGATTCGTCAGCTCCTCACGCACACCGCCGGGCTGGCTCGCGAGGCCGACGTCCCCTACTGGACCGACCACGTCTTTCCCACCCGCGAGGAGCTGGCCGAGGTGGTGCGGGCGCAGGACGCCCTCAACCCCCCCGAAACGACATACCACTATTCCAACCTCGGCATGTCTCTCCTCGGAGAGATCGTGACCGCGGTTTCGGGCCAGCCGTGGGCCGAGTACGTGCAGGAGCACATATTCCGCCCTCTCGGAATGCTGAGCTCGAGCGCCGCCCCTGACGAGAGAATCCTCCAACACCTCGCAAATCCCTACATGTTGCAGCGACCCGACGGGACCCGGGAGGTCATGGAGTACTACGACGCCGGTGCGATCGCGCCGGCCGGCGGCATCGTCTCGACCGTCGAGGACCTCGGGCGCTTCGCCTCCCTGCAGTTTCGCGGTGGTCCGGCCGGCGGTGATCAAATCCTGAAAGGCAGCACGCTCCGCGAAATGCACCGGGTGCACTGGGTCTACGACAGCTTCTCGGGCGGTCGCGGGCTGGGCTTCTACGTCTCCCACCGCGACGACAAGAACTTCGTCGGCCACGGCGGCTCGATCGGCGCCCACGTCAGCCACCTCCTGATGGTGCCGAGCGAGAAGATCGCCGTGATCGTGGCGATCAACGCCGACGACGGCAGCCCCGCGACCGTCGCCAGGCAGGCCTACAAAGTCATCGCACCGTCGATTGTGAAAGTGACCACGGAGCCCGCGACCCCGAAACCGGAGCCGGATCCGGCGTGGCAGCGTTATGTCGGGCTGTACGCGGATCCCTGGGGTTGGGAGTATGAAGTGCTGATCCGCGACGGCGAGCTCGTCATGTACGGCTATGATTACCCGCCGTACAACGACGCATCGTCTGGCTACACCACCCTCACGCCGGTCGAGGGCTCCACCTTCGCCAGGCCGAACAAGGACCTCGTGATCTTCGAGCTCGACGACAACGGCACGGTGCTGCGCATCAAACGAAACAACAACTACCTCTTCCCCAAGAAGAAGTAGATTCAAAGAGGAAAACTGACGTGACGCAACCCCTGGACGCCTTCCAATACCGAGAGGGTGTGCTCTACACCGGCGAGATCTCGATCTCGGAGATCGCCGACGCCGTGGGGACTCCCACCTTCGTCTACTCGGCCGACGCGATCCGGTCCTCCTACCGCAGGATGGAGCGCGCCTTCGCGCCGCTCGGCGCGCATCTCCACTACGCCGTCAAGGCCTCATCCAACCTCCACATCCTGCGCCTCCTGCGCGAGCTCGGCGCGGGCATGGACGTGGTCTCCGGTGGCGAGCTCGAACGGGCCTGGCTGGCCGGAACGCCGATGCAGGAGATCGTCTTTGCCGGCGTCGGCAAGACGGAGGGAGAGCAACGCGCGGCCCTCGACGGTCGCTGGAGCCCTCTCCGCGACGACGCCGAAGGCCTCGGCGGCGGGAATATCAACGATCGCGGCCCGGTGGGCCTCTTCAACGTCGAGTCCGAGAGCGAGCTCGAGGTCCTCGCCCGCGTTGCCGCCGATCTCGGCGTCGTGGCCCGGGCGTGCATCCGGGTCAATCCCGATGTGGACGCCAGGACTCACGAGTACACCACGACGGGCCTCGAGGAGAACAAGTTCGGTGTCGCGTGGACCCGAGTACCTGAGATCTTCGCCGCATTTCGGGACGCGGCCTCGGTCAAGCTCGTCGGCATGCACGTCCACATCGGGTCGCCGGTGCGCGAAACCGAACCCTATGAGTCGGCCGCTCGGGTCTTGCTTCGGCTCATCGAAACCTTGGAGCGTGAGGGACACACCGTCTCGGTGCTGGATCTCGGCGGCGGCTGGCCGATGAGCTACTGGGACGGCGAGTCGCCCGAGATCGAAGCCTTCGCCGAGGTCCTGACGCCGCTGCTCGAGGAAAGGGCCGCGAAAGGACTCAAGATCGTCCTCGAGCCGGGCCGGTCGATCCTCGCCAACTCCGGGGTCCTCTTGACCCGCGTCCAGCACGTCAAGGAGGGGCGCGAGAAGACCTTCGTGATCTGCGACGCCGGGATGCACACCCTGATCCGGCCCGCCTTCTACCGCGCCTTCCACTTCGCTTGGCCGACCAAGGTCGATCCGCGCCACATGCCGCCTGCGGCCGCCGAAGATCTCGACCTGCCGGACCTCCGCCGCTGCGACATCGTCGGCCCGATCTGCGAGACCGGCGATTTCCTGGCACGGGGGCGGGAGCTCCCGCCCGTGCAACGCGGCGACCTCATCGCGGTCTTCTCCGCCGGCGCCTACGGCATGTCGATGAGCTCGAACTACAACGACCACGGACGTTCCACCGAGGTCCTGGTGGATGGTGAGCGGGTAACCGTGATCAACGAGCGCCAGAAGCTGGCCACGTTGCTTGAAACGGAGATGTCGCCGAGGATACTCGACCTTACCTAGCCGGCTGGAGCAAGGTCGGGATGAATCCCGCCCCTATAATCCAAGTCTGCACGTGACCTAAGGCAGCAATCGTGTTACGCGATCCGCTGGCCGATTCCAGTGCCGGAGGCGCGACAGATATATAGCCTGATAGCGTGACCGGACCCTGATCTGCGCGATCAGGTTGGCGGTGGTGAAGAGACCATCCGACACTGCTAAGAACTTCTGGCCGCAAACACGTTGAAAACGCCAAGTCGCAAAGCCGTCCACCCTCCCACCCGCGCAAAGAAGCCGCAAAGAAACTCTTTTGATGATCTTTGCGCTCTTTGCGTCTTTGCGGTTCCAAAGCGGTTGATGTCGGTCTGCCTTTCCGGGAACGGAGGCGGGATCGGGAGCGGGATCGAATAGGAAGCGCACCCATTCGCGTGACGTGTTATGGTCGCGCGGTGAATCCGGAAAAGGCCTCCGAGATCCTGGCGGCGGCAAAGGCCCTCCTCCCCTGGATGATCGAGATCCGCCGCGATCTCCACCAGCATCCCGAGCTCGGACTGGAGGAGCACCGCACCAGCTCCAGGGTCCGCGAGCTGCTCGACGAAATGGCGATCGAGCACCGGGATGGCCTCGGCGGCACCGGAATCCTGGGCTCGATTCGAGGCGACGGCGAGGGCAAAGTGGTGGCCTTGCGGGCCGATCTCGACGGCCTGCCGATCCAGGACGACAAGGTCGTTCCCTATGCCTCGAAGGTCCCGGGAACGATGCACGCCTGCGGCCACGACGTCCACACCACCGTGCTTCTCGGAGCCGCGAGGCTGCTCGAAGGAATGAATGACTCGTTCTCCGGAACCGTCAAGCTGCTCTTCCAACCCGCAGAGGAGACGGTGGGTGGCGCCAAGCTGATGATCGAGGCGGGAGTTCTCGAGAACCCGAAGGTGGATGCGATCTTCGGGCTCCACGTCGACCCGTCTCTCGACGTCGGCACCATCGGTCTCCACTACGGGCAGCGCAACGCCTCGTCAGACGATCTCTCGATTGTCGTTCACGGCAAGGCGGCTCACGCGGCCTACCCTTCGATCGGGGTGGACGCCATCGTCGCCTCAGCCCACGTCATCACAGCTCTGCAGGGCATCGTCAGCCGCAACGTCGACGCCCGCGATGCTGCGGTCGTGAGCCTAGGAGTCATCGAAGGCGGCAGCCAGACCAACATCATCGCCGACAGGGTCCAGCTGACGGGCACCGTCCGATGCCTGAAACCCGAGGTCCGAGCCTCGGTGTTGCAGCGCATCGAGGAAACCGCCGGTTCCGTGGCGGCGGCGATGGGCGCGCGCGCCGAGATCGAGATCCAGCCCAGCTACGACCCGGTAGTCAACGACGACGCAATGGTTGACCTGGTGCGCGAAAACTCCGGGACGCTTCTCGGCGGCGAATCGGTCGTGATCTTCGATCGGCCCCTGATGGGGGTCGAGGATTTCGGCTTCTACCTGGGCGAGGTCCCGGGGGTGTTCTATTCTCTCGGGGTGCGGAACGAGGAGGCGGGAATCGTGCACCCGGTCCACTTCGGGCTCTTCGATGTCGATGAGAGTGCGATGGCGATCGGAGTCGCATTGCAGGTACTGAACGCTCTGTCGGTGGTGGCGCCGTGCTGAACAAGATCTGGGGAGCGTTCTTCCTGGTTGCCTTCCTGGTCGGTGTCGTGAAATCGGTCTTCTTCGGCGAGTATCAGGTATGGGCGGCCATGGTCAGCGCGTCATTCGACCTCGCCAAGGCCGGCTTCGAAATCGCCCTTGGCCTCACCGGCGTGATGTGCCTGTGGCTCGGCATCATGCGGCTCGGCGAGAAGGGCGGAGCGGTCGATCTCATGGCGCGCGCCTTCGGACCCCTGCTGCGGCGACTCTTCCCGGGCATTCCGGACGGCCATCCGGCCACGGGCTCGATCGTCATGAACATGGCGGCCAACATGTTGGGTCTCGACAACGCGGCCACGCCGCTCGGCCTCAAAGCCATGAAAGAGCTGCAGGAGCTCAACCCCGAGCCGGAGGAGGCCAGCGACGATCAGATCCTCTTCCTGGTCCTCAACACCTCCGCGGTGACGGTCATCCCGATCACGATTTTCGTCTACCGGGCGCAGATGGGTGCAGCCGATCCGACCGACATCTTCATCCCGATGCTCATCGCCACCTTCTGTTCCACCATGGTCGGCCTGGTGGTCACCGCCACCGTGCAGCGGCTGCGACTGTGGGATCCCGTCATTCTTGCCTATCTGGGCGGCCTGAGCTCGCTGATCCTGGGAATGATCCTCTACTTTTCGCGGCTCGACCGAGAGACCATGGAGCTGCAGAGCTCGGTCCTGTCGAACTTCGTGATCTTCTCGATCATCGTGAGCTTCGTTTTTCTGGCCGCGCGGCGCAAGCTGCCGCTCTACGAAGTGTTCGTCGATGGAGCCAAAGACGGCTTCAAGGTCGCGGTGACCATCATCCCCTACCTGGTGGCGATGCTGGTGGCGATCGGGATCGTGCGCGCGAGCGGTGCACTCGATTTTCTGCTCGACGGCGTGCGCTGGGCAGTGGCCCAAATGGGTCTGGACACCCGCTGGGTGGAAGGTCTGCCGACCGCGCTGATGCGACCTCTTTCGGGAAGCGGCGCCCGGGGCATGATGCTCGAGACGATGGAGGTCCACGGGGCCGACAGCTTTGCCGGTCGGCTGGTGAGCGTCATCCAGGGCAGCACCGAAACCACCTTCTACGTCCTCGCCGTCTACTTCGGCTCGGTGGGTATTCGTCGCACGCGGCACGCCCTGGGCTGCGGCCTCGCCGCGGACGTCGCGGGAGTCGTTGCCGCAATTCTCGTCTGCTACCTCTTTTTCGGCTGATCTTGCGTAGACATCCGGTGATGTCCGAGCTAGGCTTTCCCGATCCCATGCAACTCCCACCCGGTGTCTCGCCCAGAAGTCCGGCCATCACGAGGACCGAGCTCGATGGCTGATTGGCGAGACCTGTCGACCGAGGCCTCGAACCCGGCCAGCGAAGAGCTCGACACGCTCGAAACCGAAGACGTCGTGTCCCTTCTCCTGGAAGAGGATGCGCGAGGGCTGGCTGCCGCCCTGCGCTGTCGAGAGGCAATCGCCCTCGTATCCGCCTGGGTTGCGGAGGCTCTCGAGGCCGGCGGTCAGGTCGTCTTTGCCGGCGCTGGAACCAGCGGCCGGCTCGGTATCCTCGAGGCCGCCGAGTGCCCTCCCACCTTCGGAACGGACCCGGAGCAGATCCGGGCGGTGATCGCGGGCGGCCCCGAGGCCGTGTTCGCCGCCCGTGAAGGCGCGGAGGATGTCTCGGAGGACGGCACCGAAGCGGTCCGTGAACTGACTGTCGGGGACGTGCTGGTTGCTCTGTCGGCGAGCTCGGTGACGCCTTTCGCTCTCGGAGCCTTGGAGTCGGCGCGAGGCAACGGCGCGCGAACGGTGCTGATCACTTGCGCCTCTGCGAACGCGGTCCCCGACGTCGCCGACGTCGTGCTCGCGCTCGACACCGGGCCCGAGGTTCTCACGGGATCGACCCGTCTCAAGGCCGGCTCCGCCACCAAGGCCGTACTCAACGCCATCACCACCGCTGCGATGGTTCGCCTCGGGAAGGTCTACGGGAATCTGATGGTGGACCTACGCCCGGGATCGGCAAAACTCCGCGACCGGGCGCTGCGCATCATCGAAACGGCGGGAAAGGTCCCCCGCGAGGAGGCCGAGCGGCTGTTCGACGCCGCCGGTGGAGAGGTCAAAACGGCGATCGTCATGGCGTCGATCGGCCTGGATGCGGAAGCCTCCCGACAGCGCCTTGGCGCGGCCGGCGGCCACGTCCGCGAGGCACTGGCGGGCCGGCCTGAAACCGAGAAAAGAGGCGAGAACGACTTTCAAAAATGACGATTCTCTGATATTTCTGCGGGACCGCATTTTCGGCCCCGATTTCTTGAATCGAGGGATTTTGTCTTGAGGAACATTCGACGTAGGGAGGAATAGGAGGACGATATGAGAAAAGTATTAGTCATCGTCGTCGGGAGCCTGCTGCTGTGCTCAGTCGCAGGGGCCCAGCAGATGCAGACGGCAAACATCGCCGGGACGGTCACCCTCGAGGACGGCTCTCCGCTGCCCGGCGTGCAGGTCCAGGCCACCGCGGACGTCCTGCCGAAGAGCCGAGCCACCGTGACGGGCGCCGACGGAGGGTACCGGTTCTCAGCGATGCCGCCGGGCAACTACGAGCTGACCTTCGTGCTGGCAGGCTTTGCCACCACGAAGCGACAGTTCCAGGCGTTGCTGCAGCAAACGAACGTCATCAACGTGACCATGACCGAGGCCAGATTCGAGGACGAGATCGTGGTCACTGCCGAAACCCCGACCATCGACACCTCGTCGGCCGAGATCAAGGCGGCGATCTCCGATGACACCATCGAGTCGCTGCCCTTGGGTCAGGACTACCGGGATCTGATCAAGCTCATTCCGGGGGTCCAATACACCGAGGATTCGATTCGTGGACCGTCGGCCGGTGGCAGCGGCCAGGACAACGTCTACGAGTTCGACGGCGCCAACGTGAACTTGCCGCTCTTCGGAACGCTTTCGGCCCAGCCAGCGGCCCAGGACATCGAGCAGATGGCGGTGTCCAGGGGCGGCGCCAACGCCGTCGGTTTCAACCGCTCGGGCGGCTTCGTGGTCAACACCCTGAGCAAGTCCGGCACCAACCAGTTCCGCGGCGAGCTCAACTATCAGGTGCAGACCGCCAGCATGACCGGCGATCTCGACACCGAGAGCGAGGCGACTGCGGATATCGACCAGGATTGGCTGGTCGCGAACCTCGGCGGACCGCTGGTCAAAGAGAACCTGTTTTTCTTCGTGTCCTATTTCCGGCCGACCCAGGACAGGGTGAACCGCGCCAACCTCTACGGCGAAGTGCCGGACTTCAACAGCACCCGGGACGAGTTCTTCGGCAAGCTGACCTGGACGCCCACGAACTCCCTGATGTTCAGCGGCAGCTATCGCGACTCCGAAACCGACCAGTCGGGACTGGGCGTCACCGACGAGGCCCGGGCGGGCTCGACCTCCTACGGTGACGATTCCACCCTGACCATCGGTGTGATCGAGGGCAACTGGGTCATCAGCGACAGCAGCCTGCTCTCGTTCAAGGTCTCGGACTTCGCAACCAAGGGATCATCGGCGCCCGACAACGTCTTCCCATTCGACATCGCCATCGACGGCAGCGTCATGCTCGATGTGAACGCCCTCGGCACCCAAGGCCTCTTCTCGGTGCCGCAGCCGATCGAGGGTGAGGACGAGTACAACGCCTTCATCGCACCGCTGATCGGACAGTACGGTTTCATGCAGGACGGCCAGATGACGGGCGGCGGTCTCGTCGGCGGCGCCAGCACCTTCAACGACCAGGATTTCTATAACAACACCTTCCAGGCCAGCTATGATCACTTCATCGGCAACCACGAGCTCCACATCGGCTACCAGTACTATCTCGGCGAGGAAGATCTTTCGCGGACCTCGAACGGCTGGGGACTCATCTCGGTCGTCGGCGGTCGTGACGAAACCCCCGACGGCGAGCCGATCTACTACCGGGCGCGCTTCCAGCAGATGAGCCTGGGTGAGATCGATCCCATCCACTCCGAGTTCAAGTCCCAGAGCATCGAGCTCAACGACGTGTGGCGGCTCAAAAACTGGACCATCAACCTGGGCCTCGTGTTCTCGAACGACAAGCTCTATGGACAGGGTCTCGCGACCAACCCCGACAACTACTCCGGCTTCGAGAACTCCCCGGGCTCCATGTATCTGATGAAAGACGTCGGCTTCGACGAGATGATCTCGCCGAGGCTGGCCGTGACCTGGAGCTTCAACGGCGAGGACGCCGTGTACGCGAGCTATGCCCGCTACTATCCGGCCGCTTCGTCCCTGCCCCGGGCGGCATCCTGGGCACGAAATCTGCGGCGAGAGATCGATGCCGAGTTTGACGCCGACGGCAACCTGATTTCCGTTGATCCTTTGAGGGCGTCCTCGGGGAAGTGGTTCCAGGACGGCATCGACCCACGGTCGATCGACGAGTACCTCATCGGTTACTCCGACCAGATCTCCCGTTCGTGGACGGCTCGCATCCACGCACGGCACCGCAAGGGACAGGACTTCTGGGAGGACACCAACAACAACGCGCGCCTGAGCTATGACCCGCCCGAGGGGATCCCGCAGGAGCTCTACGTCCCCGACCTGGATCAGATCCGGGCGGAGATTGGTGGCTCGTCCTATGTCATTGCCGCACTCGACGGCGCCTTCACGAAGTACTACGAGATCAGCACCGAGGCCGAGTGGCGCGGCAAGAACGCGCACTTTGTCGGCTCCTATGTCTGGAGCCACTACTACGGCAACTTCGACCAGGACAACACCACCACCGAGAATGACAACGACATCTTCATCGGCTCGTCCTTCATCGCCGACGGGGCGGGACGGCAGCTCTGGAACTTCCGCGAGGGCAACCTCCGCGGCGACCGTCGCCACATGCTCAAGCTCTTCGGCTTCTACAACTTCAACTGGAACGGCGTGCTCGGCGCCTACGCCGTCTACCAGTCGGGCCAGCCGTGGGAGACGTGGAACGTCGAGGTCTATCGCGAGTACACGGGAAGCACGAGCGACACCAGCCGTTACGCCGAGCCAGCGGGCTCCCGCACCACCGACGCCCACCACCAGCTCGACCTCAGCTACACGCAGAACTTCCCCTTCGGCAACCGCTTCAACATCATGCTGCGAGGCGAGGTCTTCAACGTCTACGACAACCAGACGGGCTACAACATCCAGAACAAGTTCAACAGCGCGAACTTCGGCACCCCGAGGGACTACTTCCGACCCCGTCGCTTCCAGCTGACGGTGGCCTTCCAGTTCTAGCGCAAGCTTCACCTCACAACTCAAGAGCCGGGCATGCGCCCGGCTCTTTTTTTCGAAGCTTCTTCGCGCTCCTCACTGCGGCGTGTCAGGAGCCACCTTTCGCATTGTTCGCCCGCAGCGCGTTACCGAATTGCGAAGCGACGAAGTCGAACAATTCAAAAGATGGCACCGAGGTCGTCGATGCGACCAAGCGCTCCTCATGGGTAGCGTCACTGTGTCTGCCGAAGCTTCTTCTCGCGTCCCGCTTCGACGTGCAACGTGCCACCGACGCATCTCAGCGCCTCCTGCTTCGATGAGCAAGGTGCCACCCTTCACATTGTTTGAATCCGTCGCCTCCCAACCGGGCAACGCCCTGAGGGCAAACAATGTGAAGAGTGGCACCGGTGTCGTCGATGCGGCCACGCGCTTCTAATCGGCGGCTAGCACTCTCTCTACCCGAACTCCAATCGAAGTCCAGATCTCGTAGGGGATGGTGTCGCAAAGCTCGGCCCACTCCCAGGCCGGAATCGAGTCGCTCCCGAGCTCTCCTTGCTGCGAGCCGAGGAGCACCGCCTCGTTCCCCACCTCGATCCGGTCGTTCACGAGCACTGACACCAAATCCATGCTGATCCTGCCGATGACCGGGAATGATCCGCCCCGGATCAGGACGCGATGCCGGTTGCCGAGGATTCTCCGGTAGCCGTCGGCGTATCCCACCGCCAGCACCGCCACCCGAACCGCACGTTCACCCTCGTTCTTCCAGGTGCCTCCATAGCCCACAGCGCCACCTGGGTGCACGGTCCTGACCTCGATGACCCTGGTCGTCCACCGGCCGACCGGCTGCAGGCGGTCACCCGCCGGCGTGTCGGCCAGGTACTTCGAAGGGCCGGCTCCGTAGAGCATCACCCCGGGTCGGACAACGGTCGTACTGGCAGCAATGTCGCGTTCTCCGAGGCTCCGCTGCATCAGCGCTCCGCTGTTGCAGGAGTGGAGATCGGCGCCCGCCACGACATCTTCGGGGAGCCCGGCCACCATCCGTCGAAAAGATGCGTCCTGCTCACGGGTCGGCGCCAGGTCCTCCTCGTCCGACGACGCGAAATGGGTCATGATTCCGACGACGCGCAGCCTGGAGTTCGAGCGGAGAGCGGCAATCAACTCGTCGAGCTCGCGTTCCTGGATCCCCAGCCGGCCCATGCCGGTGTCGAGCTTGAGCTCGATGTCCATGGGATCGTCCCCCTCGAGACGATCCACCAGCTGGCGCAGCTCATCGACCGAGCTGATGGCGGGAATCAACCGCGCGCGGCGTACGGAGTCCAGGTAATCTCCAGCCCCCCACTCTTTGGCGCCGCTCACCAGGTGGACCGGCATCTCGCGGGGCAGGTACGACCGGAGGGCGAGCCCCTCCTCGAGGGTCGCGATCCCCAGCTCGTCGGCGTGCTTCGCAAAGACACCGATCAGCTCCTCGATCCCGTGTCCGTATGCGTTCGCTTTGACCATCGCCCGCACCCGGGAACCTTCTGGTGCCCACTCGCGGGCGAGCTCGAGGTTGTTGCGGAGAGAGCTCGCGCTGAGGGTGAAACGATTCACGGCGCCTCCCCGTTGCTCTGTGCGGCGGCTTGTTCGGCAAGAATTTCCTTGACCACCGCCCGGTCGTCGAAATGGTGGAGCTCGGTGCCCAGAATCTGCATCGTTTCGTGCCCTTTGCCGGCGACCAGCAGCAGATCCCCCTCGCCCACCAGATCCAGCGCCCTGGCAATTGCTTCGCGGCGGTCGGGCACCACTTCATAGGGACCCTCGTCTTCGCTCATCCCCGCGATCACCTCGTCGATGATGCTCATCGGATCTTCGGTCCGCGGATTGTCCGACGTCAGGATGGCGAGGTCGCTGTGCTTCTGGGCGATCCCCCCCATCAGGGGTCGCTTCGCGCGATCACGGTCGCCCCCGCAGCCGAAGACGGTGATGATCTTCCGGTGCGGGAGCGCATTCAGGCTCTTGAGCACCTGCAGGAGACCGTCCGGTGTGTGGGCGAAATCCACCAGGATCCTGGCTCCGCGCGCATTTTCGATCGCCTCCAGCCTGCCGGGAACGGTGGTTGGAGCTTCGAAGCCTTTGACGACGGCCTCGTCGGAAATCCCGAGGGCGATCGCCATCCCCGCAACCCCCAACATGTTGCGGAGGTTGTGCTCGCCGACGTGGGGCGAACGAATTTGCCGGCTCCATCCCGGGGTCTTGAGCTCGAAGACGGTCTCTTCGGACGCGTACCCGATCTGTTCCGCCGAGATCTCCACCCCGGGCTCGAGTCCAAACGACATCCTGCGATCTGTGGGCAGCCGGTCGAAGATCTTTCGTCCGTGGTGGTCGTCCGTGTTGATGACGGCCGTGCCCCCGGCGGCGAGGTGCCTTTCGAACAGGAGCGCCTTGGCCTCCCGATAGTCGTCGAGATCGCGGTGAAAATCGAGGTGCTCGGGAGAAAGGTTGGTGAAGACCGCAGTTTCGAAGCACAGGCCATCGACTCGATGGAGGCACAAACCGTGCGACGAGACCTCCATGGCGACATGCAGCACGTCGTCATCGCGGATCGCACGCAGGAGCCGGTGCATGTCGAGCGCGAGCGGCGTGGTGTTCGGCGCCTTGAGGGCCTGATCCTTCCACCGATACTGGATCGTGCCGATCACCGCCGACGGCGTCCCAGCCGCGCTCCAGATCGCTTCCAACAGGTAGGTCGAGCTGGTCTTGCCGTTGGTGCCGGTGAAGCCCGCCAGGGTCATGTCGCTCGCCGGATGGCGGAAGAACTCCGCCGCCACCGGCGGCATCGTCGCGAGCGTGTCCTCCACCCGGGCACAGGGAAGCGGCGGGTCTTGAGGGATCTCCTCGACGATGGCAACGCTCGCCCCGGCATCCGCCGCCGCGTCGAGGTAGCGATGCCCATCGGTTTTGGTCCCGCGCAGGGCGACGAAGCAGCTTCCAGGCACAACCTCGCGGGAGTCATAGGCCAGCGCCTCGATCGCATCCGGGAGATCGCCCCTGGTCTCCAAGATCTCGACCTGATTGAAAAGCTCGGTGGTGTCGATCATCGTCCCTCTCATAGGTCGCCCTCTGGCTCACCGCAGAGTCTAGCCCCTACTTCTCTCGAGATCACCTCGTCGGCTGGAAAAACCCGGGTGTCCGTGCCATTCTTCGAGCGAAGGGCATACCACCATCATGAAGACGACGTCTCTCTTTTGCGTGCTCATGGTGACGATCGGCTGTGCGACCTCGTCGACACCGTATGTCACCGGGCCAGGGTCTCAGCAGGTCCACGGCAACGCAGTGCTCCACGAAGGTCCCGAGATCGAGGCGATCTTGATCCACCCCAGCGGAAAGAGAACGATAGGCGGAGAATGGCTGGTCCTCGCCGCCGAGCTGTCGGCCGCCCAGGGGGGCGAGCCGATCGTCGTCACGCGCGACAACATTTCACTGCGCGCTCCGGATGGCCGCCGCCTCCCGCTGGTCAGCCAGGACGAGTTTCGCGGGAGCTTCCCCAGACTTCAGATACCGGTCCAACGCTCCCTCGAGTACCTGCCGTTGCTCGATCGGTACAAGCCCAACAAATCCGGCGTGTGCGACACGTGGTTCTACGCGGCGCCACCGGCAACCATCTTCTTCGAAGAGATTGCGATCGGCAGCACCCAGATCTGCTCGGGGCCGCTGGTGGTCAGAGTGCCGGGCGGCGTGCAGCCCGGGCGCTGGCGCTTGCTGATCGAGCTCCAGGAGAGCCGGGCAGATATTCCCTTCGAGCTGGCGCTCGAAGACTCAACCCGGTAGGTGCTTCTCGCTTCGACGGGCAAGGTGCCACCCCTCACATTGTCTGAGAGTCAACGCGCCCACTGAGAGAACGCCTCTCGGGCAGACAATGTGAGGAGTGGCACCGGTGTCGTCGATGCTCCTACGCGCTTCTCACTGAGGGATCTTCTCCAATGCTGCCAACGTTTCGTCCCGCACCGCGTCGATGGCCTGTGTGCCGTCCACGGTAATCAGCTTCGGCGCGTCAGCCTCGCCCTTGGCATCGAGATCCCCGTAGAAGGAGGTCAACACTTCGGTCTGCTCGTGGTAGGTGGCCAGTCGGTTGCGAATGGTCTCCTCCTGGTCGTCGTCACGGTGGACCAGGGGCTCGCCAGTGACATCGTCCACACCTTCGACCTCGGGCGGATTGAAGACCACGTGGTAGACCCTTCCCGATCCCGGGTGCGAGCGCCGGCCCGAAAGGCGCGTGACGATCTCGTCGTCCGGGACGGCGATTTCGACCACCGCGTCGATCGTCACCCCGGCATCGAGCATGGCCTGGGCCTGGGCAAGCGTGCGTGGAAAGCCGTCGAAGAGGAAACCCGGCCCACAGTCGGGCTCCTGGATGCGCTCTTTGACGAGACCGATGATGATGTCGTCCGATACCAGGCCGCCGCTGTCCATCACGATCTTGGCCTGTTTGCCGAGCTCGGTACCGGCCGCCACCGCCGCGCGCAGCATGTCGCCAGTCGAGATCTGTGGAATCCCGTATTTTTTGCAGATGTACCTGGCCTGGGTGCCTTTTCCCGCACCGGGAGGTCCGAGAAGAATCAGTCGCATGCAGCGCCTCCAAAGCCGCGGCGAACCGCGTTGATGCTGCCCCACCATTGCACAATCAATGCCGGGTCAGGTCACCGAGCGGCGAGTTTCATCCACGGCGACCGGCGTCATCCGCAATTTTCACGCGCCCCTGGGAATGATCGCAAGGTCCTGATACACGGCCGTTTCCGGCTTCTCGAGGCCCGGATTGCCCGGAGCCCACTCGTGCGTCGCCTCTCACTTTCGCTGTCGGCGACGTTTCCTCCACCACCCATCGAGGTCATGAATGGGGCCCGGGAGGCCATCCCGTTCCAGCCCGGTAACAGGATGGCTTTCGACGGAACACACACGATCCTAAGCTCTTAGAGTGAGCCGACGGATCGCGCGTAACGGCTGGGTAACATACGGACTCGCAAAAAGCACGCAAGTCATTCGTGTGATTACAAGTGAATATTTTCACAGAACCGCGCTCGACATCGCGTTGCCCCCCGCTAATATCTCCATAATCACGACTTACGCCCATTTCGCACGGCCGGGGCCGGCGCAGACAGAACAGGCACCCGCCGATGCCTGCCGCGGGCGACGATCCGATACTTGCAAAAGCGCGCAAGCGTGGACCCTGCGATCACCTCCCTTCACCCTATTCAACTCGCTGTAAACCAAGACTTTCGACTCAATTCATACGTTGTCTCAACTTCGATTGTGAAAACAGGCACAGCTCTTGCTAAGGATGGCCGCGATGAGGATTTGTGTATCTACCGGCTTACACACCATTGGAGATTGAAAGGAGGAAGCCTGTATGCCGAGTTTCGTCAATGTAGAAAAGTGTGACGGGTGTAAGGCACTCGACAAAACCGCGTGCCAGCACATCTGTCCAAACGACCTCATGGTTCTCGATAAAGAGAGCATGAAGGCCTACAACCGTGAACCCGAAATGTGTTGGGAGTGCTACAACTGCGTAAAAATCTGCCCGACCCAGGCCGTCGATGTTCGAGGTTATGCGGACTTCGTGCCCATGGGTGCGTCGGTGGTACCCCTGCGCTCCACCGACTCCATCATGTGGACGGTCAAGTTCCGCAGTGGCCAGGTGAAGCGCTTCAAGTTCCCGATCCGCACCACTCCGGAAGGCCAGGCGGAGCCAAACGGCGGCTGGAACACCGACCCGGATCTCGAAGGTCCCGTTCTCTTCACCGAGCCGGACTCCCTCGGCTGCGACGTGTGGACGAAGTAGGGGGGGATCATGGCTAATTTTGAAACTGTCAAAGTCGAAACTGATCTTTTGATCCTCGGTGGCGGCATGGCGTCCTGCGGCGCCGCGGTTGAGGCCGCCCACTGGGCCAAGAAGAACAACCTCAAGGTCACGATGGTCGACAAGGCCGCGGTGGACCGCTCCGGCGCGGTGGCCATGGGCCTGAGCGCCATCAACCAATACGTGGGCCTCAAGGACGGTGACAACACCGTCGAGGACTACGTCAACTACGTGAAGCAGGACCTCATGGGCGTCGCCCGCGAC
>JBFFBV010000052.1:0-30080 GCA_041560205.1 Candidatus Sulfomarinibacter sp.
GACTGCAACCGAAACCGACGGCATCGTCATTGAGGGCTATGAACCGGGGCTCGTAGAGGTCTACGGACGGCGGCTGAAGATGGAGTACGCCGGTATGGCGTCGGTCTTCGTCGTCACTGCGGTGCTCGTCTTCGGCGGCACACCGTGGCCACGGACCGTCGCGGCCACCGCCGGCTCGTTCTTCCTCTTCCTCGGTCTAAAGAAGAAAAATCGCGACCACCTGGTGTGCTCGCTGCACCTCTTTGGAGCGGCCCTGCTCGCCCGCGCAGCCGTCTTCGAGGCGGATTGGGCGTTGCCGCTGCTGCTCTTCGGCGCGACCGTCTTTTCGGCCGAGCGATACCTCGAGAAGAAACCCCAACAGGTCGCCCTGCTACCCCTGATCCTCGGTACGTGGGCGTGGTTTGACGGCTTGTGGGTCCTCGGTCTCGCCTACACCGCAACCTACGTTCTGTGTCCACGGAATGACCGCGAGGGCGCAACGAGGATCCTCGTGCTCTCGGTGGTCAGTGGCGCGGCCGCCGGTGTCGTCGTGACCGCTTTGAGACTGTTCGGAACCGACGTTCCGGCCGGGTACTGGTTTGGCGCTCGGGTGGCACCGGCAAACGGTCTCCTCCTGGCGGTTGTCGCGCTCGGAGCCGCGGTTCTGGCCGTGCTTTTTTGCTACCGCCGGCGTCTGATCATCCCCCACAAGCTCAACCCGCTGGTCTTCGCCGCACTTGCACCCTGGGACGTCAGGCTGGCGGCGACCTTCGCCATGGTGGCGGCGGTCCTCTTCTCCGCTTCGATCTTCAAGCTCAGCATCGACTCGGACCGCATTCGACCCTACATCTGGCACGCCGAGTGGCATTATTTCTATCTCATCACCGCGGTTGCGGTTTGGGCGGTTTTCCGAGGCTGAACGCGAGATCCGGGGCTCACGCCCGGGCTAACCACCTGTCGCCCGCTCCGCGGGCTTGACGCGGTTGTTGGGCCACAATTCCCCGGGGCTGACGGCCCGGGGGTGAATGGCACTGCAGGATTCGAGAGCCCCGGAGGGGCGACAGATCGAGTGCCGCGCGGTAGACTGGCGGCCGTTCCACAGCTTGGATTGGGGAGGTCGTCGATGTTCAGGAAGGCCTGGTTCTGGGTGGTGTTCACTCTGGTCTCGGCCCTGTGTACAGTCTGGGCAGCCAGGCATTTTGGCGAAGCATTTCCCATCGTCACCCTCAACGTGACAATGAGCCGATCGGCCGCGCTCGAGAGCGCGGAGGGCTTGGCCAAAGACCGCGCATGGGGGCCTGACGGCGCACGCCAGGCTGTCCAGTTCACCCTCGACAGCGAGGTGCAGAGCTTCGTCGAGCTGGAGGCGGGCGGTAAGTCCGCATACACCGAAATGCTCGGCGGAGACCTCTACTCTCCCTACAGGTGGTTGGTTCGCCGATTCGCCGAGGGCGAGACCAACGAGACGACCATTCGTTTTCGTCCTGACGGTTCGCCCTACGGTTTTCGCGAGAAAATGCCGGAGGACGAGCCCGGCGCCAGCCTCGAGCCCGACGCCGCACGGCAGCTCGCCGAGGCGGCTGTCGCCTCCGGGTGGGATGTCGATCTTGGCGAGTACGAGCTGGTCGAGGAATCGCACGAGGTGCGTCCCGGCGGACGAACTGACCACACCCTGGTCTACGAGCGGCCAGACGAACGAATCGGCGAGGGCCGATACCGCCTCAGGCTGACCGTTTCGGGCGACCGCTTCACCGAGCTGACCCACTTCATCAAGATCCCCGAGGCCTTCAGCCGGCGCTACGAGGAGATGCGATCGTTCAACGACGGCATCGCCGGAGGTGCGGGCTTTGCGGTGGTCATACTCTACCTCGCCGGAGGTTGCGTCTTCGGCCTCTTCTACCTCATGCGAAAACGCTGGGTGATCTGGAAGCCGGCCGTCAAGTGGGCCGTCTTCATCGCAGCCCTCCAGGCCCTCACCTTCCTCAACCAATGGCCTCTCCTTTGGATGGGCTATGACACCGCGGTCTCTGGCACCACCTTCGCCTTCCAGCAAATCGCCATTGCCATCGGACAACTGGTGGGGATGGGCGCGATCCTCGCCCTGTCCTTCATGGCAGCGGAGAGCCTCACCCGCAGAGCCTTCCCGAACCATATTCAGCTCTGGCGGTGTTGGTCCGAAAGGGTGGCCTCGACCGGTTCGATGCTCGGCCAAACCATCGGCGGGTACCTCCTCATCGGGATCTTCTTTGCCTACGAGGTATGGCTCTACTTCTTCGCCAGCAACACCCTCGGTTGGTGGACGCCGTCGAGCGCCCTTACCGACCCCAACGTGCTGGCCAACTATTTCCCCTGGCTGACGTCGATCGCCATCTCCCTGCAGGCGGGTTTTTGGGAGGAATGCCTGTTCCGCGCCGTGCCGATCGCAGGCGCCGCCCTCCTCGGTCGCAAGTTCGGCAAGACCTGGTTGTGGATCGTCGCAGCCATGGTCCTGCAGGCCGTGATCTTCGGCGCCGGCCATGCCAACTACCCGGCTCAGCCGGCCTACGCCAGGCTCGTCGAACTCATCATCCCGGCCCTCGGATTCGGAGGTATCTACCTGGTCTTCGGCCTCGTGCCGGCCATCATCTTCCACTTCGCCTTCGATGTCGTCTGGTTCGCGATGCCGCTCTTCGCTGCGGAAACACCCGGGATCTGGATCGACCGCGGAATGGTGATCCTCCTCACGCTGGTCCCGCTTTGGATTGTCTTTCGGGCACGGTGGCGCGCCGGATCATTCGGCGAGGTCCCAGAAGACGACTTCAACCGCGCCTGGGAGGCACCACCTGCCCCCGAGGTCGCCGAAGCAGAGCCGGTGGCGGCCGCGGCCGGGCTCGCACCACGCATGCGGACCGTGCTCGCCGCTCTCGGTATCGTGGGGTCGGTCGCGTGGGGACTGACCACTGAATTCCGGACGGATGCTCCCGTCCTCGATCACACCGACCGGGATGCACGATCCGCCGCCCGGGCCATGCTCGCCGAAAATGGCGTCGAGCTCGAGCCGGACTGGCGCGAGCTCAGCATGGCCGACGCACCGGTCGGGCTGCAGGATCGCTTCGTCTGGACCGAGGGCGGTCCCGAAGCCTATCGGGACCTCCTCGGCCGATACCTGCCGGTGCCACGTCGAGTGGTCCGTTACGCCCGCTTCGAGGGGGACGTTGCCGAACGCGCCGAGGAGTATCGGGTGTACGTGGGGCCGGACGGGCAGGCGCAGCGGCTCACTCACCGCCTGGCTGAGGACGCACCGGGTGCCGTGCTCGAGGAGGCGGAGGGCCGCGCCGTCGCGCTCGCCACAGTGGAGGAGCGATACGATCTCTCGGCCGACGATCTCGAGGAGGTTTCGGCGGACTCGTCGCAGCTGCCCGAACGCCGCGACTGGACATTCGTCTTCAAAGAACCGGCGGGGTTTCCGATGGAGACGGGTGAGGCGCGGATCGTTGTCAACATCGCGGGCGACGAGGTCGTCAGCTCGGGACGATTTGTCCATACCCCGGAGGAATGGGAGCGGGCCTACCGCAGTAAGCGAGGCGTCACCCAGGTGATTCAGATTGCCTCAGTCGTCCTGCTCATCCTCCTCTATCTCGCTGGCGGGGTGATGGCGATAGTTCGCTGGAGTCGGCATCGATTCGCGACCGCGACCTTTGCCGTTTTCTTCGGTGTCCTCGCGGGCTTGGGGGCGATCCAGCTTCTCAACAGCTTCCGGACGGCCACCGCACAGTTTCAGACCGCCCAGCCGTTCAAGCTCCAAGCTGGGATCCTGGTCATCGGCGGGCTGATCGTCATGACCGCAATCGCCGCGGTGTCCGCGCTCCTCATCGGGCTTGCCCACCGCATGCTGCCCGAACAGCCAGGCACCGGCACGGGTCCGAGCATCGCCGCCGGTTTCGGCCTCGGCGCGATCCTCGCCGCCATCGGCGCCGTCGGCACGCAACTCGTACCGTCTCCAATGCCCTCGTGGCCCAGCCTGGGGTCCGCCGGTGATCTCCTCCCATCGCTCGGGGCGGCCATCGGACCCATCAGCTCGTGGATCACAGGCACTGCCCTGTTCCTCCTCGCGGTCGTGGCCTTCGACGCGTTCACCAACGGGTGGAAGAGGCGACAGCTCGTAGGTTGGGCACTTTCGATCCTCTTCGGCTTGGTCGTTACCGGCAGCGACGGCGTCGAAGGCCTGCCGTTGTGGATCGTGGAGGGTGCTGTGACGGGGATCGTCCTGCTCGCCGTCTGGGTGCTCGTCCTGCGTCATCACCCGGCACTCGTGCCGCTCGTCACCGCGACGGGCGCGGCCTTCGGCGCGGTCAGGGAAGCCGTCGTCGGCGCCTATCCCGGTGCGACCTTCGGCTCGGCCATCGGAGCGCTCGCGGTCCTCGCGGCCTCGTGGTGGTGGTTCAAACGCCTGACATCGGACGCGGCGTTGCAGGCAAGTACCGGCCCTTCAGCCGGATATGGCGATGATTCGCATGGAGTGGAGGAGGATTCATGAACAAAGCAGTCGTAGTTCTCGTCGTGGGTGTGCTGGTGTTCCTCGTCAGCCTGACGGCCGATGTCACCGGTATCGGTGAAGGCGGCGCTATCGGTTGGAAGCAGATTCTCGGTGCGGTCGTCGGCGTCGTGGTCGCGGCGATCGGCATGGTCCAGCTTCGAAAGAAGAACTGAGCAGACCCCGGAAACCGCGCAGGGTACCGAAGGGATCGGCCGCGAGTTACGGCGGTTCCCTCGGTGCGGCAGCGTGGTCGAAACCACAGAGACACAGAGGGCACAGCGTCCTTCGCAGAGGGAATCTCGAGCTGGCGATCCCCGCTGAATGGGTGACGGGCGTTTTCGATCCGACGAACATCCCGACACTGCCTTCTTCATGCTTCTCTGTGTTTGTCTCTGTGTGCTCCGTGAATCTGTGGTTCTTCTCATCCGCAACGCAGCGATGACGGACACGGACTAGATCACAGGACTCTGCACGCGATGCCCGTTCTCACGCATCCCAAAGCTTAAAGGGCTCCCTCACGGATCGAGTCGAATTCCGACTTCTTCGCCGCGGAGGAAGGCGAGGGTGGTCGCGTTCCACTCCTCGGCCATCTCGACGCAGGCGCAGTGGCTCGAAAAATCACCACGGAAGAGGTGGTACCTCGCCCGAGGAATCGCCCGCGCGACCTCCTCGCCGTATCGCGGCGGCACCAGCCAATCCATCTCCCCCGCCGTCACGAGGCTTCGCACCGTGATTCCGTCGAGTCTCGAAAGCGTGTCGTGCAGCTTGTCGGCGTTGGTGTGCCCGAGAATGCCCTCCGGTGATGGCGGGTGGGGATTTTCGTCGATGTAGGTTTTGACGATGTCGTCGACCTCGTCCGGGCACTCGGCCAGAAACCGGGGAGACAGCACCCACATCAGGCCGAAGTAGAGGTACTTGTGGACATCTCCCTGGAGGGCGGGATAGGCCAGGGTGTCGATGGCCCGGACGAACCACTCATCGGACCGGCCCCACGTGCCGTGGAGCGAAAGGCTGAGGAGTCGTTCCGGTGCTGCGAGCGCCATCTCCTGGGCCACCGCTGAACCGAGGCTGAGTCCCCCGACATGGGCCCGATCGATCCCGAGGTGATCGAGGACTCCGAAGGCATCCGAGGCCATGGCCTGTGGCGTGCAGCTCCTCCAATCCTCTGGCCGGGAGCTTTGCCCGGTGCCGCGTGAATCGATGACGACCAACCGGAATTCCTTCGAGTAGGGCTCGATCTGCGGGCCCCAGAACGTGTGGTCGGCGCCGGTTCCCATCAGCAGGAGCACTGGTTCCCCTTCTCCGTGCTGCTCGTAGTAAATGCGAATTCCGTCAGGTGCGTTGGCAAAAGGCATGGGACCTCCTTCGGAATCCGAAAACAATCACCTGCCGACTGTTCATTTCACGCCCGCGATCATCACATTCACCACCAAGACACCGAGAGGCCACCTCGAGTTTGGCGAGTTCTTGATTGAATCATCAGAACCCGATTCATGACTCCCACTGGCAATGACCGGCAACGGAACCCTGAATTCGCGATGACCCGATATTTCCTTGGTGTCCTTGATGACGTGGTGGTGCAAACCCGACCTTGAATTCTGTGCAGCGTTTCAGGGTGTCGAGTTCGTTGCCGGTGAAACCGAAATGGCGCTGCCTGCATAGGAGCGAATGAATTCGTGCCAAGGAGGCAACCATGGACGTCAGACAAACCCTGCAACGTGTCAACGGACTCGTGGAAGGCCTCACGAGCAGCCTGGCTTTCATCG
Source organism: Candidatus Sulfomarinibacter sp. (assembly GCA_041560205.1). Classification (GTDB taxonomy): domain Bacteria; phylum Acidobacteriota; class Thermoanaerobaculia; order Thermoanaerobaculales; family Sulfomarinibacteraceae; genus Sulfomarinibacter. The sequence continues at coordinate 6,262 of JBFFBV010000052.1, forward strand.
CCCCGCTGGCGACGCGAATCGTCATCGGACTCGCGTTCTATCAAGCCGGTACGGGCAAGTTCCGCAACTTCGAGAACGTCATCGGGTTCTTCGACTCGCTCGGAATCCCGTTCCCGGCGTTCAACGCTGGTCTGGTCGCGACCATGGAAACCGTCGGCGGTGTGATGCTGATCTTCGGACTGTTCACCCGCTTCTTCGCCTCGGGCCTGACGGTCACGATGGTGGTTGCACTCATGACCGCCGACACCGCGGATTTCCTGGCCTCGTGGGGGAGCGCCTCGTCCCTCTCGCCGACCGACGTCACCGCCTTCACCTTCCTCCTCGTGCTTCTATGGCTCCTGTTCTACGGAGCCGGCAAGCTGAGTCTCGACGCCCTCCTGCGGAAGATCTTTGGCTCCGAGCCGCTCGCTGTCGGCACGTTCAGCCCGGATTCGCCCTGACTTTTCCCCTCCCGATGTAACCATTCCAGAACCACACGGCAAGTCAACTCTGAAAACAAACAGAGACTCAGAATCGGTTGTGATTGTTTCGAAGGTCAACCCGACAACCAAGGAAAGGAAGATGGCATGAACTCACAGAAGATGAAAAAGCTCCTGGTCAACGCAGCGATGGCAGGGATGATCGCGGGTGCCGGGGTCATGGTGCCGGCCGCCGGATCCGCCACCTCGGCGACCGAAGTGAGCCAGAACAGCTGCGGCGGCAAGTCCGGCTGCGGCGGCAAGGACGGCTGTAGCGGCAAGGCCGACGAGGCGAAGAGCTCCGAACGCCACGCCTGCAAGGGCATGAATGCCTGCAAAGGACAGGGCAACTGCAAGGCTGGCGACAACGGCTGTGCGGGCAAGAACTCGTGCAAGGGCAAGGGCGGCTGCGCCTCCGAGGACGCCAGGCATGCCTGCAAAGGTCAGAACGACTGCAAGGGTCTCGGCGGCTGCAAGAGCGGAGACAACGGCTGCGCCGGCAAGAACTCGTGCAAGGGCAAGGGCGGCTGCGCCGTTCCCGTCAAAGAAAAGAGCGCCTGAAGAACTCGAACGCGGGCCCCGGGCTGATTCCGGGGCCCGCCGGTTCGGAGGTGCCACGTTCCGCATTGATGCATTACGAGTGTTTCAACCACATTCACCGATGGGTTAGACGTAGTGCATCAATGCGGAACGTGGCACCTCGAGAGGGGAATTGAAATGCAGGACAACCGCTGGGGATTTCCCGATCTCGGCCTCGGGATCGGGCTTCGCACAACCCACTACGCCCACATTCTTTCCGAGAGTCCCGAGATCGGCTTCTTCGAGATCCTGACCGAGAACTATCTCGACACCGGTGGCAGGCCGCTCTTCATGCTCGATCAAATCACCGAGCGCTACCCGACGGTCATGCACGGGGTATCGATGTCGATCGGCTCCACCGACCCGCTCGACTTCGAGTACCTGGCCAAGGTCAAGGCGCTGGCCGAGCGCACGAACTCTCTCTGGATCTCGGACCACATCTGCTGGACAGGCGTCCTCGGCCGCAACACCCACGATCTCCTCCCCCTCCCCTACACCGAAGAGAGCCTGGCCCATTCCGTCCAGCGCATCAAAACGGTTCAGGAGTATCTGGAACGACCGCTCGTGCTCGAAAACCCCTCTACCTATCTCGAGTTCGCCAACAACGACATGACGGAGTGGGAATTTGTCGCACGCCTCGCCGAGGAGGCCGATTGCGGGCTGCTCTTCGACGTCAACAACGTCTACGTTTCGGCCTATAACCACGGTTACGACCCGGTCGCCTCCATCGATGCCATCCCGGCCGACCGGGTCTGTCAGTACCACCTTGCCGGCCACACGAACAAGGGCACGCACATCATCGACACCCACTCTGACCACGTGGTCGATCCCGTCTGGGAGCTCTTCGGCTACACCATCCGAACCGTCGGTCTCCGAGCCACTCTGCTCGAGTGGGACGCTGACATCCCGCCCTTCGAGGTCGTCCACCAGGAGGTTCTCAAGGCCGGGGAATGGCGACGCCAGGAGGTGGCCAATGTCGCCTGAACGCACCGAGCTCCCCCGTCTGCAACGCTGGATGCAGGAGGTCATCGTCCACCCCGGCACGGTCGAAGAGGCGATCGAGTCGGTCGGTGCCACAAAGGAAATTCCCGGCGAAGGGCTTGGTGAAGTCGTTCTGCCCTCCCGCTCCATGACGTCCACCGAACGTGTGGGCGTCTATCACGGGATGTACCTCATGCGGATGCAGGAGGCGCTCGAGACCGACTACCCCGTCATCCGTTACCACCTCGGTGATCACCAGTTCAGCCACCTCGTACGGGAGTACGTGCAGCACTACCCTTCGATCAGCTACACCCTCAACCGGCTTGGCGACCACCTGCCACGATTCTTTCTCGACCACGACTGGCCCCAAGCCGAGTTCCTCCACGACCTCGCACGCCTCGAGCTCGCCATGACCGAGGTCTTCGATGAGGAGGAATCTCCAGTTCTCGGCGCCGACGAATTGGAGGCCGTATCGCCCGAGACCTGGGAAACAGCCCGACTGCGCCCCATCGCCGCCTTCCGCCTGCTGGCTTTGAAACATGTTGTCGTCCGCAACCTCGTCGCATATCACGAGGACCGCCCCTCGCCCGAGCCTCGTCGACGAGCCGCCTGGGTCGCCCTCTACAGACGCGATTACTCCGTCCTGCGGCTCGAGCTGAGCCGCGCCGAACACGACCTGCTCCGAGCGCTGGTCGACGGGACGCCTCTCGGAGACGCTCTCGCGACTGCCGCCAGCACGACCAAGGGATCGCGTCAGCAGGCGAGGATCTTCCGCTGGTTTCGAAGCTGGATTTCGGAGGGCATTTTCACAGCGATCGAGTCTTAATTACTTCACATATCTCAGGATTTGACCTCGTTCAAAAACCTTGCGAATATGAGTGCATGAACAAATTAGATGCCTCTGCCGCACCCGAACCACTCGAGGAGTGGATCGTCGAATGCCTGAGCAGACTCTTTTCATCCATCTCAGATCACACCCGGATTCGAATTGTCCACGCCCTGACCGAGGCCGATCGACTGAATGTCTCCGAGATCGCCGAGTTCACCGGGCTTTCGATTTCTGCCATCAGCCATCAACTGCGACTCCTCCGCGACCGCGCCATGCTGCACGCGACGAGGGAGGGCCGCTCGGTCTACTACAGTCTGGCGGATGACCATCTTCGAGCTCTGATCCGAACCGGTGTCCAGCACGCCTACCAGGACTGCACCAACAACCTCCGCCGACAAGCTGAGGCGAAGACTCCCGGCTGATCCGGCTTTCGAACGATCAGTCCTGAGCCACGGCCCGCCTGGAACGCAGGACCTTCGGTGACAGGATGAGGGCAGCCCCATACGCCGCCAGGGCGATCACGAAGACCACCGTCTGTCCCGAAGCGAGGTCGGTGAACAGGACGCGAAGCCCGGTAATCGCCAGCAGAGGATAGACGACCCAGCCCGCTTCTCGGATCCCCCATCGCGATGACAGTATCGCTGCTGCAATCGTCAAGGCCGAGAGAGCCACCGTCCCCATCCACAGCGTCGAATTCGGGGCAACCGCGGCGGCCACCGAGACCAGTGTCGCCGCCAGCACCATTCCGCTCATCACCAGCAGGGCGGTCAACGGCAATCGCTGCATCCACCCGGGCGCCTTCAATCGTCGCGTCAAGAGGACGATCAACGTTGATGCGATCGTCAGGATCGCGACAACCACGGCGGAAAGGGTCGGCACGGCATCAAAACCCTCCCGACCGAGGAGGTCTCCCGTGGCTTCGGCGGCCACCCCACTCGCCAACCACGCCGCTGCGAGCAGCACCGCGGCGTGCGCGCGCAAGGTGACCCGATCCCATCGGCTCCCCGCGGCCGAGGCGATCAACGCCAAAACCGCCCAGACCACCGCGCTCGCCGCACCTACCGCTCCAGGGAGACCGAGGAGCACGAGCGCCAGGCCAAGGGACGAGAGGAAGAAAAAAGACGTGCTTCTCCCTTCTCGCCGATCCACCACGCCAAACGCGCCGGCATACGCGGCGAGGCCCACGAGAAGCGCGAAAACCGAGAGACCACCGATCCCGACGTCATGCACCCGGGCGAGCTTGACCGCCCCGATCCAACCGATTGCCCAGGCCAGGCCCGTCTGCAGAAAATCGAAGACCCGGATCGCCGGTCGCCCGCGGAGGGCCCGGGCGAAGGATGACCCGACGTATCCCATCAGCAGGGCGCCCTGCAGCGCGGCAACCAGCCCCACATGCGGTGGATCAATGCCGTGCGGTCCTCCCGGCGCTGTCGCCATGGCGGTCAGTCGGAGCACACCGATATTGGCAACGATTGCCGTGAGCCACCGAAGGGACTCCCAACCATGCTTGCCCGCGAGCCACACCGATCCCAGGCCAACTCCGATCAACACTGCGGTGGGGATCTCGCCCGGCGGTCTGACGACCGCCAGCGCCGCGGCGGTCGCAACCGCGCCGACCACGAAAACCCAGGCCGACGCGTGGAAGCGCCAACGTGAGGCCACCACCATCCCGACGGTCGTCACCAGAGCGAGGATCAGCGCGCTCGCCACCGAAGACAGCACCCCGAACTCGGTGGTCGCTTCGAAGAGGAGGGGATCTGCGATGAGCGCGGCGCAGACGGCATAGAAGCCCGCGCTCCCCCTCTTGCCCTTCGCCGCAGCCCTCGCTGCGGCAGCAATCCAGCTTCCGGCGTAGATCAAACCGAGCGCCACGCCCATGCCGTTGGCGAGTGTTCCCGCCTCGGTCAGTGCGCGAAGGAGGAAGGCTCCCGCCAGAATCAGCAGACTTCGACCCATCAGGGCCGGTGTGCCGCGCACGGCGGCCAGGGGAAGCTGCTCGGCGAGAGGTTCCGATGACGGAGACCTTGCCTCAGCCCTTTCGACGACCTCGTCCACCGCCGCGGCGCTCCCAGCAACCGCCCCCTCGAGCACCGCCAGACGTTGATTCTGAAGGGCGACGGTTGTCTCGAGTTGCTCGATCGCCTGCTCCAGCTTTTCGAGTCGCTTCTCCATGATCCACTCCTGAGACAGAGTCTATTAATCATTCATGGGTCTTGAAACTGCTCGACAACGACGATACCATGCTTGCGGCAATGATCAATTGATTATGAGATTGTCGAATCAGAGTCACCACCTGCCACCCCCAGCCACCCGAAGACAACGATTCGTGAATCGTGTCCTGGACTTCGGACGGTGGATCGTCGAGCGCGAGGAGCTGCCGCGAGATCACGAGGCGGCCCCGGTCAGACCCGGAGGATTCTCTGCGATCGGATGGCTTGGATCACCGGAACCACTTGCCAGCCACGAGGAGACCGAAGGCCATCACCGCGGGTCTCTTCGGTGGGTTGCCTCCCGGGACACACTCCCGAGCCTCCTCGAGTCGGCGCACCCGCGGCGGGCCTTTTTCACCTGGCTCGGATCGAGCGAACCACTGCCGGAGCTGTCGGACACGCCGAACCGCAGGCGGGACACTCTGAGGTGGCTGGCCTCTCGCGACCCGCTCCCTGAGGTTCCGCAACGGTCGGATCGTCGCCGGGAAATGCCCACGTGGCTGTTTTCGCGCGAGCAGCTCCCAGTACTTCCTGGCCAAAACCATCCTCCGGCACCGTCATTCTTCCGCTGGCTCGTCACTTCCGAAGCTCTCGAAATGCCGCAATCTCCAAACTACCAAGGAGGTCCCCGTCCATGAACCCTGAGAGTCCTCTCGCTCACGCCAAGCACGTTTTCCGGGCGGCCATCCTGCTGCTCGTGGTGCTGGTCGCGATGGTCCTCGGAAGGTCCCTGTTCGTCCCGGACACCTGGGGCGAGTTCGGACCGTACCGGGGGGCTGCGGTGGCAGAGCACCGCGACAAGCAGATCCGTCACGGCGGTAACGAATCGTGCGCGATGTGCCACGACGTCGAGTACGCCGACCATTCGCAAGGCGTGCACGCCTCGGTGCAATGCGAGCTCTGCCACGGGCCCGTCGCCCTCCACGTCGACGTCGAAGAAGGGGAGCTCCTGGCAGAGATGTCCGTCCGACGAAACCGCGAGCTGTGCGAGCTGTGTCACCGCCGACTCGAGGCGCGACCGAGCGGTTTTCCACAGGTCAATGTCCGCGAGCACGTCCTCGAGAACGGCGGCGAGCTCACCGACGACGCATGCTTTGCATGCCACGAACCCCACTCACCATTCTGATCACGAGGAGACATCATGGCACGTCATGACAAAAGTACAGCCGCTCCACTCGTCCCCATCTCCCGCCGTGAGTTTCTGAATCGCTCGGGCACCGCCCTCGCGGGCAGCATGGTCATCGCCCTGGTCCTTCCCGAGGGATCTTCGGCGGGCATCGCCGGCTCCGAGTATGACTGGGACCGCCACCAGTGGGTCTACCTCATCGACACGATAAAGTGCATCGGTTGCGGCTCCTGCGTCCGCGCCTGCCGGGCCGAGAACTCGGTCCCGGAGGACATGTATCGAACGTGGGTCGAGCGTTACGAGATCCCGGTCGAGGGTGAGGCATTCATCGACTCACCCGATGGTGGGGAGCACGGTTTCGACCCGGTCGCCACCGGTCTCAGCGTTCGCAAGGCCTTCTTCGTGCCGAAGCTCTGCAACCACTGCGAGGCCACACCGTGCATCCAGGTTTGTCCGGTCGGCGCCTCGTTCGCCACCCGCGATGGAGTGGTGCTCGTCGACCCGCAGCACTGCATCGGCTGCGGCTATTGTGTCCAGGCCTGCCCCTTCGGCAGCCGATTCATCAATCCCGAAAACCACACCGCCGACAAGTGCACCCTGTGTTACCACCGGATCACAACCGGGAAGTTGACGGCGTGCGTCGAGATCTGCCCAGTCGGCGCGCGGCGCCTCGGCGACCGCAAGAACCCCGACGACGAGGTCATCGAAATCCTCGCCACCCAGCGCGTCGAGGTTTTGCAGCCTGAGCTCCTCACCAAACCACAGTGCTTCTACCTCGGTCTCGACATGGAGGTCCGCTGATGTTTCCCGAGCTGACAGGATTCCTGTTTCCAAATGATGTTCACATCCACTGGAGCCTGATGATCGTCATGTACCCCTACATCACCGGGCTGGTCGCGGGAGCCTTTCTGGTCTCTTCGCTCTATCACGTCTTCGGACGTGAGGAGTTCAAACCGCTCGGCCGATTCGCCCTCGCCACCGCCCTCTGCTTTCTCGCGGTGGCCGGTCTGCCTCTGCTCAACCATCTCGGGCATCCGGAGCGTGGACACAACATCATGATCACGCCCAACTTCACCTCGGCCATGGCGGGTTTCGGGATCCTCTACGCCTCGTACTTCATCGTCCTGCTGCTCGAGGTGTGGTTCGTCTTCCGCATCGACATCATCGAGACGGCGGCGCGATCCCGGGGTCTCAAGCGATGGCTCTTCGCCGCCCTCGCGCTGGGCGTCTACGACACCTCACCCGAGGCCCGTGATCTCGACAAGAAGATCATCCGGGTGCTGGCTGCCATCGGCATTCCTATGGCCTGCCTGCTGCACGGATACGTCGGCTTTCTCTTCGGAGCACTCAAGGCCAACCCGTGGTGGTCGACGCCGCTCATGCCGGTGATCTTTCTCTTCTCCGCCATGGTGTCCGGCATCGCCCTCCTCATCGTGCTCTACCAGATCGCGATGAAGCTCAAGGGGATGCCGATCGAACGCCAGGCGATCTCGGCAATGGCCCGTTGGCTGTGGCTGTTCATGATCATGTCGCTCACCATGGAGCTGCTCGAAATCATGATGCTCGCCTATGAGCGGGCCGAGGAGTGGGAGGTCATCGGCCATCTCCTGACGCACCAGCTCTCCTTCTCGTTCATCTCGCTGCAGATGGTTGGCGGTGGCCTGATTCCGCTGATTCTGCTCGGAATCGTGGTGCTGATGGGCAGCTACATGGACGACCGGATTCGAAACACGCTGACAATGGTCTCGTCGCTCCTCCTCCTGCTGCAGGTGTTGGCGATGCGGTGGAACGTGGTCATCGGCGGCCAGATGTTTTCCAAGAGCATGACCGGTTTCCGCGAGACCTACGTGCCGGGGATGTTCGAGAAAGAAGGGATCCTGGCCGCGGCCGTGATCCTCTTCATACCCTTCATCCTGCTCGCGATATTCGAGCGTGTTCTCCCGACCTTTCGCCATCTCGAGTCATAACCGGTTGCGACGGACAAGCCGGGCGTACGGCCTCTCGGTCATCCATGCGCCCACCAGTATCAGACCGAGCACGACGACGACCGCCGGCCCGGTCGGCAGATCGAAGTAGTAGGAACCGACGAGACCGAGGCCCGAACCGACCACGCCGACGAGCCATCCGATGACCAGCCGCGAGCGCATCCGCGCGTGCAACAAAATCGCCACGCAGGCAGGGATGACGAGGTAGGCGAAGACCATGAGAATGCCGCCGATCTCGACCGAAAACGTGATCATGACACCGAAGCTGAAATAGAAGAGAAAATCCCACCAGCGGACACGCCATCCACGGCGGTAGGCCTCCTCGGAATTCGTCGTGATGAGAAGGAATCGACCTCGAAACAACCAGAGGAACACACCGACCACGAGGTAGATGACGAAGACCTGAAGGACCGTCGGCCACGTGACCCAGAGGAGGGATCCCGCGAGGGTCTCCTTGATGTGCTCGGCCCCCTCCGGCGCTCGGTCCGCGACCAGAATCGTCGCCGCCGACGCGACGACGAACGTGATACCGATGATCGCTTCCTGGGGGAGCTTTTCGATCCTGACCCTGGTGAGCGCGAAGAGTGCCGCCGCCACGGTCGCGAAGGCGAGACTGAAAAGTGTTGACCCGATCTCCCCCGGGTGGTGATCGAAGGCGAAGCCCACAACGGCCCCCAGGGCCGCGAACTGGGCCACCGCGAGGTCGACGAAAAGGATCCGCCGCTCGATGACGTGGATCCCGAAATAGGCGTGAAGGCCCACCAACACCAGGCAGGCGGCAAACGGCGCGGCCATGAAGCTCAGCATTTCGCTCATCGCATCACTCCGTTTCGGCAAACGCGTTCTTCAGGCGACTGATCCACACGTCTACGAGATCGAAGTAGGTCTCGACCCCCTCCTCTCCCCCGACCGACATCGGAACAACCACCGGCACGATCCCGGTGCGCTCCGCAATCAGTTCCGGTTTGCGGCGCTCGAAGTAGTTGGCCGCCAGGAGGACGCGGACGTCCTCGCCCTCGATCCGTTCGATGAGCTCAGCCACGTGACGTGCCGTCGGCGGAATGCCGGGCTTGGTCTCGACATAGCCGACAACCTCGAGTCCGAAGAGGGTCGTGAAGTAGATCCAGTTCCTGTGGTAGCAGACGAGCTTGAGGCCTCGAAACGGCAGCGCTTCGGCCAGCCAGCCGCCGATCTGATCGCCAACACCGCGCTCTTCGAGGAATGACACCAGGCGACCATTGCGCGCCAGCGCATCCAGGGTGTCGATGCCGAGAAGTTCTACGAGCTGGTCGCCATACAGGCGCCGCGCGAGCCTGTCGTTGAAGCCGATGAGGTTGGCCCGGTAGACCTGACAGCCGTCCGGATCCACCTTGCACAGGCCGGTGGCGATGTTGCCGGCGACGACCGCGGCGTTGATGGGCGAGGTCTGGATGTGCGGATTGCCGTAGACGTGGACGTCGCCCGCCGATCGGTCGGCACTCGCGGGTATCTCCAACAGCTCCACGCCGTGTGCCGCCGAAACGTATCCCACAGCTCCGTCCGCGATGTCGCGGTTGCCCGACTTGTTGACAAGGACCGGCGCCCACAGCTCGAGATCGAGACCGGTGCTGACGAAGAGGTCTGCATCGCGCAGCATGAAGGCGTAGGACGGTTTGGGCTTGAGGAAATGAGCGTCCGCCGCGCCGGGAATGATGGACTCGGCCTCGACCCTGTCGCCACCGAGCTCGCGGGCGATCGCGGCGTAGGTTTCCTGCGTGGCGACCACCTTGATCGCGGCTTCCGAGACGATTGGCACCAGGAGCAGCGCCGCCACCGTCAATATTTCGAGACGGATTGAGAGTTTCATCACCAACACCTCAGTATTCCTCGTGCTTGTGGGGACCGGCGGCAAAGGTGAACTGGAGCTCGAATCGTTGGTCGGTCCCGAAGATATTGTGATCTCGATACGAGTACTGTCCGCGGACGCGCACGAACTCGGATTGCCAGAAGTTCAGATATGGCGACGCGCCCCAGTATTCGTAGCCGGACCGGCGCTGGTCCTCAACCCAGTCCCACCGCACCCCGCCGATCCACCTCCGCGCGAACTTGTACTGACCGTAGAGGTAGCTGCCCCATGTGTTCAAGCTGCCACCGGACCCGAGATCCAACCACGAGCGCAGGATCATCCCGCGGAGCTGGAATCCTCGGTACAGCTCACGGCCGAGCGGGTACCAGTCATAGACCATGTCGAGGGCGAGGAAGTCGTGATCGAGCTCGCCCTCGTGATCGGTGACACCGTGCAGCCCCGTGAGGTCGATCTGCACGTAGGTGTTGTCGCTGAGATCCCAGTAGCTCTTGAGATTGGCGAGAAAGGTCGGTTTTCTCCAGTCCGAGCCGGCAAAGGCCACCTCGTTGTCGCCGTTCATCACCTCGACCACGAGCTCGTTGGCGTCGGACCACAGTCTCGGCATGAGCCACTCGATGCTCACGCCCGTCGCCGCCAGACCGTGGGGGCCAAAGCTCTCCTGGAGGACCCACGGAAAATCCGTCTGCGGCAGAGCGTGCATGTGCCAGCGGTTGAGCACTCCGAACTGCTGACGTTTCTTACCGACCGTCAGCGACGTGTTGCCGGGCAGGTTGATCCAGCTCAGATAACCCTCTTCGAGATCGAAACCGCCGTGCTCCTCTTCCTCACCCTCCTCATGCTCGCCGTCGACGAACTCCCAGTCGGCATGCGCGCCTTCGTAGCCGAAAACCACCTTCATACGGGTGTAGGGATCGAGGTAGGACTGGAAGTCGAGCTCGAAATGTCGGGCCTGCATCTCGGTCCTGAGATTGTCGCCTCCGACGAGGAACACGTCGCCGTTAATCGAGATCTCGGGGTTGAGCTCGGTCTGCATCCGCGTCCCCGAGACGAATTCGGTGCCGGTGTTCAGGTCTCCAGGAGCGCCTTCTTTCGCGACCTCCGCCGCCGCCGCCTGCCGCAGCTCTTCGAGTTCGGCCTCTTTCTGATGCAGCTCCTGCTGTTTTTTGAGTTCCTCGAGCTGATGTTGCACAGCCTGAAGCTGACGGGTCAGCTCTTCGATCTGGCGCTGCAGCTCCTCCATGGTGGGTGGCGGGGTCGGTTCGGGACCCGGTGGCGGCTGCTTTTCCTGCGCCATGACCGAAGCGGCCGCCAGCAGGAAGGCCACCGTCCACAGCCACGGTCCACGACTCCATCGTGTGTACATTGTTTCTCCCCTGTCTGCTGAAAATCGGTCGGGTTTCGCTTCCGATTCAGGTCGCGATTGGAGGACCTCGCAACGGGGGAAGGTGGGTGAAGGAATCGGGTCCGGAGCCGACCACGGAGAGGATGACGGGTGACCCGGAATCCTCTGCGAACGCGACCTGCGATCCGGGCTCCAGATTCGCGGCCGTGGAACCTGACAAACACGCCAGACACGGGTGCGGAGACAGCGGCCGTCCGGAGGTGTGCAGATGACTGGTCTGTGAGGTCGGGTGAGATGCCGAGCAGGCGAGCTTCTCCTGCGGGATCGCACTGTCGGCATGGTTGTGGGGGACTGAGAAGACCACCCCATACCAGGCCACGAGCAGCGCTGTTGCGAGCAACACGAGCACCCTGGACGGGAGGTTCACGGACACATGATGAACGGGGGACCGGTAGTTGTCAAACCATCTCAGCTTCAATAACTTGCCGTCACGACGTCGGTCAGAGTCAAAGGCTATCGAATCGGTCGGCCACGACCCCGGCCTCGCGCGCGATGGTTTCGAGGGCCGACCATGCGTCATCAACCAACACGGCACCTCGAGGAAGGTAGGCCACCAGCCACGCTGCCTCGGTGCCGGCCCCGACCTTGACCCGCTCGCTGCCCGTGATCGGCGTGTCGATCGGACCGAGCTCGTCGACCAGCAGCGGTTTGCCCTCGGCGTTGAAGGGCCCCCGCAACGACTCGTAGCTCTCGCCTTCATTCCCACTCCGAAACACCAGCGAGCTTCCGAGACTTCCCTCCGCCATCACGCAACACGGAACGGTGAGCTGTACCGAAAGGCAGTTGTTGACATCGACCAGGGGATGGATGACCGGGAGCTCGGCGCCCTTGACAAGTCGTCTCACAAGGGCCTCGGAGGCGGGACGGTAGCGGGTTGGGTCGCAGCCGGCGGCGCGGAAGAGCTTGCGTATCGCAGCCACCGTCGGGTGACCGCCGATCGATGCAGTGTCCGCGAACCTGGCCCTGACCTCCGCCACGACCCGGCCTCTGAGCTCGGTCAGCCCGCTCTGATCTTCCCCTACCGACACGAAGGCCCAAAAGAGCTCCCAACCGTCGAGCTCGACTCGAAGGTCAAAAGGTAGTTTTTCCATGCCGTTACTTTAGCGAAGCCTGTCCTTTCGATTCTGATCCCGATCCCGGGTCGCCTCTGGAACACCAGGAGGCGCATGACCTTCGAGCGCTCGCTCCCTTCGCTAATTTCGTAAAATGATCACTGTCGTCGGGATCGGGATCGGGAGCGGGATCGAGTGAGCCGGGAAGGCAATGGATACCAGCGAGATCAAGCGCATGTACGAGTGGATTCAGAGCCGGGTGGCCCTCGCAGCGGATGGTGGGGAGATCGTCATCTCCTTCGATGAGCCCGGATCAGAGGACTTCGCGGCCGCGGGCTTCGCGCACGAATCCGTCGAGCTGACGCTCCACGCCGACTGGTGGTCGGAGATGGTCAACGACATCATCGAGACGCCCGAGTACGCTGAATCCGGAGAATCGCCCGAGCAGGTCCTCGGCTACGCCCGTGATGTCGTCAAGGAATACGTGGCGAAGCGGTTGTAGACCTGAGTTGTCGCTGTGCCACCTTCACCGCAACCGTCTCTCGGCGGCGCGGGCGTGGGCCTCGAGCCCTTCCAGACGGGCGAGAGCGACGGCGTCTTCGGTCGTCTGCCGCGCACCACCCGGATCATCGATCTCGAGCCAGGTGCGAACACGCATGAAGTCGAGCACCGAAAGACCGCCGCGATGCCGGGCCACCCCGCCGGTCGGCAGGGTGTGATTGGGCCCGGCGCCGTAGTCGCCGAGCACCTCGGCGCTGCCGCCGCCGACAAACAGGCCGCCCCAATTCCCCAGCCGTGAGGCCACCTCGCGGGCATTCTTCGTCATCACCTGGAGATGCTCCGGCGCCAACCGATCACAGAGTTCGACAGCGTCGTCGATGCCGGACACGATGACCGCGAACCCGGTTTCAAGCGCCGGCTCGGCGATCGTTCTGGTCGGAAGATCCGCGAGCTGGCGATCGATCTCCGCGTCGACCTCATCGGCCACGTGCCTGGAGGTGGTGATCAGCACCGGCAGCGCCTCGGGATCGTGCTCGGCCTGGGCCAGGAGATCGGCGGCCACGGTCGCAGGGTCGGAGGTGTCGTCGGCCAGCACCACGAGCTCCGAGGGCCCGGCCAGCATGTCGATGCCGACGGCCGCTGACACCAGGTGCTTGGCGGCGGTGACCCAGCGATTGCCTGGCCCGACGACGACATCGCACGGCTCGACGCCTTCGATGCCATAGGCCAGCACCGCTATGGCATGGGCGCCGCCGAGTGCCAGAAGCGAGGCCGCGCCCGCAACCGAGGCCGCGGCCAGAGTCACCGCCGACGGCCGCGGAGACGCCACGACGACATTCGCGACCCCCGCCACCCGTGCCGTCACCGCCGTCATCAGCACCGACGAAGGCAACGGGTAGCGTCCGCCCGGCGCGTAGCAGCCGGCGCGATCGACCGGAGAGACCCCGTGTCCGGCGCGACCGCCGGGGATTTCCACCGTTACTTCGGCCAAAGCCTCGCGCTGGGCGCGGGCGAAGGCCCCGATGCGTTCCCCTGTGCGCTGCAGCAGACCCTGCTCGGACCGCGGCAGGCTCTCGAAGGCGGCATCGAGCTCGCTGCGGGGAATCAGCAGCTCGCCGCCTTTCGAAATCTCGCCGAACTGCTCGCCGTAGCGGCGTGCGGCCTCCTCTCCTTCGGAGTGGACCGCCGCCACGATCTCGGAGGCCGCGGCGAGCGTTTCGGCGTCAACCGCCCGGCGTTCGAGGCGATGGGCCTCTGACGGATCGAGACGTCGCATGCTCATGGTCCCTCCACAGCATCGAAGGTCTCACTCCCGTCGCGGCGACGGGTCGCGAGCGACCGACGATCGAGTTCAGCCATCACCTCGGACGCACCGACGCCACGGCTCGCCATGGTCGCGACGGTGAAGTAGATCAGGTCTGCCGCCTCCCACACCGCGTTCTCGCGATCCTGCGCATCGCCCAGCTCGCGGGCCTCCTCGAGCAGCTTCGACGCCAAAAGCCGGGGCTCGCTGGCCAGCCGGGCGGTGAACGAGCCGTCCGGCGCGTGCTCGACTCTCTGCACCAGTCGACGTTCGAGGGCGCCCAGACCACGGTCAGGACCCCAGCACGACCTCGTGCTGCGATGGCAGAAGCCGGTGCCCCATTGCCGAACGGTAAAGCGAAGGGCATCTCGGTCGCAGTCCGCATCGACCCGCAGCAGCTCCTGGGTCGCGCCCGAGGTCTCGCCCTTGACCCACAGGCCTCGCGAACGTGACTGGTAGACGCCGCGCCGTTGTTCGAACGCGGCGCGCAGGCTTTCGAGGCTCGAGTAGACGAGGCCCAGGGCCGCCCCCAGCTCGTCCACCACCACCGTTGGCCACAGGTCGTCGGGACGGTCGCTGATCAGCGGTGCGGCAAATGCGTCGGCAAGCGCGAGCCGGCCGGTATAGATCGCCATCCCGATTTGGGCGTCGGCGCCCATGCGGTCGAGGGCCGCCACCTCGCCGGCGGTGGTGACGCCGCCCGCCACCGTCACCGGTGTTTCGCCGGCCGCATCGACGACCCGCTGCGCGGCCTCGAGATCGATGCCGCCCAAGCGACCCTCCCGCTCGACGAAGGTCACAAGGAAGGACCCGACCAGGTCGCGGAGCTCCCGCAATTTGTCGAGAACGCTCGCTCCCGTCCCCCGCTGCCATCCTTCGACGACAACCTCGCCATCGACCCCGTCGAGGGCCGCCATCACCCTCTCGCGCGGGAGCCGGCCGAGGACCTCGGGCGTCGCCATGGTGCCGAGGATCACCCGCTGCGCGCCGCGGTCGAGCCAGTCGAGGGCGGCCTCCACCGAGCGGATACCGCCACCAACGCGGCACGGGTAGCGCCGCACCAGCTCCGTGATGACCTCGCTGTTCGAGCCACGTCCGAGGGCGGCGTCGAGGTCGATCACCGCGAGGTCGCCGGCCACGGAGAATCGTTCGGCGACGGCCAGCGGATCGCCCGCCTCGAGCGCCCTCTCTCGGCCGCCGATCAGCTGGACCGCCTGTCCGTCCATGATGTCGATCGAGGGGATGATCACAGTCGCACCTCCATACCGAGCTTGGAGAGCCTCCGCTTGATCGCGGAGACGGTGGTGTGGCCGTCGTGCAGGATCGACGCCGCAAGCACTGCGTCAGCGCCGGCCAGCAACGCCTGCGCCATGTGCTCCGCCGTGTCCGCGCCCCCGGAGGCGATGACCGGTACGCCCACGCCGCCGCACACTGCCTGCAGCAGCTCGAGGTCGTATCCGGCGCCTGTACCGTCCCGATCCCAGCTCGTCAGCAGGATCTCACCGGCTCCCGCATCGACCGCGGTCCGTGCCCAATCGACCACGTCGAGCTCGAGCTTGTCGCGGCCCGACCGCACCACCACCCGCCACGCATCTCCCTCGCGGGCGGCGTCGAGCGCCAGCACCGTGCACTGGCGGCCGAACTCGCGGGCCATTTCACCGAGCAGCGCGGGTCGGGACACCGCCGCCGTGTTGACCGCTACCTTGTCGGCGCCAGCCTCGAGCAGCGCTCCCGCGTCCCCGAGCTCGCGTACGCCACCGCCGACGGTGAGCGGGATCGGCAGCCTCTTCCGCACCGCACGCACCGTCAGCACCGCGTGTTCTCTCCCTTCCGGTGTCGCGCTGACGTCGAGCAGCACCAGCTCGTCGGCTCCCTGGTCGGCGTAAAGGCCGGCCAGCTCAACGGGATCTCCGGCATCGCGCAGGGATTGGAACTGGACTCCTTTGACAACCCGCCCCGCGTGCACGTCGAGGCAGGGAATCACCCGCCGCATCAACATGAGCTTTCGCCCCCGTTGTCGAGCCACCGCTCGATCAACCGCTGTCCCCACTCGCCGGAGAGCTCAGGGTGAAACTGGCAGCCGAGCACGTTGCCGCGTTCGACGGCGGCGACAAACGGACCGGCGTGATCACTCCACGCGACCTGCCAGCCCGCCGGCCGATGGGTGATCCGGTAGGAGTTGGCGAAGTAGGCAGCGCCATCCATCAGCAGGCGGCAGTCGGCGTCGGCGGTGACCGTATTCCAGCCGAGCTGGGGCACGACCACCGTGTCGGGGAAGCGGAAAGCCTCGACGTCGAGAACTCCGAGACCTCGACCCCCCTCCGCTTCCTCGCTGCCCGCCGCGAGCAGGTGGAGCCCGAGGCACACAGCGAGCGTTGGCAGGTCCTCCTCGACCCGGTGCACCACCGCCTCGCCCATGCCGTTCTCCCGCAGCCGTTCCGCCACGGGAGCGAAGGCGCCGACTCCCGGCAGCACCACCCGTTTCGCGGTCCGGACGGCGAAGGCGTTGTCGGTGATGTCCACCGATCGGCCGAGGCGCTCGAAGGCGGCCACGACCGAGGCCAGGTTCGCCGCGCCGGTCCTCACGATCAGGACATCCGCACTCACGGCGAAGCGCTCCCGCCGAGAGTGCCCTTGGTGCTGGCAACGCCGTCGCATCCGCCGCAGGTCGTCGCAGCCCTGAGTGCCAGGGCAAGCGCCTTGAAGGCGGCCTCCGACCGGTGGTGGTCATTGGCGCCGCGCAGCACGTCGACGTGGATCGCCGCCTTCGAGCTCATCGCCAGCGACTGCAGGAAGTGCACGACATTCTCCGCCGCCAGCCCACCGAGCATCTCGCGCTCGAGGCCGAGGTCGACCTCAGGCCACGGGCGCCCCGAAAGGTCGACGACCGCTCTCGCCAAGGCTTCGTCGAGCGGTGCAAAGGCCCAGCCGAATCGCGCGATGCCTTCGCGCTCGCCGAGGGCACGGTGGACCGCCTCACCGAGGGCGAGGGCGCAGTCCTCGGCCGTGTGGTGGTCGTCGACCTCAAGGTCTCCTGTGCACTCGATCTCGAGATCCCAGCCCGCATGAAAGGCGAGCGCAATCAGCATGTGGTCGAGGAAAGCGATCCCCGTGGCCACCGAAATGTGCCGCGAGCCGTCGAGCGTCAGGGATCCGCGGATCGTCGTCTCTTTGGTCAGCCGTTTGATGGTCGCCGTGCGTTGTGTCATGGCAGGACCTCCTCGATCTCGCTCGGTTCATTCAGCACCGTCGCCGCACCGGCGGCTTCGAGGGCGGCGGTTGTCTTTCCGTGATCGTCCCCGGAAGCGACGACGCCGATCGGCAGCACTCTGGAGGCGCGCGCCGCGCGCACGTCGTCCGGCGAGTCTCCCACCATCCAGGCCGTGGCGACGCCGAGCCGGTCCAAGGCGAGGGCGACCGGTGCCGGGTCCGGTTTCGACGGCGCGTCCTCCATACACACCACCGCCGAGAACAGATCCCCGATACCGTGCTCCTCGAGGAATCGCTCCGCGTCCGCCCGCGGCCGACCGGTCACTACACCCAGCAGCAACCTGGACGCAAGTCGCTCGAGCACGTCGCGGCCGATCCGCGAGGATTCGAAACGCCGCAATCCAGGACTCTCTTCTGTTCCCTGGTACAGCCTCTCGAAGCGCTCGGTCACCTCGTCGGTCCCGACATCGAGCCCTCGCTCGGCGAGCAGCCTTCGGGTCAGCTCCCAGTCGTTGGTCGCGCCTCCCCGGGCCTTGGCATCAGCCACATCCTCAGACCTGAGCTCGACACCCCAAGAGATCGCCGTGTCGATGATGGCGCGCCGGTAGGATCCCGACACATCGGCCAACACCCCGTCCATGTCGAACAGCAGGGCGCCAGGCGACAACACGGTCTCCAGCGCGTCCGTCAGGCGGCGATAATTCGGGGCGTCACCGGGCAGGGTGATCCGCAGCCATCCCCTGAGCTCCGCCTTGGCTGGAAACGACCGCACCGAGATGCCCAGGGCGCCGAGGCCCCGCCACACGAGCTCCGGTTTTTCGAAGCGGGCAAAGACGAAGCTCGCTTCCGATGGCAGGCTTTCGACGTTCCGCGCACCGAAAAACTCGATCAGCTCGCCGCGTTGCTGGCGAACCGATTCGATCCGGTCTCGGTCCGGTCCGTCGGCCAGGACCCTGGAAACGGCCTCGATGGAAAGGGTCGACACCGGGAATGGCAGGCCTGCACGTCGCAGCCAGTCGATCACCCGGGGATCGGCGATCGCACAGCCGACGCGGAGCCCGGCGCAGCCCCACGCCTTCGAAAAGGTTCGCACGACGACTGCGTTCGCGTGCTTCATGGCCACTGGCGCGAGGTCGAGCTCCGGCTCGGTGAAATCGACATAGGCCTGGTCAACCAGGATCAACGACCGAGGCAGCCGCACGAGCAACTCCTCGAGAGCCTGCCTCGACGCAACAGCACCGGTCGGGTTTGAGGGGCTGACCACCGCGGCCAGGCCACCGTCATCGCCGGCGAGGCGGCACACCTCCTCCACAGGGAACTCACCGTCCCACCAAGGCACCTCGATCACGTCTGCGTCGGCCAACACCGCAAAACGCCGAATCATGCTGTAGCTCGGCGTCGTCAGGACCGCGCGTCGGCCGCGGGACACCACGGACCGCACCGTCCGCTCGAGGGCATCATCTGCGCCGTTGGTCACGAGGACGCACTCCGGCTCGACACCGATCGATTTCGCGATGGCCGCCTCGATCTCCCGGTAGTCGGGATAACGGTTGATCGGCAGTCCACCAGCGAGGGACGACGGTGGCGCCAGGCTCTCATTGAAGTCGAGAATCAGGTCGGGATCGACCCCGGGACGATCGATGACGTAGGGGAAGAGCCTGTCGACGACGGGGTTCGGCTCCACCAAGAGCGCTTTCTCTCCCATGTTCCCTCCTAGGCAACGATCTGCGCGAGGCGCGTGACGACAATATCGGAACCACCGGCGGCCTTGATCTTCGGCACCACCGACGGCAGGTCCGAGCGTGGGACCGCCGCCTTGACCGCGAAGCCCTCGCCTCCGGCAAGCGTCGAAACAGTCGGCTGGCGCATACACGGGAGGACCGCGAGAAGAGCTTCGAGCCTGTCCTCGGACACGTTGACTTCGACCATGACCCTGCGTCGCGCCTCGAGCACCGAGCTCACCAACAACACCAGATCATCGATCCTCGACCTGAGGCCCGGGTCTTCGAGCGCACGGGGACAGGCATAGAGGCGGGTCGAGGATTCCGTCAAAACGTCGACCACCTCGAGATCGTTCGCCTCGAGGGTCGATCCTGTCGCCGTGTTGTCGACGATCAGATCGGCGTCCTCCGGCGGGAAGACCTCGGTCGCACCGTAGGATCTGACGAAGCGTGCATCGAGACCCCCTTCGGAGATCCACGCTCGCGTCAGGCGTTCGTACTCCGAGGCCACCACCAGACGCCGCTTGGGAAGCCTGCCTTCCACCAGGAATGAAGTGGGCGCGGCCGCCACCACGCGCACCGGGTCGAGGCCGGTATCGATCAGCTCGACCAGCTCGCCATCGAGCTCGGCAACCCAGTCCGCCCCCGCGAAGCCGAGGTCGCGCGAGCCGACATGCAGCATCTCGACGATGTTCTGGGGCTTGAGAATCTTGACCTCGCAACGGTCGAGATTGACGTGGGGTCGATAGCTTCGCGCCGTCTGGCTGATATGGATGCCGGCTTCCCCGAGCAGCGACAGCACGCCCTCGTACATCCTGCCCTTCGGAACGGCCAGCTTGAAAACGGTCGGGTTCATCTTCAATCCTTTCCCGACCTCGCGCGGCGCCGAAAAAAAAGACGCCGGCGGGGCCGGCGTCGTGGTTTCGGTCTTCGATGCACCTACACCATCACCATGCCCCTGCTGGAGTATGTCCGTGATGGTGGTGGTGACGCTTCGTATTCATGTCAGTACCAATCGCTAAGCTAGCCCGAATGATTCCAGGAGTCAAGCCACCCACCCGTCCAGATACGAGGTCCGAGTGTTTTTCGACTTCCCGCAGCGACTAGGGGTTGGCGGACGGATCTCGTATCTCGCATCTCGTATCCGGTGGGTTGGGCGGCTGGGTGGGAGACCCTACATTTCGGTGGTGGTTTCTGCTTCCATCTCTCCCGGCGGCGCTTCGACCCAGAACCAGCCGCGCAGATCACCTTCGACGAAGCCGACCGCCTGGTCGTCGGGATAGGTTTCCGAGATCGCGGCCATGACCGCCTCGTCGATCTCCTCGGCCGGCCCGTGACACATTTGGCACTCGGCCTTCAGCTTGATCGGCAACAGCGCACCCAGCTCGCCGTTCGGGCCGGCAACATAGGTCGGGTCCGCCGCCATCTCGGCCACATAAGGCCCCGCCCAATCGGGCGCCACGTTGGCGGCGTTGCGCAACATATGCGAGGTGCGTCCGATCTTCACGCCATAGGTCTCGTTGATGTTCGCAGCGACACCGGGCGCCTTCTCCTTGCACACACCAATCGCAGAGGTAGTGTCTCCGGAATCGAGGGCAGCCATGAGCTCACCCATCATCTCCGAGGCGAGAGCATTGACCGCGGTCGCTATCAGCTCCTGCTGCGCCTTCTGGGTGTCGTCCATCAGGCCTGGCAGGACCTTTTCCCACGCGACGACCGCAGCCTCCTCGACCTCCGCCGGTTCCTCCGCCGGTTTCGCGCAACTCATCACCATCAGCCCGAACACGACCAGCACGACGGTCCATCGTTTCATCGCAACCCCCTTCTCAAAAGAACACGCGGCGAATCCCTGAGGAACTCGCCGCCTCTTCAGCCTCGAGAACGATCGAGACTCGCGTTCGCTCACGTTGAAGGTGAGGATTCACGAGATCATCATCGGTCTGCCACTGGGCGATGTCAATCGCTTCGAGACGCGATCTCAGGCAGCAAGCGGTCGCGGATCGCATCCCGGACCGTCCTGAAGACGTTCATGATCTCGTCCTCACGCCCGTCGGCCTCCGCCGGGTCGGGAAAGGAGATGTGGAGTGTTTCCACTGGCCTCGGGAAGACCGGACAGCTCTCCCGCGCCGAGTCACAGACCGTGATCACCAGGTCCCACGGATCATCGACGTAGGTCCCTACGTGTTCTGGAATTGCATCGGATATGTCCACCCTGGCCTCGGCCATCGCACGGACCGCGAGTCGATGGACCGACTCGGCCGGCAGGGTCCCCGCCGACCGCGCCTCCCAGGTCTCGCCGAGCTCGTGGTTGACCCACCCCTGGGCCATCTGCGAGCGGCAGGAGTTGCCCGTGCACAAGATGAGGACCCGCTTTTTCGCCGTCACGACACCTCCGCATTTGACACGCTTCGCCTACAATACTATATTTCGCGAGATGACGAAATGATGTCCGCGGGCCTCGAATCCACCGTCTCTGCCGCCCGGGCGCTCGGCCACCCGGCGCGGTTGCGAACCGTAGCCATGCTCCGCTCCGGCGAGCTCTGCGTCTGCCAGATTACGGAGGTCCTGAAGCTCGCGTCATCAACGGTCTCCGCGCATCTCAAGGAGCTGAAGCAGGCCGGCCTGGTGTCCGAGCGAAAAGTCGGGCGGTGGGTCTACTTCGGGCTCGCTGGGAGCGAGCACGCCCGATCGTGGATGGAGACCGCCCTCTCGTCTTCGGCGGACGATCCACAGATCGAGGCCGATCATCGTCGTGTCGCCGAGCTGCGCCGGCTGCCGGTCGAAGATCTTTGCCGGTTCGGCTATGAGGAGGCGGTCGCCAGATCCGGAAGGATCGAGACCAACACGAATCACCATTACAGGGAGCCATGATGACGAAGCACGGCGGCGTTGCCGGACGACTCTCGTTGCTCGATCGCTATCTCACACTCTGGATCTTCCTCGCCATGGCTATTGGCGTCGGAGCGGGCTGGCTCTGGCCCGGCATCGCGGGATTCTGGAACCGCTTTTCGGTCGGCACCACCAACATCCCGATCGCGGTCGGCCTCATCTTGATGATGTACCCACCACTGGCGAAGGTGCGCTACGAAGAGATGGGAAGGGTCTTCAGGGACTGGAAGGTCCTTGGCCTGTCGTTGGTCCAGAACTGGATCGTCGGGCCGGTGCTGATGTTCCTCCTGGCCATTGCCCTCCTCGCCGACCGTCCGGAGTACATGGTCGGTTTGATCCTCATCGGCCTCGCCCGCTGCATCGCCATGGTCATCGTCTGGAACGAGCTGGCGAGCGGCGACAGCGAGTACTGCGCCGGTCTCGTGGCCTTCAACTCGATCTTTCAGGTCCTGTTCTTTTCGGTCTACGCATGGTTCTTCATCACCGTGCTGCCGCCGTTGTTCGGCCTCCAGGGAACCGAGGTCCACGTCACGATCGGTCAGATCGCGAAGAGCGTCTTCATCTACCTCGGCATCCCCTTCCTCGCGGGTGTGATCACCCGCTTCTCGTTGATCGCGCTCAAGGGCAAGGAGTGGTACCACGAGGTCTTCGTTCCGAAGATCAGCCCGCTCACCCTGATCGCCCTGCTCTTCACCATCATCGTCATGTTCTCGCTCAAGGGCGAGGTCATCGTCCAGCTGCCCTTCGACGTGGTACGCATCGCGATCCCGCTGCTGATCTATTTCGTGGTGATGTTCCTCGTGTCGTTCTTCATGTCGATGAAGGTCGGCGCCGACTACGGTCGCTCCGCCACTCTCTCATTTACCGCCGCCTCGAACAACTTCGAGCTCGCCATTGCGGTCGCCATCGCGACCTTCGGCATCGACCACGGGGCGGCCTTTGCGGCGGTCATCGGCCCATTGGTCGAGGTGCCGGTTCTCATCGCGCTCGTCAACGTGGCCCTGTTCTTCCGCCAGCGTTTTTTCCCCCCTCCAACCCCCGCAGCAGCCCAAGCTGGAACATCTGGCACTTGAGGGCGTAAGGTTGTGCAGAAGAGCTGAGGAGGAAACATGGCTGGCAAGCTTCACCGTTCGTCGTCCAACCGCATCATCGCCGGCGTCTGCGGCGGTCTCGCAGACTGGCTGGGATGGAACCCGACCATGGTGCGCGTGCTCTACGTCATCGTCTCGATCCTTTCGGTCGCCTTTCCGGGGATCCTGGTCTACATCATTCTCTGGATCCTGATGCCGAAGAGTTAGTTCGGGGATGCTAGAAGCAAGCTACAAGATGCAGGGCCACCCACCCACCCACATCTGACGACTGATTCCGGCGCGCTCGGTCGGCCGGTCACTGCATCCTGTATCCGGGCGGGCGGCGGGGTGGGTGCATCCTGTGTTCCTCGCTGCCACATCGTGTCTGTCAGTACCGCATTCGAAGGCCAACTTGCGAACCTTTTTGCCGCGCTTCCGTTGTGACTTTCAAGAACGGTCGTTAACGATTTCAACGCTCGATCGTCTTGAAGACAACACGGAGGTGGCAGATGCAAAGCAAGGTATTGACCCTGATCGCCGTCGCGGCGCTGTTGGCGGTCCCGGCCGCGTTCGCCGAAGACGACACGCGATGGATCAACGTCCACGTAACTGAGAATTCGAGCAACACCAATGTCGAGGTGCACCTGCCCCTCAACC
>JBFFBV010000053.1:0-29428 GCA_041560205.1 Candidatus Sulfomarinibacter sp.
ACGGAGATCCGGCGGGAGAGCTCCTCGGCCTCGGCGGGCTTCAACGAGCCGATTGCGAATCCGACCATGTGGGCGTTGCCGCGTTGAAGGGCGACGGCGATGGCCCTGGAGTAGCCCGTCATCAGCGCGAGCGTGATGACGAGGGCGGCGACCGCGAGAGCGACGCCAACGAATGCCGCGAGAGCGGTGCCGCGCAGCAGCACCCCCGTGCGTCGGCGCAGAAAGCGCAGCGCGAGCTCGAATTCCAGATTCACCGGTGGAAGTCTACTTCAATTCCGAAAGTGCCGACGTCTGTCGATATCCCCCAAAAGAAGCAAATAAGGGGTTGAGGGGATGGGGGACTGACATCCACCGAGAGCGATCAGGAGGGTAGGCTGCCCTTGCCCCCTCATACCCTCATGCCTTGCGTGCGCGGTAGGTCACCGAACGGACGATGCCGGCGACCTCTTCGCGTGCGATTCCCGTCTGCTCCATGATCGACAGAACCTCCGCCGGCGAGGCGTTCTCGGTCATCTCGAGGAAATCGACGTCCTTGAGGACCTCGATCTCGCCAAGGCCCGCTTCCTCGAGCATGCCGAAGTAGCGCTCGCGGCGCTCCGCCCCGGCCACGCACCCAACGTATGCGAGCACGTTGTCGCGGATCGCGTCCGGCAGGTCCCCGTCGAGGACGATGTCGGAGACGACGAGCCGTCCCCCGCGGCGAAGGACCCGCGAGATTTCGGAAAACACCTGCGCCTTGTCGGGCACAAGGTTGATGACGCAGTTGCTGGTCACGGCATCCACGGATGCGTCGTCCACCGGCAGGTCTTCGAGCCGGCCCTCGCGGAAGTCGACCTGTTCGGCTCGTGCTGCCTCTGCGTTCTTGCGCGCGGCGGCGAGCATCTCGGGTGTCATGTCGATACCGATGACCGCGCCGTCTGGTCCGACCTTTCGCGCAGCGATGAGAGCGTCGATCCCCGCACCGGACCCGAGATCGACGACGGTTTCGCCCGCCTGGAGGTCGAGGTGCTCCAGCGGCGCCCCGCATCCGAGCCCGAGATTGGCGCCGTCCGGCAACAAATCCAAATCCACGGAGTCGTAGCCGAGACGCAGTGCCACGTCGCCGCTCGAATCGCAGCATGTCGTTGGCTGCGGTCCGCAGCACGATGTTCCCGCGGTCGCAAAGGCGCCGTAGCGCTTGCGTACGTTTTGAACCACCGATTCTGTGTCGGCGTCTGTTTGCTTAGTTTGGGTGGTCTTCTTGCTCATGGCTTCCTCCTGTATCGCGACACTTAGGTATCGACATGAGATGGTCATAGGCTCCCGGGCAGCACGCTTCGGTGGCGCTTCGAACCGCCGTCAGCAGATCTTCGAGGATCTCGAGCACCTCGGCGGCCGTACCATCGGGCAGCCGTTCGAGGACCGAAAGGGTAAAACCGTGCTCCTGACGCCGGACCTCTTCGGCGGCGTCGAGTCCAGCAGGAGTGAGGGCTACCCTTTGCGCACGCCCGTCGCTGGGGTCCGCTTGCCTGAATACGAAACCCCGCTCCTCCAGGCGAGCCAGGTTTCGGGTCAGCGTGCTGGGCGCGATTCCAAGCCGTCTCCCGAGATCGCTCAGCCGCAGACCGCCACCACTGAGGGCCTCGAGGGTCGCGGCCTGCGCGACGGTCATCCCACAGCAGCTGATGTCCGCCCGTTCGGCGAGGGAAAACCGCCGGACAAGTGCCCGGATGCCCTCTCTGAGCCGGACCGCCTGGGTGTCGTCGATCTTCGTCACGTGAAATCGCCTCACTCGGATAATAGTTGTATACTACAAATTTATGTGTGTCAAGTCTTTTCTTCGGGTTTGGGCGAAGAGCAGAAATCCATTCCGCAAATAGTTCAAAGTAAAAGGATAAGCGTGAAGGCCGAGGCTATCGAGACGAACACGAATCGCTTCGGGGGATCAGCCGTCACGTTTGAACCGTAACTCTTGACTCCACTTTGGTTACAGCCCGGTGAACAGTGGTGTACTATGCACGCCTTATGGCGACGTGGTCACCCGACGCGTGGCAGAGCAAGCCCGCCAAGCAATTGCCGACCTACCCCGACCAGGAGGCTTTGGCCTCGGCTGTTCGCCGCTTGGCGAAGCTGCCGCCGCTGGTC
This sequence comes from Candidatus Sulfomarinibacter sp., assembly GCA_041560205.1. GTDB lineage: Bacteria > Acidobacteriota > Thermoanaerobaculia > Thermoanaerobaculales > Sulfomarinibacteraceae > Sulfomarinibacter. The sequence continues at coordinate 2,125 of JBFFBV010000053.1, forward strand.
ACCTCGTGGGAGGTCGAGCGGCTGCGGTCACAGCTTGCGGAAGCCACCGAGGGGAAACGCTTCCTCCTCCAGGGCGGGGCCTGCGCCGAGCGATTCGACCAATGCACCGCCGAAGTCATCACCAACAAGCTCAAGATCCTCCTGCAGATGAGCCTGGTCATGACCTTCGGGCTCAAACGGCGGATCATCCGGGTTGGCCGGTTTGCGGGTCAGTACGCTAAGCCACGCAGCGAGGATTTCGAGGAACGCGATGGCGTGAAGCTGCCGAGCTACCGCGGGGAGAACATCAATCGTCCTGGCTTCACGGAGACCGAACGGACTCCCGACCCGACGCGCATGCTCCTCGGCTACGAGCACGCGGCCCTGACTCTCAACTTCATCCGCTCGCTGGTGGACGGCGGTTTTGCCGACCTCCATCACCCCGAGTACTGGGACCTCGGGTTTGTCACCCACTCGCCCCGCGCCCAGGAGTACCAGGAGATGGTGGCGACCATCTCCAATTCCCTCCGCTTCATGGAAACCCTCGCCGGCATTCAGGCGGGTGAGATCAGCCGGGTCGACTTCTTCACCTGCCATGAGGGTCTCCTCCTGCCCTACGAGCAGGCGGTGACAAGGCAGGTGCCACGGCGTGAGGGCTGGTACAACCTCGGCACCCATTTCCCGTGGGTCGGGCTGCGCACGGCCGAGGTCGAAGGGGCCCACGTCGATTACTTCAGGGGTATCCGCAACCCGATGGGAATCAAGATCGGGCCGAGCATGACGCCGGAATGGCTGCTCGAGCTCCTCGAGATCCTCGACCCCGATGCCGAGCCGGGTCGGATCACCCTCATCCACCGGATGGGTCACGACAAGGTTGCTCAGCAGCTGCCGCCACTGATCGAGGCCGTTCAAAGGGCCGGCCGGCTCGTCTTGTGGTGCTGCGACCCGATGCACGGCAACACCGAGAAGACCGCTACGGGCCACAAGACACGCCGATTCGACAACATCCTCTCCGAGCTCGAGCAGAGCTTCGACATCCACGCCGGTCTCGACTCCTTTCAGGGTGGCGTGCACTTCGAGCTGTCGGGCGACAACGTGACCGAATGCATCGGTGGCGCCCGCGGGCTGACCGAGGTCGACCTCGAGCGTGCCTACGAGTCGAGGGTCGACCCGCGCCTCAACTACGAGCAGTCGCTGGAGATGGCGCTCCTCATCAGCCGTAAGATCGAGAAGATGAACGGCGGAGCTTGAGGACCTGAGGACCACCCACCCACCGCTGAAAATTCAGCTGATCGATCCCTCAAGCCCTCAAGACCTCAAGCCCTCAAGACCCCAAGAACTCGGCGATGCGTTAAACTTCCCCGGTTCGGCTCGATGGAGGGTCCTGATGCGTCGTCTCAATTCGGTGGTCTTCGTCACCTCTCTGTGCTTGATCGCTCAAATATCGTTCACTCACGAACCAACCGACCTGGATGCTGTGACACGAATCCGTGACCAGGGTTTTCGCCACTCGCAGGTCATGGATCTGGTCTGGCACCTGACGGAGGGCATCGGGCCCCGTCTCACGGGGAGCCCCCAGAGCCTCGAGGCGCACCGTTGGGCCGAAACCACTTTCGAGGAGTGGGGACTCCACTCGTGGCTCGAGGGCTACGATTTCGGGCGCAGCTGGACCATGGAGCGGGCTCAGGTGCGGATGCTCGAGCCCTACGTCCAGCCGCTGGAGGCCCTGCCGGAGGCCTGGTCGGTCGCCACTGACGGGCCCGTGCGAGGCAAGGTCGTGCGCGCGACCCTCGAGTCGGTTGAGGACCTGGAGGAGTGGACGGGCAAGCTCGAAGGAGCGATTGTTCTCCTCGACGGGACCGCGGATCCCGAACAGGTCGATGCGGACCTCTTTCACCGCCTGGACGACGGACGTCTCGAGCAGATCGAGGAGTACGACATCCCGGGCGATGGCCGGATGGAGTGGCGGAAACGCAGGCTCGAGCGCCACAAGTTCTGGAAGCGGCTGGTCGCCTTCCTCGAAGAGGAGGGGGTTGTGGCCACGATCGAGCCGAGCTCGCGCGACAACGGCGTGGTCAGAGTGACCGGGAATCGGGCCAATCGGGAGGGGGAGAGACCGCTCGGAGTTCCGGCGCTCGTGATGACGACCGAGCACTATAACCGTCTCGTGCGGATGCTCGACCGGGAGATCGAGCCCGTGCTCGAGATCGACGTCGTGGTCCGTTGGCACGAGGAGGATGGCAAGGCCTACAACACCATCGCGGATCTTCCCGGATCAGACCTCGTCAACCAGATCGTCATGGTCGGTGGTCACCTCGATTCCTGGCACTCGGGCACCGGCGCCACCGACAACGGCAGCGGGTGTGCGGTCGTGATGGAGGCCGTTCGGATCATCAAGGATTCTGGTTTAAGGCCGCGACGAACCATCCGCGTCGGCCTGTGGAGCGGCGAGGAGCAGGGCTACATGGGTTCGCGCGAGTACGTCAAACGGCATCTCGCCACGCGACCCGAGCACACCGATCCGGAGCAGCTCGCCCTGCCGGTCTGGGCGCGCGAGACGACCTGGCCGATCCAGCCCCTGCCAGGTCATGAGAAGGTCTCGGCGTACTTCAATATCGACAACGGTGGCGGAAAGGTCCGTGGCATCTACACTCAGGAAAATGCAGCGGTCGTGCCCATCTTCAAGGCCTGGCTCGAACCCTTCGCGGACCTCGGGGCGGAAACGATCACGATGCAAAATACAGGTGGGACGGATCACCAACCCTTCGACTGGGTCGGCATTCCGGGCTTCCAGTTCATCCAGGACAGCATGGACTACATGGGCCGCACCCATCACTCGAACGTCGATACCTACGACCACCTCAATCCTGATGATCTGAAGCAGGCAGCGGTGATCCTCGCTTCGTTCATCTGGCACGCCGCCAACCGCGACGAGCCCCTGCCGCGCAAACCGATGCCGACGGATCCCGAGGAGAACTGAAATCAAGCCACCTTCCCGATCTTCGAAGTCACACGACTGATTGCGCAACAGCTCAAACGCTGGCGCCGCCCGGCCCGTTGACCTACGTTTAGGGAGACGGAGGCGTGTGTGTGGGCGACGTCCGAAGGGCCCAGGATCGAGGATTTCGGCATTAGCGAAGCCGATGTGGCGCGTGTGCCGAGGCTCTTTGTTTCGAATCATCGATTCGGCATCTTGATCGCCGTATACGGTGCCGCCGCGGTCGCAGTCTCTTCGTTGTGCTTCCAGATGGGGCACTCCCTCGCCGCGGCCGCGTTCTTTACGGTGATCGTCCTTGCGGCAGGGTCGGTGCTCCTGCTGCCCGCGTCGGTTCTGCTGCTGTGTGCCGGGGAGCAGGCGGAAGAACGATGGCTCTGTCGCCGGTTCCCAAAGCTGCGAGCGTGTCTCGCCTATCAGCGAGCTGTCGCCGAGCACCGCCGATCGAGCTCGTCCAGGCCTTCGGATCACATCGCTGGTGCGGATTGGTCGATGCTTTCCCACCCGACCTACGTCGAGATGCTCAGAGCCCGGCTCGATCGAGAATACGGAAATTCCGTGACGGAGGTCGACCGTGAGGCAACGGGCTACGATTTTCTCTTCCGGGACGGTGGCCGGAGCATCATTCTTCGCTGCGAGTGCGGCACCGAAGCGCTGCCCGCGGCCCTCGGGCGCGAGCTCGCGGCCGCCGTGAGTGATTCCGGAGCCGACGCCGCGATCATCCTCACCGTCGCGCAGCCGACTCCAGACCTCGAGGGCTACATCGCCGGCCGGCCAATAACGATCGTCTCACCTTCGGATCTGGAGGCGATCGCTTCGGAATTGTGAGGCGATCTCCCGAATCGGGTCCTTTACCTATCGACGACATTGGAGGGGCGGGGCATGCCCCGCCCTTGTCACACGTGTGATTCCGACCGACCGAGCGTCGTGAGCGAGCGGAGAAATCTGTGGAATCGGCAGAGGAATGCTGATGCTTTCTTAGATCCCTCGGCTCGCTCGGGATGACGAGGATTCAACGACCGGTGAATCCCGCCGTTGATGGTCGATGGCCTGATCGCTGGAGGGCGGCGCATGCCCCGCCCCTCCAGATGGTGTCTTCTATCAGTTCGACAAAAGCTTGACGCTTCCAGACGACGTGCTGACGCTGATGTCGATCGCGCCGGATCCGCCGTCGAACTCGAGGTGCTTCTTGCCCCGCACCAGCGCCGGGAAATCCGAGTGGAGCCCGCCCGAACTCACCTGCACCGAGCCCGAGACCAACGTGCCGGGTGGGAAGTGGAGGGTCACGCTCCCGGACGAGGCACTCGCGCGGACCGGCGTGCGCGGGGCGATGGCGTCCCATTGCGCCTTGATGCTCCCCGAGGAAGCGCCGAACGTTCCGTCGCCGGTGAGACCGGAAACGTTGATGCTGCCGGACGAGGTGTCGACCTTGGCCGAGGCGGCGCCGCCCGCGAGACGAACGGAGCCCGACGAGGCGTCGGCGGTGAATGCCTTGAGGGGCCGGCTCACAGTGGCTCGAACCGAGCCCGATGAAAGGTCGGAGTGGAGCTCTCCCATGGCGCCGTCAACCGTCAGGCTGCCCGACGAGGCGTCGAAGCGGACCACCGAATCGCCGAAATCTCCGATGATGGTGGCACTCCCCGAAGAGGAGTCGATGCTCAGATTCAGGTCCGGCGGCATCTGGATCGAGATTTTGCCCTTGGCCCTGGCCTGCTTCCAGCTCCAACCTTTTTTGCGGGTCGATCGGATGATCAGCCGGTTGCCCTCTTCGTCGAAGACGGGCGTCAGGTCGCTGGCAACATTTTTCGCCGTCCTCCCGTCACCTTTGACGGTGATGTCGACCGTCACGTCGACTGCGTTGCCGGGCTGGGCGGTCACCTCGACGCTGTGAAAGGAGACATCCACCACAACGGTGGCTCCGGGACGGGCGTCGAAGCGGTGTTTCTGGTGGATCTCGATCTCGGCGGACGCGTTGCCGGCAATCACAAGGCAGACCGCGAAAGCGGTCACGAGTGTACGCAGGCGCATTCGTCTTTCCCCCTTCACTCGATGTCAATGGTTGCTTTGAACTCCATACACAATCTACTGGAGCTTGAAGGAAAAGTTGCGGCCGTCGTCGTTGGTCACCTTGACCCGGATCGATGAGGTCATGGTCCTGTCGATCGTCGTGTCCTTGCCGAGCAGGCATTCCGCGATGGCCCAGGGCATCGTGGCCTCGATCCTGCCGGAATCCATGCTCCGGATATCGAGGTCGAGCTTGCCGCCGCGCCGTCGACCTTCGACGGTCGTCTCTCCGTCGCGGTAGCTCGCTCGTGCCCGCGAGCCGTCCCGATCGAGCTTGGTGAGGAGGGCCTTCATGTGACCGTCAACGCCCCCCTCGCACTCGAGATCCGCGCCGACAAGCTCTTCCATCAGACCGCGGGCCACTTCCTCCGATATCGCGAGTCGGATCTCGTCGTTGTCGACGTCGAGCTCGAGGTCGGACTGGTGTTGAGAGCTCGCGCACGAGAGCGTGAGAACGGCGACGATCAGGGTGAAGACGCCCAACTTGAGGATATTTTTTTTCTGCATCATTCCTCCCGCCTGCACAACACAACGCAGGCGCGGAGAAAAGGTTCAGTCGAGCTCGTCGACCCGGATGACGTTGGTGGCGTCGGAGGAACCGAGAGGCAGCCCGGCAGTCATCACCACGCGGTCGCCCTGACCTCCGAATCCGTGCCGCATGAGCTCGGCGAGAATTGCCTCGCCGAGCTCCTGTGTGCTCTCCGTTTCGTCCGCGAGGGCCGGGATCACCCCCCAGGAGAGATTGAGCTGCCGGGCCACCGCATCGGATGTCGTCATGGCAAGGACCGGCGTTGCCGGCCGTAGGCGCGCAACCAGCCGAGCGGTGTCGCCCGTCGAAGTCGTGGTCACGATGGCAGCAGCGCCGATGTCGGCCGCGAGCTCGACCGCCGCGCGACTGATGGCACCGGTGACAGGTGGCACCGAGGGCGATTGGGAATCGTTGAGCATTTCGAGGTGATCGATTTCGGGTTCCGCCTGCAGGGCTACTCGATGCAGTACGCGGACCGCCTCGGTCGGGTAGTTGCCGATGGCGGTCTCCTCGGACAGCATCACCGCGTCGGTGCCGTCGAGGACGGCGTTGGCCACATCGGAGGCCTCGGCCCGCAGCGGCCGCGGGCTGTCGACCATCGACCGCAGCATCTGGGTCGCGGTGATCACCGGCCGGCCCGCACGGCGTGCTGCGGCAATGATCGTCTTCTGGATCATCGGTACCTGCTCGGGCGGCATCTCGACCCCGAGATCGCCGCGAGCCACCATCACGCCGTCAACCGCTTCGAGGATCGGTTCGAGTCGATCGACCGCCTGCGGTTTCTCGATCTTGGCGATCAGCATCGGTGGCTTCTCGACCTGGGAGATCCGATCCCTGACCGGAGTGAGATCATCCTCGTGGCGGACAAATGACAGTGCGACGAAGTCGACGCCTTCCTCGAGCCCGACCTCGAGATCGGCGCGGTCCTTGTCGGTGAATGCGGGGACCCGGAGCTTCGCCTGGGGCAGGTTGACGCCTTTGCGGGAGGTGACCGTGCCGCCGATGACCACACGGCACCGCAGCCGGTCGTCCAATACCTCGCCGACCTGCAACTCGGCGACGCCATCTGCGAGGAGGATTCGTTCGCCGGCACCGACGTCCTCGAGCAGGTACGGATAACTGACAGGGATGACACCGTCGGGGGACTCTCCGTCGAGGCCGAGCTCGACGATCTGTCCGACCTCGAGGAGCACGCCGTCGTCAGGAAGCTCGCCGAGCCGAATCTTCGGTCCCCCGAGATCCTGGAGGATGCCGACCTCGCGCCCGAGCTCCTTCGCCACCTCTCGGATGCGGTGGATCTTCTTCCGGTGGTCCTCGCGGTCACCGTGCGAAAAGTTGAGGCGGAAGACATCGGTCCCGGCTTCGATCAGCTCGGCGATGCCCTCGGCCGAATCCGTCGCCGGCCCAAGGGTGCAGACGATTCTGGTCTTGCGTCTCTGCATAATTTCTCCAAGGAAATCCTACCTCGGCAAGGTCGTGGGGTCCTGAGGTCATGGGGTCCCGAGGCATACCCTTCCGCCCGCACAGAGTGTCCACACGGAATTCCCAAGACCCCAGGACCTCAAGTCCTCAAGCCCGCCTCCTGCGTGCACAACCCCGTCGGAGGTACTATCTTGAAACTAGAACCCACCAGGGAGGTGCCCGATGCCGCGATTCGTCCTCATGACCCGTCTCGCACCGGAGAGCCTGAAGGATGCCGATGTCCGCCGCGCCATGGGCAGGGCCTGGCTCAAGAAGGTCAAATCCACCTGCCCCGAGGTCGAGTGGGTCGCGCATTACGCCATCCTCGGCCAGTTCGATTTCATGGACATCTACGACGCCCCGTCGGTCGAGACCGCGCACAAGGTCTCGCTGATCACCCGTGCCGAGGGCGCCGTCTCCGCCGAGAGCTGGCAGGCCCTCGAGTACGACGAGTTCCTCAAGGTCCTCGAAGAGGTCGAGCCGTAGCCTACGATCCCAATTCGTCGCTTGTCCCGCTTCGGCGAGTCAGGTGCCACCCTTCACATTGTTTGAATTCGTTGCTTCCCAGCCCAGGAGCGCCTTCGGGGCAAACAATGTGAAGAGTGGCACCGGTGACGTCGACGCAGCCTCGCGCTCCTCATGGGCGGGCAAACAATGCGAAGAGTGGCACCTGTGTCGTCGAAGCGGTTTTGCGCTCCTCAATAGGAGCTGAGTCCAGCTAATCTTCAAACGGCAACGCCACATCCTCACCGTCTTTGATGGGCCCTGGTTCTTTACCATTCGACCCGTTCTCGCCATTGTCAACGCGAATCCTGCGCACCTTCGACGCCGGCTTCGGCGCCAGGCGGCGGCCGCGGGCGGTGACGCCCGTCGGCTCGAGGATCGACAGGTCGAACTCCGCCTCGTGCACCCGCTGGCGTTTTTTTGGCACGAAGGTGATGTGGATGGTGTCGTCGCAGTCGCCCGGGATCAGGTGGTCGACGCGACCCGTCTTGCCCTTGATGAGCTCGTACTCGCGGTCGCGGATGAAGGCCTTGATGTGGATCTTCTTGCCCCAGGCGATCTTGTCCTTGTCGCGGTAGACGACGGTAAAGGGCGACCCCTTTTCGGCATCGAAGACCTCGGCGTGGATCACGGGTGACGGGAACAGAACCTTTTCCTCGGGCGAGATGATCTTGAACGATCCGTCACGGCTGACGAGCAGGATCTTGTCGTACTCCGACACGGTGAACTGGTACTTCGAGCCCTTGACCGCCGAGCCGAAGAATCCGGTGTCCGGGTCATACGAGACCTTGATGTTCTGCCGTGCGACTGCTCGGACGTCGACCGCCTCGAAGGTGCCGGTCTCCGACATTCTCGGGAATCGCTCGCCGTAGGTCTTCAGCAGGTGCTCGAGGTAGGCGATGGAGGTCGGCGTGAGCTTGCGCAGCTTGCCGCGCACGCCCTTGATCGCCTTGACCGTGGCTTCCAGGTCCTCGAGGTTCTTGTCGATGTCGTACTGCGAAATGCGGCGGATCGGGATTTTGAGCAGGCCGTCGATGTCGTCGTCGGTGAGCTCGCGGTCGAGCTCCTCGAGAAACGGCTCCATCCCCGAACGGACCGCCGACACCACGCCCTCCGCGGTTTTGACCTTTTCGATTCGCTTGTAGACCCGGTTCTCGATGAAGATGCGCTCGAGGTCGAGCCAGTGCTTGCGGTCCTCGAGCTGGCCGAGCTCGTGCTGGAGCTCGGCCTTGATGAGGCCACGCAGCTGGTCGGTGAGATAGCAGAGGACCTCGGAGACGCCCATCTCGACGGGACGCCGTCCCTTGATCATCACCATGTTCGAGGTCAGCGAGACCTCGCAGTCGGTGTGGGCATAGAGCTGCGGGATGACCTCGTCGGCGTAGACGCCGCGCGGCAGCTCGATCTCGATCTCGACCTCGTCGGTCGTGAAGTCGTTGATGCCCGCGATCTTGACCTTGCCCTTCTGCGCCGCCGATTCGATCGAGGCGATCAGGCTCTCGGTGGTGGTGCCGAAGGCGATCTCGCGAATGACGACGGTCTTCTTGTCGCTCTTTTCGACCCGTGCCCGCACCTTGAGCTTGCCAATGCCGTCGTCATATTCGCTGGTGTCGATGACGCCGCCGGTCGGAAAGTCGGGGTAGATCTCGAAGGGCTCGTTTTTGAGGATCTTGATCTGGGCCTCGAGCAGCTCGCAGAAGTTGTGGGGGAGAATGCGGGTGGACATGCCGACCGCGATGCCCTCAGCGCCGAGCAGCAGCAACACCGGCAGCTTGGCCGGCAGCACCACCGGTTCGTCGTTGCGGCCGTCGTAGCTCGGCCGGAACTTGGTCAGCGCCTTGCGAAAGAGGGTCTCCTTGGCGAGGTCTGTAAGCCGGCACTCGATGTAGCGCGGAGCCGCCGCCGGATGGCCCGTGACCGGGTTGCCGAAGTTGCCCTGCTTCTCGATGAAGTAGTCTTTGTTGGCCAGCACGACGAGCGCGTCGCCGATCGAAGCGTCGCCATGAGGGTGGAGCTTCATGGTGTCGCCGATGACGTTGGCGACCTTGTGGAACTTGCCGTCGTCCATCTTGGACAGGGTGGCGAGGATGCGGCGCTGGACGGGCTTGAGGCCGTCGCGCACATCCGGAATCGCGCGATCGACGATCACGTAGCTTGCGTACTCGATGAAGTTCTGGCCCATGAGGGGGGCGATGCGTGTCATTTGGCTCCCGTATTCTTCGCCCGTCTCGCTTTGGCGAGCAAGGTGCCACCCTTCACGTTGTCTGACGGACCGCCTTCAATTTTCGGGCGCCTCGCGGGCAGACAATGTGAAGAGTGGCACCGGTGTCGTCGAAGATGCAAAGCGCTCTTCACGGGCGTCGTCACGCGATGTCCGCAATCAAGTTCTCGATGATGTACTCCTTGCGGGCGGGGGTGTTCTTGCCCATGAAGAAATCGAGCGCCCGCTGGACGTCGCCCATCGATCCGGTGGTGATGCGCTTCATGTGGTCGTCGTCGGCGATGAACTGCTTGAACTCGGACGGTGAGATCTCGCCGAGGCCCTTGAAGCGGGTCACCTCGTGGTTGCGCAGTCGCTCGGCGGCCTCGTCGCGCTCGGCCTCCGAGTAGCAGTAGACGGTCTCCTTCTTGTTGCGCACCCGGAAGATCGGCGTCTCGAGGATGTAGACGTGACCCGACACGACCAACTCCTCGAAAAAGCGGAGGAAGTAGGTCAGCAGGAGGTTGCGGATGTGCATGCCGTCGACGTCGGCGTCGGTGGCGATCACCACCTTGTTGTAGCGCAGGCCCTCGAGATCCTCCTCGATGCCGAGGGCACGCATGATGTTGTAGAGCTCCTCGTTCTTATAGACCGTCTCGCGGCCCAGCCCGTGGGTGTTGAGGGGCTTGCCCTTCAATGCGTAGATGGCCTGGGTCTGGACGTCGCGCGCCTGGATCATGGCGCCGCCGGCCGAGTCGCCCTCGGTCAGGAAGATCATCGTCTCCTCGCGGCGCTTGCCCTTGGCATCCGACAGGTGCACCTTGCAGTCGATCAGCTTGGGGATGCGGATGGCGACCTTCTTGGCCCGTTCCTTGGCCTCCTTTTTGATCGCCGACAGCTCCTTGCGCACCCGCTGGTTGTTCTTGACCTTCTCGAGCAGCTTCTCCGCCTCTTTGGGCTCCTTGTGGAGCCACAACACGACCTGGTCCTTGACCGCGTTGACGATCCACGAGCGGATCTCGGTCGAGCCGAGCTTGTTCTTGGTCTGCGACTCGAAGACAGGGTCCTGGATCTTGACCGCCACCGCGCCGACCAGCCCGTCGCGCACGTCCTCACCGGCGAAGCCGTTCTTGGCGAACTCGTTGACGCCCTTGAGCACGCCCTCGCGGAAAGCGCTCTGGTGGGTGCCGCCGTCGTTGGTGTACTGGCCGTTGACGAAGCTGAAGTAGGTCTCGCCATAGGCGTGGGTGTGGGAAAAGGCGAACTCGAGCCGGTCGAGCTTGCAGTGGAAAGCGTCGTAGACCGTCGGCTCGCCGCCGAGCTCGTAGGCCAGCAGATCGGCGAGACCGTTTTTCGACACGTACTTCTCGCCGTTGTAGTCGAGGATCAGACCGCTGTTGAGAAAAGCGTAGTAGCGCAGCCGGTGCTCGAGGTACTCCTCTTGCCAGCCGTAATCCTCGAAGATCTCAGGGTCGGGGATGAAACGGATGAAGGTGCCGTTGCGCTCCTTGGCCTTCTTGCCGCCCTTCTCCTCCTTCTTCTTGCCCCGGCTGAAGAGCCCGCGTTTGAACCTGCCGTCGCGGAAGCTGATGACCTCGAACTCCGACGACAGCGCGTTGACCGCCTTGTTGCCGACCCCGTTGAGGCCGACCGAGAACTGGAAGACGTCGTCGTTGTACTTGCCGCCGGTGTTGATCTTCGAGACGCAGTCGATGAGCTTCCCTAACGGAATTCCCCTCCCGTAATCTCGAACGGACACCTCGGGGCCGTGGCGTTTGATGATGATGCGCTTGCCGTGGCCCATGATGAACTCGTCGACTGCGTTGTCGATGACCTCCTTGAGCATCACGTAGATGCCGTCAGCCGGGTTCGAGCCGTCGCCGATGCGACCAATGTACATGCCGGTCCGCAAGCGGATGTGCTCGAGCGCATCCAACGTCTGGATGGTTTTTTCGTCGTAGATGATCTGTTTCGGTTTCGCCATTCCGCCTCAGTTACACCCCTCGCCTGTGCCTAGAATAGCACTGCGGCCATTGGCTCGTAATGATCTTCTTGGGCGCAGCCGGGATATGGAAATGAACACGCACGCCGTGCGCGTCTGCAATCATAGCGCAACGGGCGACAGCAACGTATGCGTCGGAGTAGCGCGTCTCTCGTATAATGCGCGATCATGAAAACCGAAGTAGATCGAGCTGTGTTGGGAAGCGGCCTGCGGCTTGCTGTGGTCGCCGTCGTTGTGGGGTCTTTTTTTGGATGTGGTGGGCAGCCTGAGGTGGTCGCGCCGCCGCCGCCGGAGGTCACGGTGGCGACGCCGCAGGTCCGGGACGTGACGGTGTTCGAGGAGTTCGTCGGCTCGACCGAGGCCTACCAGTCGGTCGAGATTCGAGCCCGAGTCCAGGGTTATCTCGACCGGATGACCTTCGAACCGAGCTCCTTCGTCCGCAAGGGTCAGCTGCTCTTCGTTATTGAGCAGGAGCCGTACGAGGCGATGCGCGACCGCGCCGAGGCCGGGCTCAAGGCGGCGGAGGCCGGGCTGCGACGAGCGGAATCTGACCTCGAGCGTCTCGAGCAGGCGGTTCGGACCAACGCGGTCAGCCAGCAGGAGGTGACGCGAGCGCGCGCCGAGCGCGACCAGGCGTCGGCCGCGATGCTCGAAGCCCAGGCGGCGCTGACCAACGCCGAGATCCAGCTCGACTACACGACTGTCAAAAGCCCGATCAACGGGATGGTCAGCCGCAACTATGTCGACCTCGGTAATCTGGTCGGCGCCGGCGAGGCAACACTGCTGACGACGGTCCGCCGCATCGATCCCATCTTCGCCTACTTCGAGGTCTCCGAACGTTTCGTCGCCCGCACCCTTGAGCAGCGCGGCGGCCACAAGAACCCGGAGGAGATGGATGACACGCCGGCGACGTTGCTCCTCGAGGAGACCGGGCTCAAAATCGAAGGGAGGATCGACACACTGGAAAACACGGTCGATCCGGCCACCGGCACCATCCGGATTCGTGGCGTGTTTCCAAACCCCGACGCAAAGGTCTTCCCCGGTTTCTTTGTCCGCGTTCGGCTGGCCGGTGAGCTGTACGAGGATGCGCTGGTTGTTGAAGAGACGGCCCTCGGCACCGATCTCGGCGGTCGCTACCTGATGATCGTCGGCTCCGATGACATCGTCGAGAAGCGATATGTCGAGCCAGGTCCGTTGCAGGAAGACGGGACCCGGGTGATTCTCGAAGGTCTCGAAGCCGGCGAAAATTACATCACCCAGGGCCTGCAACGCGCCCGGCCCGGCATGCCGGTCAACCCGCAGACCGGCGGTAGCGGCTCGTGAGCGGGCGGTAGCGTATGTTCAGCCGGTTTTTCATTTACCGCCCCATCTTCGCATCGGTGATCTCGATCGTGGTCGTCCTCGTCGGGGTGATTTCGATCCCCCTCTTGCCGATCGAAAGCATGCCCAACATCACGCCGCCGTCCGTGCAGGTGACGACCTCGTACCCGGGGGCCGGTGCCGGGGTCGTGGCCGAAAGCGTGACTGCGCCGATGGAGGAGAAGATCAACGGCGTCGAGAACATGATCTACATGTCCTCGAAATCGGCCTCGGATGGCTCCTGCAACATCACGGTCACCTTCGAAGTCGGTGTCGATGTCGACATGGCCACCGTCCTGGTTCAAAACCGGGTCAACGAGGCGCTTCCGGTCCTGCCCGAGGAAGTCAAACGCCAAGGCGTCAAGGTCGAGAAGCAGAGCACAAACATCACGCTGATGATCAATATGGTGTCGCCCGAGGGCACATTCGACGAGCTCTACATCTCGAATTACACGACAACTCGCATCAAGGACGTGCTGGCGAGGGTCAACGGCGTCTCCAAGGTCGAAGTCTTCGGCGCCAAGGACTTCGGGATGCGGGTCTGGATCGACCCGCTGCTCCTGCGTGCCCGCGGTCTCACGACAATCGATCTCACCAATGCCCTGCGCGAGCAAAACATTCAGGTCGCGGCGGGCCAGATCGGCGGCCAGCCGGCCCCCAAGGACCAGCCCTTCGAGTACTCGATCTCGACCCTGGGCCGGCTCGAAACGGTGCACCAGTTCGAAAACATCATCGTCAAGCGGGGCGAGCAGGGCCAGCTCGTGCGGGTCCGCGACGTCGCGCGTGTCGAGCTCGGCGCCCAGAGCTACAAGTGGTTCGCCAAGCTCGACGGCGCGCCATCGATCGCGGTCGCCGTCTACCCCGCGCCCGGCGCCAACGCCCTCAACATCGCCGACGGCATCAAGGCTGAGATGGATCGTCTGTCGAAGGACTTCCCGGAGGGACTCGAAGCCCGTATCCTCTACGACACGACCGAGTACATCATCCAGTCGCTCAAGGAGGTCGTGACCACCCTCATCATCGCCATCCTTCTGGTGGTCTTTACAGTCTTCGTCTTCCTGCAGGATTTTCGCACCACGCTGGTGCCGGCCATCACCATCCCTGTGTCCCTCCTCGGCACCTTTGCCGTGATGCTCGCCCTCGGTCTGTCGATCAACGGCCTGACCATGTTCGGGCTGATCCTGGTGATCGGCATCGTGGTTGACGACGCCATCGTCGTGGTCGAGAACACCATGCGCATCATCGACACCGAGGGCCTCGGCTCGAAGGAGGCGACCGCCAAGTCGATGGTCGAAATCACCGGTCCCGTTGTCGCCACAACCCTGGTGCTGCTGGCGGTCTTTGTTCCGACCATCGTCATGCCCGGTATCACCGGCCGTCTGTATCGACCCTTCGCGATCACGATTTCGGTTGCGACCATGTTTTCGTCGCTGAACGCGTTGACCCTCAGCCCCGCCCTCTGCGGCATGCTGTTGAGGCCATCCAAAGAACGCACCAGAGGCTTCTTCGGTCTTTTCAACAGGATTCTCGATAAGGGCACCAAGGGCTATGGCGGTGTCGTGCAGATGCTGCTCCGTCGCTCCGCCTTCACGGCCCTCATCTTCGGCGGGCTGTTGGTCGCAGCTTACTTCGGCATGGTCTCCATGCCCACCGGATTCGTTCCCTCCGAGGACGAGGGCTACTTCATGGTTGCCGCCCAGCTCCCGGATGCAACCTCACTCGGGCGGACGGAGGAGATCATCGACGAGATCTCTGCGATCCTGGACGAGACAGAAGGGATTCGTGGCGTGATTGCGGTCGGCGGCTATTCGCTGCTTGACACGGTCGTGGCCCCGAATGCGGGCGCATTCTGGGTCGTGCTCGAGCACTGGGACGAGCGCACGACGCCGGAGACCGAGATCCAGGCCATCGTCGACGCGCTCAACGTGAGATTCTCGAGGATCCAGGGCGCGATCGTGTTTGCCACCCGGCCGCCACCGATCCAGGGTCTCGGCGCGACCGGCGGCTTCCAGATGGAGCTCCAGGACGTCGGCGGCAGCGGTCTCGAGTTGCTGCAACAGGTCGCCTATGATCTGGTCGCGCAGGGACGGCAGCACCCCGTGCTGACGCAAATGAACACCACTTTCAGAGCAGGGGTTCCGCAGCTCTTTCTCGAGGTCGATCGCGAAAAGGCCAAGCGCCTCGACGTGCCTCTGAGCGTGGTCTTCGATACCCTCCAGGCCAACCTCGGTTCGGCCTACGTCAACGACTTCAACCTCTTCGGACGGGTGTGGAAGGTCATGGTCCAGGCCGACGAGAAATACCGCCTTGAACGCTCGGACATCACGATGCTCGAGGTCCGTTCGAACTCCGGCAAGATGATCCCGCTCTCCACCCTGCTCGATGTGCAGGACACCGTCGGCCCGACCGTGCAGGCGCGTTACAACCTCTACTCCTCGGCCTCGATCACCGGCGATGCGGCGGCCGGCTACAGCTCCGGCCAATCGATCGCGGCGATGACCGAGATCGCCCGCAACTCGCTGCCGCCGTCGATGAGCTTCGAGTGGACCGGCGTCACCTACCAGCAGCTCGCGGCCGGCGGTGCGGCAGCCTTCATCTTCGCTCTGGCCATCGTTTTCGTCTATCTCTTCCTGGCCGCCCAGTACGAGAGCTGGACACTACCTTTTGGCGTCATCTTTTCGGTGCCGATGGCGGTCCTCGGCGCTTCGGTGCTGACCCTCGCCCGTGGGCTCGACAACAACGTTTACACCCAGATCGGATTCGTACTGCTGATCGGTCTTTCTGCCAAGAACGCCATCCTTATCGTCGAGTTTGCCAACCAGCTCCGGCAGGATGGCAAGACGCCTTTCGAGGCAGCGATGGAGGCGGCACGGCTCCGCTTCCGGCCGATTCTGATGACTGCGTTCTCGTTCATTCTCGGGGTGATGCCGCTGCTCTTCGCCTCGGGCGCAGGTGCGGCAAGCCGAGTCGCGCTCGGAACCGCAGTGTTCGGCGGCATGGCCTTTGCCACCGCCTTCGGGATTTTCGCTATCCCGTGGCTCTACTTCGTGGTGCAGACGCTGACCGAAAAGATCGGCGGCAAGAAACAGTCTGCCATGCCGCAGCCGACGCCGACCGGCGCGGAAAGCTGAGGAGCGTGCCATGAAATCTCCACGCTGCTTCCGATTGATCACCGTCGCTTGCCTCCTGACCCTGGGCGGCTGCACGGTCGGACCGGACTATGTGCAGCCCGAGATCGAGACCGTGCCCGACGCCTGGAATGCGGCCGCCACCAAAGGGCTGGCCGAGGGTGAAGCCTCGATTCAGACCTGGTGGACGGTCTTCGACGACCCGACTCTGACGTCGCTCATCGAGCGGTCACGTCTCTCCAACCTGACGCTTCGCGAAGCGATGTGGCGGGTCGAGGAAGCGCGCGCCCTGCGAGGCGTTGTCGCAGGCGCCAGGGTCCCTCAGCTCGGCCTTGACGGCAATGCGAACCGCAGCGAACTTTCGGGAAACGGGCCTCTCGGAGACGTCGTACCGGACGAACTCATCGAGCCGGCGAATCAATTCGACCTCGGCGTCGGTTTGTCCTGGGAGCTCGACGTGTGGGGGCGGATCCGTCGCCAGGTCGAAGCGGCCGATGCCGAGGTCGCCGCCTCTGTCGAAGACTATCGCGACGTGCTGGTGACCCTCTTCGCCGACGTCGCCTTCAACTATGTCAACGTCCGCGCCCTGCAGGAGCGATTGCGCTTCGCCACGGCCAACGTCGAAGGTCAGGAGGACACGCTCCGCCTCACCCAGGATCGCTTTGACTCCGGGCTGGTGTCGGCGCTCGACGTCGCCCAGGCACAGTCCAACCTGGCCAACACCCGATCGCTGATTCCTTCCCTCGAACAAAAACTCGTGCTCGCGCTCAACCGGCTCGCTGTCTTGCTCGCGATGAGCCCCGGCAGTCTCGACGATGAGCTCTTGGAAGAAAAACCGATCCCTGTCGAGCCGGCAGCGGTGACGACTGGCCTGCCGGCCGATCTGCTGCGTCAGCGGCCCGACATTCGCGCGGCGGAGCGTCGGCTCGCCGCGCAGACCGCGCGCTTCGGTGTCGCCACCGCCGAGCTGTATCCCCGGTTTTCGCTGTCCGGCTTTCTCGGGCTCCAGTCGACATCTGCCGGCGACCTCTTCAATTCGGACAGCGTCAACTGGTCGGTCGGACTGCCGATCCGCTGGCGGCTCTTCGAGGGCGGCTCGGTACGCTCGCAGATCGCGGCCGAGCAAGCGCGCACGGCGCAGCTCATCGCCAGCTACGAGCAGGTGGTGCTGCTCGCCCTCGAGGAGGTCGAGGACGCCATGGTTTCGTTCGAAAAGGAAGTCGAAAGACGGACACGGCTGGCCGAATCTGTGGACGCAACACAGCGCTCGCTTGAGCTGGTCCTGACCCAGTACCGGGCCGGCCTGACCGATTTTCAGAATGTGCTGGACACCCAGCGATCATTGTTATTGCGCGAGGACGATCTGGCGGAGAGCGAGGGCATCGTGATCAAGAACCTGGTCGATCTCTACCGCGCCCTCGGCGGTGGATGGGATCCGGATACCGCCGCGCCGCCGATGCCGAAGGAAACTCTCAAGGAGGCCATCGCACCGGCCACCGAGGCCGGCCAGGAGTCCCGGTAGCAGCTAGAGGTCCCACCGCACCCGAAGGCCGAAAATCCACGCGGTGCTAGTCTCCGGGTTGCGGGCGGGATCGATGACGAGCTGCACGTCGGGCATCAGGGTCGCGTTCGGTGACATCTGGAGGCGGTACGAGGCCTCGAGGGCCCACTCGTCGTCAAGGCCGGACCCGAATTTCTCCTCCGATGGCCGGGCCCAGCCGATGCCGAGGCTGAGCTCGTCGTACTTCTTGGAGAAGCCGACGCCGATCGAGAGTGAGCGCTCGGCCGGCACGCCGGCGCCGCCGTTCGAAGTCCCGGCGCGGAGAAAGACCAGGTAACGGTCGGCGACCTTTGTGTTGGCGGTCAGTAGCCAGCCGTGGCCCTCTGAAGCGCCAGCGGCGGGTCGCGCGTCCTTGTGCCAGTAGGTGAGCTGCACCTTGTCGGTTTTTCGGCGCGCGAAGGACGGGGTCCAGCCGATCTCGACCTGCTTGAGCAGCTCGCCCGAATCGAAGGTGTCGAGGTCGAAGTCGCCGCTGGCGGCGTTGCCGTCGTAGAACACGCCCCCGAGCCAGATCCGCTCGCTCACGAAGCCCTTGATGCCCGCTCCCAGGGCTCCGACGCCGGTGGTGCCCGCGGTCGGGTTGTAGACGAAGGCGCGGTTGATGAAGCCCTTGGAGAAGGTCTGGTAGGGGTAGGGGTCGAGCAGAGCCGCGAAGTCGAGCCGGCCGACGATGAAGCCGGCGCGTCCCTTGGCAAAGACCTGGGTCCAAGTGAGCACTGAGAGATCGAGATCGAAGACTCGCGAGTAAGCGAATCCGGTGTTCATCGGCCCCACGCCGAGCTCGGAGCTGAAGTCGGAGGGGCCGATCGGCCCGATCTTGCGCCGGTACTCGAGCCGGAAGCCCAGACTGCCGAAGTTCTTGCTACCCTTTCTCACCGCCTTCCAGGTGCCCTGGAAGCGGTAGATCCCACCGCCGGCCGTGTCGTTCTCGCCTGGGCTGTCGTTCGAGTATTGGCCAAGCACGGTGGCGTTGAAGCCGAGGCTGAGCCCGTGCTTATCGTCGAGACCTCGCTTCCAGTCGAACCAGGGTCGCAGCGCGTTGTGCAGGATGGTGAAGCGGTAGGCCTTGAGCCTGTCGTGCTCCTGGAGCTCGCCGGCGACGCCGTCCGGCCCGCCGATCGACGGCAGCTCGCCGAACCCTGCTTTTGATGTTGCCCGGGTTTGCTCGCTCCCGGCCTCAGGAGCCGTCTCCTGGCCGACTGCTCGAAAGGGGGACAGCACAACGCACAGCCCGACGCACCAGGTGATGGCCCGGCTGTAACGGGGAATGATCACAGGACCCCTCTCACACGAAGCCCGAAGACCCACAGCGAGTCGGCCTCGCGATTGAGGGCAGGATTCTTGAGGTGGTCGAGGGCCGGTGTGACGGCGATCGTCTTGGAGATCTGCCAGCGGTAGAAGAGCTCCGCGGTGTACTGATCGAGGAGACCGGGGCCCCAGGTGTCCTCGTTGGGCTCGCCCCAGTTGAGGCCGAGGCCGAGGAGGTTCTTGCCCGGGTTCTTCTGATAACCAACGCCGACGCTGACCGATTTCTGCATCAGGCTGCCACCCTCGTCGGCCCAGCCCGCACGCACGAAGGGCAGCCATTTGCCGCCGAGGTATTTCGTCCACGAGACGTTCACGCCCCAGCCCGAAGGAGTCGCCGCCTCCTCGCGCTCGTCGGCGTGCCACAGCGTCAGGTGGAAATTGTCGAGGTAAATCCGGTCCTGGGCGGTGGTCCAGCCGATCTCGAGGGTCTTGATGAACTCGTGGTCGTTGAAGAAGGAGTCGAAGCCCTGCCAGAACTCGGTCGGATCGGAGTTGCTGTCGACCAGGCCGCCGATGAGGAAGAGACTGTCGGTCAGCATCGCGCCCGCCGCGACGCCGAGCGCCGCGTCGTTCGGAATCGGGATGGTCTGCGACCCGGTGCTGAAGGCAAAGTTCAGAAAGCCCGTCCACGGGCTCGCGAGGGCGTAGACATCGACATAGTCGGTGGCATCGAGGAAGCCGGCGAGCATGGTCACCTTGCCCTGGTTGAACCGTTGCCTCCAGTAGAAGTTGGTCCAGCGCAGGCCCTGATCCGAGAACGGTGGCTCGACGAGCCCCACATAGCCCAGGTTGAATCCGAAGCCACTCGGCGCGACGTCGGTATAGGCGTGACGATGTTCCACCTTCCAGACGAACGAGCCGTTGTTCGGTTCGTCTCTCTTGACGAGCTCCCAGGCGCCGTAGAACCGCACCATGCCGCCCGCAGATCGGTCTTCACCCGGGCTCGAGTCCGCGCCGAGCCCGACCGCAGAGTAGTCAATGCTGAAGGAGAGGCCGTGCTTTCCCTTCAGGCCGTCCTTCCACTCGAACCAGCTCTCGAAGATCGTCGGCCGGTCGATCTCGGCGTCCTCGCGCAGCTGGTTCTCCACCGCGTTGGGACCGCCGAACGCGGGGCGTTTTTTCGACGTGCCTCCGGGCTCCTGCGCGGCCGTCGGAACGACCAGCGCAACCCACGCACAGAGGGCGGCCGCGATGTGAAGCGAACTCTTCAATACTCCCTCAGAGCGTGTTCTTGTAGATCGTGCCGTCCTTCATGATGAGGCGGATGGTCTCCGGGCTCTCCGGGCGGGGCTCCGCATCGAACCACTTGTCCCCCGTGCCGACCACCGAGAAATCCTCCAGCGGGTTGCCGTCGAGGATGAGGATGTCGGCATAGGCCCCTTCCTCGATCACGCCCAGCTTCCCGTCCCGGTAGGGGTTCATGAAGTCGCCGCTCAATGCGACGATCTCGCCGCCGGTCGATGTCATCGTCACCAGCGAGGTATGGGCTCCGAAGAATTTGTTGTTCAGGTGCTTCTCATAAGCGATCTGGATGTTGCAGGACTCCACTGACCCGACGCAATCGGTCTGGAAGCCACGCTTCACTGGGCATTCCTTCATGTTGTCGATATAGCCCGCGAACGTCTCCGAGGCCGATTTCGCCTTCGCCAGGCTCGCCGGGACGTTCTTGATCGAAGGAATGTCCAGAAGACCGGGATCGAATGCCGTCAGGTTGGTGGTGATGTAGGCGCCTTTCTCCTTCATGAGCTCTGCGATTTCGCAATCGAACGCGAAGCCGTGCTCGATCGATTTCACGCCTGCATTGAGCGCATTCATGATGGCCTGCTTCCTGTAGGAATGCGCCATCACGTAGCTGCCGTATTCATTTGCGACCTGCACGGCTGCCTCGATCTCTTCCTGCGATCCGGCAAGCAATTGCCACGGATCGAAGGCTGAAACCACGCCGCCGGACTGCATGAACTTCAGCTGCGTGGCACCCATGCGGAAGTTGTTGCGGCCATATTTCTGAACGTCCGCGACGTTGTCGACCTCTTGCGCCATGTTCAGGCGGCCGAAATTGGTCGACTCTCCGACCGGCGAACTGAAGTTCGCGAAATCCGCATGCCCGCCCCTGGTGCCGAGAAACGCTCCAGACGGATAGAAGCGCGGCCCGACGATCTGTCCCGCATCGATCGCACGGCGCAAGCCGGCGTTTGCGCCACCGGCATCGCGCACCGTGGTAAAGCCCTGCATCAAGTACATCTCGGCCATCCGCACGCCGTGGATGGCAAAATCCTCCCACGTCGTTCCAGCCTCCATGGCCGGGAGACTCGGACCCATCAGCATCAGGTGGGCATGGGCTTCGATGAAGCCCGGCACCAGCGTACGCCCGCCGCCCTCGATGATATTGACCTTCACCTGTTTGGTCTCGGTCTTGAGCTCACCATCCTTGACGGTGATCGTGTAGCCGGCGGGAGCCCAATCGGAAGCAACAGTGACCTTTCTCTCACCTCCGGTGGTCACCTCGACTTCGTAGGAGCCGCTGGTCGGGATGTCCTTGGCGATCTTGTGGATCGTGTTGCCCACGACCATGACGTCGTATCCAGTCTTGAGTTGCTCACTGACGCCATCAAAGATGTTGACGTTCTTGAAAAGCGTGACCTCTGACGGGTACTCGTCAGCGGCGTGAACCGACGTGGCGATCCCGAGACCGCCGACCACCAGGGCAACTGCGGTGAACGCAAGAATCAGGTTGATTTTCTTGGCACTTCGTTTCATGTCGAGATCTCCTTTGAATTGACTGCGGTGTGGGTTCAAATTAGGAACAAACCCGAAGACTGATCAATTTCAAGAGCATCTCGATTCTCGCATCTCGAATCTGGGGGGGTCAGAGGGCTACGGCAGCACGATCGCTTGGGCCTCGCGGGTGAAGAAGTTCTTGCACTCGTCCCAGTCAAAAGGCTCGAGCATCCGCGGCATGGGCTCGTGCTCGGCATCCTCGAAATAGGTCAGGCTCTTGAGCACGTGGTAGGTGTTGATCCGTCCCTCGCCGTACTTCAACGGCAGCCACTGGAAGCACTGCTCGAGCAAGAGACCACTCTGAAGGATGACGTAAAGGTCGACGAAATCCTTGCGACTGCCGCGACCCGAAATGGCGGCGAGTTTCATCAGGGCGATGTCTCGGGGGTCGGCCAGATCGCAAAAGTGGTACGGCTGCCCTGAATAAAGAAAGCTGTCCGGCACCGAAAAGAACGAAACTTTGACGCCCGCCGTGATTACGGTCAGAGTGCGATCGTCTTCCTGAAGGGTCTCGGTGGCTCCGGCTTGGCGCATGATGTCGTAGAGGTGATGGCTCGAAAACCGACTGGTCCGAAAGAAATCGAAATCCTCGGAGATGCGGTGACCCATCTGCAGGGCCAAACCGGTACCGCCAGCAAGCGTCCACCCCTCGAGGTCGGGTGGGCTCAGCGCATCGAGCTTCGCCAGGAGGTTGCGGCTTCCTCTCGGGAGAACTTTCTCGTGCATGACACTCCCTCTCGTTCGAGCACCTGCTGCCAGAATAGGCGTGTTCTTGCGGAAGAAAAACGAGATTTGGCGACCAGGTCCAAGAGTTCCTCGCGTCCGAAGAATGCGGCCAGAATTCGGACGTCTCCGAGACTCCCGTACTCCAGAACGCGTTCGACCACCCACAGCGGGTTCTTCTCGAGGTGGCCGATATTCAGTTCTTGGTCCCAGAACAGCCGTCCGATCTGCTGGACGACATTCTCGCCGGCGGGTTGTTCCACCCAACGCGGCCTTGGGCGAAGCTCGACGACGAGCTCACAGTCGAGCGCGGTGGCCAGCTTGCGGAGCGTCGAGATTTCGAAGCGTGACCAGCCGTTTTCATAGCGCGAGAGAGTTGCGGGAGAGGTGTTCGCCCGCCTCGCGAGCTGACTGAGTGAAAGGCCGAGCCTTCTGCGCCTGGAGGCAAGCTGACGCGAGATGTCCCACAGTTGATCCACGCTATTATCATAAATGATAATGGTTTAAAAATCAATGAAATCAAGTGCTTTTGCTTTTACTCAAGTCCAGAGGCTCGAGGATTCGAAATTCGAAGTCATTTTTCGGGATCGGGATCGGGATCGGAATTGTACGCTCTACCTCGCTTACCAGCCGCGAACTGGGCGCCACTCGTCCACGACCTCGGTGCCGCGGAGGACGTGGTAGCGGTCGAAGCAGGCGGCGGAGAGGCATGAGTGGTTGGGAAAGATGCGGATGCGGGTGCCCGGCTGGAGAGCCTCGATGCCGGGACCCATCAGCGTCCCGTGCTCCTGGGTGAGACCGACGACTCGAAGGCCTGGCAGGGGGTGCTGGTCCTGGATGGTGACCGGCAAACCGAATCCACACTCCGGATCGACGTGGGTCGGGCCCGGGTCCTTGCTGAGAGCGAGGGCGCCGGCGTCGATCACCGCACGCATCTGTTCGATATCGACACTGATCACGGTTGCCAACACGGAAAATGCAACGTCATCGAGATCGCAGGTGCCGATGGCCTTCTGGAGGAAGTCGTAGAAGAGATAGTTGCCGGGGCGGACCTCGGTGATGCCGGTGAGATCATCGATCGCCCGAAGGGTTGGGGTCGAGCCGACGCTGACCTCCGGCAGCTCGACGCCGAGGTCGCGGATCTCGGCAGCGAAGGCGGTCATCAGATTGCGCTCCTCGCAGGCCACCTCGTAGGCCTCCGAACGGGATCGCGATCGGTAGGCGTGACCGGCATGAGTCAGGAGACCGCGGAAGTCGATGTGTGCGGAGTCGGCCAATCTCCGCACCAGAACTTGGGCCACGTCACTGGCAGGGTCGATACCTGATCGCCCGCCGCCGCAGTCGATTTCGAGGAGGACGGGCAAGGTGGTCTTGTGGGATTGTCCGAACTCGTCGATGGCGCGAACCGTGTCTGGGTGGTCGACGAGCAGATTGAGGTTGCCGATCTCGGCGTGGAGATCGGCGGCGCCGGCGATCTTCTGCGGTGCGATCGGCACCGCATAGGTGATGTCGTTGAATCCCCCGGCGGCGAAGGCCTGGGCCTCGGCAAGTGTGGAGACCGTCACCCCGCCGAAGTGAAGGTCGGTCTGGATCCGTGCCGCCTCGATGCACTTGTGGGTCTTGACGTGGGGGCGGAGGCGCACCCCGAGCCGCAGCGCCTTCTCGGCCATGTGCTTGGCGTTGGTTTCCAGACGGTCGCAGTCGACGAGCGCTGCAGGCGTCGGCAGATCGTCAAGGTGCATGGGCGGAGAGTATCAGGGAATCCCGTGCCCGTGTCCGTTTCCGTGCCCGTGCCCGAAAGATATCGGGACCGTGATTGGGATGGGAATTGGAAATCATGTCGGAGAGTCTTCAGTGTTCGCCTCGCAGATTGGAATGTGTCGGTCAAAAAAATGCCAAGGGACAGCAGGTTGGGTCACCTGAGATTTTCCGGAAACCAAGGATTCTGTTGGTGTATTGGTGACGTGGTGGTGAAACGTCCCTCGAACCATCCGGGCACGGAAACGGAAACGGGCACGGAAGGGTCGCGCTACTCGGTGTAGCGCCGGCGCAGCTCGCGGCGCATGAGCTTGTTGGAGGCGGTGCGGGGGAGTGAGTCGGCGATGACCAGGTCGTGGATCTTGAAGAGCGGGTTGAGCTCCTTGGCGATGGCCTTGCCCAGTTCGCGTTGCAGTTCGTCCTGGGCGGCCTCCTCCGAAAGCGCGGCAAAGACGACCAGCTTTTCCGCTCCCTCGCCCGCGGGTTGCACAGCCACTGCCGCCGCCTCGTAGATTGCAGGGTGATGTTCGAGAACCCGCTCGAGCTCAAGCGACGAGACCTTGATGCCGCCCAGATTCATCGTGTCGTCAGCCCGACCCTGGGCGGCGAAGTAGCCGCCCGGAAGCTTGGCGACTTGGTCTCCGTGGCGCCGCAGCACCTCGCCATTCGGCCCCGATGGACATCCCTCGTAGTAGACGGCGTCGTGGTCACGGTTGAGAAGGCTCTGCGAGAGCCCGATCGAGGGCGGCACCAGGAAGAGCTCTCCTTCCTCGCCTTCCGCAACGGGTTGTCCCTCCTCATCGAGGACCACGAAGTCAAGACCGAGCGCCGGGGTCGTGAAGGTGGCGGGGGAGGCCGGCTGAACGACGGTGCCGGTGATGTGGCCGCCGCCAATCTCGGTGCCGCCGCAGTACTCGATCACGGGAGCCCGGTAGCCGGTGAGGCTCGTCAACCACAGGTAGTCGTGGCGGTTGGAGGGTTCGCCGGTCGAGCTGAAGGTGGTGATCCTCGTCCAATCGATCCCATCGCAGGTGCCGGTGTCTCGCCACGCCCGGACCAGCGACGGCACCACGCCGAGCATGTTCACACCGGCGGTATGGATGAACTCGGCAAAGCCGCGGCCGGTCGGCAGCCCCTCATACAGGGCGATGCACCCGCGATTGAGCAGGGTGGCGTAGATCAGCCACGGTCCCATCATCCAGCCGATGTTGGTCGGCCAGGCGACCACGTCGCCCCGTTGAATGTCGTGGTGGAAGTGACCGTCCATGGCGCACTTGATCGGCGTCAGGTGGGTCCACGGGATGGCCTTCGGGTCACCTGTCGTGCCGGAGGAGAAGAGGATGTTGGTGACGTCGTCGGGTTCGGCTGTGAGCGGCTCAAAATCGCCCGCGTCGCTGAGGAAGTCACCCCACATCAGATCCGCGTCGCGAAGCGTGTCCTCCGTGAACTCCTCGTCGGGGATGACGATGGCGCGCGTCGTGCCAACCGCGCGCACCGTCTCGTACAGGGCAATCGTACGCCCGCCCCGCCGAAAGCTCGAGACGGTGATGATGCCGGCGGCCTTCGCGATCTCCAGCCGGCGCTCGACCTCGGGTGCGGCAAAGCTGTCGGCGATCGAAACCACCGTGCACCCGGCGCGAATGATGCCGAGGTAGGCGGCGACGCACTCGAGATTCATGGGCATGTAGAGTGCGATGGCGTCGCCGGGCGCGAAACCGGAGGCGGCGAGGCCGTTGGCGACGAGGTTGACCAGGAAGTCGAGCTCGTCATAGGTGACGGCGATCAGCTCGTCCGATCCCTCGCGGCCGACGACGACCGCAATTTCGAAATCGTCGCCGGCGAAACAGCTCGAGACGATGTTGAGCCGTGCACCCGGAAACCACTTCGGCCGGGCGGCGCCGTTCGAGAGGTCGAGGGTTTGTTCCGGCTGCTTGGAAAAGACGATGCCGAGACGGTTGACAAAAAGATTCCAGAACTCGGCGCGGTTGTCGATGGACCAGTGATGGAACTCGTCGTAATTATCGGTCCCGAGCTCGCGCATGAAGGCGGAGATGTTGGCATGTTCGAGGCGGTTGGCCTCGGGAACCCACGAGGGTGGAGGAGGAAGCCGGGGGTCGCGGCCGGCGAAGATCTCGTTGTAGCGGGCCCACTGGTCGGCAAACGGGATCCCAGGGTCCCGCCGGATACGCTGAACGAACTTCTGCCAGAGATCGGCCTGAGGGTCGTTGTCGATCAAGACCGTTCCACCCGGACGATCTCCTCGCCCTTGAGGAGATCGAGCAACCTGTCGGTGGCCTGTTCGACGCAGTCGACGTCGACCGCTTCGAGGCTGACCCACAGGCGGTGGTCCTTGCCTTCGCCGAAGCGGGGATAGGAGCCGATCTTGACCTCAGGGCACTCGTCCGCCACCTGGCCAAGCAGCGGCGCCACCCGGCTCTCGTCCGAGTTCAGGTAGACACCGTGCACGATCTTTGGTGTGCCGGAGATCTCGGTTCTCAGGCTTGGCAGTTTCGCGGCAAAGAGCCGTGGCACGCCTGGGAACAGATAAACGTTTTTGAAGACGACGAGCGGAAGCAGTCCGTCGTCTCCGTAGAAGAGTCGTGATCCCTCGGGCATCTCGGCCATGCGCAGTGCCGACTCGGTGAAGCGCTCGCCCCACCAGGCGCGGATCATCTCTTCGATGTCCGAGTCGCGAACGACCCCGACGCCGAAAGCGTCGGCGACGCCGCGAACGGTGCAGTCGTCGTGAGTGGGTCCGACACCGCCCGATGTGATGACCACGTCGTACTTCGCGGAGCATTCGGCGACTTCGGCCGAGATGTCTTGAAGGTTGTCACCGATCACCACGATGCGCTCGAGGTCGACGCCGAGCTCGGCGAAGAAATCGACCAGCAGCGGCGTGTTGGCGTCGCGCACCTTTCCCGTGAGGATCTCGTCACCGATGATGATCGCTGC
>JBFFBV010000054.1:0-29274 GCA_041560205.1 Candidatus Sulfomarinibacter sp.
GCGATCCATCGCCGGCAACAGCTCGCTCTCCACGAGCTCTCGAAGGCCGCGAAGGTTGTCGAGGCTTCTCGTCAGGCTGAGATACCAGGCTCGTTGGTCGCCGTCGGCGGCGGTCGAGGTTGTCATCGGTCGCGACTGCAGCAGCACCAGCTCTCCGTCGGCGATGGTCCACTCGATGTCCTGCGCGGCACCGAAGAGGTCCTGCAGATCGCAAACCGCACCGAACACTCGCACGACCTCCTGCTCGTTGAGCGGTGGCACCGAGGCCAGCTCCGGGGGAACGGTCTGGACGACCGTTCGAGCGCCGGTCGCTACGAGGCGCCGGCGTTCGGGCGGCGGCGTGTGCTCGACGACCCGGCCGCTCGCGCGCTCGATGTGCCAGCGATCGGGCTCGATGGTGCCGTCGACCAGGCCCTGGTTGAGGCCATAGACCGATTCGATCACGGCAAGGTCCGGATCCGTCGGGTGCACCCCGAACGCGACTCCGGAGACAGCTCCATCGACCAGCTCCTGAATCAAAACCGCCATCGAGCTGGTTTCGGCGTCGATTCCGAGCTCGCGACGGTAGAGCAGGGCACGGTCACTCCACAGCGACGCCCACACTCCACGGATGGCCTCGACGACGGCCTCGAGTCCGGAAATGCCGACAAAGCTGTCGTGCAGGCCGGCGAAGGAGGCACCCTCGGAGTCCTCGCCGGGCGCCGACGAGCGCACCGCCAGGGCGACCGAGGGCAGCCGCTCCTCGAGAATTTCTTCGACCGCCGCAATGACCTCGCCTGGCACCGAAGCCCTCAAGAACCGGTTGCGGATGCGCAACGCCGCATCCCAGATCTCCTCCCACCTCATGTCCTCGAAGCTTTTGCGGCCCAGCTCCTGCTGGATGATGGGGCGCAACGACCCCTGCTCGACGAACAGACCGTAGGCCTCGGTCGTCAAACACAGCGATCGAGGGGCGCGGTGCCCCGCACGGTTCAAGGCCACGAGTGAGGCCGCCTTGCCCCCGACGCGGGCCTCATTCACGTCGCCGATCTCGTCGAGGTCGACGACCAGCTTCATGATTCGATGTGGAGCTCGATGACGTGCTGGAAGTGCGTCACCACCATGTAGGTCGAGACTCGAAGCCGCAACCTCACACAGCTCGGCGAATGCACGAAACTCTCGAGATGGGGCAGCTTGGCGAGGAAAATCCGGTCGAACTCGACCCGTTCGGATTCGGAGACCTCCTCGACCACGCCGACCGCCGTCGCCGCCGAAGCCTCGGTGAAATCGGCTGGCCGGTTGGAGCGGTTGTCGACCAGCATCGAAGCCCGCGAGTCCGCCGCCAAGTTGGCGTGCTTCCGGGTCGCGCGCCCGGTTGCGAACAGCAGTTGCTCGAGGTCCGGCGTGGCCGCAAATCCAACCAGGCTGGTGTACGGCTCCCCGTCGTGGTGCGTGCCGAGCACACCGAGCAGCTGGCCCTTCAGCATCTCGCGCAAAACGTCCATGTGACCGCGATCTTCACTCATCGAGAGCCCGTCCTTCGACAGGCATTATACGGCCGGGTCGTGTCGGCCCGATTCCGGCCCTCTCACCCTTGCTCAGAGGCCGCAGCCAGGAGCTCGTCGATCGCGGATGTGATGGCCTCGTCCAGTGGTTCAACCCCAGATTCGAAGCGCGCCACCACCCGTCCCTCCTGGTCGACCAGAAACTTGGTGAAGTTCCACCGAATATCGCCTCGGAAGGCTTCGCCGCTCTCGGTTGTCAGCGTTCTGTAAACCGGTGCCTGATTCGGGCCTTTGGTGTGAACCTTGGCCATCATTGGAAAGCTCACGCCATAGTTCAGGCGGCAGAAGTTGCCGATCTCCTCGGCCGTGCCGGGTTCCTGGTTGCCAAAGTCATTGCTCGGGAATCCAATCACGACCAGATCGTTCTCGCCGTAACGCTCATAGAGCTCCTGGAGGCCAGCGTACTGGGGCGTGTAGCCACATTTCGAGGCGGTGTTGACGATCAGCATCGGGCGGCCCCGGAAGGACGCGAGATCAACCGTTTCACCGGTCAACGACTCGACGGTATGGTCGATGATGCCGGCAGAGCTCCCAGTCTTCGCCAGGGGCTGCTGCGGCTTCGGGCTGACTGAGGAATGTTGTTGACCCCCTCCACAACCGGCCGCTACGAGCAACAGGTTCGCGGCAACAGCACAGACTGCTATTTGATGCTTCATGTCTGCGTGTCCTCGTTCAGCGAAGCTGCGCGCCATTCGAGGCGCGAATTCCGAGGCTCTGGGCGACGCCCGACGAGCAGCTCGTGTCTTCCTTCATGGATCTTCGGCCTTCGGGATGTCATCGCGCAGGTGACCGACCAACGGCCGTTCCAGGGGCGACAGATCACTCGGCCGGCTGTGAGCCGGATCGGCCGCTTCACTCAGCCCGATGAGAACGACTGCGGTGAGGGTGATTCCCATCACGAGGAGCCCGAGCACGAAGATCGCAAACGTGCTCATTCGGCCGGCCTGCCCCGGCTGGCAAAAAGGAGTGCGCCGAGGGACAGGATCGATGGCACCCAGAGACCGACAAACAGCCCCTCCTCGCGGTTGCCGCTGAACCACAGCCCGACCGAGAACAGGAACGACACCCCGGCCGCCGACACGAACAACAGCTTGGCTTTCATCAACCCACTCATGCTTTCCTCCCCATGAGGAGCAAACCCACCGGTCTGCTGCCGCATGTGCACCTTTCACAAGCTATCTGACCGAACTCGGACGGCAGGAGGGGTATTCCCGCGGCCGCGCGGCGATCGCCTCAGGACGCAGCGACCATCACCGACAGGACGAGCATCGTCAGCGCGGGAAGCGACTTCTTCAGCGGATCCTTGACCTTGACATGCATCGAGACGGCACCGAGCATCAGAATCGCCAGGCCGACCGCAGCCGGCCTCACCAGGGCCGGAATCCAGATTCCTATGACCAGACATGCGGCGC
Source organism: Candidatus Sulfomarinibacter sp. (assembly GCA_041560205.1). Taxonomy (GTDB): domain Bacteria; phylum Acidobacteriota; class Thermoanaerobaculia; order Thermoanaerobaculales; family Sulfomarinibacteraceae; genus Sulfomarinibacter. Next base: position 2,957 of record JBFFBV010000054.1, read on the forward strand.
AGGTGAGCTTCAGCAAGCCAACCGCCTGAAGCGTCCAACCGGGCAAACCATAGGTCTGGAACTCCTCCTTCATGTTCGTCGCGGAACCGCCGCGCCACTCCGTCGGCTTTCCGAAACGCAGCACCCAGACATTCAGGATGCCCAGGGCGATGATGATCTGGGTAACAGTGACAGCGATCTCCATTTTATCCGTCCTCTTCCTGGTACTGGCCTTGAGATCGTCATCATCCCACAACCGCTTCATCCAATCGACGCGATACAGTGGTGCGATGACGATCTTCGCGGGTGCCGACGTCTGCAAGGGCAGATGGGTTGTCGTGGTGCTTGAACAGGCACGATTCACAGGGTGTTTCGTCGAGTCCACGGTTGGCGGAATTTTGTCGGCCCTCGGCCAGGTCGCGGTGCTGGCCCTCGACATCCCGATCGGCATGCCCCGAGGCCGCGATTTCCGGCAGTGTGATATCGAGGCCAGGCGCTTGGTCGGACCGCGATCGTCGAGCGTATTTCACACCCCGCCTCGTGAGGTTCTCGAAGCACCGACCTACCGGGATGCAAACCGGTTATCCAATCGCATCTCTGATCGCGGCGTGTCGGCACAGGCCTACGCTCTCCGCACGAAGATCCTCGAGGTCGACCCGCTCGCCACGTCGGACGATCGCATCGTCGAAGCCCACCCCGAGGTGTGTTTCCGCGCGATGAAAGGCAGCCACCTCGGATACCCGAAGAAGAGCTGGAACGGGCAGATGGAGCGGCGTTCGCTGCTTCGATCGCAGGGCCTCGAGCTCCCGGACCACCTGCCGGAAGCCGGCGCGGTGCCGGCCGACGACCTGCTCGACGCCACAGCAGCCGCGTGGACGGCAGCGCGTGTGTTCGCAGGCGAAGCCTGCTTCCTGCCGGCATCACAGATCGTCACTGCGACCGGCCAGCGCGGCGTGATCTGGTACTGAGCAGCCACGTTTTCAGTTGCCTTTTGACATCGACTCGCTCCGGCGGTTGGAAGAATCCAGGCGCTCTCCGCGTTGCGCCTCCCGCAGTAACTGGAGGATCACCATGCGCGACTTCATCAAAGCAACATTCGTTCTTACGGCATCGCTCGCCATCACCCTGCTCATACTCGGCGCCATCTTCGCTCGACACCCGTTGGGCGCCAGTGCACTCACGCTCGAATACCCCGTGGTCGAGCCTGCAGTATTTGTCGACGGCACGCACAGCCGCCCGGGCAGGATCGGCGACGCACAGATGCGCTCGGGAACCGATGACGGTTCAGAGGTCGAGCAATGTCCTTATCTCGAGGCCGTCGCCGCCGCAACTGGGTGCCCCGTCGCGCCGGAAACAACGACCGCTGGGGCCTGCCCTTACCTGCCTGAGATCCACCGAAATTTCGCCGACGCACACAGTGACCCGGTCGAGGTTGCCAGCAAAAACATTTAGAGACCCGCCGCCCTGGAGCGTGCAGACCCCGAAGTCGGCACGACTAACGCAACTGACGCGGATCGACGGCAAGGGTCCTGGTGATCTCGCTGTGCACGGCGTCTTCCGGCCCGACCACTTCACCATACTCCTGCCACCAGGCCTTCGCATCAGCTTGGCGCCAGCGTGGAACGTCGCGGATTTCCGCCAACCGATCGCGAATCTCGCGGGCCGTCTGCGGACGGTCCGCCCGCTTCTTGGCCAAGCACTGCATGATGAGCGCCTCGAGATCGGCTGACAGCTCGCATCCCAGCCTTGCCGACGGTGGCTTCGGATCAGTGTGCAGCTGGTGGCCGCAAATCTCGACGATATTTCCGGAAAAGACCTGCTGGCCCGTCACAAGGTAGTAGCCGACCGCTCCCAGCGAATAGAGGTCGCTTCGGCCATCGATGGAGTCCGGGTCGGTCAACGCCTCGGGTGCCAGGTATTGCGGCGTGCCCGTCACCACGCCGTCACGGGTAACGTCGGCGTCCTCTTCTCCCTCCACTACCTTGACCAAGCCGAAATCCAGCACCTTGGCGATGTCGAGCTCGCCTCCCTGCCGGCACAGAAAGATATTGGCCGGCTTGATATCGCGGTGGATGATTCCGAGTTCGTGGGCTTCGGCCAGCCCGCCGGCCACCATCTCGAGCACTCTAACCACACGACCTGGGGCCTGGGGTCCGTCCTTTTCGACGACCGCCTCCAAGGTTGCGCCATCGAGCAGCTCCATCGCGTAGTAGAAGACGCCTTCAGGTGTACGGCCATAGTCGTAGATCGTAATCGTATTGGGATGCGTCAGTCGGGCCGTCTGCTGAACCTCTCGCTCGAAGCGCGCCAGGCTGGCTTCACCCGCCTTTTCGATTGGCAAAAGCTTGACTGCTGTCGGCCGCCGCATCATGGCGTGGCTGGCGCAATAGACCATGCCCATCCCGCCCTCGCCGAGCTTTTGCTCGAGCGTGTACTGGCCGAGGCGCATCGCCTGCCGCACCTCTCGGCGGAGGTTGTGGATGATGCGCGAAATCGACACGCAAACGATGGTCACCAGTGTCCACCAGATCAGGACATTGATCACCAACGTGGCCGTCTGGTAGGTCCCAACGGCCTCCCGCATGTGCCGATCGGCCTCCACCGGAACCCAGTCAAAGACGTACAGTGCGAAGAGTGGCACGATCGCCAGCACCGTGATCCAGACCGTTCGGCGCACCGTGCTCGGCACGAGCGCCGCACGCAGAACGTAGCCGAATGCCAGACCGAGCATGAGCGCGACCAGGATCTGCTCGAGCTGCAGACCGGCCAAGAGCGTGAAGGCTTCGGGCTCGAGGGTCGCCAGATCAAAGCCTGAGCCCCTGGCGGTGAGTTCCAGGGCCTGCGGCGCGATATGCCGCCCCATCAACGAGACGGCCGTCGCCGATCCCATCATCGATGCGCTTTCGATCAACCTCGCGAATCGGCGCGAATGCACGCCGCGGCGGCAGATCATCCATACCGAGAGGCAGATCAGAAGGGCGAGCCAATAGAGGGCGGTGCCTGCGGTGAAGTACTCGCGCCACCAACCCATCGCGATGTAGATCGAGGCGGAGGCGAGGTTTCCCACCAGCCAAACGATCGTCAAGACCTTGCCGAGCACACCGACGCGTCGCTGGTAGAAGGAGGGACGCCCCGGCGCGCCGATCTCGGAGGAGAGCGGTGTGGTCATGGCCGGAAGGAATCCTACCACTGCTCCCGCACGGTTCTCGATTCAGCCCTAAGGCCTGAACGCGGCCTGCCCGCTCACTCAGAAGCGGAAAACTCCCGACACCACCGCGTACTGGAACCACGCGAAGTTGTAGACCTCCTCGATGTCGGCGCCGCCCTCGACTGTTCGGTATCCGACGGTCATTCCCCAGCGATCGTTGAAGTCATAACCGATTTTGAGGGCCACGTCGAAAGCACGCCCGGGCCCACCCGCCAGTCCCTCGAAGTCGAAGCGGAGATGCCACCGGTCCGAAAAGTGGTAATCGGCCAGAAATGAGAGCAGCGGCACGAAGCCGACGTCGGTGTCCTTGCTCGACGTGTCACCTTGGGAAAGCTCGATCTTCGCGTCGCGGACCTTGGCCGTGAATCCTATGAACAGCGTCCATCTCTCGTCGTCCTTCAGACGATACCGATAACCCAACCTCCACGAGTTGAACTGATAGGTCGCGTCGGTCGGAACCCCCGCTTCGTAGGGTTCCCCGGCAAAGTTCACCGGCTCGTCAAAGATGCCGCTCTCGGTATAGGACAGGGGAGCTGCCAACACCCGCAGGCTGTGTCGCCGGCTGAGATCCCAGGTGAAATAGACTCGACCGGCGGCCCAGGGACCCGAGCCCACCAGTTCCTGGAGTGAAAACCGTGTTCCCGTATCGGTATTTGGAATCTGCACCGTGTTGCGGCTCTGCCACGCAGGGCCCAGCTCGAGCTCGAGGCTGAAGCGGGAATCGTCCGCGGCCGATGCGAAAGCGGCAACTGAAAGCATGCAGGCGAAGCACCACCCGACAACCGAAAATCCTGAGTGACGCATGTGCTGACTCCTCATCTCGACGCCTGGAGCATCATTCCAGAGATCTGCGCGGCAAACGACTCATCCACCCTTCGAATTTCAGTTCACCCGCAGTCCACGTCAAACCGTCTCGAGGTACGTGTGCACCAGGCTGACGGCCACGGCTCCCTGGCCGACCGCGGAGGCGACCCTCCGGATGACGCCGTGTCGCACATCGCCGGCGGCAAAGATCCCGGGCACGCTGGTCTCCATCAGAAACGGATCTCGACGCAGCCTCCAGTTCTTCGGCCGCCGCCCGTCTCGAATCAGATCCTGCCCGGTGTAGACAAAGCCCGCCTCATCGAGCTCGACAATGCCTTTGAGGATGCCGGTACCCGGAACGGCGCCGATGAAGATGAAAATGGCATCGGCAGCAAGGGTTTCGCTCTCCCCGCTCTCGTTGTTCTCGATCGTGATCTTTTCGAGGCGGTCGCTGCCTTCGCAGGCCGTCACCTCGGTGTTGATCATCACCGAGATGTTATCCGTGCCGCCGATCTGGTCGATCAGGTACTGCGACATGCTCGTCGTCAGCGTATCCCCGCGAATCAGCACCGTGACCTCGCTCGCAAACCGAGAGAGGAACATCGCACCCTGGCCGGCCGAATTGGCACCGCCGATGACAAAGACCTTTTTGTCCGTGTAGTAGACGGCCTCAGAGGTCGCGGCGCCGTAGTAGACCGACCCTCCGATGAACGGCTCGATGCCCGGCACCTCGAGCTCCCGAACTTTGACTCCGGTCGCCACCATGAGCGCCCGACAGCTCAGCTCGCTGCCGTCGTCCAACGTCACGATCCGGTAGGGATCCTCGACACGGATCCCAGTGACCTCCTGGGCGGTCAAGATTTCGGCCCCGAGGCGCTGCGCCTGGGTCGTCGCCCGACGCGTCAGATCAGCGCCGCTGATGCCCTGCGGGAATCCCAGGTAATTCTCGATCCGGGCGCTGGTACCGGCTTGGCCTCCTGCCGCCTCTTTCTCGATCACCACGGTCTTCAGTCCCTCGGACGCACCGTACACGGCACCGCCCAATCCGGCCGGGCCGGCACCGATGATGATCAGGTCGTAAAAGGGCTGCTGCGGCTGGGTCGTCATGCCCACCTTGTCGGCCAGGGTTTTGAGATCCGGGTTGACGAGGGTCGTTCCGTCCGGGAAGAAGATCGTCGGCAGCTTCGGCCGCCCTTCGGAGCTCGCCTCGACCAGCTCCTTGGCTTCCGCGCTTCGTTCGATGTCCAGCCACTGGTATGGGATTTGGCTGCGGGCGAGAAACTCCTTGACCTCGTGCGAGCTCGCCGACCACAGGGTGCCCGCCACACGGATTCCGTCATACGGCACCGGCACGCTGGCGAGCCAGTCGCTCAGCAGGTCATCGAGCACCGGATAGAGGCGCTCCTCCGGCGGGTCCCACGGTTTCATCAGGTAGTAGTCGAGACCGAGCGCGTTGATGCTGGCGATCGCTGCGTCGGTGTCGGCGTAGGCGGTCAGCAACACCCTTTTGGTGTCCGGGTAGAGCTTGATGGCTTCTTCCAAAAACTCGACACCACTCATGCCCGGCATTCGCTGGTCCGCGAGCAGGAGCGCGATGGGGTCATTTCGCCGTTTGAACGCCTGGACCGTCTCGAGCCCCTCGTCTCCCGAGCTCGCCTTCACGATCCGATAGTCGCTCTGATAGTGCGCCTGCAGATCCCGTGCGACCGCGTTGAGCACGTGCGGCTCATCATCGATCGTCATGATGATTGGCTTGGCCATTTTTCAGTCCCCTCCCCACCGGGTCATGCGGTGGGATTGAAATCCAACGGCAGTCGGACCGAGAAACAGGTACTGCTCGGTTTCGACTTGACCGACATCTGGCCCTGATGTTTCTGGACCACCAGGTTGCGGCTGATGCTCAGCCCGAGCCCGGTGCCCTGCCCTGCCTCCTTGGTCGTGAAGAATGGATCGAAGATCTTCGACAGGTGTTCTTCCGGGATTCCCGGCCCGTTGTCCTCGATCTCGACAACAAGCCAGTCGTCCTCCGTGCGGGCACGGACGATCAGCGTACCTTCGCCGCCCATTGCATCGATCGCATTGTCGATGATGTTCGTCCACACCTGGTTGAGCTCGCTCGCGAAGGCTTGGATGGTCGGCAGGTCGTCCGCGTACTCGCGAACGACGTCGATTCCTCGTTTCAATTTGTTGTGAAGGATGATCAGCGTATTGTCGATGCCTTCACGCACATCCACCGATTGCACCGGCGCCTGATCCATGTAGGTGTACGACTTCAGGGCCTTGACGAGTTGCGCGATGCGGCCCGTTCCCACCCAGATCTCGCCCACCAGGCTGTGGATCGTAAAGATGCAGCTCACCCAATCGACAACCAGAGTGAACTTTTCATCGGGGAATATTTCTTCCAGCTCTTCGAGTTCGTCCTCGCCGAGGCCGAGGCTCACGAGGGCGGGTACCACCTCCCCGGTCGTGTCGATGTCCTTGTCCTTCAACCAAGGCTCGAGTGCGTTCTCCCGATCGCTGCGTTCCAGAGCACTCAAATCGTAGGGTTTCTCCGCCCGTTGCCTGGCGAGCCGGTCCAGGTCCACGAGCCTGTCCAGATGTTTCTGGTCCAGCTTCTGCTCACCCAATCTGAGCTGAATACCTTGCAGCTGGGTAAAGGTCTTCTCCAGCTGTGCGGACCCGCGCTGCGCGGCCGCGGCTGGGTTGTTGAGTTCGTGCGCCATGCCGGCGCTGAGCTTGCCGAGCGATGCCATCTTTTCCTGGATGATGAGCTGGTTGTGCATTTCGTTGAGCTGGTTGAGCGTCTCTTCGAGCACCTCGTTCTTGTGCTTCATCTCATTGGTCTTCTCGCGCAACGCCTGCTCGCTCTGGCGCAACGCCTCTTCGGCGGCCTTTCGCTCGCCGATATCACGGATGATGCCGGTGAAGTAGCGCTCTTCACGGACCATCCAGGTCGAGAGCGAGAGCTCGATGGGAACCTCCTCACCACTCTTGGTCCGCGCCGCGAGCTCAACCGTCTTGCCGATCACGTGAGCGTCGCCGGTGTCCGTGAACCGCTTCATCCCCCCTTGGTGGGCTTCATGGAAGCGCTCCGGGATGATCAGTTCGAGCCGCTCACCAACGGCTTCGTCTTCGGTGTAGCCGAGAATGTCGGTGGCCGCCCTGTTCCAGCTGATGATGCAGCCCGAGTGATCGGCCGAGATGATGGCGTCGATCGCCGACTCGGTGACCGACCGGAACTTCTGCTCGGCCTGCTTGCGTTCGCTGATATCACGGATGATGCCGGTGTAGTAGCGCGTATCGTCCAGAAACCAGGTCGCCAGCGACAGCTCGACAGGAAACTCGGACCCGTCCTTGCGGACTGCGGCCAGCTCCACGGTCTTGCCGATGACGTGGCTCTCGCCACCCGAGCTCACCCGATGGATCCCTTTCTGGTGCGCCTCGCGGTACCGATCGGGGATAATCATCTCGATCGGCTGGCCGATGACCTCGGCCTCGGTATGTCCGAAGAGCGCGGTCGCGGCGCTGTTCCAGGAGCGGATCAATCCCTCGGAGTCGGCGGAGATGATGGCGTCGATCGCCGACTCCATCACCGACCGGAACTTCGCCTCTGATTCGCGCAAGGCCATGCGGACTTTCGAGACCGTGACCTGGCGTTCGATCCGCGCCAGCACCTCGCGGGTCTCGAAGGGTTTGACGATCAGATCGTCCCCGGATTCGAGCACCTTGACCCGGGCAATCGTGTCTTCGAGAGTGGTCATGAAGATCACCGGAATGTCCCGACCGTACTGGGACTGCTTCAGCTCCTCGAGAAGTTTGAAAGGATCGGTGTCGGTGAGGTGGGCATCCAACAATACGAGGTTGGGTTGGCTCGTGCCGATCTTGTCGAGGGCCTCTTGATGACTGGCCGCGCTCCCCACGGCATAGCCGTCTCCTTCGAGCAGCTCCCGCAATGTGGCGGCGCTCATCGCGTCACCATCGATGATAAAAACGAGTCCGCGGTCGGACACTGCTCGCACCCCCTGGTTCGTCGCGCGCCGTGGATGAGATTGTAACGCAGTCCATTGATCTTTGTCGGTCAGACAATGCTAGGCTTGCCCTGTGATTTCTGAGAGACAATCTCAAACTGTTGCCCTCTTTCCGGTGCTGCTGGTGAACTTCATCGGCACGCTCGGGTTCAGCATCGTCCTGCCGTTTCTGGTGTTTGTCGTCCTCCGCTTCGGTGGCAATGCGCTCGTCTACGGCATCGTCGGCGCCACCTATCCGGCGCTGCAGATGATCGGCGCACCGATATTGGGTCGCTGGTCCGATCGCTATGGGCGTCGGCGCATTCTTCTCCTCAGCCAGGCAGGAACGTTGATCTCGTGGGTGATCTTTGCCATCGCGCTGGCGGTGCCGGTGGTCGAGGTCATGGCCTTCGACGCGCCATGGATCGGCTCCTTTCAACTGACGCTTCCCCTGCTACTGATCTTCGTTGCACGTGCTCTGGACGGTCTCACCGGTGGCAACATCTCGGTGGCAAACGCCTACGTCGCCGACATCAGCGCGGAATCAGACCGCAGCCGCAACTTCGGCCGCATGGGCATCTCGTCGAACCTCGGCTTCGTGGTCGGACCGGCTTTGGCCGGTCTGCTCGGGGGCACCGCCATGGGGGAAACGCTACCGGTGCTGGCCGCCCTGTCGGTGTCCTTGCTGGCGACACTGCTCATTGCTTTCTACCTCCCCGAATCGAAGCCCTGTGACGAGCCCGTGCGATCGGACCTCTCCCGGGTCGGCAAGATCTTCGGCCAGGAACACCGGAGTTGTTACGCCGAGCGAGAATCCGAAGGAGAGACCGCCTCGAATGTCTGGCAACTCCCTCACATCAAACGGATGATGACGCTGCACCTGGTCGTGTTCCTCGCCTTCAATCTCTTCTACACGGCTTTTCCAATGCGCGCCGCGGCACAGCTTGCATGGACGGTCAGCGGCACCGGTGTCTACTTCGCGGTACTCTCAGCAATGATGGTCGTGGTCCAGGGACCGGTGCTGGCTATGCTTTCGAAGAGGTTCTCGGATGCTCAGCTGATTGTCGGCGGTGGAGTTCTCCTCAGCGCGAACTTTGCCCTCCTGCTCTCCGCCGATACCGGCATCATCTACTTTGCCGCGGTGTTGTTCGCTGTCGGCAACGGGCTGATGTGGCCATCGGTCCTGTCCCTGCTCTCCAAGCTGGCGGGCGAGGAAAACCAGGGAGCCGTCCAGGGCCTCGCGGGCAGCGCCGGCGGCCTTGCCAGCATCATCGGACTCGTGGCAGGGGGCATCCTTTTCGATCAGACCGGGGCTGTCACGTTTGTCATTTCCGCGGTTCTGATCCTCGTCTCCTGCGGCATCGCTCTGCCGTGGCTTCGGATATCGCAGAGGAGTGCGTGAGGATGCCAACCCCGTCCTCAGCGGTTTCCGTTGATCCTGTGCTGCGAGGCGGCACGCGCCTCGTAGCCGTCATCAGCCGGGTCACCAATCCGAAAGACGTTGTCGAACGGTCGCTTTCAGTGCCCTCTTTGTCGGCAGGCCACGCGCGACCGTGTCGCCATCGATGAGGAGCTGCGGATTGGCACCTTCTTCATCCGCGGCAGCGAATTCGATAACCGGCCTTAACTCGAACTCAGCGAGAACCGAGGTAAAGAGCTCGACCAGCCGATCCCGATCCTCCCCCGGTTCACCACGAATCGTGGCATCGATCTCGGAAAAGTACTCGCGGAAGTCTTCACCCTGGAACCGCAGGTACTCCCGCCAGAGCGCGATGCGATAGGCCTCCTCCTGCCCATTCGGAACGAAGTTGTCGGCGGCGAGCTCGGTGAGGAGGAATTCCACGATTTCCTCCGGGTCGGCGAGGCCGGCGGCCGAGACCTTCTCACACGCCTGGTTCAACCCCACGATGCCGACTCGGTGGAGTCCAACCAGCACCTGCGCGACAGCGAAGCTTCCACAACGCATCGGTATTCCTCGACGCCCGAGACTATTCTACGCCGGGCCGCTCGGCGACCATCCCTACTCCCCGAATTCGACGCTCCAGTCGAGGATGACGTTGAGGTGGCTGGGCCGCTCCGTGCCTCCGTCGGTCCTGAGCAGCAGCAGCCGGCCATCGGGGCCGACGTCGTAGGACAAACCAGGCACGTTCGAATACGGGCCTTCGACCACGACCTCCGGCCGTCCGGCGCGAAAGCTGGTGCCGTCGGCGGAAGCCTCGAGGATCGGGGTGGCGTAGAAACGGTTGCCGTTGCGGTAGTAAATCGTCGTGCCGTCTTCGGAGAAGATCGGCTCTTCACCGCCGTTCGGGGAGACGTTGAAGGATCTGTCACCGCCGAAGGCACGTGCGTAAACCTCGTACCGGCCCGACTCATCGGAGGTGTAGGCGAACCATCGCCCGTCGGGCGAGACGTCCGGGCCCCACTCGGAGGCGTCGGTGTCGAGGAGCAGCTCGGGCTCGCCGGGTTCGTCCGGATCGATCCGATAAAGCCCGGTTCCGATATTGAAAAGAAGCCCCGCCTTTTCGTGCCACGCGTAGGCTCCGAGTGACTCCTCGTGCTGGTACAGGACTGTCGCGGGAGCGTCGCTGCCGACCGTCCTGACGGACAATGTCCACGGGTCTCCAGTCACCGACCCGTAGGCGATGCGATCGCCTTCGGGTGACCAGGTCATCCGCGCGCCTCTGTCTTCGGTCGTCAGGAGGCGTCGTGCGCCGCGCTCGAGGTCGTAGATCCAGACCTCCAGATCGGACACGCTTCCCACCGCGATGGCCAGCTGCCCTGCATCCGGCGACAACTCGAAATCTCCGTAGCCCAGCAAGGGAAAGTCGAGCTTCTCGACGGCGCCCCCTTCGTCTCCCCAAACCAGCTCGTTACCGAGCAGCCATTCACCCGGCACGTACACCATGGTCCCATTCTCGGAAACGTCGTACTGTCCGATCCAGCCCTCGACCAGGAGCCCGTCGAGCGCCGTCACCGGCCGCACTTCCTCTTCGAGCCGTGCATCGTTGAATGGAGCGGCCATCACTTGACCGTCTCGGACCAGAAGCAGCGGCCCGTCCCGCACGAGTCGCGGCATGCTGCCCCCGATCCCTAAAACCGTCATCTCGCGGCTTCCCAGGTCCATCAGGCTGACCTGGTCGAGATCGGCCTCGCTCGTTTTGGCGGCGTGACTCCTGCTGTTGACCAGCACGGCGTCGCGGCCTGGAACTTTACTCGGCCAGTAGTACTGGTGAAAAGCGGACCCTCTTTCAAAAATGGTCGCGGTACCTCGTTCGGCATCGACTCGCAGCAGTTCCCAGCCCTCATTGCGGTTGATCACGATCTCGTCGTTCGACACCCAGGTATGGCCGAACACATTGGGGAGCTCGATGAGCTTGATCGGATGGTCGCCACGCGAATCCATCCGCATCAGGGCGTTGCCCTGCATGAAGCTGATCACATCACCGTCCGGCGAGACCTGCGGGTCATAGGAGCCGCGAGTGTCCTCGAGCAGCTGGCCTTCCGGCTCATCGAGAAAACGCCGGTAGAGCCAGGTCGAACCGTCGCGCTCGACCACCACCACGATCAGCCGGCCGTCCTCGGAGATCGCGAGGCAGGGCTGCGGCGCACCGAGGGGCAGCTTGTCCCGGCTCGCCACCTGGATGCCGTCGGGCAGTGCAATCGACAGATGGGTCGGAGCGCGATCCGTCGCCGTGTCGCCAGGAGGCCTGACGATCCACGCTGCAGAGAGCACAGCGGCCGCAAGCAGACCGATCGCCACCGGCAGGGCTACAGACCGCTTCGCACCCTGCTCGACTGGTTCTTTGGGTTCGTCGTCCAAAAGCTCGAGTCGGGCGTCGGCGGCGGACCGCAGCCGTTCCTTCGGGTTTCGAGCCAGGCACCGGCGGAGCACCCGGCGCACGTTGGCCGGAGTGTCATCGGGCAGCAGGTCCCAATCGAGCTCCGCGCGCAAGACCGCCGCGAGGGTGTCCGAGACCGTGTCACCGGAAAAATACCGCTTTCCGGTGAGCATTTCGAAGAGGATGACACCAAAGGCCCACAGATCGGCGCGTTGATCGACCGCCTCGCCCCGGGCCTGCTCCGGCGACATATAGGCGGCGGTGCCGAGGATCACGCCCGCCTGGGTCATGGCGGCGGTGATCGTGGGTGAGTTCAGGATGTCGGTTTCGGCCTCGGAGCCTCCGGCATAGGCGCGGGCGAGCCCGAAATCGAGGATCTTGAGCTCACCCGACGGCGTGAGCTTGATGTTGGCGGGCTTCAGATCGCGGTGGATGATGCCCTGCTCGTGCGCCGCAGCGAGGCCGTCAAGGAGCTGGAGTGAAAGGGAAACGGCGTCACCAACCGGAATGGGTCCCGCTTTCAGGCGCTCGCTGAGATCCTGGCCCTCGACCAGCTCCATCACCAGGAAGCGCTTCGGATCATCCTCCTCGAATCCGTAGATACTCGCGATGTTCGGGTGTTGAAAGGCCGCCAGGGCCCGAGCCTCTCGCTGGAAGCGCGCGACGCGCTCGGGGTCGGCGCTCATCGCCTCCGGGAGCACCTTGATGGCGACCTCCCGATCGAGCTTGGGATCGTGCGCCCTGTAGACCTCTCCCATCCCGCCGGCGCCGAGCGGTGACAGGATACGGTACGCACCGAGGATCGATTCTGGCTTCATGTGCGGCGGACCCCCCAGACCAGTTGCGATGATTCAGACAACACGCACCGAGCGAGGGGTATTCTCGCCACAATCTGGAATCGGTGGCTCCGAAGCTAGGGTCGGATGTGCGTCAGCGCGGCACTAGCCCCCCATCGCCTCGATGATGGTATCGACGGCATCCAACAGGGGTTGTCCCTCTTCGAGTGGCAGTTCGCCTGATTGCATGAAGGCTTCCACCTGGTTGCGGAAGGCGCCAAGCTGATTGATGGCCGTCTTCGTCTTGTCGTCCAGGAGCTTGTGCAGGGCGGCTTCGAGCTTGACGATCAACGCGTTGCCCTGGCCGCCGTTCAATGCCCCGTCTTCGATCAAGCCTTCGATTTCGTTGATCAGACTCTCTATCCCGCCTTCCGGGCTACCAAAGACCGAAAAACGAGCGTTGTTCCGATCGTTGATATAGAGCGTATGGCCCGACGGTGTGAAAGCGAGCTGGGCCGGAATCATGAACTCGCCTTCTCCGGTGCCTGCCGAGCCGAAGGAGTACAGCTCGTTGAGATCCGTATCGTGGACCCTCACACGATGATCGTCCTTGAGGTGCGAGATGTACAGTCGATCGTGCGAGTCGAAGGCCATTCCATATGGGAACCCATCGGTGAAAAACCTTTTGAGCAAGGCTCCATTGGGGCTGTATTTCCTGAGGAAATACCCGGGGAAAAAGAGATCGCTGACCGACACCCAGATGTTCCCCTCGGAGTCGGTCACCATATCAATCGGGTTATTGATGGGATAGACCTGTAAAACAAAGACGCCGTTGTCGTATCGCCGCACCGCACCATCGGCTGGCCCGTCGAGCCCGACGAAGATGCGGTCCTGCGAATCGATGTGGATGCCAGAGATCCGAGCTTGAACATAGATACTTCCCGGCAACGGGTGCCCGTCACCGTCGTACTTCCGGACAACCCCGTCCCGACGCGTCGACACCCACACGTTGTCGTCAGAGTCGACATCCACATCCCATGCGTCATTCCAATACTGACCCGAGATCGACCACTCGGTGACCATACGGTCCCATCTATCGAATTTCTTCACCTTTCCAGGGAATTGATCAACGATGTAGTAATTCCCCTGCGAATCGAAAGCGGGGCCCTTTTGATTCCACGTCCACTGGTGGCCATCGCCCAGCTCCAACGGACCGTCGCCATCCGGATCCGTGCAGTTGTCAAAGTACCTCGGGTTTGTCAAGGAACACGGGCCGATGCCGTCCCGAGTGTCGTTGAGGTTTCGGAGAAAGATCGGGGATTCCGAAAAGCCCTCCTGACCCACCGCCGGGGATACCTGCGCGAGCCACATGACGACCAGACCCTGCACGACGAACCACAGAACTGAACGCTTTGTCGACCCCATAATGTCCCTCCATCCTCGAGGCTCAACAGACCCTCTCACCCGCCCCCTCTTTCAAGGTATCGCGAGACACGACGAGCGACCATCGGCCATTTGGATGGTTTTTTTCATCACTTTGAGTGGTTTTCCGAATGAACGCCGTGCACGCAGCGAGTCTGGATTCAGGTCGGGCTCTATGGCGACGCGTTGGCAAACCGGATCGCAAACCCGCCGGCAGGCATGAGTTGCGCGCTCGATGCGCTTACTTCACGCTGAACGTCACGGAGGCTATTTCAGTGCCCCCACCATCGGTGTCGTGGAGGCGGATATCGTATGAACCCGTCTCCTGTGGGGCGTTGAACGTCAGGGTCCCTGACGCATTGCCGCTCAGGTACCGGTACTGCAGATCATGCTGATCGTTGGTGGCTTCGCTGCCGTGAGGCACATCGGACGGAACGATTCCCGCCCAGGCGTTGGACGGCAGACCTTCAGATACTTCGAAGGTCACGGTGATCGACTCCCCAGGCGAATAGGAGGTCTTGTCGAGGCCCAGTTTTCCCTCGGGAAGCTCGACCCTGAAGCTCGCGAAGGCGATCTCGTTGCCGTCGGCGGCGGTCGAGTCGTGAAGCCGGACATCCCAGCTACCCTCCGATTTTGGCCCGTTGACAGTGACCGGACCCTCGCTGCGACCACGGACGTAGACGTAGCTCACGTCGTGCCTGTCGTTCTCACTCGCATTTCCGTGGGGCTTGTCCGAAGCGACGACGCCGATCCAGGCCGAATCGCCGAGTACACCCGGCGCCTCGAAGTTCACCGTGATCTTGGCGCCGGGGAAGAAGGTCATCTGGTCCAACCACACCCTGGCCGTGGCGCGGATGGTGCTGAAGGTCACCGAGGCGATCTCGCTGCCCCCACCGTCGCTGTCGTGAAGCCGGACGTCAAAGCTGCCCTCGGAGCTCGGGGCCGAAAAGCCGAGCGTGCCCTCGGTCCGCCTGGTCAAATACTGGTAGCTCAGATCGTGCTGGTCGTTGGTGGCCTCGTCACCGTGGGGAATCTCCGACGGGATGATCCCCGCCCAGGCCCTCGAGCTGAGGCCTTCCGGGACTTCGAAATGGACCGTCATCGCCTCGCCGGTGGCGAACTCGGTTTTTTCGAGCCAGACCCTGCCCGTGACCGGCTGCACCTCGAAGGTTGCCGACCCCACCTCGCGTCCGTTGTGATCCGAATCGTGCATTCTGGCGTCGTAACTCCCAGGCTGAGTCGGTGCCGGCAGATCGAGGCTTCCAGAGGTGCGCTTTCTCAAATACTCGTAGCTCAGATCGTGTCGGTCATTTTCTGCTTCGCTGCCATGTTCGACATCCGACGGAACGACGCCCACCCAGGCGTTCGCGTGGAAAGTCTCAGCCGCCTCGAAGTGGACCACCACCTTGCCGCCCGGCGGCACCACTGCCGGCTCGTCGATCCACACCCGGCCTTCGCCGCTCGCGGGCTTCTCGACCGAGGCCATGGTTGCGGTCCGCGCTGCAAACTCGAGGTCCTCCGCATTCGCGGCCGTGAAGTACCTTCCGCCGCCCGCATCGGCAATGCACTCGAGCTGTGCTCGCTGTTCGTTGTTGACGTCGAAGCCGATGACGTGGACGACGAAGGGTATGCCGGCTTTTTTGAGCTCCCGCGTCGCGGCACACGGGTCCGGATCGCAGGTCTCCTCGCCATCACTCACGAGCACCACGGTTGCGGTCCCTTCCTCGCTTCTCAAAACATCCGCCGCCGCCTTGAGCGAGCGGGTGATCGGCGTCTTGCCCTTGGGGTTGATCTCGTCGATCACCCTGGTCAGCGCCGGCTTGTTCACCGGCCCCAGGTCGACAGCGAGCTCGACGTCATCGCAGTCGCCCTTGCGGCGGTGGCCGTAGAGGATCAGCCCGACCTCGGAGCTTTCAGGCATCGATTCGATGATCGACGCCATGGTCTCCTTGGCGATGCTGATCTTGGGGGTGCCCTCCACCTGTCCCCACATGCTTCCCGATCCATCGAGGATCAACACGATCGACGACGCCTCCGGAGCTTCTTGTGCGACCGCTGTCCACGTCGCGGCCAAGACAACCACCAGCAACCCAACAACAACGATCTGCCTTTGCGTCATGATCTCCCTCCGACCGTGGCCGAATCCGTTCAAAAAACCGTGTACGACGGTGTTGTGGGAGCGTTCGTTCGGACTGTACTCAACTATAACACCCAGTATCCGGGCGATCCGGCTGGCGATTCCGCTTGATTCGCCCTTCCGGTTCGTGGAGGATGGCTGGGCACATCCGGACCAGGCAGCGTGAGAGAGGAAAGGGGCGAAATGAGCGAACAGGCTCTCGACGAGAATCGTGGCGCGATGCGATGGGTCGTCCTGGCACTGATGGCCCTCATCATCTTCGCCAACTATTACCTGTACGACTGTTTTTCGACGCTCAAGGGCACGCTCCAGACCGAACTGGGCGCCACCTCCACCCAGTGGGGCCTTCTCCGGAACTTCTACAACGTTCCCAACACCTTCTTGTTCATGGCATTGCTGGGCGGGATCTTTCTCGACCGCTTCGGCATCCGCAAGACCGGCCTCGTCTTTTCGGCGCTGTGCGCGCTGGGTGGCATCGTCACCGCCTACGGTGTCAGCGACGCCTTCCGGGGCGGGGGTTTTGGATATGACCTGATGGCCTCCTTCCTGCCCGCCCACTCGCCCGAGCTGAAAATGATGATGCTCGGGCGCCTGCTCTTCGGTCTTGGCGCGGAAACACAAATCGTCATGCTCAGCAAGGTGTTGGCCAAGTGGTTCATGGGCAAGGAGCTCGGCCTGGCCTTCGGGCTGAAGATCGGCATCGCTCGCGTCGGCAGTGCTCTCGGGATGTCAGTGTCCCCTCGGATCGCCGAACGGTTCAGCTTCCACTCCGCGTTGTGGGTCGGCGCCGTCGTCATGATCTCCGGGGTGATCTTGTTCATCGTCTACATGACGATCGATCGTCGGGACGAGCGCGCTCAGGGAACCGAAAACGATGCCGAGTCGGCCGCGGACGAAAAGTTCCGCGTCAGCAACGTCCTGTCGTTGTTCGCCAACAGATCGTTCCTCTTCATCATGCTCCTCTGCGCCTCTTTCTACGCGGTCGTGTTCCCGTTTCAGGACTACCTCGCCGACCTGCTGACTCACAAGTACGGGTATTCGCCGATCACGGCCGGCGATTTCACATCGCTGATTCCTTGGGGGGCCGCGGTCTTCACCATCGTCTTCGGCTTCTTCATCGATCGGAAGGGCAAACGGGCCACCCTGATGATCGGGGGCGCCTTGCTGCTGGTCGTGTCCCATAGCCTCTTCGTCTTCAGCTCGATCACACCATGGCTGTTGGTGCCGATGTTCGGTATCGCTTTTTCGCTGGTGCCGGCGGCGATGTGGCCCGCCCTGCCTTTGATTGTCGAGGAGAAGCGCCTCGGGACCGCGTACGGCTTGACCTACTGGATGCAAAACCTGTGGTGGTGGGCCATGGCCCTGATCGCGGGATGGGTGCTCGACCGCACCAATCCGGACGTCACCGCCGAGACCCTGAGAGCGGGTACCGCTGTCTATGACTACACCGCCACCATGCTCATCTTCGTGGCGCTTGGCGTGGTCGCCGTGGTCTGCGCCTTCGCCCTCAAGTACGTCGACCGCGGCCCGGACAGCCATGGGCTCGAGCTCCCCAGCGCCGAGGCCGCCGCCCTCAACGAGGCGAGACGCACGGCGGATTGAATCCGGCACCCCCTATCAACGAATCATGGAAAATCACCGTGCCCTTGCCTGTATTGATACTGCGCCTCAATCTGATATGATAGGCTGACTTTTCAGCGACACCTGAACTGCTGTGCGAAACGCGGTGGGAGGCACCCTATGACCCTCGGCACCCTCTATAGCAACGGGCCCCTCTGCCCCTTCAATCACCGCGCGCAAATCGCGGCCGCGGAGCTGGGGGTGAAAATTGCAGTCGCCTACGAACCGGATATCCCGGAGGAAGTACGCAAGGCCAACACCGGGGGCGAGTGGCCGGTTTTCGCACCCTCCGATGGGGCCGAGCTGCTTCAGGATTCGCGGGAGATCGTCGACTATTTGATCGACAACGCCGGTGATGCGGGCACCTCATATCGGAGCGACCCGGAGATTCTCGACAAGCTCGACCTGTTCTTCCGTTGCATGTCCAAGGTCATCCTTGCCGGCAAGCCGACGATCCAACGCGAGTTTCGTGAAAAGCTCGACCGTGCCCTGGACGAGGTCGAGTTCCTGCGGGCCGAGAGTGGCGGACCGTACCTTGCAGGGGAGGAGTTCTCGCAAGCCGACGGCCACATCGCTCCCGTGCTCTATCGCCTCCCCTTCCTGGTGGAAATTCGCAACCATCTGCCGCGGATCTTTCTGGAAAATGAAGAATTCAACGCCTGGGTGGACCGGATCGTCAACCGACCCTCTTTCCGCAGCATCGCCCCGAAGCGTCATGCCCTGCGTCAGTTCTACGCGAACAAGGCCACCTACGGAAAACCGATGAAGGTGGGACGGCTCCACCACTCGGGTTTTCGCGCCATGTGGGACGACGTCATCGATCGGACGACGAGAATCGCCTCCGGCGAAGACCGGGACAACGACGAATTGCAGGAGGCCCGGGACCTCTGCTACCTGCTCTTCCGCGCAGTAGCGCTTCACGCCAAGTTCGAAAACCTGGTTCTTTTCCCCGCGCTCGACAGGGCCAGGAACGAGTCGGGCTTTACCGCCGAGGCGGTCGAACAACACGAACACGAAGAGGAGGAGATGAACTCTCTCCTCGACCATTTCGATCGCGCCCTGGGGGAAGAAATCGGCTCCCGCCAACAGAGGCTGATGGCTCTCGCTGAAGCGTGCATTCGCCTGCGCGACGGCCAGTTCGCCCATTTCGAGTACGAGGAGAAGCAATTTCTTCCGGTGCTCGCCGAGCTCGAGGTCGAGCAGCACCTCGAGATGCTGCGGGGGGCTTACGAGATGTGCATCCTCGAACGGCCCCACCTGATCGGCGTCCTCGCCTCGTACATGCCGATCGAGAACACCCTTTCGCTGTTGGACTCGCTGCTCCACGCGGTCGAGCCCGATTCGGATCAGTGGCGCGAGCTCCTCACCGAGATGCATCGGTCGCTCGATGCGGAGCAGTGGCTCAGGGTGCTTCGCCGATTCGAGGATGTTCTGCCGATCTCGCTCATGTTGGTTCCCAGCGGACATCGCCGGCAGAGCATCGGGGAGGTGGCACAGGCACTCCACGCGGAGGTCCCGATTGATCGCCTCGAAATCCCAGACGCCCCGGCCGCAGCAGGGGCCTGATGATTTTTCGTCAGCTCTTCGACCCGACGTCGTGTACCTATTCCTACCTGTTGGCGCGACGACGAGGGGCGGAGGCGCTCATCATCGATCCCGTCCTCGACCAGGTGGACTCCTACCTCGACATCCTCGAAGAGCTCGACCTCCGGCTGGTGAAAGCCATCGACACCCACCTTCACGCGGACCACGCGACCGGTCTCGGCGCCCTGCGCGACCAGACCCGCTGTGTCACCGTGATGGGCGACCAGACCTCGGCAGATGTCGTCGGCATACGGGTGCGTGAAGGTGACCGACTGCGATGTGACGGAATCGATCTCGAGGTGATCTATACCCCGGGGCACACCGACGACAGCTACAGCTTTCTTTTCGGCGATCGCGTCTTCACGGGCGACACATTGATGATCGGCGGAACCGGTCGCTGCGACTTTCAGAACGGAGATGCGGCCGCCCAGTACGACAGCCTGTTCAACAAGCTGTTGCGTCTTCCCGATGCAACTCTGGTTTTTCCTGCTCACGACTACAGGGGCAACACCGTGAGCACGATTGGCGCAGAGCGCGAGAGCAACCCCAGGCTCCAGGTGAGCTCGGTCGAAGAGTACGAAGCCTTGATGAACGGGCTCGACCTTCCGCCCCCACGACTGATGGATGTGGTCGTGCCGGCCAACCAATCGATTGGCCTGGCTCAGAACTCCCTGACGGAACGCGGGCGTTCGCTCACCTCGAACCAGTTCCTCGAGGCGATCGAAAAACCCGAGGTCACGGTGGTCGACCTCCGCGAAGATTCGGAACGGGCGCGAGGGGGTGTCGTCGACGGATCGATAGAAATCCCGTATCCGACACTCGACAAGGCAATTCAACCTGGCGGGTCTCTGAGCCGGCGTCTGTCAGGCTCTGATGGCCCATTGATCTTCGTGTGCTCGTACGGCGAAGTTTCGGCGATGGCGGTCGAAATCGCGCGTGATCGCGGGTGGTTGAACTGTTGCCACCTCACCGGCGGGCTGCAGGGATGGTGGGCGCCATGTCGTCCTCACGACTCCGCGTCAGTTGCGTCAGATTCAAACCAGGAAAGGAGATCGTCATGACGATCCGCCTTGGAGACACCGCACCGGACTTCACCCAGGAGTCCACAAAAGGAACTATCAACCTCTACGACTGGGCTGGAGACAGCTGGGTGGTGCTTTTCTCCCACCCGAAGGATTTCACACCCGTGTGCACCACCGAGCTCGGGGAGGTGGCGAAGATCAAACCCGAGTTCGACAAACGAGGGGTCAAGATCATCGGCCTGTCGGTGGACCCTATCGAGGACCACAAGGCCTGGATCGAAGACATCAAGGAAACCCAGGGCGCACGACTCAACTTTCCGCTGATCGCCGATAGCGACCGTAGCGTTTCCGACCTGTACGGCATGATCCACCCCAACGCCGATGACACGCTGACGGTCCGATCCGTCTTCGTGATCGACTCGGAGAAGAAGGTGCGGTTGATCATCACCTATCCCGCGAGCACCGGGCGCAATTTCGCTGAGGTCCTGCGTGCCATCGACAGCCTGCAGCTCACCGACAAATACAAGGTAGCAACGCCCGTGGATTGGCAGCACGGCGATGACGTGATCATTGTCCCGTCACTGTCGAACGAGGAAGCGAGCGAGCTCTTCCCGGGCGGATGGGATGAGCAGAAACCTTACCTTCGCATCGTGGAGCAGCCAAACCTATAACCCTTCGTTAGGCGCTCGACAGGCGGTGCATCGCGCTCGAAGAAGAGCGGCTGCGTGCTTGACCACTCACGGTGAAACCCCTCACTACGATGGGATTCACTGCTCGACGCGATCGATTTGCGTCACTCGCTCGCGTGGAGCTTTTGAACGTCCTCGTCGGTGAATCGATTCAATTGGACGATTCGCACCTTGGGGCGAACCATCGTTGGCACCGCGAGCAGCGCCTGATCCCGGTTGTCAGCCTCGATGATCGCCCAGCCGGTGTGGTCGCCGTCTTCACAACCCCAGTCGAAATTGTGGAGATAGCCCATGGCGAGGATCTGGTCCAGGAGGCTGAGGCACTCCTCGTCGGTGTGCGGCGTTTCGATGAGAAACCGTTCCATCGCGCCCTCTCTTTCTCTCGCATCAGGATTTGTCTTGCCGACGATTATATCAGTCGAGATTCGATCGCAACTATGTGACGCTCGACAATGGCTCCCGGGCGGGACGCTTCGGCAAGCCGGAAGATCGTGAGCTCCCGGATCGCGAGCCAATTGCGGGCAGTCGAGGCGGTCTCCGTTGCCCGCCGCGGCGACCGCATGGAAAGGTTGCACGGCTCGAAACCAGACCTCTTTTTCAAACGCCAAACGCGCAAAACGTGCAAAAACCATTCATTTTGATGAGAAAAACCACTCATTTGGCCGATGGCATCCCTCCTCGTGTCGGCATAGATTGATGGGTGTCACCACATTGTGGATCTGGCAAAGGTGAAGGATTTGGAACGATTTGGCGACGCAAAAAGGCTCGACTCTGATCCATGTTTTTCCAGGAAGCGTCCATTTGCGCCACGCAGTGTTCATCAAGCACACACTCACGTGTTCCGCGTGTCGACCCATTCGTTCGGGTCTGACGGGAGACCGAAGATGAATCACAGGACACCGTCTCACAGCAAAGATGACAGATGTGCTTCAGCGATTCGGCGAGGCCTCCGGAAGATCCCCGCTCGCACATCGGCGCGCTCAAAACGGTGGCTTCCATGGCTTTGCCTCCTCGCGTCCGTCTGTCTCCTGGCTCCGCCGGCTCTCTACGCTCAACAGGTGAACCTCGCCGACGGGAACACCTTCTACTGGGACCTGGTGTCGAATGAGGGTGTCCTGAACGGAACCTACAACGCGACCGATGGATACCCATTCCTCGAGGTAGGCGGCACGGAGTTCCCCTTGCTGAGCGAGGGCGCCGTCATCGAGCTCGGCGGCCGGCAGGTCGCCTACGGGCCGGTGTTCATCGGTGGACTCGACGTCACCCGACGGATGTACATCCCCGTCACCGAAAGCTGGGGTCGTTTTCTCGAGTATCTGGTGAACCCCTCTGGATCACCCATCACGATCGAAATCACGAATTTCGGAAACCTGGGCTCCGACGGCGGCACGATGGTTATCGCGACTTCTACATCGGCCACGACATTCGACAAGCATGACCGCTGGCTGGTAACGGATGATGAAGATGGTGTCTTCAGCCCGACCCTCAGCTTCAATTTCTGGGGTGACCTCGCCGCGACAACACCCTCGAACGCTTCACTGGAAGACGACGACTTGGAGGTGGCTTTCTCCGTCACGATCCCGGCGTACTCGACACGGATTCTAATGTTCTTCTTCGCTCAGAACATCAACCAGACGACCGCCATCGCCAAGGCCGAAACGATCGACGGTCTACCTCCCGAAACACTGCTCGGCGTCAAGCCGGAGGATCTCGAGCGCATCGTCAACTGGAATATTTGTGACGACTGCGACGACGACGGCGAGCCGAACACGAGTGACAACTGCCCATGGATGCACAACCCTTGGCAGGATGACGAGGACAGTGACGGTGTCGGCGACGCCTGCGACAACTGCCCTTGGATCTTCAACCCCGATCAAAACGAGACCGCAGCGTGCCTCGAGCTGGCGCCCGTCAAGGAGACCTGTATCGAGGCGGGGATCGATCTCCTCGCCACGGTACCTGTCGATGGCGAGGTGACCGTCGAGCAGCTGGAGACCTTTTCTCCCGTTTCCTTCGAAAAACCCGACGGGAGCTTCGAGGTCGACGAGATTGGCCCGAACCTCCGTATCACCCGGTACATCAAGTGGGGTGTCTACAACGAAGGTTCTGACGCCATCGAGTGGGCGGTCGGGACCTGCGCCGCACCGACGAGTCCGTTTTATTCCGCGCACACCCGACTGCTTCAGAAACATTTCTTTCCGAACGCACCCGACAACCTGCCGGGCAGCTCAACCTGCCTCCACGACATCACCACCGACGTGTACTACGACGTGCTGTGGACCAGCTGGTCGTGTTGCGAAGACGGCGGATTCGCCTACACCAGGACGCAATCGCCGACTCTGGTGCCAGTCGTCAGCGTGCCGTACACCGACTCGACCTTGCCCGATGAGGTCGATGTTTCCGCGCTGAACGGCGATTTCGACCTGTGCGTTTCGGCCACACCTCAGCCTCTCGCTTCGATCGATTCGATCGTATTTGAAATACTCAACGTGTGTGGCGGTGGTCCGGACGCGGGAATGTACGAATTCTCCCTCAATGGAACGCCGCTGGGGACCCACGACTCGAGCACCCATTGCGACGACAAGACCAACAGTCCCATCGAGTCTTTCATCGTCACCGATCCCGCGTTGCTCTCCAGCTGGAACCTGGCAGGTCCGAATGTCGTCGGTTTCGAGCTCGGAGGGACACAACCATACCCGTACCTGTCATGGGTGCGCGCACGGGCCCAGTCCGGAGGCGCGACCGAGACCGCGTGCATCTGGGATCACGATGCAAGGGCAAACGGAGTCCCCACTCCTGGCGGCGGAAACTGCAATGTTCTGCACGCATTTTCAGCCGGCTACGCCAACCAGAGAACGGGGCCGATCAGCGCCCAGTCGAATACGTGGGTCCCAGTGACAGAGGATGACTGCACCTCGTTCACCATCATCGACGAAGATGCAATCCTCATCAACGGATCGTGTAACCGGGCGCCGATTGCCAAGTGCAGGGACGCCACGCTCGAGGCCAACAACAAGTGCAAGGCCACAGTCGAGCCGGAGGATATCGATGACGGCTCATACGATCCGGACGGCGATGATCTGAGCATGAGCGTGGATCCCTCGTTGCTCGGAGGTCTGGGCGACCACGTGGTCGAGTTGACCGTCGACGATGGACTGGCTCAGGACAGTTGCGAGGCGACGGTGACGGTTATCCGCAACTCGACCCCGCCCACGATCGACGAAATCGAGGCGGAGCCCGAATGGCTCTGGCCGCCCAACCACAAGATGGTCGACGTGGAGATCGAGGTCGAGTTCGAGGATGAGGACGAATGCGGCCCCGAGCCCGAGTGTCGCATTACGACGGTCTGGAGCAACGAACCAGAAACGGGCTGCGGATCGGGCAAGACGAAACCCGATTGGGTGATCACGGGTGACCTGACGGTCGATCTCCGTGCCGAGCGCTGCGCCAAGAGCGATGGTCGTATCTACACCATCGAAGTCGAATGCACGGACGATGCCGGGAATCAGATTGTCGCCTCGACCGAGGTCATCGTTGCACACGACAAGGACGACGATGACGACGACTGAGCGCGGATGAATTGCTGAGAACGGCGGTTGAGGTGGTCGTCACGCGACCACCTGAGCACCGCCATTCCCGTCGCCCGCATCTTTTCCGAGTTGCTGGATTGTGATCTGACGCCCCCATCGTGTAACTTCGCACAATGGACCAGCCCGAAGCGTCGCGCCACGATGAGGCCCGGGGTTTCCCAAGGCGCGTGCTCTCCCTCTTCGACACCACCAATCTGATCGTCGGCATCATCATCGGGGCGGGGATCTTCGTCGCGGCACCCGTCGTAGCCCGGGGGGTCGGGTCGGGCATCGGTGTTCTCGCGCTCTGGTTTGCGGGCGGTCTGCTTTCGTTTTGCGGCGCCGTTGGCTACGCCGAGTTGGCAACCACCTATCCCGAGCAAGGCGGAGATTATGTCTATCTGACGAAGGCCTACGGCCGTTGGGCGGGTTTTCTCTTCGGCTGGCTGCAAACCCTGGTGGTCCGGCCCGGCGACATTGCGGTGATGGCCTTCGTCTTCGCGACCTACGCCGAGGCCCTCGCCGGTCCCCGGTGGATCGGCAAACCCGCCATCGCCGCGACCGCGGTGGCGGTCTTGACAGCAGTGAACGTCGCCGGCGTCCGCAGCGGCATCCGCACGCAGAACGTGCTCACAGTGGCGAAGGTGGTGGGGGTGTCGTTGGTCATCATCGTCGCCGTTCTCGCTCCAGGGGCCAAGCCGAGTTTGGATGAGGAGGCTTCGACAGTCGAAGCCGTGCCGGCGGCCATCGCCCTGATCCTGGTGCTCTTTTCCTTCGGCGGGTGGAACGAAACGGCGTTTGTTGCAGCCGAGGTCAGGGAACCGCAGAAGAACATCGTGCGAGCGATGCTCACCGGGATGGCGGCCGTCACGGTGATCTACCTGGCCGTCAATGCATCGTTCCTGCACGTGCTCGGTTTCGATGGTTTGGCCTCATCCGAAGCGGTGGCCGCCGAGACGGTGGCCTCGGTGTTCCCGGATACTGCCGCCTCGCTCGTCAGTGCGCTCATCTGTCTCTGCGCGCTCGGCGCCGTCAACGGTCTCATCTTCGCCGGGTCGCGAATCGCCTACGCCGTAGGCCGCGACCACCAAATCTTCCGACCACTCGGCCAGTGGTCGGGTCGGACCGGCACTCCCATTCGCGCCCTCCTTGTCCAGGGTTGCCTCTCGGTCATCCTGATCCTCGCCCTCGGCTCCTTTGTCGACACCGTGATGTACACCGCCGCCGCGGTCTATCTTTTCTATCTCGCGACGAGCGTCGCGGTCATCGTCCTTCGATCCAAGGATCGAATCACTCCGCGCGCTTACAAGGCCACCGGCTACCCGGTGACCACGGTTGTGTTTTGTCTCGTGTGCATATTCCTCATCGTCGCAGCGGTTCAATACAAACCGTTGATCGCGGTCGCCGCAGGCCTGCTGATCCTGCTCGGCGTGCCCGCTTACTGGCTGAGCGACCGATCGCGTCGTTAGCGCTCTGGATCATCCAATCCTCCAGTCAGGCGCACCACGACCGAGTCGCTGCCGAGGTGTTTCTTCCATTCGCTGACCATTCGCGCGCTGCTCGCTCACGACGCAAGACAACACTCGAGAGTCGGATGCTCATCTCGCAGTTGCGCCTCGTCCGAAAGGAGTTACGGCACAGGTTGATGACTCAACCTGTGCC
>JBFFBV010000055.1:0-28955 GCA_041560205.1 Candidatus Sulfomarinibacter sp.
CGGCACAATGCAACACTGCGGAACGTGGCACCCCAACTCCCTCCGCGCGTTGTTGGAGCCGTTAGAATACACCGGCGTTCGAGGATGAATCCAAAAGGAGTACACGATGACCTCTTTTCGCCACCTTGCCGCGACTCTGACCTGCTTCGCGATCATCGCTTGCCTTCCACTCATGGCGACCGCACAGGAAGAGACTGCGGAGCAACCCAAACCGAATCCGGCCCTTCTCGATCCCAGCCTCGCCAACGAAAAGGCGCCCGATCTCTACCGGGTGAAGATGGAAACGACGTCCGGCGACTTCGTGATCGAGGTCCACCGCGAGTGGGCGCCGCGGGGCGCCGACCGCTTTTACAACCTGGTCAAGATCGGCTATTTCAACGATGTTGCCTTCTTCAGGGTCCTCTCCGGATTCATGGCGCAAGCGGGGTTCAACGGCGACCCGGCGGTCTCGATGGCATGGCTCAACTCCCGCATCAAGGACGACCCCGTCACGAAGTCCAACACCCAGGGAATGGTCAGCTTCGCCAACGGCGGGCCCAACACGCGCAGCGCACAGTTCTTCATCAACTACGGTGATAACTCCTATCTCGACGACATGAGTTTCTCCCCCTTCGGCAAGGTGGTGGAGGGCTTCGAATCGGTCAAGGCCTTGTACAGCGGCTACGGCGAGTGCGAGCCGAACGGCAAGGGGCCGGCCCAGTCAAAGCTCTACCGCCGCGGCAATCCGTACCTCGAGGCGGAATTCCCGGAGCTGGATTACATCAAGAAGGCGACGGTGGTCGAGTAGCCCTTGCGCCGAGTTTCAGATCTCAGTCCCGCCGACCCACCCATCGGGCACGGAAACGGAACCGGGCACGGGAGAGACGCGCTATAGTGCTGCGAGACGGACACGATGGCATCAAAAAACGACGACATACAGCGAGACACCGCGGCCGCAGCCGAGCAGGTCTTGCGCCTGGCGGCCGAGCGCGGCCACATCACGCAAGCCGAAGCCGAATCGACGCTGGTCGAGGTGCGGGAGCGGCTGAAGAGTGCCGGTCTGTACGCCGTCGAAGAGCCTTCGCTCGAGCTCGTGATCCCCGACCACCTCCTCCGGGACGACACGCTCGCCCGCCTCGCTCGTGAGCTCGGTCTCGAGGACGAAGACTGGTTGCCGCGGGACACCAACGCCGAGGCAAGCGGCGACGGCCTGGAACCGCTGGAGGGCGATCCCTTCGAGGTCTTTCCAGTCCCCGATTGGGACCGGTACGAGTTCATCGACTTCATCGGCCGGGGAGGGATGGGCGACGTCTTCAAGGCGCGCGACCCCCGTCTCGGCCGCTACGTCGCCCTCAAATTCCTCCGTCGAGACGACCCCGAGCAGGTCAAGCGCTTTCTCCGCGAAGCCAAGGTCCAGGCCAGGGTCGAGCACGAGAATCTGTGCCCGGTCTACGAGGTCGGTGAGGCTCAGGGCCATTCCTATATCGCCATGCAGTACATCGCAGGCGGTTCGATCAAGGAGATCGCCGACCTCGCCGATCACCACCAAAAGGTCGAGATCATGGTCGACGTGGCCGATGCGCTCCACGCGGCGCACCAGGCCGGGCTCATCCACCGCGACATCAAGCCGGCCAACATCCTCGTGGAACCGATGCCCGACGGTGGCTGGCACCCATACGTTGTCGACTTCGGGATCGCCCGTGAGGTCGACACGCCGCACGAGCTGACCGTGTCCGGAATGGTCCTCGGCACCCCTGCATTCTGCTCGCCGGAGCAGGTCCGCGGCGAGACCTCGAAGCTCGATCGTCGAACCGACGTCTATGGCATCGGTGCCACCCTCTACTGGTTTCTGACCGGACAATCGCCCTATGCCGGCGCCTATCCGGAGGTGGTGGCGGGAGTCACCGAGCGCGACCCCGTGCCGCCCCACCGCATCGACCCGTCGATCCCGGTCGACCTCGAGACGATCGTTCTCAAGTGTCTCGAGAAGGAGCAGGACCGTCGCTACGCGACCGCCCGCGAGGTATCGGAAGACCTCCGGAGGTTCCTCGCCAACGAGCCCATCACCGCACGTCGAGCGAGCATCGTCTACAAGCTGAACAAGAAGATCCGCAGGCACCCGGGCCTGGTCACGGCAGCGGTGATCGTCGCCCTCTCCTTCGCCGCCCTCGGCGCCCTCAGCCTTCGCGCGAACCTCCGTACCCGGCGCCAGGCGGCCATCGCCCAATCGCTGACCGAGCAGGCCAAGGAGATCGAGAGCTTCGCGCGGGTGGCGGCGATGATGCCTCTCCACGACCGCACCCCCGAGCGTGGGGTCATCCGCCAACGGCTGGCGGCGATCGAAGAGGAGATGGCCCGTCTCGGCGCCATCAGCGACGGGCCGGGCCACTACGCGCTCGGAAGGGGTTACCTCACCCTCCAGGACGAGCAAAAAGCCCGCAGCCATCTCGAGCTCGCCATTGACAAGGGGTACACGGGCCCCGGGGTCTCCTTCGCGCTCGGGATGGTTCTCGGTCGGCTCTACCAAAGGGAGCTGGACATCGCCCGCCGCATCGAAAACGTGGAGCTGCGCACGGCTCGCATCGAGGAAATCGAGCGCGAGCTTCGAGATCCGGCGTTGAGCCACCTCCGCTCCGGAAGCGGGTCGTCCTTCGAGGGCACCGGCTATGCAGAGGCTCTGATCGCTTTCTACGACCGTCATCTCGATCAAGCCCTTCTCGCCACCCGCGAGGCCTTCGACAAAGAAGACTGGCTCTACGAGGCCAAGCGCCTCGAGGGAGACATCCTCCTCGAGATGGGCGCCGGGCAGGCATTCCGCGGCGAAGGCGAGGGTGCCCTCGCACTCCTCGACGAGGCGGGCGGCGCCTACGCACTCGCGGCGGAGATCGCGCGTTCCGACCCGAGCGTCCACGAGGGCGAGTGCAACCGCTGGACGCAGATTCTCGAGATCCGTCGCCGTCGCGGCGCTCCCGTCGTCGAAGCATTCGACCGAGCCGTCACCGCCTGCGACCGGTCCCTCATCATCGACCCCGGTCGCGCCAGTGCTCACGAACGTCTGTCCCATCTCTACTGGCGGTGGGCAGACCTGGTCAACGACCGCGGCGGCGACCCCGGTCCGTTCCTCGAGCAGTCGATCGCCGCCGCCAACCGCGCGATCGAGCTCGATCCCGAGAGCACCGCCGCGTTCTTCACCCGAGGCGGCGCCCTCACGGTCGCCGCACTCCGCGAGCTGAGGCGGGGCGACGACCCGCGCGCCACCCTCGAAGAGGCCATCGCCAGCTTCGAGGCCGCCATCGCCATCGACCCCGGGGCGGTCCTCGCACACGACGACCTCGGCTACGCCTGGGAGCGCCTCGCTCGCTACGAGATGGACAACGGCATCGACCCGCGACCATCGCTCGACCGTGCGGTCGACGCTTTCCAACGCGCCATTGCGCTCAATCCTGCCTACGCCAACGCCTACAACAATTCGGGCATCGCCCTCTGGCGGCGGGCGATCTACGAGATGCGGACCGGCACCGATCCAAGCGGCACTCTCGAAGAGGCGGTGCAATCCTTCGACGCGGCCATCGAGCGAAACCCGGAGTACGCCTACGCCTTCGCCAACCGAGGACTGGCCGGACGGCGCCTGGCGGCGCACACGCTCGCAGCTGGCGAAGACCCCACCCGTTTTGTCGAACGATCACGCGCGGATCTCGCTCACGCGCTATCGCTCAACCCGCAGATCTTCTGGGCCTATCCCGAGCTGTCGGCGGTGGAGCTGGTCGCGGTTCGCTGGACCCTTCAGATCGGGGAGTCTCCCTCCACTTTTCTCGATGCGGCTGCATCCGCCGTTGAAAAGGCCCTCGTCGCAAACCCGCAAAACGCCCGGGCCTACCAGAGCATGGCCGAGGTCTATCGCTGGCGGGCCGAGTGGAGACGCCGGGAAGGCAGGTCGGTGTCGGCGGAGATCGTCGAGGGCCAACGGCTGATCGAAGAGGCCCTCGCGCGCAACCCGGGCCTCGCCAACGCCATGGTCACCCAATCCGCCCTCAAGACGATCCAGGCCGAAGGGGAGGCCGACGCACGAAGCCGCGCCGCCCTGGCCGCGGAGGCTTCGACCAGCCTCTCTCGCGCACTCCAGGTGAATCCCCTGCTCGAACGCGAGACGGAGGAATTGCGCCAGCGCATCGAAGCGTTGCGCGAGGGTGCCAGGCTTTAGAAACTTGGGACGTTGAAGCCAGATGTCAGGATTCTGTGAGATCCTTGAAGCTCGTTTCGGAACGAAAGCCCTATTGGCGCCCGGCAACTTCCCAAGTTTCTATAGCCTGGCACCCCGGAGGTAGAGAATGCGCAGGTTGGTCATCACCGTGCTCTTGCTGCTCGTGGCCGGCGCCGCCGCCGCAGCCAAAATGAAGGCCTACGTAGGCTACGACAAGAATGTCGATTTCAGCACCATCAAGACCTTCGCCTATGAGGACACGATCGACACCTCGGTCCTGGACTCCGCGCCACCGGTGCACGAGATGATCAAGCTCCTGATCATCAAGCAGCTCCAGGACGGAGGGCTGCAAAGGGTCGACGAGAACCCGGACGTCCTCGTCACCTACCACACCGAAGAGAACGAGGCGCTGCGCATGAACGTCACCCTGTACAACTACAGCTACAGCACGGGGTGGTGGTGGAGCCCGCTCTGGGGCAGCGGAATGGATGTGTCCCAGTTCACCCAGGGAACCCTTGTCGTCGACATCTGGGACCCCGAGACCGAGTTTCTCGTCTGGCGGGGCGCCGTGGTCGCGGTGGTACCAGAGGACCCGAGCCCGGCAAAAGCGCAGAAGACGATCGAAAAGGCCCTCGACATGATGGGCAAGGAGTTCCGCAAGCAGCTCAAGAAGGATCAGAAGGACTGACGGCCGTCACCTCGGCGATGAAAGCACTGAGGGCCTCGAAATAGGCCTCACCACCGACGAGCCATGTCTCGTTGTGGCCCGCGCCGACCACCTCGTAGAATCGTTTCGGCTCGGGAGCCGCCTCGAAGAGTGCCCGCCCCAGGCGGTAGGGAACCACGCGGTCCAGCTGCGAATGGATGAAGAGCTTGGGGCCGCGGACCGCTGAGATCTTGCCGATCGAGTCCATCCTCGTCCGGATCATGAATTTCGGAACGAAGGGGTAGTGCGCCCCCGCCATGTCCGCGATCGAGGTAAAGCTCGATTCGACGATGAGACCGGCTGCATCGACGTCCACGGCAAGATCGACGGCCACCGCACCGCCCAGCGATTTCCCGAAGATGATGATCCGTTCTGCGCCGACACCCGAGGCCTCAGCGAGATGGCCCCAGGCCGCTCTGGCGTCCTGATACAGACCGTTTTCGCTCGGCCGACCCTCGCTGCGGCCGTAGCCCCGATGGCCAACGACAAAGACCCCCGCCTGCGTCCGCCTCGCGAGCTCGATCAAGAGGTCGGCGCGATGGCTGAGGTTACCCGCGTTGCCGTGGAAGAAGAGCAGCACCGGCTGGTCGGGGGGCGCATCGATGCGCCGACACGACCATCCGTGGAGTCGTGTTCCATCATCGGCGGTGAAGAAATGGTCCTCGATCACGCAGCCGCTGCCGCGCGCCGCCAACTCGGTGTCCCAGAGACCATCGGGGTATCGGGTCGGGAAGAAGATCAGGGATCGTTCGAACAACGCCATGAGCAGGATCATGGTAACGAAGACAATGACGACCGTGACGACAAACCTCAAACCAATCATTCTCCCCGGATCCGCAGGGGAGAAAGGGGGCAGGGGGGAAAGGGAGCATGTGTCATGGAGCGTGTTGTCCTGCTCCCCTGCTCCCCCGCTCCCCCGCTCCCCTGCCATTCAGTCCTTCGCATATTTCATCATGTCTCATCATGGGGCGCCACATGAGGGGTGAGCTTTAACACGTGGGCCCTGAGCTATCATGATTTCGATGCTTCGAGGTGGGACGAACCGAGCGGTGCGCTGGCTAGCTCGTTACGCGACCATCGTTGCTCCACTCGTCCTCGCGGCGACCGGCATCGCTGTCGCCATTCGTTTCAACGTCTCTGACGACTGGTGGTTGGCGGCTCTCGTCGGCTGGATCACGGGGTGGCTGTTGTGTCTGGTCGCCATCGCCGGCTGGAGTCTGGCGCATGGCCGCCCGCTCTTCGGTCGGCCTCAAGCGGGCCAGCCAAAGTGGGCAGAGGCCGAGCTCGTAACATTGGCCGTCCTTCTTGCAGTCGCTGCATTTCTCAGGACTATTGCGATCGAGGGCTATCCGATCGCCCTCCACAACGATGAGATGAGCTGCCTGCTCGAGGCGCGGAGCTTCATCGACTCCGACAGGACGCTCTTCACCGTCGGTTGGCTCAGCTGCCCTCGCCTCGGCTTTTTCCTCACCAGCCTACCGATGCGCATCCTCGGCCCGACACTGCTGACGCTCCGCTTGAGCTCGGCCCTGCTCGGGCTGCTGTCCCTGGCCGCGGCTTATCTCGTGGTGCGGCGTCTCTTCGGCGTGCGGCCGGCGGTTCTGCTTCTGGTCCTGACGACTCCATTTCACTGGCACCTTCATTTCAGCCGGACCGGTTTCCACAACATGCAGGCGGCGTCACTCACCGCTGTCGCCGTCCTCCTCTTCATCACCGCCGCCGGCCGCCGCAGCCCGGTGCTCTTCGGGTGTGCCGGCGTCGTCACCGGTATCGCCTGCCAGACCTACTGGGGCGCCTGGCTCACGCCGCTCGTTCTCGCCGCCTGGGGGCTCGCACGTTTCGCTGTTGACCGCGTGGACGGCAGATTCGCCCTCAAGGGTCTGGCGGTGACGATGGCCCTTTTTCTCATCACCCTCGCCCCACTCCTCGCCTTCTACGCCCGCAGTCCCATCGCCCTCACTAACCGGCCGGACGCGGTCTCCATTTTTTCGGAGAACAGCCGGCAGCACATGGAGACCGCCTACCGAACGACCGACCGGAGGGTTGTGATGGGGATGAATGCACACAGGGTGGTCAAGCTCTTCGTCGGCGGCGTGGGTGACACTTCGGTGCAGTATGGTCTTCAGGACCGCTTCATCGATCCCTTTCTGTTGCCGCTTTTCCTCGCCGGGCTCGTCTATGCCACCACCCTCCTCCGCGCCGCCGGCGGCCAGCTCCTCTGGATCTGGTGTCTGGGCACGCTGATCGCCGGCGGGGTTTTCACCGTCGACGCTCCGTTTTCGCCCCGGCTGACCGGCGTCAGTCCGATCATCCTCCTCTTCCCAGCCCTCGCCGTCGACCGGGTCCTGCGCATTCGCTGGATCGCGGCCAATCGGTTGCTGATGTCTGCGGTTGGAGCACTGGTCGCTGCGCTCATCGTTCTCTCCACCTGGTGGAACCTCCACACCACCTTCGTCAGATACCCGAGCCACAGCAGATTCGGCAACCGGGATTTCATCGTGCGTCTGGCGGCCAGACTCGGAGACGTACGCACCATCATCAACTTCGCCGAAGCCGAGGACTTCGACCACCAGGCCTATCGCGCTTTGGTCCCCGACGCTCGAGCAAGGAATCTTGAAGCTCGATCGCGGCGAGCGCCAGATTTGGCCAACGTGGTCAGAAGCTACGGTCCAGGGACTCTGGTCATCGTCCCGTTCGGGGACAACCGCTTCTACGGTCTCTGCGATCGGATCGGCAGCAGCTCCGCAGGGATCGCCAGCTCGCGCCACGGTCTCGTCGGCTTCGAGTGGTGTTACGTCGAGTGATCTCGACTGGAAGTGGCGGGGCTAGGAGGACTCGAACCTCCGACCTCCGGATTAGGAATCCGCTGCTCTATCCACCTGAGCTATAGCCCCGCATGCGGAGCATTGATGCTATTGCGATGCACCCCCGGTGTCAATGCAGGCGCGAAGTAGGGCTGCCACCTGTGCTGCCCATTCAATTACGCCTCCGTGCCCATCTCGGTCTCCGTCCCCGATCGTTCGAATTGGCCTTCGGGCACGGGCACGGCAACGGAAGCGGACATGGGTTGGGGCGGAACCGATCCAGCCCCTCCAGATACCGGTCTAATCCGGTACCGCCGGACCATCGACCCAGATGGTCCCGGGGAGACCGAGCACGAAACGCAGGCCTTCCTGGTCGACGCCGGGGATCCAGAGCGGCAGGCCCCGACGGGCAGCGCTCTCCGCGATTCTCGAAGCCAGCAACCCGGCCGGGTTTCCCGGTCGAAGAGACCGCGCGGCCCACCCCGGAATGCGCAACGCAACGACGTCGCCGGCGCCTTCAGCCCCTTCGCCGGAAAGCACCTCCGCGATCTCTCCCCCTTCACCTGCGCCCTCCAGACGCCAGCTGCACCTCGATGGAGTGATCTCGAGCGGGGTGGCGAGCCATCCATCCTCCTCCGGTGAGGGCTCGCGGTGCACGTTCCACCACCCCACCCGGCGACCGTGCGGCAGCTCGTGAACCGGCCGCGGTTGCCCTGCCGCCGTCGACCCCATGGCCGGACGATTTTCGAGGAGCGTCTCGTACACCGACTCGAGAGCCCCGCTTCCGGCTGCCCCCTCCATCTTCGGCAGCCTGGAAACCACCAACCGGACACCGTCACCGACTGGAGATATCTCCTCCCACCTCTCGGCGATTTCGGCCTCGTCCCGTCCCGCCACGACCAGTGCAGGCCACCCGACGACCGTCGCAGGAACCCCGAGCGCTGAAGCCAGTGAAAAGAGCGATTCGACCATGGCCCGGTCACCGATTTGAGCGCGCCAGAACTGGCGATCGCAGAAGCTCACCACGACAGCAGAAGCTGATTGTTCGAGCAGCTCCAGGGCCGCGGCATCTGTGGAGACCGGCGCCTCGGTCGAGTCGGCGGCCGTGAAGGCCTCGATGGCACCGAGTGAAGAGGGAGGCAGGCGCAGTGCCCCTCCGATTCCGAGCCGATGGGCCTTGACCAGCGCCTCGTCACAGGCGGCCGCGATCACGCTCCGCGCGCGGTGCGCCGCGGGTCGGCTCAATACCTCGGCCACCCAGGAGTCCGTCCCGTCGTCGATCGCCACCCACGATGGCGTCGGTGCGCCGCCGGCGATCGCCCCACCCACAACGCTGTAGATGCTGTCGCGGAACTCCTCCGGCGGCAGCGGCACGAAGACCACCTTGCTCACGGCCCGTCCCTCCGGATCTCGAATCCCTCGAAACGCTGCTGCTTTGACTCGTCGGTCACGGCAAGCGATGTCACGTGGGAGAGCCTGGGGCCCTCCTCGAGGCGCCGCTCGAAACCCTCGAGCGCCTCGGTTGAGGCCGTGGCCAGCGCTTCGACCGATCCGTCCGCCATGTTCCGGACCCAGCCGTCAATGCCGAGAGCGCTTGCCTCGCGCCACACGAAGTAGCGAAAGCCGACCCCCTGGACACGGCCCATCACCCGATACCTTTTCGTCGCCATGATGTGTACCGACTCTAACATGCGGACAGGGCTTC
Source organism: Candidatus Sulfomarinibacter sp. (assembly GCA_041560205.1). Classification (GTDB taxonomy): domain Bacteria; phylum Acidobacteriota; class Thermoanaerobaculia; order Thermoanaerobaculales; family Sulfomarinibacteraceae; genus Sulfomarinibacter. Next base: position 9,396 of record JBFFBV010000055.1, read on the forward strand.
AGGATTCCGGTTCCTCCGCCGCGGCCTCCGCTTCACGGTGGGCGTGTTTCCCGTAGCGGTGAACCAGCCAGAAGCCGCCGACGAGCAGGACGACAAAGGCGATGGAGAGCCAGTTGAACCACTTGAAGAGGAAATCCCGGATCGCCTCGCCGTACAGGTAGAGAAGCACCCCCTCGGCCATGAATCGTAGGGTGCGGGACGCGATCGACGCGAGCACGAAAATTTGGAAGTTGATTTTGAAGGCGCCGCCGGCGATCGTGAACACCTTGTAGGGGATCGGCGTCAGACCGGCGATTCCGGTGGCCCAGGCGTTGTAGCGGTCGTACAGCATCTCGACCGCATGGATCTTCTTCTCGGCGAAAAGCTTGTACAGCAGCGGCCGGCCGCCAAAGAGGCCGATTCCGTATCCGAGCATGCCGCCGAGCACGCTCCCTATCGAGCACACGAAGCCGTACCAGATCGCGCGCTCGGGGTTGGCCACGCCGAGGGTTACCAGGAGCACGTCCGGGGGGATGGGGAAGAAGGAGCTCTCGGCAAAGGCGAGCAGGAAAAGCCACCACCCTGGATGCGGCATCAGGGCCAATGAATCGATCCAGGCGAAGAGCTTTTCCTTCAATCCGACGCCCACCCGTGACGGCCGATCAGGGGCACGAAGCAGGCGCCCTTGAGCTCGTGACCGAAGGTCCTGTCACCACGGCGCTCGACGATTCTGAGCACCTGGGTTTCGCGGGGGCCGACCGGCACCACCAGACGACCGCCGTCGGCCAGTTGGTCGACCAACGGCTGCGGCACCTCAGGAGCGCCCGCAGTCACCAGGATCGCGTCATACGGGGCCTGCGCACGCCACCCGAGGGTTCCGTCCATCACCTTGACGCTGACGTTTTCGACCCCGAGCTGGTCGAGCACCCTTTTGGCCTGGCGTGCCAGCGAGGACACTCTCTCGACCGAAAATACGAACTGCGCGAGCTTCGACAGCACCGCCGCCTGGTAGCCCGAGCCCGTGCCGATCTCCAACACCCGGTGCCCGGGCTCGATCCTCGCGCTTTCGGTCATCAGGGCGACGATCCGCGGCTGCGAGATGGTCTGGCCCTCGCCGATGTTGATCGAGACGTCGCCGTCGTAGGCCTGGTGGCGAAACGCCTCCGGGACGAAGAGGTGGCGTGGAATCTCCGCCATCGCCTTCAACACGACGTGACTGCTGATCCCCTCGCGCTTGAGTGCTTCCACCATCTGCGCCCGTCGGTACGCGTATGCGTCGGTTGCCAACGATCACTCCTCGACGACGCTGACCGCGCCGACCCAGGGCGGGCTCGTCTGGCGCATGCGGTCGAGCGACCGGCCGTCGGTCATGTCGAGATGGAGGGGAGTCACCGAAACGAAGCCTGAGGCCACCTCGTGGAAGTCGGTGTCGGGGATCGGCTCCCACACCGGCTGACCGCCGCCGATCCAGTAGATCTTCCGGCCGCGCGGGTCGGTCTCTTCGACCACGCCTTCGGTGTAGCGCCGCACGCCGAGGCTGGTCAGCTTGACGCCGAGGGGAGTCCCCACCGGAACGTTGACGTTGAGCAGGGTGTCGTGCGGGAGGCCGTTTTCGAGGATCCACTCGGCGAGCTCGCAGGCGAACTTCGCGGCCACGTGAAAGCTCAGACCTTCACCCACCCCCAGGGATACCGCCATCGCCGGAACTCCGAGGATGACCCCCTCGAAGGCCGCCGAGACGGTCCCGGAGTAGTGGACATCGGCACCCATGTTGTAGCCGAAGTTGATCCCGGAAACCACCAGGTCGGGACCGGCACCGTCCATCAGGCTGGACATGGCGACCGCGACGCAATCGGTCGGCGTGCCGTCGACCGAGATTCTCCTCTCGCCCAGGCGCTCGATGCGCAGCGGCCGATCGAGGGTGAGGGCGTGCGATACCGCCGACTGCTCCCGATTCGGGGCGACCACCCAGATCTCCCCGAGACCCTCGAGGGCGTCGGCCAGGACCTGAATGCCCTCCGATGTGTAGCCGTCGTCGTTGGTGACGAGGATTCTTCGCTTCGCCATGCGGGGGATTCTAGCGCAATGCGATGACGAAGCGGGGACGCGCTGATCCCGTTTCCGTATCCGTGCCCCTTTCCGTGCCCGAAGCGGTGGCTGCGGTTCCGCATGTCGACCACGAAACGACACGACCTCACACGCAACATGACGAGGCAGGGAATGAGGAAGTTGCTGAGCATTCGGGATGGTTCGGGTCAAGCGGCGAGGAAAATGCGTCCTCTCGAAAACGTCTGTCCCGATTGGCCTGGAGAGAGCTGGCAGATGCGGTTGTGGGATTCCGAAATCGACGGAACGCGGGAGGGCTTCTTTTTCGGAGACGGAAACCGAAACGGGCACGGAGACGGGCACGGGTCCACAGCAATTGAAGCGCCCCACTGATTGTGCGATACTTCACGTCCGCTGGAAGCGACCACAGAAACGCTTCACGACACGTCATTTAACCCTGCGAAGGGAGCATGCATGAACAGAGAGATTCTCCTCGGAGACGAAGCCATCGGCCTCGGCGCCATCGACGCCGGGCTCAGCGGAGTCTACGGCTATCCCGGCACGCCGTCGACCGAGATCTTCGAATTCGTCGAGCGGCGCACCAAAAAGGCTGGCGATGTCCACGCCTTCTGGTCGACCAACGAAAAGGTTGCCTACGAGGAGGCTCTGGGCATGAGCTGGGCCGGCAAGCGGGCCCTCGTGTGCATGAAGCACGTCGGGCTCAACGTCGCGGCCGACGCCTTCATGAACTCCGCGGTCACCGGCACCAACGGCGGCCTCGTGCTGGCGGTCGCCGATGATCCCGGGATGCATTCCTCCCAGAACGAGCAGGACAGCCGTTACTTTGCCCAGTTCGCACTGATCCCGTGCTTCGAACCACGCAACCAGCAGGAGTGCTACGACATGATGTTCGACGCCTTCTCACTCTCCGAAGAGCTGTCGGTCCCCGTCATGATCCGGCTCGTCACCCGCATCGCCCATAGCCGCGCGGGCGTGGCGACTCGAGACAGGCTTCCCCAGAAGGAGCTCGAGCCGGACAAGCAGATCAAGAAGTGGACCCTGTTGCCGGCCAATGCCCGCGCCCAGTACAAGCACCTGACTGAAAAACAGCCGGAGCTCCTTCGCCGCGCCGAGGAGAGCCGCTCCAACTCCCTCGACCTCCGCGGCACCAAGGGCATCATCGCCTGCGGTCTCGCCGGCAACTATCTCTTCGAAAACATCGGCAATGACCACGACTACTCGATCCTCTCGATCTGCCACTATCCGCTGCCGGCCGAAAAGGTCCGCGAGCTGGTCGGGCACGTCGACGAGCTGCTGATCCTCGAAGATGGCTACCCGCTGGTCGAGACGGCGGTTCGCGGCCTCTTCGGGCTCGCCCACGTCAGCGTCAGGGGACGCATGACCGGCGAGATCCCGCGCACCGGCGAGCTCAATCCGGATATCGTCCGCGCCGCCCTCGGGATGGAGCCTCTGCCGACCGCCTACGAGCCGGCAACCGAGATTTCCAACCGTCCCCCGGCCCTGTGCAAGGGGTGCCCCCACACCGACTCGTTCCGCGCCCTCAACGATGCCCTCAACGACTTCGACAACCCACAGGTCTTTTCCGACATCGGGTGCTACACCCTGGCCGCGCTGCCGCCGCTCGAAGCGGTCCACAGCTGCGTTGCGATGGGGGCCTCGATCGGCATGGCGGCCGGCGCCGCCCACGCCGGATATTCACCGGCGGTCGCGGCGATCGGCGACAGCACCTTCTCGCACGGCGGCATCACGCCGCTCCTGTCCGCCGTTCAGCAGAACGTCAACCTCAACGTGCTGGTCGTCGACAACAGCACCGTCGGCATGACCGGCACCCAGAGATCGATGTCCACCGGTTCGACACTCGACCAGATCATCCTCGGCACCGGGATCTCCGAGGACCACTTCCGGGTCATCGAGCCGACGCCGCGCAACCACGAGCAGAATGTCCAGGTGCTGCGCGAGGAGCTCGCCTTCGAGGGGCCGAGCGTGATCGTCGCCCGCCGCGCCTGCATCGAGGCGCTCAAGACCAGGACGAACTGAGGACGGGAAAACGATGGAGAAGAACATCATCCTCGCCGGAGTTGGTGGACAGGGCATCCTCTCGATCGCTTTCGTGATCGACAACGCCGCCCTCGACGCCGGCTTTCAGTTCAAGCAGGCCGAGGTTCACGGCATGGCGCAACGCGGCGGCGCGGTCCAGTCGAACCTCCGTTACGGCGACTCCGAGATCTGGTCCGACATCATCCCGACCGGCAAGGCCGACATGGTGCTTTCCGTGGAGCCGCTCGAGGTGATGCGCTATCGGCATTACCTCCGGCCGGGCGGCTGGGTCGTCACCAGCACGACACCGTACGTCAATATCCCGGACTACCCGGAAATCGATTCTCTGCTCTCCGATCTCACGGCATTCGAGAACATCATCATGGTCGACACCGCGCATTTCGCCCGCTCCGCCGGCAACCTGCGCGCCCAGAACATGGTCACCGTCGGCGCCGCCTCTCCCTTGCTCGATTTTTCTGAGGACCGCCTCCTCGCCTTCGTCGAGATGCTGTTCGCCCGCAAAGGGGAGAAGATCGTGGCCGTCAACCAGCGCGCTTTTCGATTCGGTCGCGCCGCGGGCCTCTTCTTCCGTGGCCTCGTGGACTCGGGAATGCAGAGGCTGACGGCCCTCAGCCTGATCGGCAAGATCGACCCCGAGACCATCGACGCAACGCACGCCGCCGCCTGGGCCGGGGCGATCGCCGATGACGAGGCCAAGCTCGAGGCCGTCCTGGCCGAGGAAGAGGCCGTGGCCTGCGACCGCGCCGCCGCATTCGCCTGAGGGGGAACCGATGGCCATAGACACCGACAAAATCCAGGAGATCCTCAGCGCCGCCCACGCCGAGGGACGCGCAAGCCTCTATGAGCACGAGTGTTACGACGTGCAAGAGGCGATCGGCGCCGAAGCTGCTCCGACCAGCCGCCTGATCCCTCTCGGGCAGCGGCCGACAGCCGCGGACCTCGAACACCTGACCGGCGACAAGGTGGTGCTCAAGGTGGTTACGCCCGATATCATTCACAAGACGGAGGCCAGGGGCGTACGCATCGTGGCCCGTGAGCTCGGTGCGGTCGAAGCGGCTTTCGACCTCATGATGCGGGAGGTCCCGGAGGCCTATGCGGCCTACCTCGAAAGCCACGAGGGCGAGATCCCGCCTGCCCTTGCTGGCCGCCGAGGCCACAGTCTCGAACAGCGCCTCGCGGACCGCATCGTTGGTATCCTGCTGTGCTCCTTCATGCCGCCCGACGCACAGGGTTTCGCCACCGAGCTCTTTGTCGGCGTCCGCAACACGGAGGAGTTCGGACCCATCATCTCTGCCGGCCTCGGCGGCGTCGAAATGGAGCTTCTTGCCCGCCAGACCAAGAAGGGCGCGGCAGTCGCCATCGCGCCGACCGGCACGGTCGACGGCGAGCAGTTCTTCGAGCTCTTTCGAAGCACCTTGAGCTACGACCGCCTGTCCGGGGCCATGCGCGGCTCGCGGCGGCTGCTCGACGACGCCATCCTCATCGAGTGCTTCCAAGCCTTCATCGACACCGCCAACAACTTTTCCGCAATGAACCCCGACGCCACCTTCCACATCGAGGAGATGGAGGTCAACCCCTACTCCGCCACCGGCGGACGGATGGCGCCGCTCGACGGCGTGTGCTCCTTCGGACCCGCCGAGCCCCGCCACGCGCAACGGCCGATCGACAAGATCGGCAGCCTGCTCAAGCCGAAGTCGGCGGCGATCATCGGCGTCTCCGAAAGCACCCGGAACATGGGGCGGATCATTCTCGACAACATCCTCGCAGCCGGCTTCGACCGCGATGCCGTCCACGTGGTCCATCCGACCGCGAGCGACATCGAGGGCGTGCCGTGCGTACCGAGCGTGCGCGAGTTGCCCACCAGGACCGACCTCTTCGTGGTGGCGGTCGGCGCCGGCCAGGTCGCCGCGGTCATCGACGACCTCATCGAGCACGACACGGCGGACGCCGTCATCCTCATACCCGGGGGACTCGGCGAAAAAGAAGGCAGCCAAAACCTCGAGTCCGATCTCCGGGACCGCATCCGTGAAGCCCATTTGCGGAAGAGCGGCGGTCCGCTCTTCCTTGGCGGGAACTCGCTCGGAGTCATCTCCCACCCGGGGCGATACGACACCATGTTCATCCCCGATACCAAGCTGCCCAAGTCACGAGGAGATCACGCCCGCAAGCTCTGCTTCATTTCTCAGTCGGGCGCTTTCATCATCGCGACACTGAGCGACGAGCCCTGGCTCGATCCCGCCTACGCCCTCTCGATCGGCAATCAGATCGACCTCACCGCGGGCGATCTCATGACCCACATCAAAGACGACCCCGAGATCGAGGTCTTCGCGGTCTACATGGAAGGCTTCCAGCCCTACGATGGCCACACCTTCGCCACCGCGGTCAAGGAGACCGTGGCCCTCGGCAAGGACGTGGTCTTCTACAAGGCTGGGAGAACCTCGGAAGGTCGTTCAGCAACCGCAGGCCACACCGCCTCGGTGGCCGGCGATTACGCGGTGTGCGAAAACGCGATTGCCCAGGCCGGCGCCTTTGTCGCTTCCGATTTCAGTGAGTTCACCGATTTTCTGAGGGTGACGCTGCCCCTGCGCGGCAAGCAGGCGTCGGGCAACCGTCTCGCCGCTGTTTCCAACGCAGGATTCGAGTCCGTCGGCATGGCGGACTCGATCCGCTCGAACGGCGCCGAGCTCGTGCTGCCTGCCTTTCAGGCGCGCACGGAAGAGGCCATCGCCAAGATCCTCTTCGACAACCGTCTTGACCGTCTCGTTGACATCAAAAACCCCTTCGACGTCACGCCAATGGCGGGCGACACCGCCTACACGGATGTCATTGCCGAGGTGCTCGCAGACCCCGGCATCGACGCCGCCGTGATCGGCATCGTGCCGCTCACCCCGGCCCTGCAGACGCTGGCGCCGGGAGACGGGTACCGCGAATCCATCCTCGATCCCGGATCCATCGCCCAGCTCCTGCCCGGTGCCGCCGCGGCAAGCGACAAGCCAGTTGTGGCGGTGGTCGATTCCGGGGCCCTATTCGACCCCTTGGCCAACGCACTCAAATCAGGTGGCCTGCCGGTCTTCCGCGCTGCCGACCGCGCGGTGCGGGCCCTGTGCAAGTGGGTCGACGTCAAACGAAGGAGCGCCTCGTGAAATCACTCACCAAGAAACTGGTGCTCAACATCAAAGAACGCATGGAGTTCGTCAACATCACCCCCGAGGTCGAAGAAGCGGTGCTCGAATCCGGCGTCAGCGAAGGACTCTGCTTGGTCAACGCCATGCACATCACGGCCTCCGTCTTCATCAACGACGACGAGTCGGGCCTGCATCGCGACTACAAGCGCTGGCTCGAAGAGCTGGCCCCCTTCGATCCCTCGCCGGAGCGCTATCACCACAACCGAACCGGCGAAGACAATGCCGACGCCCACCACAAACGGCAGATCATGGGACGCGACGTGGTGGTGGCGATCACCGACGGACGGCTGGACTTCGGACCCTGGGAGCAGATCTTCTACGGCGAGTTTGACGGCCGCCGACAAAAACGGGTCCTGATAAAAATCATTGGCGCGTGACCTGTCGGATCACCAACGTGAGAACGAACGCCATGGCGGCCGTCATCGCACCGCCGCCAGCGAGTGGCCAATGACCGACCCCCATCCGACCTTCCTTCTCGGCCGTTGTCCACGGGTCGCTGCCGTCGGCGGGTCCTGACGGCCGCCGACAAAAACGGGCGCTCATCAAGATTATCGGCGAATGATCTTTGGTGTCATTCCGAGCGAAGGTGGAGCGAAGCGAGTCCGTAGTCGCTCAATGCCCTCACGTCGGAGTGAGCCCCCTCAGCTTCGTTCTCAGACTTTTGAGGATCCTCGACTCGGCCCGCGGCGAGCCTCGCTCAGGATGACACCGATGATCGTTTTCCTTTATCCCGAAAGACGCCGTAGACGCCGGCCACGATGAGCACCATGCCGAGCAACGTGTGCACGGTGATGGGTTCTGAGAGGATAATCCACCCCAGAAGCACGGCAATCACCGGGTTGACGTAGGCGTAGGTCATCACCACCGTCGTCGGCAGGAGCTTGAGTGCGTACACGAAGCAGGTGTAGGCGATCAGCGAGCCGAAGACGACCAGGTAGGCCCACGCCGCCCAGGCCTCCGGCGTCGGTTGCGGCGCCGGTTCCGACACCAACAGGGCGATGACGGCAAAGCCGACGCCGCCCGTCAGCTGCTGCCACCCCGAGATCACGATCGGATCGAAGGCCATTGGCCGCCGGTTGACCACGATCGAACCGAAGCCCCAGCTGACGGCTGCAAAAACCACGACGACGACGCCCATCAGATCCGATTTCACCCCGTCCTGCAGCATCGGAGAGGTCAGCACCACGAGCCCGCCGAAGCCGATCACCAGCGACGCCGACAGCAACAACGACGGCCTCCGCCGGTCGATGACGCTCTCCATCAGCGCCACCCAGATCGGCATCGTGCCGACGATGAGGGCCGCCAGCCCTGAGTCGATCCGCTGCTCGGCCCAGTTGACGGCGCCGTTCCCGCCGACCCAGAGCAGGAGACCGGTCGCCGTCAAAATGCCGAGCTCTCCGCGCGTCGGCTTGAGGCGGGCACCGCGCATCGCGTTGAACGCGAACAGGACTGCCGCGGCCGCCAGAACCCGCGTCGCGCCCAGCCAGAACGGGCCCCAACCCGCACCTTCCATCACCGCCACGCGGATGGCGAGATAGGTGCTGCCCCACACGACATAGGTGACGAAGAGATTGAGCAGTCCCGCGAGGGTGATCTGACGGTCGTCGTGCGCCACGGCACGGCACTATACGCGATTCAGGAAAAACGGGCCGTGTTTCGTCGAACGGCGGCGCGGAATCAGCGCGAGCGCGCTCTCCGGCCCTTGTAGAGCTCGAGGTATTTCCGCGCCTCTCGACCGACCTGTGGCAGGGTCCTGATAACGCCTTCCGGCACCCGCTTCCTGCGCCCGAGGCTGTCGACCACGGCGTCGGCGATCCCCTCCGCAGCGAGCTCGACCTTCACCAGGTCGCCGACGTCCCAGAACGAGAGCCGTTCGCCCACCGCCCCGTGCTCGAAGGCCACCACCGACACCCCCGCCGAAAGACACTCGTCGACGACCAGAGCGTAGGCCTCGGGTGCGACCGACGGCAGGACTGCGACCGCGATCTTGTCCTTGACGAGCATCTCCGGCAGGCGGCCCTTCGGGTAGTAGCCATGAATCTTCACCCTCTTCGTCTGTCGCAGCTGCTTGAAGAAATCTGCGTCGCCATCGCCATAGACGAAGCCGGTAGCCTTCGGAACGGTCTCCCGCACCTTGTCCATGATCGGCTGGATCAGGTGTGCGCCACGATGCTGGGACACGCCGCCGACAAAAGCAATATTGAGGCTGCCGTTGCGGCCAACCGTTTTTGCTTCTCCCCTGGCGGTTGCCGGCGCGATCACCACTTCACGCTGACGCGGCTGGCGATCCGGGAAAAGCAGCTCGTACTGGCGTTGGAGGAACACGGAAGGAAATACCAAGGTGCTGGCGTCGTGCAGGCTGGGAGTGGCCTTGCGTCGGTAATCGGCTTGGGTCGTCCGGCCTTCGGGGTCGATGTCGCGCAGGCACACCTTGCAGCGCAGGGTCTCCGTGCAGTAATTGCAGAACTCCGCGTGCGGCTGCTCGACGAGGTGGGGCCGCCGACAGAAGAAAATGAAGTCATGGATTGACAGGAGAGTTCGCAAACCAGCGTTCTCGAGATTGTGCACGAGGTTCAGTGGAAGCCCGGTGTTGTTTTCGATGTGGACGAGCTTCGCCCGGGTCAGGCGCGCTGCATTGCCAATGACTTCGATCAGGTTGCTTTTCGTGCCCAGGGAGTAATAACCGGTGCTCGCCGGCGACCACACCTCGAGCCACCAGGCGCCCTCCCTCGGGTAGGCGAGCGCCACTGTTCTCTGGTCTCGCTCCACCTCGAGCCGATCGGACATCGCGATTTGCGATCCGCTGAAGGCCGGGTATGGCGGAAACGGCGCCACGTTCACGACCGGTGGCGGCGACACGCCCGTGTTCAGCCTGCCGTCCCTGGTCACCGTCAGCTCGGAGAGCTTGCGCCGCCTCTTCTGTTCCTCGGCCAGCGCCCGCTTCTTGTTTCGAACGGAAATGCCGCCTTCGGTGCGCATGGCCTCGAAGGAGCCCGGGATTTTCAATGCCCCACTCACAAGATGTCACCGGCCAATCTCTGATCGCCCTCCGCGAGTCACGGCGCCGGTTCGCCGGCTCGCCGCTCCCGTCGAGTCCTTTTTCATTCTAACCTTTTCGCATACGGCATGACCTCCAACACGTGGACGGCTCCTGAGCGCACCGTCGTGCCTTCGCAGCGCCCGCCCGTGACCCGGGTCACTTTTCGCGAGCCACCCTTCCTGATATCAAGGGTGGGATGGAGGGTGCCATGACCGAGGTCGACGCACGTCTGCCCGATGAGCTGGTCCGGAGCATCGAACGGGTGGCCCGGTCCACGAACAGGAGCCGATCCGAGATCATCCGCACGGCGGTCGAGCTCTACCTGGCCGAGGTCGAGGAGCAGCTGTCGACTCTCGACCGCCTGAGTCAGCCTCACGGCCTCTCCTTCGACTGGGACGACGTCGAGCACACCCTTCTGGCAAAGGACTGAGGGCAACGCAACCGGCCCTCGTCACCCGGCGTTGTGACAGCTTGACCGGGACTCCCAACCACCGTGAATGGCTCGTTTTCGGCCCCCAAATCACCCTTTTGTTACAGGATTGTTAAAGTAGTCAGATTTGACTCGCAAAAGTGTGCATAGGATATACACTAGATAGAACAAGCCAGGGGGCGGGCGCAAAGGAGAGAGTCATGGCGAAAAAGTTTTGGACGATTGCGGTCGCGTTCCTGTTCGTTCTGTGCCTCGCCTCGGTGGCAGACGCCCAGCGCAGGGCCAACCCGAACAGGAAGGGTCCGAAGGACCATCCCTCCACTGCCCACCTCGGCAATCAGGGGAATCAGGGTGAGAACCCGGGCAACAGCGGCAATAACGGCAACGGGAATCAGAACGATCCCCCCGGTCAGAATGACCCGCCCGGCAACGGCAATGGCAACCAGGGCGACGATCCCCCCGGTGGAAACCCAAACCCTGACGTGACACCTCCCTCCCAGGAGGACGTCTGCGACATCCTCGAGACCGCGACACCCGGGCTCTACGGGCTGTGCATCGCGTTCTGTGAGGCCCACGACTGCGAGCCGGTGCTGTTAGAGGACGGCATGCTCGACGTATCCGGCTGCAAAAAGGCCGACGAGAAGATCCTCCGAAACTACGCGCGAAAAATGAGGCCGGGAGACCCCGAGATGCCATGCCTCCCTAAGCCCAGCGAAGATCCTCAGGAGACCACCTGCCCGTGCTGGGGTGAGAAGGAGATCGCGGCTTTTCCGAACTTCGATCCCATGGCCGACGTCGAATGGGCGTACGACGTCTTCGACGATGGCTCGTGCATCCAGGAAGTCAATCAGCTGTTTGACATGGACGGCGATCCGGACGACGGAGAATACGTCATGTACGAGATGCAGGTCGCGACGGACAACGGCTGTTTCACCGGGACGACCTGCTTCTTCGCCTACGACTGCAGCCTCGAACCCTGCGCCGAGGTCGATGTCACGAACATCTACAGGGACATCAGCGACGCAGAGTACGAAGTCTGCAAGCAACAGTTCCTGCAACTGGTAGGGGTTGACTCGCCCTGACTCTTTTGCGCCAAACCTCGTGAGTATCGGCCGGGCGCTTGCGCCCGGCCTTTTCTTCGCGCCGGCGGCGGCCTCTGAGGCGGGCAGCAAGCTGAAGCTCGTGTCATTGCTCGATCCGCGCCGATCGAACATCATACAATTTTGAATGCGACTCGCAGAACGCTGAGGACCCAAGGAGCAATCAACGATCATGATCCCGATATTCATCGGTTACGACCCTCGCGAGGACGTGGCGTACGGCGTGCTCGCCCACAGCATCCGTGCGAGGGCTTCGGCGCCTGTGACGATCGAAGCCTTGAAGCTGGCGGAACTCGAGACCATCCTCACTCGCGAGCGAGACACCTTGCAGAGCACCGACTTCTCCTTTTCACGCTTCCTCACCCCCTACCTGTCCAACTTCGAGGGCTGGTCGATCTTCATGGACTGCGACATGCTGATGCGGGAAGACATCGCCGAGCTCTGGGCGCTGCGCGACGAAAGCTTCGCGGTCATGGTCGTCAAGCACGATCACGTGCCCACAGAGTCCACGAAGTTCCTCGGCGAGGCCCAGACCGCCTATGAGAAGAAGAACTGGTCGAGCGTGATGCTCTTCAACAACGCCCGCTGCCGTGCGCTGACTCCGGACTACGTCAACACCGCTTCAGGCCTCGAGCTCCACCAGTTCAAGTGGCTCGACAGCGAAAACCAGATCGGCGCCCTCCCCTCCCGTTGGAACCACCTGGTCGGCTACGACCCTCCGCGGTCGGACGCCGCTCTCGTCCATTTCACCCTGGGCGGCCCCTACTTCCCGGAGCACGCGGACTGCGAGTACGCGGAGGCGTGGCGAGCGGAGCTCGAGGCGATGCAGGCCGGCGACGTCTCGGCCGGAACCTGACGCCGCCCTTCACCTGGCGGCTCGCGGGTCACTCCAGAAGACGGTATATCGGGAGCGCTCCGCTCCACGCTTCGAACGAGGCGTCGAGATCGGGGAGCCGCTCGTGAGAGCCGATGACCGCCGCGCCCCGCGGACGGATGGCGGACGCGACCCGCTCTATGACCTCCCGCTGCAACGTCTCGTCGTAATAGGTCAGTACCAGGTTGCGGCACAGCACGAGGTCGAATGGGCCCCGCGGGCTCTCCGTTCTCACGTCCTGCACCAGCCAATCGACGCCCTCGCGGAAGGAAGCGCGGATCCGGTGCCCCTCACCGATGCCTTCGAACGCTGCCTGCCGCAGGTCCGGCGGCAGCTCGCGGAGGCTCCCTTCGCTGTAGACACCACTCCGGGCACGCTCGATCATCCCCGGGTCGGCATCAGTTGCGATGATCTCAAGCTGCACCTGCGGGAATCGGGTGGCGACCCTCGCCCTCCACACGATGGCCAGACTGTAGGCCTCCTCACCCGAGGCGCATCCACAGCTCCAAGCTCTGATCACGCCCTCACAACGCTCCAGCGCCGCGGCCGAAAGCTCGGGCAGCACCTCGGTCTCCAACGCTTCAAACACCCCGCGGTCGCGATAGAAACGGGAGATCGTGACCCTGGACATGCCGTCGAGACGCGTCCACTCCTCTGAGTGGGCCTCGAGGTACCGCTTGTAGCCTCCGAAGTCCTCGAGGTCGAGCTCGCGCATCCTCCTGCCGATGCGCTTGCAGACCTGGGACCGCACCTTGCGGAAGCCCTCCCACCGCATCCGCATCCGCGGCAGGCACCACTGCAGGAACTCCACGCACTCGGCCTGTCTGACCATTTGTTGATCGATTCAGGGCTCGTTTTCGTGGTTGATGAAATGCTCCAGCCGCCAGCCGTCGTCGGTCCGTTTCGCCACCAGGCATCCGGCGTCACCGAAGCGAGGATCCAGGAGCTCGGAGTCGCCCGCCAACAGCCGACTCGCCAACCGGCCCATGAACGGCAGGTGCCCCACCAGGGCCACCGAGCGGCCCTCGCACTCGAGCTGTTCGGCAATGGTCTCGACGTCGTCCTTCGGGTCCAATCCGCCCATCGCCCGCACCCTGTCCGCACCAACGCCGATCCTTGCGGCGAAGATCTCCGCGGTCTCCCGGGCCCGCTCCTTGCCGCTGTGGCGGACCTCCTCGAGACGAAGCCTGAGGTCGGCAACGCGACTCGCGACCTCGGCGACGTGCTCACGGCCCGAGGGGCTCAGTGGCCGACTCGGGTTCTCCTGCGCATCCATCGCATCCCCGTGGCGAACCAGAACGACAATCTGCGACGGACCGCTCGGGCTCATCCTGCACCTCCGTCGTCTCAGGTCACCGGGATTGTAACGCCGACCCTGCCTGGGAGCTTATCCGCACGGTGCAGCGACGAGACGAACCGCCGCCGAATCCGCGGCTCAGGCCTTGGTGGTGAACCAGACCTTCGGCTCGCCCTCGACGCCCGCCTCCACCATCTTCTCGCGAAGGCGGTCGCTGGCCATGAAGGCCTTCGCGGCATCCATGCTCTCGAAGTGGTGGTAGATGGTCACGTCGTTCGGGTTTCCCTCGGCCTGATACACGCCGTGACCCGTGACACCCATCGACCTTCGCTCCTCGTCGAACTCGTCGTAGGCCTGTTTCCACGTCCCGAAATCCGCCACATCGTGCCTCACGAACAGTGTCGCCATCTTTGACCTCCCTCGGTCCTATTGGTTCCATGGTGTGCTCGAGCGATTTCCCATCTGCGTGTCCGAGAGTCATTTATAACAAGATCGAGTCTCAAGCGCAAAGAATAGGCCGACGGTCAGGACGGTATTCGACGACCACCGGCACGCCTGCTGCGCGAGAGAGGCTTCCAGGAGAGCTCAGCCGTCGCACCGCCCCCACCCTCGAAATAATCCAGCTGGAGAGTGTGATCGCCGGCGTCGAGCTCCACCGTTGCCGTGAAGGTCGTCGGACCTTGACGCCGCCACTCGTCGATCTGGACGACCCCGTCGATGGAAAGCCGCACGCCGTCATCGCCGGTGAGAGTGAAGCGATAGGTACCGGCCTCGAGATGTACAGTGCGCCTCCAGCGAACCGAGAACTCGTCCGATGGGACGCCGCACTCGCTCGACGGAGTCCCCTCCCCCCAGCCGAAATCGAGGGCGCCATCGCCGTCATCCCGTACCATCAGCGGTTGACCGCTCAGATCCGTACCGCCGTAGTACTCACCTCGCCAGCGTTCCGAGGGCACGATCTGCCAGCACGATGCCGAGGCGCTTTCCGCCGCGACCGGCCCGCTGGCATAATCGCTGTCGATCTCGAAGGTCACGCCACCATAGGTCTCGGTGTGCGGGCCCCAGTACTGTCGGATGCGCTGGTAGTCGGCCCAGTACGAGTCATCCAACCCCGGGACCCCGAAGACGGAGAGCGTCCAATCGCAGCTCGATGTCCTGCCGCACACCCACGGGACCAGCCACACGGCCTGCAGCGGGTTGGCGACGACGCCAGGGATCCAGTCGTTCTGCACGTTCCTCGCGTTGCCGTAGGCCCCGGCCAGGTAGCCGCGCCCCTGGACGCGCTTGCTCCACGCGTCGATGAACTCGCGCATGGCCTCAGAACAGGACTGGTCGAACTCGTCGTAATACTCGACGTCGTAGTAGAGCGGCGTGCCCTCTCCGAGACCGAGTGCCGCGGCGGCCGCCACCGCCGCATCGGCCTCCGCCACACCGTCGAGCCTGGCTTCCACGGGATCCGCGCTGATCCGCCGGATGTAATTGGTGCACGGAGCCTGCGGCCCGACCCAGGTCGGGATCAGCCTCCAGCCCTGCGCGAAGACCTCCGCAACCCACTCCGTGTCCAGGTTGACCTGCGAGCAGGCCCGGGCAGCTCCACCGAAGTAGATGTTGGCGATGGCGTGAGGGCTCTGGTCCCACCAGGTCTGCATCTGCTCGGCGGTGCCCGCGGCGCACTTGTCGAAGCCGTGGGCGAAGCTGATGACGCCGGCCTTCGTTGGCACTGGGCTTCCTTTCTCGGGCTGGAGTGCTTCGCGTACGCGCACCAGAAGGTCATCCGGGGCCTCGCCGACTGGTTTCACCAACACCAACCGAGTGACCTGCCGGCACGCACCTCCGTCGCAGCTACCTTCAGCAATGAAAGCCCATGCGGGGGCGACTTCCGCGAAGAACAAACGCCTCACCGAAATTGTTTTTTCGAACGCGAACTTGCCGACGCCAGCGACGGCCAGAATCCGTCCATCGCGGTCGAGTTCGGTGGGCACTGGTTCGTCGTAGCCGCCCGGCGGCAACGGTGCCGAATCGACCTGAAGCCAGGTGACGCCCCCGTCAAGGGTCGCGAATGAGATCACTCGGGGAGACTCGTCCCGCACCGTGATCGCAACTGCTCCCCTCTCCGGCGAGTGAAAGATCGGCAGATCAAACAGCACCACGCCCGGTTCGGCGGCCACCGGCAGGTCGACCTGGCGCCAGCTCCACCCGCCGTCGACGCTCCGGTAGAGGCGTTCGCTCACCGGTGCGCCCGTCATATACCCGTGCGAGGCATCGATGAAAATGAAACGGCCCGCCCCTGGTGGGCGTGGAAGGCGGTTCCAGTTCATACCGCCGTCGCTGGTACGCAGGAGCTCGCCGACGCTGAAGGCCGAGCTCGTCGCCACTTGGCCGAGGAGCCACCCGTGGTCGGCATCGATGAACTGTATACGGGCACGCACATAGGCCCGCCCGGGGGGCAGATCGCTGGCCTCGATGACGCGCTTTCGCCACGACATCCCGCCGTCGGCGGTTTCGTCCACGACCAGCTCGCCGGGTGCGGCGGAGCTGATCCCCGCAAGCCACGCCCTCTCACCGGGCAGCACCGACGCATCCGTCATACCCGCGAGGCTCTGCCCGCGAGTCAGATTGGACCAGCTCGCACCGCCGTCCCGCGTGACGAGCAGCGCCCGGTCAGTGAGGACCCACCCATCGTCAGCGCTGGTACGTTCCACTCGAAGAATCGACCCGGCCGCTTCGAAACTGTCCGCCAAGCCCTGCCCATCCACCGGGCTGGCGCCCGCAATCGAGAGCATCACAGCTGCGAGCAGCACAATTGCCCGCACGTCCGGGCACGTCTCAGAAGAGATCCGGGGCATAGAGGTAGTCGGTGAAGGCCTCGACCGTCGCCGGCGAAATGTCCTCGAGGAAGAAGGCGATCGTCTCGAGGGCCGTTTCCGGGATCCGGTAGCGGGTGACGAAGTTCACGCTGACATCTGGTTCTCCACCGTCTTTAACGGGGCTCCGATCGAAGGCATCGAAGAGATCATCGACCACGAACTCGTTCGGGTTGAGCACCTGCGTCGTCACGCCCCGATCCGCGAAAGCCCGCTCGAAGAACGCCTTCCGGTAGCCGTAGTGGGTACAGGCCAGGTAGGTCAGACTGTTACCTGAACTGGAGGGCATTCTCTCGATCGCCTCGACCACGAAGCCCTCGATCTTCTCCCTCGCACTCGAGCCTTGACGGTCCTCCGAGATCGTGTCGGCAAGCGACGGACACGCCTGCTCGACGATCCGGCTCGCCTCGATCCTGCTCCGTCCGAGGAGTTCCGAGTAGGCCCCCTCCTCGATGGTCGTCGGCGTGCCGAATATGACCGCAACCGAGCCTCGACTCCGGTCGAGCTCTCGAAGAAGGCGGCTGGCCCCGGTCTCGACGATGCCACGCACGGGTAACCGGCGACTCGCCGAGAAATCCGTATCGGGAAACAGGACCGACAGCGTGTTGCAGGCGATGTAGATCTGGTCCGGCGAGTAGATCTCGGTGATGATGCCGAGGAAGCGATCGAAGTGCTCGAGCTTCTCCTGGCGCGAGCCCATCGAGTTGTAGCCGAAGTCGTTTTCACGCGACGCGTTGACGTAGGTCAGAGCAACTGGTTCTCCGATTCCGTGGGCCCTCAAGTACCTCTCGGCATAGGCGCAGACCGAGAGCCCGCCGACACCGGAGTCCGTGATCAGGAGACGCATCAGAATTCCTCGTGAGGGATCTTCCCGGCCAACAGGTCGATCAGCACCGGGACGTGCCGGTCCTTGAGCTCGTAGGGCGAGGCCGCCTCGAGCTCGTAGGTCACCAGGTTGAGGCCGTTCTCCTGCGCCCACGAGCCGAAGGAACCCGGTGTGGGATAGCTCACGGGCTCCAAAGGCAACCCGGAGCGTTCCGAAAGCTGCCTTCCCAGGAAGGACTCGCCTGCGTCGTCGATGCACGCGAGCGCCGAGTGCAAGGTGACAACAGCCAGCGGCTGGATCCTTTCGAGAAGAGCCAGCAAAGCGCGAGTCTCCGGCTCCGACGCCGCGTGCTCGCCCGCGCTGAGAAGAATGTCCTGAGGGTCATTGTCCCGGCTCTTGTAGCCGACTGGTGCCGGCGACCAGTTGGCGGTCGGGAAGTTCCGATTGAGATCCACGCCTCGCGCGTTACCCCTGGTTCCCCGCACCAGCCCATCGGGATTGGCACACAAAATGGCCGCGTTGCGCAGGTTCGCCACGGGTATCGATCGAAGGGCCTCCGAAAGGACAACTGTCGTCTCCGATTCATCACCGTGCATCGAGGCGATCACCAGAATCGTCGGTTGCGCGTCCGCGGGCAGCCACACGGTGAGGGAGCTGCCGTCGAAAGACTCTCCGTACACATCGCTCGGATGGCTCAGTGTCCCCCTCTCCGATCGTTCGACGAGGATCAAATTCTCTTGCCTCCGCGCCATGCGGCCAGTGTAGCTGCAACCACGCGCAAGGCGACTGTAAAAGTGGTAGATCTTGCCCTCGACGAATAGCTTCGGCCGTCTCGGCATTGCGCCTCCTCGGCCAGCCGAGCAAATCGTTAAAACGTTGGGCTTGGCACCTAACTAAAAAATTTTACTCTCTATTTCTATCAATTCTACAATTAGTTTTGCATAATCTGCGCCGATCTCTTCCATTGTTTTCTCCCCTTCAGTAGTCTTGTAGGGAGCTGCAAAAGGAGCCTTAAAGATCTCTATATTTTCTCGTTGGCTCTCTTCGTACCAATTCTCAACAACTTTATGTCCATGATTTCCCAAAACTATCCAAAGTTTAGGTACAGATTCCATCCTCTCATAATTACCAATAGATTCCATATCTACAGTCGCTGATGGTGCTAAGTAAACCTTTTCAAAGACTCCTGGATTCAATTCAACAATTAGCAGAACAGCTGATCCCCCGCCCCAAAGATGAATCAAGAAAATCCCTTTACTCTTCTCCGGCAAAAGCCTCCTATTGCGAGCATCCCTTATAACACTTGATACCACGTCCTCGCCACCAAGACCAAACGCTCCGGTTTCGGGTATTTCGAACGGAAATCCCTGGGAAGAAGCGGGACAGATAACACCCCAACGATGCTTATTCGCGATGTCCGCCCATATGTTATCAAGATCTCTAGAGATGTCTTTTTGCTCTTCCAATCCAGTTGGTATCACGAATAAATTGATGCTCGATCTCGGCATGGGGTTGTCTTCTGTAAAATTTGTTACATAGACAACATTCGTTTTTGGTTCGCGTTTGACTAAAATAATTCTACCCTTTTTTGGCGTATATCCACACGAGTACGAGAGATTTAAGACGATAATTAGTGATAAGATTTTTTGCAGGAAAAGAATCAATTAACATCGTTGATCAACAGTCATCTGACATACAAAATTACCTTTCGCACGACCGAAGCATCAGTGCCAGGAGAAACTTTTTAACTCTATTTTTCCTGGCCTGTTCCTTCCTTCATTTTCTTACCTGACGCCAGTAGCTGAACTGCCCTCTTTGACAATCGCTTGTCGAGGGATTC